>DBEZHA010000048.1:0-9637 GCA_048189585.1 Collinsella sp. | reverse complement strand
CTCCGCCGACGCCGCCGCCTCCGCCGCCAGAGAAGCCGCCGCCTCCGCCGCCGCCCGAGCTGTCGGAGCTCGACGCCAGCTCACGGATGCTCTCGTGATACACGTCATCGAACGAATCGAGCGGAGACTCGATACCGTAATGATGGTAGTACCACCAGTAGCAGGGATAATTGTCATAGAAGCCGTCGGCCTCGCGCACCTCGGGCGGCACGGCCTCGGCAAGCTGACGCAGCACTTCCTTGGAAACACCCAGCGCCACGCCCATCACCAGCAGCTTGTTCCACAGCACCAGATTGCCGGGGACGGCTTCCTTTAGACGAGTGAAGTCCTCGAGCCAATGCTTAAGTGCCTTGCAGCGAGCCGCCACCTCGGCGCCCTCCGGCGTAAAGCGGCGGAACGTAAGGCCCACGCCGATACCCACCAGCACAATCGGCACCGAGATAACCGCGGCGATAATGTTCGCCTGCGCGCCGTCGGTAAAGAAAATGGATCCAATAGGAATAAAGGCAATTAGAATGCCCAGGACCAGGCCAAACACCATTGCGACAATGCCGTCCGAGGCAACGTACTCGCTATCGGCCAGCTTGCCCTTAACGGTGTTCTGATAGTCCTCGAGCTTATCACCCACGGGTGTAGCGTGCTGCTTGACGTAGTGCTGCAGCTCGTCGAACGTGCGCGAACGGTCACCGTTCTCGTCAGGCTTAGCACCGGCAAAGAAGACCTTGAGCACCATGTGGTCAATGCCCTTGGCCGACTTCCAGCCCGCATCACTCACCGTCACGCGATACGTCTGCTCTTCTTTTTCACGCCCCAACAGACCCTTCTTGGCCTTGGTCACGGTCGCCTGCTCCAGCTTGATCACACGGTCGTCAGTGAGCTTCATGAGCGTGGCGATATATGCCTGGTCGGGCACCTCGTTCCAGCTCATGAGGGCCGAAAGCACGGCGGGATGGTCGGCCGAAGGCACATCGCGGAAATATTCGTCCTGGAAAAGCGGCTTGGGCTTGCGCTTGCGCAGCTTGAGCATAACGATTGTGCCGGTAAAGACCACCGCCGCAACAACACTTAGCACGGCAAGTGCATTGGCAATCATGCGAGCGTGAGCGCGGCGGGCGTTAGCTTCGTCGGCCCATTCCTTCTCTTCGCTCAGGATCGTTGACATGCGCTCTTCGCCCGAAGCGGCAAGCTGCGGCACCCAGTCGCTAGGGAAGGCGATGCGTGCCTCGGCGAATTCGCCCTGATGCACGCAGGGAATGGTATAGGTGACCATGGGTTCGTCCGCATCGAGCGATACATCGCCCGTCAGCGGGCCGTGGCCCCATGCGCGGAAGTTATCGCCCTTGACGGCCGCCGTCCCGGCAGCGGCATTCGCGAAGTACACTTCCATCTCAACGTCATCGGAGTCCGCGGACCAGCCGTCGCCCACAAACTTCCAGTAGAGCTCGGCGGTATCGGCCCAGTTCATGACCGCACCGGTCATGGTGTAGCTCACGTAATAGATCGCGCTGTCGCCGCTCTCGTGGGGGCTGAACACCTTAATCCTTACGCCGTCACCGGTCTGCTCGACCGTGTAGACGCCAGAATCGCCCTTGTTCGCGCTATCGACTTTGTTAAACGCGGTGTCCTCTTCCTCGACACTCAGCACGTCAACGCCCGCCGTGCCGCCCTGCTGGTTGGTGCCCGTATTGATCTCCCAAAACACGCCGTTGATGTCGTCGTCGAAATCAAACTGGCGTCCCTCGACAACGGTCAGCGATCCATCGGCCTCGACCGTGGCGCCGATGTAGGTTTGGGTCATAGAATACCCGTCGGCACGTGCAACGGCGGGCAACAGCAGCAGCGCAAGCGCGACGAGCACGCAGACGGAAGCGAATCGCGCAAACAGGCGGCGCTGCCGACAGGTTTTGGCAACGGAGTCGTTCATGGGCACATCCTTTGTCTGTGATACCAGTAACGCCATTGTCCCACGTTTACGGGCGCACATGACGAACATCTAGGCCAGCGGAGTATCAAACGGGACGAAAGTCACGCCCGCGACCGGCACCTAGGGACGTTCCTTATCTGCCGGCAATCTAGGACACTCCTTGGCATAGCCCGCCCCGGCAATAGATACCACTTCACAGCTCCGTCACAGGTGTAGCGGCTTTGTGTGGGCGCGGCACGCGCTGATTGAGCCGCCAGCCGAGGGGCATAAAGCAGTTGAGCGAAAACGGTTTGCCCCTTTGCCGTTCGCTCGAGGATCATGTCCCCCTTTTCCGCGGAAACCCCGGCAGTTGCGAAGAGCTGCCGGGGTTTCTGTCGTTTGTGAGGCTAAGTCGGTACGCAGCGATCGAGACCTTGAGCCGCAAACCCACCGTGCGCAATGCGTACCGCCGCCAACTTGTGAGCGCGGCAACGCCTTCCCTGCCAAGCCCCGCGCTATACTCATCCGCATGGATATCAAAACACGCAACATAGCAACGCCCGCCGCGGACGCACCAGCAACGGCAGTGCCCACCCCCGTCGTGGGCCGCTTTGCCCCGTCGCCCTCGGGCCGCATGCACTTGGGCAACGTGTTCAGCTGCCTGTGCGCATGGCTTTCGGCCCGCAGCCAGGGCGGCAGCATCGTGTTGCGTATCGAGGACCTGGACGATCGCTGCAAGCGCCCGGAACTTGCCGCTCAACTGATTGACGATCTGACCTGGCTGGGGCTCGAGTGGGACGAAGGCCCCTACTACCAGCACGATCGCCTGGATCTGTACGAGGACGCCCTGCGCCAGCTGCAAGACGCCGGCCTCACCTATCCCTGTTTTTGCACGCGTGCCGAACTCCACGCCGCGAGCGCGCCGCACGCCAGCGACGGCACGCCCATCTACCGCGGCGCCTGCAGAGGTCTTTCTGCTGATGAAATCACCCGCCGCAGTGCCCTGCGTGCTCCGGCCACGCGCCTGCGCGTGTCCACCGTCGACGACCTCGCCAGCGACGTGATCGAATTCGTGGACCGCACGTACGGAGCCCAATGCGAAGCACTCGCCACCGAGTGCGGTGACTTTTTGGTGCGCCGCAGCGACGGCGTGTTTGCCTATCAGCTGGCCGTGGCGGTCGACGACGCTGCCATGGGCGTCACCGAGATCGTACGCGGATGCGACCTGCTTGGTTCCACGCCGCGCCAGATCTATCTGCAACATCTGCTGGGACTGCCCACGCCGCACTACGCGCACATTCCGCTGCTCATGTCACCGGACGGCCGCCGCCTTTCCAAGCGCGATCGCGATCTGGACCTGGGCGAGCTCCGCACCCGCTTTGGCACACCCGAGGCACTGTTGGGATGGCTCGCCGGGCAAACAGGCATCGCGCCGGACACCACGCCGCGTACCGCCGAGCAGCTGGTCGAGCACTTTAGCTGGGACGTCATCCGCGCGCATCGGGAGAACATCACTGTAACGGTCGAGTAGCCAGCCACCCCGCCTCTACGCAACATCCCAGGGCTGGAGTTCGTCGCCCAAGCGAACGATGCAGTCGTAGAGCACGGTGTGACGCTCGGCCGGGTTGGCGTCACGATGAAAATGCCCGTAGTACCAGCGCTTGTAGTCCAGGTGGTCCTCCAGCTCGTCGAAAAACGTGGTGAGTCGATCGACATCGGGATAATTCCAGCCAGGTGCCGGGTAAAGCGTGGGCGAAAGCATGCGCGTGGAGCAGGTATGGGTGATCGCATAGTCGACCTTCCAACCCACGCTGTCGAGCTTTGCCCGCGCCTCCTCAAAGTTGCGCTCGTCCGGCAGCTCCTGCGGCCACCAGCTGGAATACGGAATGCGGTATTCCTTATCCACGCTCGTGGCGCCGCCCATGGTAGAGATCGTTGGGCCGTCGAGCTCAAAAACCTCACCGCGCGTCAGGCGTCGGATGGGCGAGGTGTCCGACAGGCGCTGCGTCAGGCCGCCGTGCCACAGCTCCATGGGGCGCTCCGACCAGTGATCGAAACGCTCGTGGTTGCCGTCGACAAACAGCACGGTATAGGGGCGCGACTCCAGCCAGGCGATGTCGGCACATTCCTCGGCAGAGAAATCCCACGGAAAGCCAAAGTCGCCCGCGATGATGAGATAGTCGTCACTTGTCAAACCATCCCCAAGATCCCAGTCGCGAAGCTTTTGCATGTCGACGCCGCCGTGAATATCGCCCGTCACATAGACCGTCATCGGATCACCACTTCCCTGTAAGTCGCTAGCCCACATTCTGCACGATCACTAAGTCAACCGTTCCAGCCCTTCCATCCTTTGGGACCTACCCTCGCTCTTCCATCCAAACGGGTCAAACACCCAAAAGATCAAATCGAGCACGCCGCCGGTCATCATGGCGCCGGCAAGAGCCATGCAAGCATGCAGAAAGCTGGCACTTCGGAGCACGTCGAACGGCCCCAGAACAGCCAGCAGCGCGACCGCTGCGCCGGCTACGCACAGCGCGAGGCACGGCCCCGCGTCCTTAACGCACTTCTTTGCGAGATGCTTTGCGTTGTCACTCATCGGTATCGAACTCCTTAGAGGGTCGTTGTTCAGACGCATGCCGCCGCGGCAGAGCGGGGCGGCAGGGTAAGTGTCACATGCTGTGCGGACATCAATGGAGAAACCGCCTGCTCGACCAACCTTTGACGCCGTTTTGCACCGACACCACATCCCCCGCTATCGAGGTCTAATACTTTTCCCACCGCTACCCAAAAACTCATCCAACATTAATCTTGGCTCAAGAATCGCTTAATCTATAACCTGCACTATAGAGTTCGACCAAGGGCAAGGCGGCGCCGCGCAACGCAGGCCGCCGAACGCAACGCTCGCGCCCGGGCAGATCGCCCGGCGTCGCGCCCATCGAACGAAAGGACAGGTCATGGACGACCTCGAAAAAGTTGAAACCATCCGCACCAAGTGCAACGTGAGCTACACCGATGCCAAAGCTGCGCTCGACGCCGCCGACGGCAACGTTCTGGATGCCATCATTTGGCTCGAGTCGCAGGGTAAGACCCAGACCACGTCAGCGCACGCCGCCACCGAGTCTGAGCCGGTCGATGAGCCCTCGGCCGAGATGGTCGCCGCGCAGGCCGCCTACGAGAAGTCGAGCGAAAAGACCGACTTCTCCAAGAAGATGGACAGCGTGTGGGAGTATCTCAAAAAGCTCTTCCGCCTAAGCCTGGACACCAAGTTTATCGCCACGCGCCGCGATGCAATCATCCTCAACATCCCCATCCTGATCCCCATCGTCGCGCTGTTTGCCTGGGGCGCTACGATTTGGCTGATGCTGATTGGCCTGTTCTTTGGCATGCGCTACCGCATCGACAGCGACGGCGACGTGCCCGGCAGTATCAACAACCTTATGAATCACGCCGCCGATGCCGCGGACGACATCAAGCAAAAACTGAACGACGACAAGTAATCGCAGACGGGGGCACGCATGGCACGGATCCTGATCGTAGAGGACGAGGAGAAAATCGCCCGCTTTGTGACGCTCGAGCTGGAGCACGAGGGCTACCAGGTGGAACACGCCGCCGATGGCCGCACCGCCGTGGACCTGGCGCTGGAGCGCAACTACGATCTTATTCTGCTCGATGTGCTGTTGCCGCAGCTCAACGGCATGGAGGTCCTGCGGCGCGTCCGCAAGCACAAGGATGTGCCGGTGATAATGGTCACCGCGCGCGATGCCGTGATGGACAAGGTGGCCGGGCTCGATGCCGGCGCCGACGATTACCTGACCAAGCCGTTTGCGATTGAGGAGCTGTTCGCACGGATCCGCGTGGCGTTGAAGCGCTCGGAGGCCGTGCGGGCGGCTTCGGGCGCTGGCGGCATCGGGACGGGCGCGGCAGGCGGCACGGGTGTCGGCGCCACTGCGATGCCCCCGGTCAGTGACTCGACCCAGGTTTCCGCCTCGCTCTCCCCCGCCACGCTCGCCGCGGGTTCGGTCGTGCTCGATCCCGATCGCCGCGAAGTCACGGTCGGCGGCTCACCCATCGCGCTCACGGCCCGCGAGTTCGATGTCCTCGCCCTGCTTATGGCGCACGCCGGCAGCGTGCTCACGCGCGAGCGCATCGCGCACGAGGCGCTGGGCTACGAATACGTAGGCGACACCAACAACGTCGACGTGCACATCGCGCACCTGCGCGCCAAGATCGAAGACGCCGGCAGCGCCCGCATCATCCAGACCGTGCGCGGGGTGGGCTATGTCTGCCGTGCGTAACGCCGAGGCCAAACGCGTCACCTCCATCGCCCGTGCCATCAACTGGAGCTATATGTGGCGCCGCCTGATAAGCTACGTCTGGCTCGATCTGCTGCTGATGGTGATTGCGGCGGCGATCCTCGTCTATGGATACAACCAGACGCTGCCCGATGGCGCGTTTACCGCAGGCTGGATTCCCGGCGCCACCGTTCACGGCATGTCGCTGACGCCCGCGCGCGGCTGGGACCTGACAACGCTCACCTATACCGTCGAGCTTGCGCGCACCACCAAGACTTTCCCCCTCGCGCAGGACCTCGTCGCGCTATGGCCTCTCTACCTTGTCGTTGTGGGTTGGCAGGTCATCAGCGTGCTCAACATGCTCGGCGGTGCCCGCCGTGTGCGCCGTACCATGGCACCGCTCAACGACTTGGCACTGCGCGTGGACGAACTCGGCCGCATGCAACTCGCCGGCGGCAAAATGGAGACACTGGAGCAGGCCATCGAGCGCGCAAGCGTCGACTCGCCGAGCGTCACCACCGGCGACGCCGACCTGGCAAGCATCGAGGTCGCGCTCAACCGCCTGCTGCGCCAGATGCAAGAGGCAAAGCTGCAGCAGATGCGCTTTGTCAACGATGCAAGCCACGAGCTACGCACGCCCATCGCGGTGATTCAGGGCTACGTAAACATGCTCGACCGCTGGGGCAAAAACGACCCGGACGTGCTGGCAGAATCCATCGCGTCCCTTAAGGCCGAAAGCGAGCACATGCAAGAGCTCGTGGAGCAGCTGCTGTTTTTGGCGCGCGGCGATGCCGGGCGCACGGTCCTACGGCGCGCGAATACCAACCTGGCCGCACTGGTCGGCGAGGTATGCGAGGAATCGCAGATGATCGATACCGAGCACACGTATCGACTGGCCTTTGACGCTGTGCTTGTCAGCGACCCGCGCTGCGACGCGCCCGTTGACGTGGCGCTCGTGAAGCAGGCTCTGCGCGTGATCGTGCAAAACGCCGCCAAGTACTCGGATGCGGGAACGACCGTCACATTTGGCATAACGCCGGATGCGGGCGCGGGCACGATCGACATAAGTGTTGAGGACGAGGGCATCGGCATGAACCAGGAATCCGCAGCTCACGCGTTCGAGCGGTTCTACCGTGCCGACAACGCGCGCGATGCCGGCGCACAGGGTTCGGGTCTGGGGCTTGCGATCGCCAAGTGGATCGTCGACAGCCACGGCGGCGTCATCGGTGTGACCTCGGTCGAAGGGGTCGGCAGCCGCTTTACGATTCGCCTGCCACGATAGGAAGCCCCTCGGCATAAATAAAGGGATAGGGCCACGCAGCCCTATCCCTTTTTGCTAGCTATGACAGCTTGTGCGTTACTCGCGGCACAGGTGCACGGCGAAGCCGGCGAACTCGCGCTTAAAGTACACGAGCTTGGTGCCGCCGTCGGGCAGCAGCACGCGCGACTCCTCGTTAACCTCGAGCCCGCGCTCGGCAAACCACTTCTCGGCCGCATCGATGTCGTTGACGGCAAAGCCAATGTGGCCCTTGGCGCCTCGACCGTTCTGCTTCATGACCTCGACCAGCGAATCGTTAAAGTACGAAACGGGGGTCTCGATGACGGGCAGACCCATCATCGTCGAGAACAGCTCCGCGATCTCCAAGGCGTCTGCCGGGTCGGCAGCGTTAATGCCCACATGGGCAACGCGCATGCCAAAGAGCTCGACCGGATTGGCGTTCTGCTCATTCATGCAGGCAGCGCCTACTGAGCCATGACGTCGAGGACGGCCTTCTCGGCAGCGACGCGGTTCATGCCGGTCATGAAGGGCACGCCGCTCACGTACGGGCAGGTGAGGCCCTCGGGGGCAACGGTGGTGGCGATCAGCAGATCAGCGCCCTCGTCGCAGTAATCCTTGGCCTCGGAGATGGCGCACTGCACGATCTCATACTTGTCGGCGTAACCGTTGGCGTCGAGCAGGGTGGCGACCTTCTGGGCAACGAGCGTGGAAGTAGCAGCGCCAGCACCGCAAGCCAAAACGATCTTCTTCATAGGTAATGTCTCCCTTCATGGTTTACTTTAGGTAAGTGTACCGCAGCGAGCGATGGCACTCGGCCTCGATGAGCTTTTATGCCAGTTTGCTTGCTCGCTGCGTATAATACATCTAGTACGTGTTGTCATACCGCTCGCTTTGCGAGCGACTAAGGACCCTGAAATGCCCGATTCCCGCACCCTCTGGACCGCCGTCGTTATCATCTGCATCGCCGTGTCGGTGTTCTTTAGCGTCAAAAAACGCACCACGTTCAAGCGTCTGCAGCAGTTGATGGCCGCCAAGCAGTGGGACGAGTTCGATCGTTTGCTCGACGGCAAACTCACCAGCATGCTGTACCCGCGCTACAACCGCGACTACCTGCGTCTGAACTCCTATCTGCTGCGCGAGGACCACGAGCGCGCCAGCGAGATGTTCGACCTGCTGCTGGGACTCAATCTCCCCAAGATGCAGCGCGTCGACTTGGTGATTAAGGCCTTTAACTACTACGTTGGCCAGGAGGACCGCAAAAAGTCCAAGGAACTGTTGCACGAGATCAAGGGTTTTGAGGGCGGTCAAGCCGAGGCGGTTGCACACGAGTGTCAGCTGATGTACGACACGATGATCCTCAAGCGCCACAACGACATTCCCGAGCTGGAGCGCATGCTCAAGGAGGCCGGTGACGACAAGGTCAAGAGCTGCCGCTTGGAGTATCTGTTGGCTCTGCAGTACAAGAACAAGGGCGACGAAGCCAAGTTCCAGGAGTTCCTGGAGAAGTCGGGGCAACACTCGATGGCCGTCAACGCGTAACGGACGGCTTGTGCTAGACTTCTAGTCTCACGGGGGCGTGGCGGAATTGGCATACGCAGGAGACTTAAAATCTCTCGCCGCAAGGATTGTGGGTTCGAGTCCCACCGCCCCTACCATATGATTGCTTGCGAGCCCGTGTTCCCCAGGGATGCGGGCTCGTTTCTTTTGGACGCCGTCAACTGCAGAGCAGCTCATTTGGGACGGGGCTTTTTTGACTACTTTTTCCGCCCACCCAATGAGTTTCCTACCACATTTTCCGATGGAAAAACGTGGTTGTCTCGCACATTTTCCGATGGAAATACCCAAATGGCCTTATACTAACCGAGAGGGTTGGGAGGCAATATGCAGCGACAGCTTATGAGCGAACTTATCGCTTGGAAATCAAGGACGAATCGCAAACCTCTCTTGCTTAAGGGAGCCCGCCAGACAGGAAAGACTTGGCTTCTTAACGAATTCGCAAGCCAGCAGTATCGAAACGTCATTCGTTTTGACTTTATGCTCGAACCGGGCGCACGCTCGCTGTTCGACGGAAGCCTTGACCCCAAACGCATCATCTCCCAGATAGAGCTCCTGCGCGGCCAGACCATAACGCCGACAGACACACTCATCATCTTCGACGAAATC
>DBEZHA010000047.1:0-61740 GCA_048189585.1 Collinsella sp. | reverse complement strand
CTTGCGCAGGACTGTAGAGCAGGAAACTTCATATGCGGCCCTCCCGGGCGCAAGCAAAAGGGCGACCCCCTTAGGAGTCGCCCTTGTTGAGCTGCTTATGTTTAGCTGTTACTCGGCGTCGTGGTGACGGCGGGGCTTGCGGCCTCCGTTGTCGCCGGGACGGCGCGGGCGATCACTGCGCTCGGAGCGCTCGCGACGCGGACGCTCACGGCGCTGGAAGTGCTCGCCGTCGCCTTCGGAGGCACCCTCGGCACGAGCCGGGGCCTCGGGCTTATCCAGACGATCGAGCGAAATCTTGCCGCGGTCGTCGACCTCGATGACGACGACCTTGACCTCGTCGCCCACATTGAGGACGTCCTCGACCTTCTCCACGCGGCCCTTGGCGACGCGGGAGATGTGCAGCAGGCCGTCCTTACCGGGCAGCAGGTTGACGAAGGCGCCGAAGGGCTGGATGGAGACCACGCGACCGGTGTACTCCTCGCCCGGCTCGGGAACCTTGATGATGAGCTTGATGCGCTCGACGGCCTGGTCCACGGACTCGCCGGTGCCGCCGACAAAGACGGTGCCGTCCTCCTGGATGTCGACCGAAGCGCCGGTCTCATCCTGAATACCACGGATGACCTTACCGCCGGAACCGATGACGTCGCGGATCTTGTCGGTCGGAACCTGGATGGAGACGATGCGCGGAGCGGTGCTGCGCGTGGTGTGGCGCGGCTCGGGGATCACATCGAGCATCTTCTGCAGGATGAAGGCGCGACCCTCCTTGGCCTGCTGCAGAGCGCGAGCCAGGATGTCGAAGGTAAGTCCGGTGGCCTTGTTGTCCATCTGCAGGGCGGTGATGCCCTCGGTGGTGCCGGTGACCTTAAAGTCCATGTCGCCCAGGAAGTCCTCGAGACCCTGGATGTCGGACAGGACCACGGTCTTACCCTCCTCCTGGATCAGGCCCATGGCGATACCGGAGACCGGGCGCTTAATGGGCACGCCGCCGTCCATAAGGGCGAGCGTAGAACCGCAGGTCGAAGCCATCGAAGAGGAGCCGTTGGACTCCATGACCTCGGAGACCACGCGGATGGCGTAGGGGAACTCGTTCTCGTCGGGGAGCACCGGAAGCAGGGCGCGCTCGGCCAGGTTGCCATGGCCGATCTCGCGGCGCTTGGGGCTGCCCATGCGGCCGGTCTCGCCGGTGCAGAACGGCGGGAAGTTGTAGTGGTGCATGTAGCGCTTGCCCTCGGTGGGCTCAATGGTATCCAAACGCTGGCCCTCGTTGAGCATGCCGAGCGACAGGACAGAGAGCACCTGGGTCTGGCCACGCTGGAACAGGCCGGAGCCGTGAACGAGCGGCAGGTAGTTGTCTTTCACCATGATGGGGCGAATCTCATCGGCGGCACGGCCGTCGACGCGCTCGCCGGTCTCAACGACCATGGTGCGCATGGCCTTCTTCTCGAGCTTCTTGAGCGCCACGGGGATCTCGCGCTCCCAAGCGGCCTGCTCCTCCTCGGTGAACTCGGCACGGATGGACTCCTTCAGAGCCTCGACCTTGCCGATACGGGAGAGCTTGTCGGCGTCGCGAAGGGCGGCTGCCATCTCGTCGTAGTGGGCGAAGATGCGCTCCTGGACCTCCTCGACGGGCTGGTCGAGCGGGTACTCCTTCTTGACGATGGGGCCGTTGACCTGCTCCCACTCGGCGACGAACTCGTCCTGAGCCTGGCAGAAGGCAGCAAGGGCCTCCTGGCCAAACTTCATGGCGGCGAGCATGTCGTCCTCGGAGATCTCCTCGGCGCCGGCCTCGACCATCGAGATGAAGTCGGCAGAGCCGCCCAGCTCCAGGTCCAGGTCGGAGTTCTCGCGCTCCTCATAGGTGGGGTTGACGATAAACTCGCCGGTCTCCACGTTGCGGCCGATGCGCACGCAGGCAAGCGGGCCCTCGAAGGGCACGCCACCAAGCGTCATGGCCAGAGAGGCACCCATGACGTTGATGACGTCGAAGGGGTTGACCTGGTCGGCGACGAGCGAGGTGGCGACGATGTGCACCTCGTTGCGGAAGCCGTCCGGGAAGCTCGGGCGAATCGGACGGTCGATCATGCGCGCGGTAAGCGTGGCCTTCTCGCTGGGACGGCCCTCACGCTTGAGGTAACCACCCGGGATGCGGCCGGCGGCGTACATCTTCTCGTTGAAGTCGACAGTCAGCGGGAAGAAGTCGTAGTTCTTGCGCTCCTTGGAGACGACCACGGTGTCGAGCATCGTGGTGTCGCCCTGCTTGACCAGGCACGCGCCGGTAGCCTGCTTGGCAAGCTCGCCCGACTCAAAGGTGTAGGTCTTGCCGTACAGCTCAAAGGTCTTTGATACGAGTGTCATTGTTCTCCTTTACCCCACAGGCCCCTTGCCTGCGGGCTTCTCATGTGACGCGGGCCCCCTGCCCCCGCCACGCTTCAGAGCGTGATTGTTCACGCCCTTACACAAAAAGAGCGCCCCGCTGCGCAGGACGCTCTTAGCATGTACAAATCCTACTGGATGTTGTCGCGGATGCCCAGAGCCTTGATGAGCTCACGGTACTCGACGATGTCGTTCTTCTTGATGTAGGAGAGAAGACGACGACGGCGGCCGACGAGCATGAGCAGACCGCGACGGGTGTGGAAGTCCTTCTGGTGGGACTTCATGTGCTCGGTCAGCTCCTTGATGCGCTCGGACAGGATGGCGACCTGAACCTTGGGGTTACCGGTGTCGACCGGGGTGTTACCGAACTGGGCAGTCAGCTCCGCCTTGCGCTCTTTGGAAACAGTCATTGTTTCACCTTTCGTTTTACGTCGCCCGCGGGCGACTCGATTCGCCTCGGACTGGGAAGCCGCCGGTGGAGCGAGCAACCAAGGTCGAGGTACCAACAGGTCGGTATGTTACCACAAGCAGCCCGCGCCCGCGCATCATCACCGACCCAACATGAATTCCATCGCACGGAGGCGCTGATCGGCATGTGTTGCCGCCCAGACATGCGAAAGCCCCAACAAAAAAGCGGCAGTATGGGGATCGATCCTCTCAGCCAAAAGCGCATCGAAGGTCATGGACATGAGGGCGCGCAGCCATGCGACCTCACCGGTCGATACCAACTCTGCACCCGGAACGCTCGACGCGCACGAGCCGCACATGAGCCCGCCGGCCTGGGGCGAAAAATACGACAGCATGGGGTCTCCGCACAGCACGCAGGCCGAGAAATCGGGTCGATAGCCAACGTGCGATAGCAGCTTAAACACATATGCCGCCACAAGTAGATCCATATGCGCCGTGTCGAGCCCGCTGCCCACCAGGGCAAGCGCTCGCTGCGTTATAGCAAAGGTAAACGGATCCTCGGCGTCCTCGAACGAGCACACGCGTGCGACTTCGGCGATCGCGCTTGCGGCGCAGGTCGTCTCGTAATCGGGCGCAGCGCCGAGCGGCGCCTCCATAAGCTCGGCTTGGGAAACCACGTCGAGCGACCGTCCATGCGCGAGCAGCATATCGACGGTACAGAACAGCTCGCAGCGCGCGGCCAGGCGCCCACCGGGTTTGCGGGCGCCCTTCGCCACGGCACGAACCTGCCGACCCCGCTCGTCAAGCATCGTAAGGATCAGGTCCGTCTCTTTGAGCTTCGTCTTGTCGAGGACGAGCACTTTCGTGCGATATGTCCGGGAGCCTGCCATGCGCGCCGCGCGCCCTTAGTCCTCGGCGTTGTAGCCAAAGCGGCGAATCTGGGCCTCGTCGTCGCGCCAGCCGGCCTTGACCTTCACGTCCAGCTCCAAAAAGACCTGCGTGCCAAAGATACGCTCAAGGTCACGACGGGCATCGATGCCGATATGCTTAATCATTTCGCCGCCCTTGCCGATGATGATGCCCTTCTGCCCCTCGCGCTCGACGTAAATCGTGGCGTGCACGCGCAGGACCTTCTTAGTCTGCTCGAGGGCGTCACAGATGACGCCCACGGAGTGCGGGATCTCATCACGGGTGCGGCGCAAGACCTTCTCGCGCACAAACTCGGCAACGAGCGTCTCGTCGGAAGCGTCGGTACCCATGTCCTCGGGGAACCAACGCGGACCCTCGGGCAAAAAGTGCGCAACGGTCTCAATGAAGGCATCGACGTTGAAGTTCTTGACCGACGACGTCACGATCTCATCGTCATATTCCATGAGCTCGTGGGCTGTCTTAAGCTGCTCCATGACCTGTGCGGGGTCGGCCTCATCGGCCTTGGTGAGCACCAGGACCTTCTTGGAACGGGCGTTTTTGACGCGCTCGGCAACCCAGGCGTCTCCCCTGCCGATCGGCTTGGTGGCATCAATCAAAAACGCGACGACATCGACATCGTTCAGTTCGAACAACGCGCTCTTGTTGAGCTCGGACCCCAGGCCGTCCTTGGGCTTGTGGATACCCGGGGTATCGACAAAGACCAGCTGGTAACCGGGGCGGTTGACGACGGCGCGCATGCGACGGCGGGTCGTCTGTGCCACCGGCGAGGTGATGGCGACCTTTTTGCCATAGCAGGCGTTGAGCAGCGTGGACTTGCCGGCGTTGGGGCGTCCGACCAGGGCCACGAAGCCGCTGCGAAAACCGGGCTCCACGTCGCCAAAGCCCGCGAGGTTGTCGTCCTCGTCGCACAGGGCGTCGAGCTCCTCATCGCTCATGCCCTCAAACGGGTCGAACTCCTCAGCCTCGTCATCCAAAATCTCATCGATAGGCTGCATATTGTCGGACATGGGAATCCCTTTCTAAATAAAGCCGAGCGCGTGGGCAAATACCAGCACGCCCACAATCGCGGCGGTGATGGAAAGTATGTATACGGAAGCGGCGGCGATGTCCTTCGCACGCTTGGCCAGCGGATGGAGCTCCTGGGTCGCCAGGTCGACGATGGCCTCCATAGCGGTGTTGCACAGCTCGCCGTGAATCACCAGGCCGCAACAGATGATAATCGTGGCGCACTCGGCAATGTCGAGCCCCACGACGCAGCCGGCAATGACGGTGCACACGCCCGCCACGAGCATGACCTTAATGTTGCGCTCGGTCTTGACGGCGGTGACGAAGCCCTCCATGGCGTAGGAAAACGACTTTAAGAAGGACGGATGGTCCTTGTTCGATCCGGGAATCATAGACGGCTCCTAGTCGTGGGCGTGGTTGGTGACGGGGCCGACGTGGACTAGCTTAGGGTCCTCGCCGCGCTCGAGCGCCAGATCGCGCAGGATGGCGTCCTCGCGGGCCTCCATGACCTCGGCCTCGTCGTCCTCGATGTGGTCATAGCCCAGCAGGTGCAGCATTCCGTGTACGAGCATCAGACGGCACTCGTCAGCGGGGCTATTGCCAAAACCGGGGGCCTGACGGGCAATAACCTGCGGGGCCAAGATAATATCGCCGAGCTCGAGCGTCTCATCGGCGGGAATGTCATCGTCAAAGGCCGAATCGCACTCAAACGAGAGCACATCGGTGGTGCGGTCGATACCGCGCCACTCGTGGTTGAGCTCGTGCATCTCGTCCTCGTCGACATACGAAAGGGAAATCTCGACTCCACGTTCAACGCCCTCGGCGGCAAGCACAACCTCGCAGATGTGCTCCACCTCCTGCGCGTCGAGCAGCGTATCGAGCTCGGCATCGTTGCTGATCAATACACTCAACGGGACTCCTTTCGGTCGCGCGGGCGCTGCTCGCGCACGTCATCATAAGCTTCATATGCCTCGACGATACGACCCACCAGGGCATGGCGCACCACGTCGGCACGCTCGAGGTGAGAAAATGCGACATCGTCGACACGGCCCAAAATCTGCTCAACGTCAGCAAGACCGCCACGACGACCCACCAGGTCGCGCTGGCTCAGGTCGCCGGTAATCACGAACTTGGAGTTAAAACCCAAGCGCGTCAGGAACATCTTCATCTGCTCGGGCGTGGTATTTTGCGCCTCGTCGAGCACCACGAAGGCATCACTCAGCGTGCGGCCGCGCATGTAGGCAAGCGGGGCGATCTCGATCACGCCACGCTCCATAAGCTCATCGGTGCGCTCGCGATCCATCATGTCAAAAAGGGCGTCGTAGAGCGGACGCATGTAGGGATCTATCTTTTCCTCAAGGGTACCGGGCAAAAAGCCCAGATTCTCCCCCGCCTCGACAACCGGACGCGTCAAGATCAAACGGCCTACCTCGTGACGCTTGAGCGCGGCAACGGCGAGCGCCATGGCCAGATAGGTCTTACCGGTACCGGCAGGACCCAAGCCAAAGGTGATGGTATGCGAGCGAATGGCATCCACGTAGCGCTTTTGCCCGAGCGTCTTGGGACGAATGACGCGGCCGCGATACGAAAGCAGCACGTCATCGCGAAGCGACGTAGCCTCGTGCTCACCGTCGCGCAAGACGGCCAGGCAGCGAGAGACATCGTCGGCAGACAGCGTGCGCCCGGCGGCCGCCTCGCGAAAAGCGTGCTCGAAAAAGCGCGCCACGAGTTCGACCTCGTCCGGGTCGCCGCTCACGGCGATGCTATCGCCACGGGCGACCACGTGAGCGCGAACCAAGCTCTCGAGCACGCGAAGGACGCCGTCGCCGGCGCCCAAAACGCACGAGGGATCGATTCCCTCGGGAACGGTAAGTCTAATCTTCGAGGCTTCCATGAACCTCCCTGTGTGCATGGACCAAGCCGGAATCATCGACTCCGATGATAGCAACATCGAGCAGGCACGGGGCTGTAAGTCCACAGGTATCGTCAAGACGGGCATGATGGAACGAGCCGAGCGTCAGGTTGTCACCATACTCGAGCACGGCACGCTCGACCGTGCCCACGCGACGACGAGCGTCGGCAATAGCGAGCTCCTGTGCGGCGGCCCGCATACGGCGGCTGCGCTCGGCCATAACCTCGGGTGGCACCTGGTCGGGCATGTCGGCAGCAAGGGTACCGGGACGCTTGCTGTAGCGGAACACGTGCATACGCGAGAAACCCACACGGCGGCACAGCGCCAGCGACTCCTCGAACTCCTCGTCCGTCTCACCAGGAAAACCGACGATGACATCGCACGAAAGGGACGCCTGGGGCAAGTTGGCGCGAATCATACGCACCGTGTCCTCAAAGGCTTCGGCGCTATAGGGACGGCCCATGCGATGCAGGGTCGCCGTGCAGCCGGACTGCACGGGGAGGTGCAAAAACGGGGCGATACGCTGCGGGTAGCGCGCCATAACCTTAAGCAGGCGCTCGGAGATATCCATGGGCTCGACCGAGGAAATGCGCACATGCGGAATAGACGTGCGCTCCATGATGGCCTCGAGCAGCTCATCGATTTCGACGTGCTCGTCGGTCGCGCTCTTGCCATCGTAGGCACCCAGGTTCACACCGGTCAGCACCACCTCGGGCACGCCGGCCTCCTGGGCCTCGCGAACTTGCTCGAGCACGGACTCGACGGGCACGGAGCGCTCGGGGCCGCGCGCCTTCCACACAATGCAATAGGTGCAGCGATGGTTGCAGCCATCCTGAATCTTCACGCCCAGGCGAGAGCGACCGAGCGCATCGACCACCTCGCCATCGCTGCAGGCGGGAACGCTATCGGACTCAACACCCAGCACCTCGCATACACGTTCGGCGACATCTATCTTGGACGGCTCGGCAATCACGCGATCCGAAAGCTCCGACAGCTCCTCGGGATGCAAATTGACCACGCATCCGGTCACGACCACATAGGGCTCGTTTGGATGGGCCAGCGCATGACGGACGGCCTTACGGGTCTTGGCCTCGGCCTCGCCCGTAACGGCACAAGTGTTAATGACGATCAGATCGGCATCCTGGGGCTCCACAATAGCAAAGCCCAAGCGCATAAGATCGGCAGTGATACGGTCAGACTCAACCCGGTTGACACGGCAGCCGAGGTTGACGACGGAAATATGGGGTGCGAGCACGCGGGCTCCTTAATCGAGGATATCGTCGAGGGCACTCTTGATACGGTCGGTCACCGACTTCTTACCGGAAGTGACGTCATCGCCCATCTCATCGGCAAAAGCACGGAGCAGCTCGCGCTGCTTATTGGAGAGATTGATGGGAACAACCACGCGCAGTTGCACGATCAGGCGGCCACGCGAACCGCCACCGCCAATGCGCGGCATTCCGTAATTATTGACGCTCACGGTGTCGCCGTACTGGGCGCCGGCGGGAACCGTCACCCTAACGACCTCGTCGGGCATAATGCCCTCGACCTCGATCTCGCAGCCGAGCGCAGCCTGCGCAATCGAGATATCGCTCACCAGGTACAGGTCGTCACCGTTGCGCTTAAAGCGCTCATGGTCGGCAACGCGCACGTTGACAATCAGGTCGCCCGAGGGCTCGCCGCGAAGGCCGGCCTCGCCAAAGCCGCTCACGCGCAGCTGGCGACCGGTCGAAACGCCGGCGGGAATATCGATGTCGATCTTTTCATGCGAAGGCGTGCGGCCCTGACCGTCGCAGGTCTCGCAGGGATGGTCGATGACCGTGCCCTCGCCATGGCAGTCGGGGCAAGGCGAAGAGGACTGAACCTGGCCCAAAAACGATCGCTGAACCGTCGTGACATAGCCCGTGCCGTGGCAGCGGCCGCACTGCTTTTCCTGTGCGCCCTCTGCCCTACCGGTGCCGTTGCAGTCCTCGCAAGGAGCAAGGCGGTCATAGCTGATCGTCTTTTTGCAGCCGAGCGCCGCCTCCTCGAGCGTCACCGAAAGCGAGATGGCCATATCACGTCCGCGACGACGCTCACGACGGCTGCGGGCGCCACCGCCGGCACCGCCGCCAAAGAACGACGAGAACAAGTCGTCCATGCCCATGCCACCAAAGATATCGTTGATATCGACGTAGCCCGAACCACCAGGGCCGTCGGCAGTGCCGTAACGGTCGTAGTTAGCACGCTTCTGCTCATCGGAAAGAACGGAATAGGCCTCGTTGAGCTCCTTGAACTTGGCCTCGGCCTCGGGGTCGTCCGAAACATCCGGATGTACGGTACGGGCCTTCTTTAGAAACGCACGCTTAATCGTCCGCGCGTCGGCATCCCTGTCGACGCCAAGCACCTCGTAGTAATCCCTATTTTCCGACACAACCGAATCCTTCCGACTTTCATTATTGTCACAGTGCGTCCTATACCCAAGCAGGGCCGACCGCAAACAGAGGGTTTGATGTTATTGCATTTGGTACGGCGAAAGCATGGCCCGTTGCGAGCAGCTCGCGAACCAAACCGACACGAGCGCGAACATGAAGCCGTTGGCAAAACCGTTGGCAAACTGCATCGCGCCGCGCTTCCACCACAGCAGGCTGCGATGAAGCACGCCGTCCGAAAGCACCATGAACAGGCCCATGGCAAACGGAATAAAGCACATCACGGCAAAGGCCGAGAACACGCCCGAGATGGCCGAGAGTACCAAAAACGGCGCCACGATGCCCATCAGGTAAAAACCGGTACGAGCTTTGCCTTCCAAGCGCTCGGCCTCAACATGGGCGCGGCCGACCAGATCGCCGCCCGCGGCACCGTTGGTGCCAGCATGACCCATGCCGCCAATGCGGACCTCGTCGCCATCGTGCGTGCCGGCAGGAAACTCAATCGTCTGCTCGGAGGTTACGCGAGTACGACCGCTGCCGCCGCAATCAGGGCAGGGGTCGGCCACGACCTTACCGGAACCGCCGCACTCGGGGCAGACCGACTGGAACGTGCCCGCACCAAACAGGAAGGACAGGTCGACGTCGATGTGGCCGCGGCCACCGCAGCTCGGGCAGGTATGGGCATGCTCAGACGAAACGGAGCCCGAACCGCCGCAGTTGTTACAGGTATCGAAGCGCGTGTAGCGGACGGTCTTGCGGGCACCGCCCTTGGCCTCCTTGGCGTCGAGTTTGATATCGACGACAACGTTGGCGCCGTTCTCGGGATTGTAGGCAGCCTGCCCGCGACGCGGCTGGCCCCAGGCGCCACCAAAGGGAAAACCGCCCTCAAAGGGATTGCCATAGCCCGCGCTGCCGGCGTAGCCGCCGCCATAGGGCGAAGCCGTAGGAGCGCCGGCGAAGGGGTTGCCCGAACGCATGGCGTCGTAGCGCGAACGCTTCTGCTCGTCCGAAAGCACGGCGTAGGCCTCGGAAACCTCTTTAAACTTTTCCTCGGCATCCGGCTCTTTGTTGACGTCCGGATGGAGCTTGCGGGCCTTTTGCTGAAAGGCCTTTTGAATATCACGTGAGGTGGCGTCCTTGGAGACACCCAGAATCTCGTAGTAATCTTTTTCGTTCATCGTCGCCATGCGCGGCAACCTCCTGCTCACAGCAGCGTATATATTTCGGTAATTCTACCCGAGCGACCTAAGCTAGATCCCAAAACAGCTCGAACAGAACATTTCCATCGAGCCAGCCCAGGTGTGTCGGCGCTAAACGAGCTCGAACATGGCCCGCGATGACATCTGCCAAAGTGAAGGGTCCCTCATGGACTCCGAGCGTCTCGGGCACCCAAGTGGCAAGACCCAATTCGAGCGCGCGATCGCAGGCAGCTGCCAGCTCATCGGCCGGGACGGCACGAGCCGCGCGAACCAAAAGGTCGGACGCGACACCGCGCGTCATGCGACAAGCAAGCATCAGGTCTTCGGCCGCGGCCTCGCGCTGCGAGAGATATTCGGCCTCGAACGCCGTCGCGTCATCGTCACGTTGCACCAGACGCACGCGGTACGAATCGCCTCGAGAAGACACGCCGGGGAACAAACCTGCAAGACGATCGAAATCCTCGGCATCGAGCATGCCCGCGGCAGAGCGACCCAGGCCCAAATAGCCCTGGCCGGTCCAGTAGGCAATGTTATGGGCGCACTCATGTCCGTCGAGCGCATAGCTTGCCACCTCATACGGGTGATAGCCGGCCGCACCCAGACGCTCACGCGCCACATCCATGCACGAAGCTTGAAAATCCTCGTCGGGCTCGACCGACTCGTCGCGGCACGCCATGCGATAAAGGGGAGTCCCCTCCTCAAGCGTGAGCGGGTAGACCGACACATGATGCGGAGCCGCCGCCAGCACGCCATCGAGCGTGCGCCTCCAACTCGCTGCGGTCTGCCCGGGAAGTCCGCACATAAGGTCGCACGACACGTCAAGCCCAGCGTTCTTGACTGTCGCGATGGCGGCAAGCGCCCGATCGGCATCGTGAATACGGCCGATAGCGGTAAGTTCGATGTTATCGAGCGTTTGCACGCCCAGAGAGACGCGTGTGACACCAACCTTGGCAAGCGCAGCGGCAAGCTCGGCGGTCAGCGACTCGGGATTGGCCTCGCAGGTAAACTCAACGGGGGCGCACCACGCACGAATACGCCGCGCCAGCTCCACCAGGCGCTTCCCCGCCAGCGACGGCGTACCACCGCCAACATAGACGGTGCGGATCTGTTCAAGGGCCCCAGCCTTGCCAAAAGCATCGAGGCGCGCGAACAACTGCTCAAAATAGACATCGAGCGCAGCGCTCAGGTCGCACGGAGCAAAACTGCGCGAGTCAAAGTCGCAGTACCGGCACTTTTGGGCGCAAAACGGCACGTGCACGTACAGCGCGGTAACGGCCACCCTTAAGCCTCCAGCGGATGTGGAGGCACCGATTCGCCGGCGGCAAGGGCAGCCTCGCAGGCCACCACATCGCGCTCGATCTCATCAACCAGCGCCATAAACTCCTCGTAAGTGGAACAGCGCACCACATGGGCACGCCAAGCGGCGGCATGAGGCATGCCTTTTAAGTACCAGCTTGCGTACGTGCGGGCACGCGACATGAGCGGCAGGAGCTCATGCGTCAGCGTTAGGTGCTCACGCAGGGCGTCCAGGCGCTCGACGGAGCTGCGTGCCGGCACCGGTATGCCATCGAGCGCAAGGGCGCGAGCATCACCAAAAACCCAGGGGTTTCCGTAGATGCCGCGTGCGATAAACACCGCGCTGGCACCCGAGCTGCGCAGATGCTCTGCGGCATCCTCGGCGCAGAACACATCGCCCGAACCGATAACGGGAATCTCGACGGCGTCAGCCACCTCATCGACGACAGACCAATCGGCCTGGCCCGTATAGAGCTGCGTGGCACAACGACCGTGCACGGCAACTGCAGAGGCGCCCGCCCCTTCAAGCATCTGGGCAAACGTTGCGGCGTTGCGGTCCTCGGCATAAAAACCCTTGCGGATCTTCACGGTCACGGGAACATGCGCCGCGCCCACCGCTGCCTCGACAATCTTCTCGGCCAGGTCGGGCGTGCGCATAAGCGCCGAGCCTTCGCCCTTGGTAACGACCTTGCGAGCCGGACAGGCCATGTTGATATCGATCAATGACAGGCGATCGCCCACACGCTCCTCGACGGCGGCGACGGCATTCGCAAACTGCTCGGGCTTGGAGCCAAAGAGCTGCACGCAAATCTGCTGCTCCTCGTCGGCCGGTAGCACCAGGCGCCAGGTCTTGTTGCTGGCATAGGCAAGGCCCGCCACGCTCACCATCTCGCTGTAGGCAAGGTTGGCACCGCGGCGGCGGCACATGATGCGGTAGGCAGGGTCGGTCACGCCCGCCATGGGAGCCATAAGGAACGGCTGCTCGGCATAGGCGCCCAGCAGCCGCTTGCTGTATTCGGAAAGCGCCATAGACCTACTCGTCCACCTTGAGGATCGCCATAAAGGCCTCCTGCGGGACCTCGACCGATCCGATGGCCTTCATGCGCTTCTTGCCCTCTTTCTGCTTCTCGAGCAGCTTGCGCTTACGCGAGATATCGCCGCCGTAGCACTTAGCAAGCACGTCCTTGCGACGCGCCTTGACGGTGGAGCGGGCAATGATCTTGTTGCCGATAGCACCCTGGATGGGCACCTCGAACAGCTGACGCGGGATAATCTCCTTAAGCTTGTCGCACAGGCCGCGGGCAAGACCGTAGGCCTTGTCCTTGTGGACGATAAACGACAGCGCGTCCACCTCGTCGCCCGAAAGCAGGATATCGAGCTTCACAAGCTCAGATGGACGGTACTCGTTGAACTCGTAGTCGAGCGAGGCATAGCCCTTGGTACGGCTCTTGAGCTGATCGAAGAAGTCCAAGATGAGCTCGGCAAGCGGCATATCAAAGCGCATCTCGACCGACTTGCTCGTGAGATGGATCATGTCGGTAGTAATGCCGCGGTGCTCGATAGCGAGCTGCATGACGGCACCCGTATACTCGGGCGGGCAGATGATCTTTGCCTTGAGGTAGGGCTCCTCGATACGCTCGATGCGCGTAGCCTCGGGCAGATCCTGCGGGCTACGGACATCAATCATCTCGCCGTCAGTCTTGTAGACGTGATAGTCCACCGAGGGGCTCGTGGCAATGAGGTCCAAGTTGAACTCGCGCTCCAGGCGCTCCTTGACGACTTCCATGTGCAGCAGGCCCAGGAAGCCCACGCGGAAGCCAAAGCCGAGCGCCACCGAGGTCTCGGGCTCCCACACCAACGACGGGTCGTTGACGTGCAGCTTATCGAGCGCATCACGCAGGTTCTCGTAGTCCTTGTTATCGATCGGGAACAGGCCCGTATAGACCATGGGCTTGGCCTCGCGGTAACCGGGAAGCGGCTCGGGGCAGGGATTCGACGCCCACGTGAGGGTATCGCCCACGCGAACGGCCTCGGGGTCCTTCAGGCCCGTGACCACGTGTCCGACCTCGCCGACCGTCAGCGCGTCGACCGGGGTCTCGGCGGGACGCTTGACGCCCACGCCATCGACCAAAAAGTCGCCCTTTGCCTGCATCATGCGCAGGGTATCGCCCTTTTTGATGGAACCGTCAAAGACGCGGACCGTGGCGACGACGCCACGATACTCGTCGAAGTATGAATCCAGAATGAGTGCCTTGAGCGGCGCGTTCGCATCGCCCTTGGGCGGAGAGATCAAAAAGACAATGGACTCCAGCAGATCGTGGATGCCCTCGCCGGTCTTGCCCGAGACACACACGGCATCATCGGCAGGGATCGCCAGGTCATCCTCGATCTCGGTCTTAACCTCGTCGGGATGAGCCGAGGGCAGGTCGATCTTGTTGATGGCCGGCACAATGTCCAGATTGGCGTTCATGGCGAGCGTCGCGTTGGAGACGGTCTGCGCCTCGACGCCCTGCGTGGCGTCAACGACGAGCACCGCGCCCTCACAGGCCGCCAGCGAGCGCGAGACCTCATAGGTAAAGTCCACGTGGCCCGGCGTATCGATCAGATTGAACTGATACGTCTCGCCATCGTCGGCGTCATAGGACACGCGAACGGCATTGGACTTGATCGTGATGCCGCGCTCGCGCTCGATATCCATGGTGTCGAGCAGCTGCGACTCCATGTCGCGCTCGTCGACGGTATGGGTGAGCTCGAGAATGCGGTCACTGATCGTGGACTTGCCATGGTCGATGTGCGCAACAATCGAGAAGTTGCGGATGTGGGAAATGTCAATTGAAGTATTCATGCGGACTATCTTACCCGAGCGGTACAAAAAATGGAGCCTGTTCCATAAAACAGGCTCCATTTATGCGCGTAATCTGTGTGGTGTGAAATTTACAACTTAAGCGTTGATGCTGTTCACGAGCTTGGCAAGACCGGACTTGCGGTTGGAAGCCTGGTTCTTGTGGATAACATGCTTGGCGGCAGCCATGTCGAGACGCTTGGTGACGGTCTTGAGGGCAGCCTGGGCCTTCTCGGCGTCGCCCTCGGCGACGGCGGACTGGACGTGCTTGGTCAGCGTCTTGAGCTCGGACTTGACAGCCTTGTTACGCATGCGAGCTGCCTCATTGGTGCGGATACGCTTCTTCTGAGACTTGATGTTTGCCACTTCTGGAGTTCCTTTCGAGTTCCTTGCAAAAAATGTATGACACCTCTGAGACACGGTGAGGTCATGCAAGCGCCTACTATAGCACGCTCCCCCTCAAAGGGATAGAACGAATTTGTCAAATAGGCAGGTATCATCACGATTTTCTCAAGATGTTCGTAATCCAGAGCAAAAGCGCGGTCTCAGAATCGGCCGAACCCTTGAGCGCGAGCTCTACATCGACCGCCCCCTCGAGCGCCGCGACGAGCTCTGCCATCGAAAAGCGACGTGCCCAGGTCAAGTGATTCTTGACCTGCCAGGACTGGAGCTTGAGCGTTGCGGCCAGCTCACGACCCTGTCCGCGCGCATCGAGCGCCTTGGCGACGATAAGCTCGCGGATGCGGCCGCACAGCAACGTGTAAGTCCACACGTAGCTCTTGGCGGGCAATAGATTGAAAAGCTCGAGCGAGCGTCGCATGTCACGTGCCGAGACCGCATTGAGAAAGTCCCAGGGTTGAACCTCGGCCGTACGTACAATCCAGCGCTCAACGTCGGCAAGCTCAATCTGGGGCGCCTCGACCATCTGGGCAAGCTTAGCCAAGTCGTTATCGAGCATGCGAGTGTTCTCGCCCGAACGCGAGACGAGCTCCTCGGCGGCCGCCGTCGAGATCGACTTGCCGCGCTGCGTCGCCATCTGCTGCACGCGACGCGGTAGCTCCCAGCGCTTGGTGCCGGAGCAATCGATCACGGCCTTCTTATCGATCTTGGCGATCGCCTTATACAGGCGTGTGTTCTTGGCAAGCGAGTCGGCAATGACGAGGCAGACCGTTGTGGGGCTGGGACTCGCCAAATACTCGACAAGCGGCTCCGAGACCGCCTTGGCGAGCTTTGAACAGCCGTCAAGGATTACCAGGCGAAACTCGCTGCCCATCGGAAAGGTGTTAAGCGATCCGATAATCGACTCGATATCGGGGTCTTTGGTCATATCGCGCTCGTCGAGGTTGAACTCGACCATGCCCGTCTTTTCCAGACGCGCTTTCATACGCGAGACGGCGTGATCGCGCTTGACGCCGTCGGTACCGACGATCAGATATGCCGGCAGCAGACCGATTTCGGACATTGCGCTCCCCTCCCGCAGGCCTTCGTATTCGTTCCGTGCCATTCTAGCCCAGGGGCCCACCACACGCCAACGACGTCGTCACGGTCGCTGGCATCGCATCGTAAAGCCCTTCGCGGTCGGCGTGATGGTGATATCGCCGTGTTCGATAGTGCACGCGAACACACCGCCCGCTTCCTTAACGGCATCGATGCAGGCATCGGACGGATGGCCGTATCGATTCCCCTCGCCCGCGCTCGCGAGGGAAAGCTCAGGCTTCAAGACGTCCAGCAACTCACCATCGACCGAAACCTTAGAGCCGTGATGCCCAAGTTTAAGTACATCGATATCCCCCACCTCCTGCACGAATTCCCGTTCTTGGTCGAGCTCGGCATCACCGGTGAGGAGCATACGCAGGCCCTTGTCTTCCTGAACATAAAAGAGCAGCAGGACAAGCGAGTCCTCATTTCCCTCGCCATCCACGGACTCGAATGGCCACATCACGCGGGCGCAAAATGAGCCGATATCGACCGTATCCCCACGGCGCACCTGCCGATACTCCACGCCAGGTCGGTTCAATACCTCGGCAGGAACATCCTCCAGCGCATCCGCCGCCACGGCAATCGTTCCGACCGAAAACTGCTCGAGCACGGCAGGCAGACCACCCCAGTGGTCCTCATCCCAATGCGTCACAAAGACGGCATCGATATGGTGCACGTTATTGCGAACCAACGCCGCTACCACGCGCTCGTCGAGCCCGCAGTCGACGAGTGCTACTGCGTCGCCCTGGCGGATAAGAATCGCATCGGCCTGGCCCGCATCGAGCACCGTCACCGAAGGCGGAGCGAATCGATCCCAGTAGACGTACGGAATCGCAGCCAAGAGCACCAGGCATGCAAGCCCCACCGCCATAGAACGTGCGCGGGGACGCGGCCACCAGACCAGCAGAACCGCCAGCAAACACGGCACTAGGTAAATCCACATGCTATCGGTCGGCACACTCACAGATGCACCAGGCACGGCGGCAAACAGCTGCTCGAAGAACAGTGCGCAACGGGCGGCAACCATGGGCACAACGAGCGCCCAAATCCGCAACGGTTCCACGAGCGAAAAGGGAACCAGCACGATCGACACAGCAAGCAGTACGCTCACCACCGGACCGATGACTGCATTTGCCAGCGGAGCAATGAGCGAGAACGTACCGAAGGCAGGAATGGTAATGGGAAGTGTCGCCAGTTGCGAGCACAGCGTGACGGAAAGCATGCTGGCGACGCCCGATGGCACACCCAGCTCACCCAAAGCGTAGGTCGCATAGGGACAAAAGCACAAAATGGCAAAGACGCTGGCACATGAAAGCTGAAAGCCCATCTCGAACAGCACCGTCGGCCGCAGCAGCACAAAGATGGACATGGTTGCGAAGAGTGCCGATGCGCCGTGCCGGCGACGCCCCGCGCCGTTTACGACAAGCGTCGCGAACACCATGCAGCACGCGCGCACGGCCGAGGGAGACGCGCCAGTAAAGGCAGCGTAGCCAACAAGCGTTATCGCCAATATCGCCCGCTGAAGACCACGCGAGCACCGAGTTTTTTGCAATAAACCCTCGATTACAAACCCCACGATAGCCAAATGGCTGCCCGAGACGGCGATAAGATGCGCCGTTCCCGTTACCGAAAACCAGTCGCCCGCCGGCTTGGCGCGCAGCTCGGCCGAACGACCGCAGACGACACCGGCTATGAGCGCTCGCGCCGGGTCGGTCGCAGGCGCGATGGACGCTAGCAGCCCATTTCGCAGCCGAAGCAGCGGCCCCGGAGAGCCCTCATCGACCGGCACAATCCGAACGGCTTGAACCTTGCGCACCTCGCCTCGGAGCACACGCGATCGTCCATAAGCATCGTTCTCAAAACGTGAAACGCGACCGATAACGCGCACGTGCGCCCCGACCTTAAGCTCGCGGTCGCACGATAGGCGAACCGTTGCCAAGTTCTTACCGTCCGCGCGTGCCTCGCAGGTATAGGAATACACGTCCTCGTTTATGGATGGATCGCCCTGCACGACAAACTCGAGGCTGCTTGCCGCCCGACCGTCGAGCGCCTTCGAGGCGCTTAGCGCGCCCACAGCCCACCACGCCGAGACGACCGCTCCCGCCACGAGACCGACGGACGCGGCATACAGCCACCGCTTCCAAAGGGCAAGCCGCGCACAAGATTGAGCCAGCACAACGAATACCGCCGCCGCAACGGGAATGGCCCATAGCAGCCCGACCGCCGGCGCCTGCTCCCTCAGCAGCGCATCAGCGGCCACGTTGAGCACCAAGGCGCAGCTCATGCACATGCCGGCACACAGGGCCATCGTCCACGGCATCAATGGGCGCGGTGGCATCCCATGCTCGCGCTCGGTCGCACTCATACACAGATGCAATCTTTAATTTTGGCGAGTTTCTTCTCACCGATCCCCGATACGCGCATAAGGTCATCGACCGAGGCAAAGGCCCCGTTTTGCGTCCGTTCGTCGATAATTGACTGGGCCATAGAAGGCCCGATGCCCGAAAGCGTCTGCAGCTCCGCCGCACTTGCCGTATTGATGTTTACTAGGCCTGTAGCGCCACTCACACCCGACGATGCGGAAGCCCCACCATCAACATCGGCTTCCGCAATGGACGCCTGCTGCTCCCCTACCGTTGGAACGTGGATTTTTTGTCCATCAGTGACCTTAGATGCCCGATTGAGCCCCGTAACGTCTGCCTCGGGCGCCAGCCCGCCGGCGGCATCAATCGCCTGAGCCACCCGCGCGCCGTCCTTGAGACGATATACACCTGGCGACACAACGGCGCCATCGACATCGACATAGACCTCTGCCGCGGCAGAAGCCTTAGTCGAAGAACCTTCGGATGTCTTTCCGCTCGAGGCATCACCGGATCCCGGCTCCACCAACGAGCCCGTACCGTCAGTGCGCTCAAACGACACACCGCCGGCACCGCCGCCAAGGTTCGCCATCGCCAAGCCGCTCGCCATCGCAATGACGACCAGTATCGCCATCACCACTGCCTTATGACCGAGCAGCTTGTCCGCCAAGCGGTCCATCCGTTTGACTCGTTCGTGTTGTTCGCGCTGCGCCATAGCAAAACCTCCCAACACCATCGTGTCAGGAAAGGAGCCCTGCAACAGCCACGCTCCAAAACCGGTTTTAGCGATCAAACCAAAAACCGACCAAAACCTTGCACAAATCTGTCCATTTATTCAGGCACACGTCAGCAAATGAACACTTAGCCGCAAAATGCCCAGATAGCAAAAGACCGACGATGCAGGCGCATCGTCGGTCTATGCACAAAATTACTCGTGATCTTGGTAAATCTCACGCGGAGCAAGCTCCGAATGTTTGCGTTTTAAGGTCTTAGGGGCCTTATACGTATTGCTCTCGAAGTCGATATACTCGGTCTGCTTGAGCAGGCGCTCGATCATCTCCTCGTGATCGAACAACTCCCAGGCCTCATGCACGGCATCGAGTTTGGCGTGCGTCTCGGGACGGCGCGGCATAAACAGCGTGCAGCAGTCGGGAGCGGCCTCAGTCGAGATATCAAACGTACCGATCTCCTCGGCGCGCGCGATGATCTCCTGCTTGTCCGAACCGATGAGAGGACGGAACACGGGGATCTTCACGGCCTCGTTGACGGCCATGATATTCTCAAGCGTTTGGGAGGCAACCTGCCCAAGCGATTCGCCCGTCACGATGGCCTTGGCGCCCTCGATGTGCGCAATGCGCTCGGCAACCGAATACATAATACGGCGATACATGATCACGCGCAGGTTGCTGGGACAGGTGACCGAAATCTCACGCTGGCAGTCACCAAACGGCACCACGTACAGGCGGCCGATCTGGACACCCGGCTCAAGCGCACGGATGATGTCCTGCACCAAATACTCGCTCGTATCGGGCGTCTGCGGACGACCAGAGAAATGTACCGGCACGCACACCGCGCCGCGACGCGCGAGCATCCAGGTCGCCACCGGAGAATCGATACCCGACGACAGCAGCGTCACGACCTTGCCGGCAGAACCCACCGGCAGACCGCCCACACCGCGCTCGGAGCGCGCATACACGTAGACGCTACCCTGGACCACCAGTACGTGCACCATAGCGTCAGGATCGTGCATCTGAACCTTTTTATCAGGAAACGCCTCGCACAACACCTCGCCCACCTGACGATTGATGTCAATCGAGGTGAGCTCATAGTCAGTATTGGAGCGCTTGGCGTGCACCTTAAACGAATCGAAGGAACCAAACTCGCGCAGCGCCTTCACGGCGGCGGCGCAGTACTCCTGCGGGTCGCGGTTGGTGTGATACGCCAAAGACACACGAGCAACGCCGGGAACGGTGCGAATGACACGCGCAGCCTCGTCGGCCTGATGCTCGTTAAAGGTCACGAGGATATAACCGGAAATTCGAGACACGGCATTCACGGAAAAGGCGGCCAAGGCCGCCTTGATGTTATCCATGAGGATATGCTCAAAATGTGCGCGGTTCTTACCCTTCAGTCCAACCTCGTGATAGTGGACCAGGCAGACGCGAGCCGCCATTTAGGCTTCAGCAACCTTGTGGCCGAGCGCCTTCTCATAACGGGCCTCGTCGTAAGAGATGTCGCCGTCGACAATCTCGTCCATAGCCATCGAAATGGTATCGGCACCGGAAAGCCCGATGGTGATGTCATCGACATCCTGGACGGCAAGCACGCGGTTGTGCTGGCCACGCAGCATGCTATTGATGTCGCAGGCGCGCTTGGAGGCAAGCGAAGCGAGCAGGAAGCGGTTGTGATCGGTCTTCTCCAGAAGATCGTCAATGCAAGGCTTTACAACGGACACGGACCTCAGATCCTTTCATGCATATCGAGAACGCGAACGAGTTCATCGGTCGCGCGGTCGAGATCGTCATTAACCACGACGTCGTCGTAGCGGTCGGCAAGGGCAAGCTCATCGGCGGCGTTTGCCATACGCAGCTCAATCGTCTCGGGCGTCTCGGTACCGCGACCGACTAGACGCTCGCGGAGCACCTCAAGCGAAGGCGGCTTGATAAAGATCAGCACGGCCTCGGGGAAACGCTCCTTCACCTGCAGGGCGCCCTGGACATCGATCTCCAAAATCAGAGACGCGCCCGAGGCGAGCTTGGATGTGACCTCGCTCACCAACGTGCCGTAGCAGTTACCGTGGACCTCGGCCCACTCAACAAACTCACCGTTTGCCACGCGGCGGTCGAACTCCTCGCGCGTCAGAAAAAAGTAGTTGACGCCGTCGACCTCACCTTTGCGTGGTGCTCGCGTGGTAGCCGAAACCGTCAGGCCCAGGTTCGAGCGGCGCTCGCGCACACGAGTGACGAGCGTACCCTTGCCTGCGCCTGACGGTCCAGAAATCACAAAGAGCTTGGAATCCTGAGCGCTCACTTATTTGGTCAGCTGCTCGAGGAGCTGCTCGCGCTGACGGACGCCGAGGCCCTGGACGCGACGGGTAGCGGAGATACCGAGCTCCTCCATGATTTTGGCGGCCTTGGCCTTGCCATAACCAGGAAGAGACTCGATGAGGGTGGAAACCTTCATGCGGGAAGCGATGGGGTCATCGGAGTTGAGCACGGACTCGAGGGACTTCTCGCCCTTCTTGATCTGCTCGCGAAGCTCAGCGCGGGCGTGACGTGCGGCAGCAGCCTTCTCAAGAGCCTGCTTGCGCTGCTCATCGGTAAGCTGAGGGAGTGCCATTCGTACCTCCAAATAGTTTGGGTTATATCTGATTCAATAATTGGCATTTTAGCACGTAGAACGTACAAAATGCCCAATCGCGGGTCCATAGGTTAGACGATACCCGCAAAAAGTGCAATATACTGCGCCCAAAGTTAAGCCCCTGACCTGCGATTCCACACAAAGGATGGGAAAGTTTACGCAGGAACAGGGGCTATTTTGTGCTAATGAGACCCAAAAGTGGTGACTTAGGGGAATCTTTTACGCTACGTTTTCGACCAGCTCGGCGACGATGGCGTCAAAGGCGGCAACCGGATCGTCGGCACCGGTGATGGGACGGCCCACCACAATGTGGCTTGCACCGCGCTCGATAGCCTGGGAAGGCGTCGCCACGCGGGACTGGTCACCAAGGGCGGCACCCACCGGACGCACGCCCGGAGTCACGATCAGAGCATCGGGACCCAGCAGCTCACGCATGTCGTGAGCCTCCATCGGCGAGCACACGATGCCATCGATGCCGTTGGCCTGAGCGAGCTTTGCCAGGCGGGCGGCCTCCTCGGCCACGGACGACTCGACGCCGATCTCGCTCAAGGCATCCTGATTCATGCTCGTAAGCACGGTGATGGCGACGAGCTTGGCTCGATCCTCGCGTGCTTCCTCGGCACCCTCGCGGCAGGCAGCGAGCATGGCGCCCGAACCCAAGCCGTGGACCGAAAGCAGATCGGCACCGGCAAGCGAGGCCGAGCGGGCGGCACCGCGAACCTGATGCGGAATATCATGGAACTTGAGGTCAAGGAAGACCTTAAAGCCCAAATCCTTGAACGTCTTGACGATCTCAGGACCCTCGGCGTAATAGAGCGTCATGCCAACCTTGAGCCAGGCGGCATGGCCCGAAAGCTTGTGGGCAAGCTCGAGCGAACGCTCACGGTCGCAGTCGAGAGCGACGATAACACGGTCGCGGGCATCGGTCTCTAGCATTCGAAAGCACCTACCAGTTCATTGATGTCCTTCACGCCCTGGGACTCCGCCCAGGCCTCGAGCTCGTGCGCGATCTTAAGCGAAGCGCACGGATCGACGAAGTTGGCCATACCGACCGACACGCAGGTGGCGCCGGCCAGGATAAACTCGGCCGCATCCTCGCCGGTCATGACACCGCCGACACCGTTGATGGGGATATCGACGGCCTGGGCAACCTCCCAGACCATGCGCACGGCGATGTGGTGGCACAGCGGGCCCGAAAGGCCACCCTTGGGCTTGGCCACGCGGGACTTGCGAGTGTGCACGTCAATAGCCATGCCCTGGATGGAGTTGATGACCGAAAGGCCGTCGGCGCCGGCGGCCTCGAGAGCCTTGGCAATCTCGGCAACGTTAACCGGCGCCATCTTTACGAACAGCGGCTTATCGGTCACCTTGCGGCAGGCAGCCATAACGGAAGAGGCGCCCTCGGGCGTGGAGCCCATGGCGGCACCGCCGGCGGCGATATTGGGGCAGCTCACGTTGATCTCGTAGCCGGCAGCCCAGGGGCACAGCTCGACATACATCTCGAGTGCGCGGACAAACTCGTCAACGGAGTGGCCGGCAACCTGACAGATGACCTGGCAGCCGTCCTTGGACAGCTGTTCGAGCCACGGACCGGACTCGCGAGCAAAGGCGGCCACGCCGGGGTTCTGAAGGCCCACGGAGTTGATCATACCGCCGGGAATCTCGGCCATGCGGGGCGCGGGGTTGCCGGGCCAGGGCTCGGCAGCGCAGCCCTTGGTGGTGATGGCGCCCAGCTGGGAAACATCAAAAAAGTTCTGGAACTGCCAGCCGTAGCCAAAGGTACCGGCTGCGGTGTTAATGGGGTTCTGCATCTTGACGCCGCCGAAATCGACGGCCATGTTCACGGTACCCACTAGAAGACCACCACCTTGGAAGCATCGAACACGGGGCCGCACATGCAAGCACCCTTCATACCGTCGACCGTCTCGACATTGCAGGTGTTGCAGGCGCCAAAGCCACAACTCATCATGCGCTCAAGCGACACCTCGCAGTACGCACCGGCCTCGGCGGCAGCGGCGGCGACTTTCTTCATCATGACAGCGGGGCCGCAGCTGGCCACATAGTCGTAGCCACCCTCGCCGAGCAGCTCGGCTGCCGGGTCGGTGCAAAAACCGTGCGTGCCCAGCGTGCCATCATCGGTGCACACGTTAACTGTGGCGCCCAGCGCGCGGAACTCATCGACACCCACGGCCTTGGAAGCGGTGCCAAAGCCCAAGCACACGTCCACATCAACACCCTGCTCGGCAAGCATACCGGCAAGACACAGCACAGGCGGAACGCCGATGCCACCGGCGACGAGCAGGGCCTTCCTGGTGCCCTCGGGTACCATCCAGCCACGACCACCGGGGCCCAGTAGGTTGGAGGTGGAGCCAGGACCCATCTGGGACAAACGACGGGTATCGTCGCCCACGACGGCGTACCACAGCTCGACGGTGCCGGCCACGGCGTCGGCGCGGTAGTAGCTCAGGGGCACGCGAAGCAGCGAGGACGCATCGCCGGGTACGGCGATGTTCACAAACTGACCGGGCTTGAGCGCACTTGCAAGCTTGGGGGCCGAGATGACGAGCGAGAAGATGCCGTCGGCGATCTCCTGGTTCGAGACGACCTCGAAGTCGTGCATGCGTGCAGTGGAAGGTGTGGGCATAGACGCTCCAATCCCCCATGCGGTTGCATGGTCCAAACGAATAGAAAGCGCGGCACCGCAAGGGCGCCGCGCACAAAAGCGATAAGGCTATGCTAGCAGATGCAGCCGTCAGCGAGCGTCTGCTTACCGCCGACAAATACATCGGTGGCACGACCGGTGAGCGTGCGGCCGGCAAAACCGGAGTTCTCGGCGCGCGACTCGTAACCGTCCTCGCCAACCGTCCAGGTTGCGGAGGGGTCGAACACGGTCAGGTCGGCAACGGATCCCGCCTTGACCTGAACCTGGTCGAGACCCAGGATCTCACGCGGTTTGATGGCCATGAGCTCGACCATGCGGCCCATGCTCATCTTGCCCGTGTTGACCAGCTCGGTGAGCACGAGCGACAGCGAGGTCTCGAGACCGATCATGCCAAAGGGCGCAAGCTCGAACTCGCGGGCCTTCTCCCACGGGGTGTGGGGAGCGTGATCGGTGACGATAACGTCGACGGTGCCGTCGATGACGCCCTGACGGATGGCCTCGGCGTCCTCGTCGGTGCGCAGCGGCGGATTGACCTTGAGCGAGGTGTTGTAGGTCTCGTCCAGGTCGTTCTCGGTCAGGAACATGTGATGCGGGGTGGCCTCGCAGGTAACCTGAACGCCAGCGGCCTTACCGGCACGCACGATCTCCAGGCCATGGGCGGTGGAGATGTGCTGGATGTGCAGCTTGGCACCGGTCAGCTTGGCGATCTCGATGTCGCGGGCGATCTGGAGCTCCTCGCCGGCAGCCGGCCAGCCCTCGAGGGCCAGACGGGTCGAGACCTTGCCCTCGTTGATCTGGCCGTGGCCGACCAAGTCCTCGTCCTGGCAGTGGCTCATAAAGACCTTGCCGAACATCTTGCCGTAGTCCATGCAACGACGGAGCATGCCCGCGCCCTGCACGCCGCGACCGTCGTCGGTGAAGGCGACGGCGCCGTGGGCGACCATATCGCCCATCTCGGACATGGCCTCGCCCTTAAGACCGCGGGTCATGGCGCCCGACGGATAGACGCGGCAGTGACCGACCTCGGCAGCACGGGACTTTACGAACTCCACGACGGTACCGTTATCGGTGACGGGATCGGTGTTGGGCATGGAGCACACGCCGGTAAAGCCGCCCTTGGCAGCTGCGCGGGTACCGCTCTCGATGTCCTCTTTGACCTCGTAGCCGGGCTCGCGAAGGTGAACGTGCATATCCACCAGGCCGGGGACGAGGTACTTGCCGGAAAGGTCGCGGACCTCGGCTCCCTCGACGGCGAGATTCTCGCCGACCTCGGCGATCTTGTCGCCGTCAATCAGGACGTCAACGACACCGTCAAGCTCGACGGACGGGTCGACGACGTGGGCATTCTTAAGAAGCAAGGCCATTATCGGCACCTCCAAGCAGCAGATACAGGATAGCCATACGCACGCAGATACCGGCGTAGACCTGCTCCAGGATGACGGAGCGTTGCGGGTGGTCGGCCATATAGGAATCGAACTCGACGCCGCGGTTGATGGGGCCCGGGTGGCAGATAATCGCGTCGGGCTTCATGAGCTTCTCGCGGTCCTTGGTCAGACCGAAGAGCTTGTGGTACTCACGAATGGTCGGGAACGGGGCACCCTCGAGACGCTCCTGCTGCACGCGCAGCATGTAGACGACGTCCAGCTCGGGCAGGACGGAATCGAGGTCGCTCGTCACGTGGTCGCAGCCCAGGACCTCGGGCGCCGGCGGCAGCAGCGTGCCGGGGGCGACGGCGTAGGTCTCGCAGCCCATGATCTTAAGGGCGGGGATCAGCGAGCCGCAGACGCGGGAGTGCGCGATATCGCCGACGACGGCGACCTTCAGACCGTGGAAGTCACCCTTGTGCTCCCAGATGGTGTACAGGTCGAGCAGGGCCTGCGTGGGATGGTTGTGCTTGCCGTCACCGGCGCAGATGACGCTCGCGGGCGAGTTCTGCGTGACGATGTAGGGAGCACCGGCGTGCTTATCGCGCACGACGATGCAGTCGATCTTGTAGGCGTTGAGGGTCTCGACGGTGTCGACGAGGCTCTCGCCCTTGACCGTGGAGGTCGAGGAGCCGCCAAAGTTAAGGCTGTCGGCCGAAAGACGCTTCTCGGCGAGCTCGAAGGAGCTGCGGGTGCGCGTCGAGGGCTCGTTGAACATGTTGACGATGGTCTTGCCCTTGAGCGTGGGGACCTTCTTGATAGCACGCTCGTTGACCTCGGAGAACGCCTTGGCGGTCTCGAGGATGAGCTTGATGTCCTCTTCGGAGTACTCGGTAATGTCGATCAGGTGCTTATGGTTGAACGCCACGGTACTACTCACCTCCCAGCGGCGCGGAGCCCACGTGGGAACCCGGCGCGACGTCGTTAATCTCGACGGCGGTGTGGCCGTCAACTTCCTTCATATATAGGTGCACGTTCTCCTCATGCGACGAGGGAACGTTCTTGCCGACAAAGTCCGGCGAGATGGGGAGCTCGCGGTGGCCGCGGTCAACGAGGACTGCCAGCTCAATGCGGCTCGGACGGCCCAGGTCCATGACGGCGTCGAGAGCGGCGCGGATGGTACGACCCGTGTACAGGATGTCGTCCACCAGCACGACACGCTTGCCGTCGACGCTAAAGGGAATGTTGGTGGCGTGGATCGCGGGAGCGAAATTGGTAGCGTAGTCATCGCGGTAGAAGCTGATGTCGAGGCTGCCGAGCGGAACGTCGACGCCCTCGATCTCCTTGATCTCCTCGGCGAGCTTCTTTGCCAGAAGGTCGCCGCGCGTGACGATGCCGACCAGAGCGAGGTCTTCACAGCCCTCGTTGCGCTCGAGAATCTCGTGCGCGATGCGGGTCATCGCTCGATTGACGGCGGTCTCGTCCATGATGACCGCCTTGGGGGAAGTCGTGCCCATCGATCTCCTTCCTCACATGTCTTGACTGCTGACACAGTCAAAAAAATAGATGCCCGACCGCTTAAAGCGGACCAGACACCCACAGGAAGGACTGCTCTTTGGCAGCTATGTAATTCCATGTGGGTATCTCGTACCCCTTTAATGGTCAAGGGATAGTGTAGCCAACCTCGAGCTTAATTGCGAGCATAAATACAGAGCAATCCGTAAACGGAGCCCAATGCTCAATAAACCTATATATATTTGTGGGACAAGCTTGAAAACGTACGCACGAGCTGGCATAATCCCCTCTGCTGCACGCAAATCGGATCTACGTCCAGGGCCGTGGCGTGGGCACTATCGCCAAAAGAGGAATATCTCTGTGTAGATTACGCACAGGGAGCTGCTTCTGTGCTATAGTTCAGGCTTGTTTGTTAACGCGACATGTTCGTTTGTCGCCCAAGGAGGGTCAGTTATGTCCAAAGTTTGCGAAGTTTGCGGTAAGCACCCCGTTGCCGGTCGCTCCATCAGCCACTCTCACCGCGTCACCAACCGTAAGTTCCGCCCCAATATCCAGCGCGTCTACGTCGTCGTCGATGGTCACCGTCGCAAGATGAACGTTTGCTCCACCTGCCTCAAGTCTGGCAAGGTTGCGCGCTCCTAAATAAGGTCTTACCAACAAGTACCTTGGACTCTCCGGGTCAAAGACCTCGCGTTCATATAGAACTTACCAAAGGCGCCCTCCCCAATGAGGGCGCCTTTTTGCACTCATTGGGGACAGACTTACATGAGTGTTTTCACGCATTTGGGACAGACATTACGCATGCCGGCAGCGGTTCGGCCCCTGCCTCACGCAGCCTCCCTCCAGCCTACGGTGGCCTTGGTCACGCTTGTAGCGCCGATGCCGGTGATACGGGCAATTTGCTTGACCGTGAGATGTGCCCGCCTGAGCCTCAGCAGACACGCATCACGATCGGGGCGTGGCAGGGCCTTGAGCAGCGCAGGATCTATGCTCGGAAGGACTTCGCGCGCAACGGAAAGAGCATCCTCATCGAGGATCCGTCGGCGTGGAAGGATCTCAACTGACCAGATCCGCCCGGCAACTTCCTTAAGATGCTCACAATAGTGACGAGACCCCCCGACAATATCGAGCATAGGGGCCGCATCGCAGATGTCAAAGGGATCGTAGCCCAGCTGGTATGCCCTAAAGCTTGACCAGCGGTATGCTTCGAGAGAGTCGATCGCACCTTTCACAGGATTGAGATGGATATAATCGAGTAGCTGCACCGCCTGTGTGTCCGACTCAACCGCAACACGCGAATAGCGATTGTCAAACAGATGGCCCGTTCTTCCCGTTTTCCCATTGAAATACTTAGCATACGCCGTCAGTGCGCACTGCATTGCCTTTGAAAGGTTGTCATATGGGTCATCAACCATCAAATGGAAGTGGTTGTCCATAAGGCACCAAGCCAACACTGCCACTTTATGGCGTGCAAACCTGTCCGAGATGTCCGATAAGAAACGATATCGGTCAGAGTCATCTTCAAAAATAATCTGTTTGGAGTTGCCACGGTCAAAGACGTGGTAATAGCCGGTGAGCGAAACGGCGCGGGCACATCGGGGCATAATCTCTCCTTTCAAAACTGAACAGGCAACACCTAAAAGGAGAGAAGGAACGCGAAATGCTGAGCCTGTGACCTATTTATATCCAATGATCGGCAAAAACAGGTTCAGAACGGCAAAATGGCAAAACGATGTCTGTCCCAAATGAGTGAAAGCACTCATGTAAGTCTGTCCCCAATGAGCGGGGAGATGGAGCAGGCAGATAGTTTTAGTTAAAACGCTTCATTTTATTGAAGCGGTTTAGTGTGCCTTTTACGGGAATCTTACCGTTCACCGAATAATTTCTTGCTATCATGCAAGGCGTAGGGTAAATCTCCGATCGCAAGGAGACACAAATGGTGAAAAAGTCACCGGAAAACACTACTCCCGCAATTGTGGACAACGTAGAGGCGCTTGAGGCTAAGCTCGCTCAGATGCGAGAGGCCCAGGCGCTTTTTGCTACGTACACGCAGGAGCAGGTCGACAAGATCTTCTATGAGGCCGCCATGGCCGCCAACAAGGCTCGTATCCCGTTGGCGAAGATGGCCATCGAGGAGACCGGCCGCGGCGTTCTTGAGGACAAGGTCATCAAGAACCACTACGCCGCAGAGTACATCTACAACGCTTACAAGAACACCAAGACCTGTGGTGTCCTGGAGCGCGACGAGGCTTACGGCATCACCAAGATCGCCGAGCCCATCGGCATCGTGGGCGCCGTCATCCCGACGACCAACCCCACCTCCACCGCGATCTTCAAGACGCTGATCTGCCTGAAGACCCGCAACGCCATCATCATCTCCCCGCACCCGGCTGCCGCCAAGTGCACCATCGCCGCCGCCAAGCTCGTGCTTGACGCCGCCGTCAAGGCCGGCGCCCCCGAGGGCATCATCGGCTGGGTCGATGTCCCCTCCATCGAGCTGACCAACATGGTCATGCGCGACGTCGACATCATCCTCGCCACCGGTGGCCCGGGCATGGTCAAGGCCGCTTACTCCTCGGGCAAGCCCGCCCTGGGCGTTGGCGCCGGTAACACCCCGGTCGTCATCGACGACACCGCCGACGTGCTGCTCGCCGTCAACTCCATCATCCACTCCAAGACCTTCGACAACGGCATGATCTGCGCTTCCGAGCAGTCCGTGACTGTCATCGACAGCATCTATGACCAGGTTAAGGCCGAGTTCCAGAAGCGCGGCTGCTACTTCGTCAAGCAGGGTGCCGAGATGGAGGCCCTGCGTGCCGCCATGTTCAAGAACGGCGCTCTCGATCACCGCATCCCCGGCATGGCCGCTGCCAAGATCGCCGAGCTCGCCGGCATCGAGGTTCCCGCCAAGACCAAGATCCTGATCGCCGAGGTCACCTCCACCGACCCCGCCAAGGAGGAGTTCTCCCACGAGAAGCTCTCCCCGGTCCTGGCCATGTACCACGCCAAGGACTTCCAGGAGGCCGTCGACAAGGCCGAGCACCTGGTGCTCGCCGGTGGCCCGGGCCACACCGCCTCTCTGTACGTGCACCCCGCTCAGGCCGAGAAGATCAGCCTGTTCGAGCACGTCATGAAGGCCTGCCGTATCGTCATCAACACCCCGTCCTCGCACGGCGGCATCGGTGACCTGTACAACTTTGGCATGAAGCCGTCTCTGACCCTGGGCTGCGGCTCCTGGGGCGGCAACTCCGTCTCCGAGAACGTTGGGGTGAAGCACTTGATCAACGTTAAGACTGTGGCCGAGCGCCGTGAGAACATGCTGTGGTTCCGCGCTCCCGAGAAGGTCTACTTCAAGAAGGGTTCCACGCCCGTCGCCCTCGACGAGCTGGGCAACGTCATGGGCAAGAAGCGCGCCTTCATCGTCACCGACCAGTTCCTCTTCAAGAATGGCAACACCCGCGCCATCGAGGCCAAGCTCGACGAGATGGGCATCGCCCACGACTGCTTCTACGACGTCGAGCCCGATCCGTCGCTGCAGTGCGCACGTCGCGGCGCCAAGCAGATGGCTCTCTTTGAGCCGGACGTCATCATCGCCGTCGGCGGTGGCTCCGCTATGGACGCCGGCAAGATCATGTGGATGATGTACGAGCACCCCGAGTGCAAGTTTGAGGACATGGCCATGGACTTCATGGACATCCGCAAGCGTATCTTCACCTTCCCCGAGATGGGCAAGAAGGCCTACTTCGTCGCCGTCCCGACCTCTTCGGGTACCGGCTCCGAGTGCACGCCGTTCGCCATCATCACCGACAAGGAGACCGGCATCAAGTGGCCGCTCGCCGACTACGCGCTGCTCCCCAACATGGCTATCGTCGACGCCGACAACTGCATGACCGCCCCGCGCGGCCTGACCGCTGCCTCCGGCATCGACGTCATGACCCACGCCATCGAGTCCTACGTCTCCATCATGGCTTCCGACTACACCAAGGGCCTCTCCGAGCGCGCTGCCAAGCTTGTCTTTGAGAACCTGCCCTCCAGCTTCACGAACGGCGCCAAGGACCCGCATGCCCGCGAGGAGATGCACAACGCCTCCTGCATGGCCGGTATGGCCTTCGCCAACGCCTTCCTGGGCCTCAACCACTCCATGGCCCACAAGCTCGGCGCCTTCCATCACCTGCCCCACGGCCTCGCAAACGCCGTCATCCTGACCCGCGTCATGCGCTACAACGCCGCCGAGGCTCCCGTCAAGATGGGCACCTTCTCCCAGTATCCTTACCCCAACGCGCTGCACAACTACGCCGAGATGGCCAAGTACTGCGGCATCGAGGGCAAGGACGACAAGGAGGTCTTCGAGAACTTCATCACGAAGCTCGAAGAGCTCAAGGACTTCATCGGCGTCAAGAAGACCATCGCCGACTACGGTGTTGACGAGCAGTACTTCCTCGACACCCTCGACGAAATGACCGAGCAGGCTTTCAACGACCAGTGCACCGGCGCCAACCCGCGCTACCCGCTCATGAGCGAGATCAAGGAGCTCTACCTGGACGCCTACTACGGCCGCGAGCCCCAGGATTACGCCGTCTGCTAGTTTTAGCACGGTTTTTAACGGCGGGGGTGCACGGGTGTTTCACACACCCCCGCCGTCGCTTCTATCGCATCGTTGAAAGGATGCAACCATGCTGCTACCCGATTCCAAGACCGAGCTCGTCCGCCGTGGCAACAAGGTCGTTTACGACCTGGGCGACAAGATTGTCAAGGTCTTTAACGAGACCAAGCCTGTCTCCGACGTGTTCAACGAGGCTTTGAATCTTGCCCGCATCAATGAGTGCGGCATCCGCAGCCCCAAGGCGCTCGAGGTTTCCCAGCTCGAGAACGCCAACGGCTGGGCGCTCGTGACCGAGAAGGTTCCGGGCACCACCCTTGCCGAGAAGATGACTGCCGAGCCCCAGCGCTTTGGTGAGTACCTCGAGATGTTCGTCGACCTCCAGATCGAGATCCACGGCTACACCTCCCCGCTGCTCAACCGTCAGCGCGACAAGTACGCCCGCATGATCGACAGCCTTGATCAGCTCAATGCCACCACGCGCTACAACCTTCAGGAGCGTCTGGACGGCATGACCAAGGAGTTCAAGGTCTGCCACGGCGACTTCAACCCCTCCAACGTCATCGTCGGCGACGACGGCCAGCTCTATGTGTGCGACTGGGCACACGCCACCCAGGGCTCCCCTGCTGCCGACGTTGCCACCACCTACCTGCTCTTTGCCCTCAACAGCAAGGATCAGGCTGAGGCCTACCTGGAGCTCTACTGCGACCGCGCCGACATGCCCATGCAGGTCGTGCGTCAGTGGACGAGCATCGTCGCCGCTTCCGAGCTCGCTCGTAAGCGCAACGTGAACGATGAGTTCCTGAAGAACTGGATCGACGTCGTCGATTATCAGTAATATCTGAGCGATTTATTTCGCATCGGAGGCACAAGGAAAACCCCGCAGCTCACATGGGCTGTGGGGTTTTCCTTTTAGATATCGAGGATGCCACAAGATAAAAGGACGGCCCCGCATCTCCCCGATCTGGAGAAATGCGGGGCCGTCCCGTATATCGAACTACAAGCGAAATCGTCGATTAACGGCGTGCTGCCTTCACAAGCTCGGCGACCTTGGCGACGACCTCGTCGATCGCCACATCCTCGCGCTCACCCGTGGCACGGTCCTTGAGCTCAACGGTGCCATTCTTAAGGCCACGCTTACCCAGAACGACCTGATACGGGAAGCCCATAAGGTCGTTGTCGGCAAACTTAAAGCCGGGACGCTCGTCGCGGTCGTCGACGACAACCTCGATACCCTCGGCGCACAGGCCATCAACGATCTGCTCGCAGACGGTAGCGCACTCCTCCTTCTTGGGATCGAGCGGAATCACCGCGACCTCGTACGGGGCAACGGAGACCGGCCAGACGATACCGTGCTCGTCGTTGTGCTGCTCCACGACAGCAGCAAGCGAGCGGGACACACCAACGCCGTAGCAGCCCATGATGAGCGGCTTCTCCTTGCCGTCCTCGTCCATAAAGGTGGCACCCATGGCCTCGGAATACTTGGTGCCCAGCTGGAAGACCTGAGAGACCTCGATGCCGCGGGCAGCGGAGAGCGGCTTGCCGCAGTGCGGGCAGGGATCGCCGGCGACAACGGTGACCAGATCGGCCCACTCATCGACGGTAAAGTCGCGCTCGGGGCAGGCACCGGTAAAGTGATAATCGACCTCGTTGGCACCGCAGGCCCACTGCTTGGAATCGCGCAGGCTCTCGTCGCACACCAGACGAATGCCATCGGGCAGGTTAACCGGTCCGATAAAGCCCTTGTGCAGACCGTTCGCCTGAAGCTCCTCGTCGGTCATCATGCGATAGCCCTTGCCAAAGACGTGCTCGGCCTTGCAATCGTTGAGCTCGTGATCGCCCGGAACGATGGCCACGACCGGCTTGCCCTCGGCGTCGATGAGCGCCAGCGACTTGCGCGTGCCGTTCTCGGGGAACCCAAAGAACTTAGCAACTGCCTCAATGGTGCCCATGCCCGGAGTCTCAACCTTGGTGAGCGTACCGTCACCAGGACCCTCGGTCACGACGACCTTGGTGCTTGCCGCCTCGTCATCGGCAGCAAAGCCGCAATCGTCGCAGTAGACGAGCGAAGCCTCGCCGGCGTCGGCCAAAGCCATGTACTCGACGGAGGTATCGCCACCGATCTCACCGGAGTCGGCAACAACGGGCAGGGCCTTGATATAGCAGCGCTCGCAGATGTTAGCGTAGGCCTGCTTCATCTTGTCATACTCCTCCTGCAGGCTCTCCTGCGTGGCGGAGAAGCTGTAGGCGTCCTTCATGATGAACTCGCGACCGCGCATCAGGCCAAAGCGGGGGCGGAACTCGTCACGGAACTTGTCCTGGATGTGGTAGAGGTTGACGGGAAGCTGCTTATAGGAGCGCAGCTCGTTGCGCACCAGGGCCGTGACGGTCTCCTCGTGTGTGGGGCCCAGGACGAACTCGCGACCATGACGGTCGTCAAAGCGCACGAGTTCCTTGCCATAGGCGTCGATGCGGCCGGACTCGCGCCATAGCTCAGCGTCGACCATAATGGGCATCATGAGTTCCTGGGCGCCGGCGGCGTCCATCTCGTCGCGCACGATGTTCTCGATCTTGCGGATCGAGCGCCAAGCAAGCGGCAGGTAGGAATACAGACCGGCGGCCTCCTTGCGGATCATGCCGGCACGGAGCAGCAGGCGGTGGCTGGCGAGCTCAGCGTCCGCCGGATCCTCTTTAAGCGTCGGCGCATAGAGCTTAGACATATACATTGCTCGGGTCATTTATTTCTCCTCAATAAGCTTGTCGACCTCTGCCATAAGCGCGTCGACAATTTGGTCCTCAGCTACTTTACCAATGATCTGGCCATGCGAAAAGAGCAAGGCCTGACCACGTCCGCAAGCAACGCCCAGGTCGGCATCAGAAGCCTCACCGGGGCCATTAACGGCACATCCCATAACGGCAATCGAAAGCGGCGCGGCATAGTTCTTAAGCCGCTCGGTTACTTCCTCGGCGATGGGAATCAGGTTAACCTGGCAGCGGGCGCACGTGGGGCACGAGACAATCTCGGGACCACGGCGACGCAGGCCCAGCGACTGCAAAATTCCCCAGGCAACCGGCGGCTCCTCAACCGGATCGGCTGTGAGCGACACACGCATGGTGTCGCCAATGCCTTCGGAAAGCAAGATACCCAAGCCTACAGAGCTCTTGATGGTGCCCTGGAGCTTGGTCCCCGCCTCCGTCACGCCCAGGTGAAGCGGAACGTGGGGAATCTCACGCGACAGGGCTCGATAGGTATCGAGCGTCGTTTGCACGCTATGGGCCTTGGCCGAAAGCACAATGTTCGTAAAGCCGCGGTCCTCAAAGTGCTTGACGAAACGCTCGCTCGACATCACGAGCTTTTCGGGCTGCGTGAGGTCGTCGCGCTCAGCGATATCCTGCTCAAGCGAACCGGCATTGACGCCGATACGAATCGCACAGCCCGCGGCACCCGCGGCATCGATCACCGCGTCAACCTTGGCCCAATCGCCGATGTTGCCGGGATTGATGCGGAGCTTGGCAGCACCGGCCACCACAGCGCCAATGGCGAGCTTATGGTTAAAGTGAATATCAGCGACAATCGGCACCGGAGACTCGGCACAAATCGTGCGAAAGCCCTCAAGCGCGGCCTCGGTGGGCACGCTCACGCGCACGATATCGCAGCCAGCCTGCGCCAACGCGCACACTTGCGCAAGCGTTGCCTGGGCGTCGGCGGTATCGGTGCAAGTCATGGACTGAACCACGACCGGCGCGCCGCCACCGATCTGTACGCCGCCCACACGCACGGGGTGCGTCAGTTCGCGCGGCAAAGGATGGGATAAAGACAATCCAAACACTCCCCTACAGAATAAATCGAAGGATGTCGGAACGAAGCATATAGACAAACAGCAGCGCAAAGAGCGCGATGCCCACATAGCTCACAATCGTCTGGACCTTGAGCGGAAGCTCGCGGCCAGCAATCTTTTGAATGATCTCGATGACCAGCTTGCCGCCATCGAGTGGTGGGATGGGCAGCAGGTTCATAAAGCCAAGCGAGAACGAAATGAGGGCGGCAAACGAAAGGAACGTGGCAGGGCCGGCAGCAGCAGCCTGTGAAGACATAACGCTAATGCCCACGATCGAAGAAGACTGATCGAGAATCTCCATCGTATGCTGCGGCTGGAGCAGGCGTATCACGCCCTCCGCTGTCTGCACGACATAGGAGAACGAAAGGCGAGCCGACGTGATGGGGTCTAAACGGACCACCTGCGTAGAGGCATACACACCTAGGCGCTCGTCCTCTTTGAGCGCAACCGAGGTCGAATGCTGCTTGCCGTCGCGCTCATACTCAATGGCGATATCGTCCTTACCGGCGGCCTTGCCGATGGCATCGTAAACGTCCATCCAGGTAGAGCACGATACTCCGTCAACCGAAAGGATCGCGTCGCCGCCCTCGATACCCGCCTTGGCGGCAATAGACCCCTCGTCAACCTGACCGATCACGTTGGTATCCATCGGCACGGTGACACCCGCAATAGAGTAGATGCTCATAAGCAGCAAAAAGCCCGTCAGGATATTGACGAGAATGCCCGCGAGCAGCATAAAGGCGCGCTTGAGAAAACCCTGGCCCAGATAGGTATGCGAACGCTCTTGCGCAAGGAACTCGGCTTCGCCGCACGGCAGCTCCCACACATCGCCCTCGGTAGTCGCATGCTCTCGATCGAAACGGCGGCCGTCAAAGGTGGTGTAACCCGCCACGTCTCGCGGCAGCGTCTGATACTTGGTGGGATAGTAGCTCGGCGAGGGCTTCTCCCCTTCCTCATACCAAGGCGCGATAGAACCCCAACCCAAGAGCAAGGCGCATGCCTCAAGCACATCCTCCTCGGATAGCTCGAGCTCGGCGGCAAGGTCGGCCACGGTCACGCGACCATGACGATAGATAGCCGCGAGCACGCGATCGGCGCACGAGACGTCGGTCGGATCCATACCGCAGATGGCAGCGTAGCCACCCAGCAGCAGCGGGGTCACGCCAAACTTGGTTCCAATGCGACGCGACGTGTAATGGATGTCAAAGCGGCACGGCAGGCCCAAAAAGAACTCGGTCACACGGACGCCGCAGGCACGCGCCGCCAAAAAGTGGCCACCCTCGTGCAAAAACACGAGGACGGAAAGCATCAGCAGGCCCCAAAAGACCGATGAAAGAACGCTCAGAACAGTATCCATAAAACGAAAAAGCAATCCTTATGGGTTAGGAACGGGTTGCGACGAGTACCTGCGCAGCCTTTTCACGCGCCCACGCATCGATATCGTGAAGTTGCTCAAACGAATCGACCGCCTGCACATCGTGGGCATCCATGCAGGATTCCACAATGCGATCGATATCGGTAAAGCTGCAGCCATCGCGCAGGAAGGCATCGACGGCGACCTCGTTGGCGGCATTGAGCACGCACGGCATGGTGCCACCCGTCTTGCCGGCACGCTCGGCCAGTGCCAGACAGCGGAAGGTATCCATGTCGGCAGCATCAAACGTGAGCTGCCCCAACTCGCGAAAATCGATACGAGGCGCCGGAGTATCCCAACGCTCGGGATACGAGAACGCGAACTGGATGGGAATACGCATGTCGGAAGCACCGAGATGCGCCATCACGGAGCCGTCGGAGAACTCGACCATAGAGTGAATCTTGGACTGACGCTGCACGACCACGTTAATGAAATCGAGGTCGCAGTTAAACAGATGCATGGCCTCAATGCGCTCCAGGCCCTTGTTCATGAGGGTGGCGGAGTCGATGGTGATCTTGGCGCCCATGGCCCACGTGGGATGTGCGAGGGCATCGGCACGCGTCACGCGGTCGAGCTCGTCGCGCGTGCGGCCAAAAAACGGACCGCCCGAGCAGGTGAGCCAAATACAATGAGCCTCGCGCGGGTTCTCCCCCAGATAGCACTGGTAGATGGCGGAGTGCTCAGAGTCGACTGGAATAAGCTGGCCCGGTTGCGCCAACGGCATAAGCAAGTCGCCACCGACGACGAGGGACTCCTTGTTGGCAAGGGCAAGACGCTTATTCGAGGTCAAGGCCGCATGGCTCGCCTCGAGACCGGCGGCACCCACAATAGCGACAAGCACGCAGTCGACATCGTCGCGACGCGCGAGCTCGCAAACCGCCTGCGCGCCAACGCCGAGCTTCGTTCCCTCGGGCAACTCCTGCAGCACGGCGTCATCGCCATGAGCGACATCGGCCACGGCAACCGCCGGAACCGAGAACTCGCGGGCAGCGGCAACGAGCTCGGAGGTACTGGAGTTAACGGACAGCGCCGTCACCTGCAGGCGATCGGCATGCTGGCGGCACACATCGAGCGCCTGGGTGCCGATAGAGCCCGTACAACCCAGGATGGCAACACGGAGACGTCCATCGGGGCCATACGTCGTCTGGAAGGACATTACAGCACGCCTCCGATCATCAAAAGCAGCTGCGCGGTAATGCAGCCAAAGATAAGCGAATCGCTACGATCGAGCATGCCGCCGTGGCCCGGGATAAGGTTACCGGAATCCTTAACGCCCACACCGCGCTTGATGCGCGACTCGATGAGGTCTCCGATAACGCCCAGGACGGACACGACCACGCCGCACAGCAGCGCATAGGGCAGGCTGAGCTTGTAGAAGTGCGTCGCCCACAGGATGAGCCAAATCAAAACCGAGCCCAGGATGCCGCCGACAAACCCCTCCCAGCTCTTTTTGGGAGAGATCTTGGGAACCATCTTGTGCTTGCCGATACGGCTACCCACGATGTAGGCAAACGAATCGGAGACCCAAAGGGACGCGCAAACGCCCACCGAAAGCAGGGCGCCGGCAAAACCGGGCACGGCATCGCGCAGCAGCACGATAGCCGACAGCATAAAGCCAGTGTAGATGGGACCCATGAGCGTCACGGCCACATCAGAGATGCGGGTACGCGGCGACCAAACATACCAAATGCCCACAGCGAGCATCAGGGCAAAAAGCAGGGCATTCAGCAACATCGAATCGCCCAACGCCGACAGCGGAAAGAGTACGGCGGCAGCGATACCCATGCGCTCGTTAGCCATCTTGCCATCGAGCCTCGTCATACGGAAAAACTCATAGCAGCACAGGCCGCTCATGACAGAAACAAAGATGGCCGTGGGCACAATACCCAAAACCAGGCACAGGATAAAGACAACGGCATAGACGATACCGGCGGCGGCACGGGTGATAAAGCCGGCAAGCCACGAACCGGTGCCATTCTTCGCTGCGGGCGCTCCCGCAGCGACAGCCTTGCGCTCAGATGTCTTGGGAGCAATTGCCTTGGGACGATCGGACACGATTAAGCCTCCTCGGTCTTGCTCAGACCACCAAACCTACGGTCACGGCCCTGATAGGCCAAAATGGCGTCGACAAGGCCCCAACGATCAAAGTCGGGCCAATAGGTATCGGTGACGTAGAACTCGGAATAAGCCACCTGCCACAGCAGATAGTTCGAAAGGCGCAGCTCACCAGAGGTGCGAATCACAAGCTCAGGATCGGGAAGACCGGCGGTATAAAGGTGAGAAGCCACCATGTCGTCATCAATTGCGGCAGGATCAATCTTACCGGCGGCAACGTCGAGCGCGATCTGACGGACAGCGCGGGTAATCTCGGCACGCGCGCCGTAGTTGACAGCAAGCGCCAGCGTCATACCGGTGTGATCGGCGCACTCGGCAAGACCGCGTTCAAAAACGTCGCGGGTCTTCTTGGGCAGCGCGGAAATATCACCCAAAAAGACAACGCGCACGTTTTCGCGCTTCAGAAGCGGCAACTCGTCGATGAACGTCTTGGCAAACAGGTGCATCAAGACGTTGACCTCATGCTGCGGGCGGTTCCAGTTTTCGGTAGAAAACGCATAGGCCGAAAGCACGTCGACGCCCAGGCGCACGCAGGCGGTAATGATCTCGCGCAGCGAGACGATACCCGCCTTGTGGCCCTCGGTGCGTGCAAGACCGCGCGACGTGGCCCAACGACCGTTGCCGTCCATGATGCACGAGATATGGTGCGGAATGTTATTGAGGTCAAGGTCGGAAAAACCGACGCCCGCAGGGGCGTCGGCAAAGTACTCGACCAGTTTATGCTCGTCGTATTGCACCTTAGATCTCCATGACCTCGGCTTCTTTTTCCTTCAGAAGCTCCTCGACCTTGGCGACATACTCATCGGTGTGCTTCTGGACCTTAGCCTGCTCGCGACGGACATCGTCCTCGGTGAGCTCCTCATCGCGCTCGAGCTTGTTGTTGAAGTCGCGACGGATGTTACGGATAGACACCTTGGCCTGCTCGGCGTACTCGCGGCACTCCTTGACGAGCTCGCGACGGCGCTCCTCGGTGGGAGCCGGGAACGGCAGACGAACGACGGTGCCATCGGAGTTGGGGGTAATACCCAGATCGGAAGCGCCGATGGCCTTGACGATAGCGTTGATGAGCGCCTTGTCCCACGGCTCGATGAGCAGCATGTGGGCCTCGGGGGTCTTGACGGCGGCAACCTGCGTGACCGGCGTGGGAACACCGTAATAATCGACGGTGATGTCGGACAGAATGTTGGCATTGGCGCGGCCGGTACGGACCTTGGAGAAGTTATGCTTGAGGGACTCGAGCGACTTGTCCATATGGGCGGTGATGTTCTCTGCCATGCTTAATCCTCCTGATAGACGAGCGTGCCGACGGGCTCACCCGAAAGCGCGCGCTTGACGGTGTCCTCGCCATCGATGTTGAGGACCAAAATCGGCATACGGTTGTCCTGGCACAGTGCCGTAGCCGTGGAATCCATAACCTGCAGACCGCGGACGAGAACCTCGTGATAGGTAATCTTGTCAAAACGGACGGCGTCGGCGCACTTGACGGGATCCTTATCGTAGATGCCGTCAACCTTGGTGGCTTTAATCAGAATCTCGGCGCCGATCTCGCACGCACGAAGAGCCGCGGCGGTGTCGGTCGTAAAGTACGGATTGCCCGAACCGGCGGCAAAAATAACGACGTTGCCCTTGGAAAGGTGGTTGATGGCGCGACGGCGAATATAGGGCTCGCAGATCTCGTTCATCTGGATAGCGCTCATCACGCGGCAGGGAACATCGTTATGCTCGAAGGCATCCTGCAGGGCGAGCGCGTTCATAACGGTTGCCAGCATGCCCATGTAGTCGGCCTGAGCACGCTCCATGCCACCGGCAGCGCCTGCCATGCCGCGGAAAATATTGCCGCCGCCGACAACGACGCCGACCTCATGGCCAACGGCGAGCAGCTCCTTGACCTGCTTAGCAAGATGGTCGGTAACCTTGGGGTCGATGCCATATTGGCCGTCGCCCATCAGCGCTTCGCCGGAAAGCTTAAGAAGCACGCGTTTATATCGGATGTCGGACAAAGCGATCCTCCTTTAATTAGACTCTCAATATGATATCAAAGGCTCTGATAAGAGCCATGAAAAAGCAGGCTGTGAGTAAAACCCACAGCCTGCTCATTACCAGCTACAAAAGCTTATTTACTCGCCACGGACCAGACGGTCAAAGGCAACGACGGTAATGGTGTCGCTGAGCTCCTTGGAGACCTGCTCAGCGTACTTCTTGATGGTGAGGGAGCTGTCCTTGATGAACTCCTGCTCGGTGAGCACGGACTGCTTGTAGAACTTCTCCAGACGGCCGACAGCCATCTTCTCCTGGATAGCCTCGGGCTTGCCGGACTCGGCAGCCTGGGCCATGTAGATCTGCTTCTCGTGCTCGACGGTCTCGGCCGGAACCTGATCGCGGGTAGCGCAGATCGGGGCGACGGCGGCAACCTGAAGGGCAACGTCGTGAGCGAAGGTCTTGAAGGATTCAGCCTGAGCGGTCTCAGCCTTCTCGAAGGCGAACTCGACGAGGACGCCGATCTTACCACCCATGTGGATGTAAGAAGCGAGCGCGCCGTTCTCAGCCTTGCGGGCAGCGAAGCGGGAGATCTTCATGTTCTCGCCCATGATGTGAATCATCTCGGTGAGCTCGGAGGAAACGGTCTCCTCGCCCATCGGCTTCTCGAGCAGAGCGTCGACGTCAGCAGGCTCGGTGGTAGCGACAACCTCAGCGACCTTGGAAGCAAAGCCGGTGAACTTGGCGTTAGAGCCAACGAAGTCAGTCTCGCAGGAGAGCTCGAGCAGAGCGCCGGTCTTGCCATCCTCGGAGACGAACGCGGCGACAGCGCCCTCGTTGGTCTCACGGCCAGCCTTCTTGGCAGCCTTGGCAAGGCCGTTCTTACGCAGAACGTCGACAGCGGCGTCCATGTCGCCGTCAGCCTCGACGAGAGCCTTCTTGCACTCCATCATCGGGGAGTCGGTCATCTCGCGGAGCTGCTTGACCATAGCGGCGGTAATCTGGGCCATTGTGGTTCCTTTCAAAGAGATGAAAAAGAATTAACTAAGACTGATTTACTCGGCCTTGGGCTCAGCGGCCATCTCGGCCTCGGAGACCTGCTCCTTACCGGAGCCAGCGAGGCAGGCGTCAGCCATGAGCTCGCACATAAGGGTGACAGCGGAGATAGCGTCATCGTTGCAGGGGATGCCGTACTCGACCTCGTCGGGATCGGAGTTGGTGTCGATCAGGGCGACGACGGGGATGTTCAGGCGCTGGGCCTCCTTGATGGCGTTCTCCTCGCGCTTGGTGTCGATGACGAAGAGAGCCTGGGGCAGACCCTTCATGTCGCGGGCGCCACCGAGGTTGGTCTGGAGCTTAGTGAGCTCCTTGCCGAGAACAGCCTGCTCCTTCTTGGGCAGAACAGCCATGCGGCCGTCCTCGACCATGGCCTCGAGCTCCTCCATGCGGTTGATGCGGGAGCGGATGGTGACGAAGTTGGTCAGCATACCGCCGAGCCAACGCTGGTTGATGTAAGGCATGTTGGCGCGCTCAGCAGCGTTCTTGACGGCCTCCTGAGCCTGCTTCTTGGTGCCGACGAACAGCACGTTGCCACCCTTGGCGACGTTCTTGACGAAGGTGTAGGCCTGGTCGGCGTCGAGGATGGTCTGCTTGAGGTCGAGGATGTAGATGCCGTTGCGCTCACCGAAGATGAACGGCTTCATCTTGGGGTTCCAGCGACGGGTCTGGTGACCGAAGTGGCAGCCGGCCTCGAGCAGGGTGCGGATATTAATCTTGGTAGCCATGTTAAACCTCCTGTGGTTTGCCTCCGCGCGGGGTCATCCTCCAAAACCAACCCGGACATGTGCTACCAAAGCCCGGGCACCACGGTATGAAGTAGCCGCGCGTGCGTGATAAAAACATGTTGCCGTGAAGCAACCCGATGAATGATAGCAGGAATGCCTCTTCCTGCCAACCCGCAATCAAAACCACACACCTGAGTGCGGCGAGGGACGTCCCAGCCACTATTCGCCGCGGGGATGGGCTTGAGCCACAGCCCGCTTAAGCCGATCGGGTGTGAGATGCGTGTAGATCTGCGTCGTGGACAGGCTCGCATGGCCCAGCAGCTCTTGAACCGAGCGCAGGTCCGCACCGCCCTCGAGCAAGTCGGTCGCAAAGGTATGGCGCATCGCATGCGGGGCAATGTCGGCCGGAATGCCGGCGAGCGTCGCCAGCATATGGAACCGCCGCCTGAGCATGGCGGCACTCATACGATTGCCGCGCGCCGATATAAGCAGCGGATGCGGCCCGGTAGCGGGGTCGCGGCGCTTTGCCTGAGCGAGCAACTCCGGCCTCCCCTCCTCAATATAGAGACGCGTCACCTCGAGCGCACGACGATACAGAGGAACGATACGCTCCTTGCTCCCCTTGCCCCACAGGCGCAGCGTTCGCTCGGACCAAGCGATGGACTCCACATTGAGTGCTGCGAGCTCAGAGATACGAGCACCCGAGGCATAGAGTAGCTCGAGCATCGCCGCATCGCGCAGTCCCGCGGGCGTCGAGGTATCAGGCGTCTTGAGCAGCGCCTCGACCTGCTTGGTCGTAAGGACGCCCGGCAGGTCGCGCGGCAGCTTGGGCGATGCGATCGCCGAGACCGCATCGCCCTCGACAATCCCCTCGGCAGCCATCCAGCGATAGAGCGAGCGAATGGCAGACAGATGCGCCGCAAGGGTTCGGGGAGCCACCTGCTCACGCGAAAGCTCAGCAAGATAGCGACGAATGGTGCGCACGTCGGCAGCGAAAGCATCAATATCCTCGCGCTCGCACCAGGCAGCAAAGCGCTCCAGCCTCGAGCCATAGGCCGTCACCGTGTTGGGAGAAAGACCCTCGACGCGTGCGATATAGGCGATAAACGAGTCGACGGTGTCGTACAGGTCAAAGGCTATGACCGGTCGCCTCCAAACAAGTCGGAACGCGTGGCCAAGTAGGCATCGAGGGCCTCGAGCGCACGGTCCGCATAGGCCTGATATCGGTCGCGCTTGCTGCGGCGCTTACCATCCTCGAGTGGCGGCACCAGGCCAAAGTTGACATGCATAGGCTGATAGCCCACGGTGGCAGGATCGGTCGCATAGCCCACGAGCGCACCTAGGGCGCCCACACGCGGCAACTCGACGCCCGCGGCACCGATAGCCTCGGCATAGGTGTTGAGCGCCGCGAGAAGACCTGTCGCCACGGCTTCCATGTACCCCTCGGTGCCGGTGATCTGACCGGCCAGGCGCACGCCGGTACCGGGCACGGCAAAGGTGCCATCGAGCACGTGCGGGGCGTCGACAAAGGTATTGCGGTGCATGACACCGTAACGGAAGAACTCAGCGTTCTCCAGGCCCGGCACCATATGGAAGACGCGCTTCTGCTCGCCAAAGGTCAAGTTGGTCTGGAAGCCCACCAGGTTATAGGCGGTCTTCTCCTTGTTCTCGGCACGCAGCTGAATCGCCGCCCAGGGGCGACGTCCGGTACGCGGGTCGGTGAGGCCGACGGGCTTCATGGCGCCAAAGCGAATGGCGTCCTTGCCGGTGCGCGCAACTTCCTCGGCAGGCTGGCAGGCCTGGAACAGATCGCCGCCCTCAAAGTCTTTGAGCACCACGCGGTCGGCCGTGGTAAGCGCCTCGATAAAGGCCTCGTACTCCTCCTTGTTGAGCGGAGCGTTGAGATAGTCGCCGCTCCCCTGCTCCTCGTAGCGCGACTGCGAGAACAGCACGTCCATATCGATCGTGGAGGCATCGACGATCGGCGCCGCGGCATCGAAGAACGCAAGGGCGTCGCCACCGACGAGCTTCATGACCTCTTCGCTCAGCGCCGGTGAACACAGCGGGCCCGCGGCAATGACCACGTGACCCTCGGGAATCTGCGTGACCTCGCCGTGCACGACCTCGATATTGGGACGAGCGGCAACCTCGGCCTCGACAAGCTCGGAAAACTTGACGCGGTCGACCGCCAGGGCACCGCCGGCGGGAACAGCAGCGCGATGGGCGCAATCGAGCAGGACTGAACCCATGCGCTCAAGCTCAGCTTTCAGCAAACCAGCCGCGGAATCCGGACGGGTCGACTTAAACGAATTGGAGCAGACGAGCTCTGCCAGATGATCGGTATGGTGGGCCGGGGAGCTCACCTGGGGGCGCATCTCGCACAGCTTTACGGCAAACCCGCGGTCTGCAAGCTGGATCGCGCACTCCGAACCCGCCAGACCGCCACCGATAACCGTCACCTGATCGAACTGCATCTGCAAACACCTTTCTAATTGACACGTTTTCCATTGTGACCGAAGGGTGTCTGGGCGTGAAGGGCAAACTTGGAGGGCGCATACCTTCCATCCATCATGCGCTCGATAAGACCCTCGAGTTCAAGCGAACCCAGGAGTTTGAGTACGCCGACAGCATCGAGCGAGACGAGCGCCGCAATGTCGTCGACCTTGAGTGGAGAGGCGATGAGCGCATGCATCACGGTCTGCTGCGTTGGATCCAGGTCGGCAATGCCGGGAGCATCGGGGCGCGAGTAGCGCAGGGTGCCGTAGATGCGTGAGATAGCCATCTCGATAGATTCCTCGTCGATGATGCAGCAGGCACCGTTCGCAATGAGGTAATTCGTGCCACGCGACTCGGGCGATAGGATCGACCCCGGCACGGCAAGAAGTTCGCGCCCCAAATCCATAGCAGCCTCGGCTGTGGAAAACGTCCCAGAAGGCATACCCGCCTCGGATACAAAAAGGGCTTGCGACAGGGCCGCGATTACGCTATTGCGGCGCGGAAAGGCGAACTTGCGCGGACCCATGCCCCACGGAGAGATCGACACGACCGCGCCACCCGTATCAAGCGTGCGCGTAATCAGCCCCGCGCTCGAACGCGGGTAGACCACGTCGGCGCCCGTCCCCAGCACCACAACGTGTTTGCCGCCGGCGTTGACCGCAGCCCAACCCGAGGCCTGGTCACAACCGACCGCACCGCCCGAAACTACCGTCACTCCCGCCTCAACCGCCACCTTCGCCGCAAGCTCTGCCACGGCAAGACCATACGGCGAGGCCTTTCGCGCACCGATGATGGAGAGCGCGGGCGTCGAAAGCGCCTCGGGGTTGCCGCGCACATAGAGCGTCTGAGGTACATCAGAAAGCTCCAAAACGGCCTCGGGATACAACGCGTCACCTGGATGCAGCTCGAAGGTCCCCTCAGCCATCATTGGTCCCTCCTTCCCTGGTACATCGCCGCCTCGAGCACGTGGTCCTGCGTCACCTGCTCGCTCTCGGCGACATCTGCGATCGTGCGCGCAATGCGAACAAGGCGCACGATGCCACGCCCTGTGAGATGCGTGCGCTTCGACAGGCCGAGCACACACTTCTCCGCCGCATCATCGAGCTCGAAGGTCGAAACGACGCCGTCAATGGACCGCGTCTCGTCATCCTCGGCCTCAGCATCCGCATCGTCCATACGGGACTCGCGCCAGGCGCGAAAGGCACGACCGCGCACAACGTAGTCACGTAACTCGGCCGACGACATACCCTCCGCACCCTCGATAATCACTTGAGGGTCGGGACGGGTCACATCGATCATCATGTCGATACGGTCGGCCAAGGGACCGCGCAGTTTAGAACGATAGCGCTCGACCATCGCCGCCGAGCAGCGACACGGTACCTCGCGATCGCCCAAAAAGCCGCAGGGGCAGGGATTGCTCGCAGCCAGCAGCTGAAAGCGCGACGGGAAGGTAAAAGCCCCGTCGACGCGTACGATCCTGACGTAGCCGCGTTCGATGGGCTGACGCAGTGTCTGCAGCACACCGGTGGGAAACTCGGCAAGCTCGTCCAAAAAGAGCACGCCGCCATGAGCCAGGCTGATCTCACCCGGATGCACCGGGCGCCCGCCGCCGATAAGGCCTGCGGTCGAAATACTGTGGTGGGGACTGCGGAAGGGGCGGTGCCCCGCCAACAAGCCATCAATGTTCTCACCCAAAACCGAATGGATGCACAGTGCCTCCTGCTGATCCTCAACGGAAAGCTCGGGCAGGATGCCGGTCATACGGCGTGCGAGCATCGTCTTGCCCGATCCCGGAGACCCGATCATGAGCAAGCCGAGTTCTCCTGCCGCCGCAAGCGCCATGCCGCGTTTAGCGACTTCCTGCCCCAGCACGTCTGCATAGTCGAGCTCGGGCTCAAAGGTCGCCTCGACACCCTCGGAATCCAAGTAGTGCCGTGCGGCATCGCCCATGCCGTGAGCAAGCTGAGACAGATGGTCGATAAAGCCGCAATCTACGCCCGCGAGTGGCACATGCTGGTCGGACCTGCCGGCGATAAAAGACAGCCCCATGTCGCGAGCCAATAGCTGAAACGCCACCTCGCCCTTGACGGGAAGCACCGTACCGTCCAGACCAAGCTCACCTGCGATAAGGCAGCGATCGAGGTTGTCACGGGGAATCTGCCCATCGACCGCTAGAACCGCGATGGCGATGGGCAGGTCAAAGCCGCTACCGGTCTTGCGGATATCGCCGGGTGCCAGGTTAACGGTAATGCCCGAGCGCGGGATCTCGAACCCGGCGGAGCGCATCGCGCAGCGAATACGACCGCGTGACTCCATCACCTCCATACTCGGAATGCCGAGCATCTGGATGCCCGGAACGCCACCGGCAAGCGAGACCTCGACCGTGACGTGAATCGCCTCGACGCCGCGGATGCAGGCCGCGTGAACGGCAAACGTCTCGAACGCCATCACGACACCTGCCAATCGAACGCGTTGTACTGATGCTCGATCTCGGCGATATGCCCGCCGCGGATGGTGACACCCACAGCATCGAAGCGAATCGCCTTGAGCGGATAATGCTCCATGAGATAGCAACTTGCGATGCGGCGGTAGCGGCGTTGCTTTTGGGCGTCCACGGCCTCCTCGGGAAAGACCCGCGTGGTGCAATCCAGCGAAACGCGTCTGGTCTTGACCTCGGCCATCACCACGACATCGTCGAGCTCATCGAGCAGCACCAGATCGGCCTCGCCCTCGGTGCAACGATAGCCCTGCTCCAGCAAGGTGTAGCCGCGCTCGTTAAAATAGTCGATGGTGATCAGCTCGCCCAGCATGCCTAGCTCGCGGGGACTGAGTCCCTTGATAAACTCGGGCGTCATCGCCCCGGAGTCGAGCTCGCCGTTTTCCCAACGCTCCTTGAGCTGCTGCGTCTTGCTCTTTTTGCTTGCGGCACTCATGGGGTCTCCTTTCCCGCACACTGCATTGCCCCGATGATGAGGGCACCTTTCATGCGGGTAAGTACCGGAAGCAAACCAAAAGCTGACCAAATGCCGTCAAAAAACGGGCCGTACGCAACAATGGTGTTGCATACGGCCCGCTACCAGCAGGTTTATAAAACCCCAGAGGTCCCTGTCTCCACAATTGGCCTAGAAAAGGCGCTCAGTCTGCAGAAAGTTTCCGCAAAAGCTCACGCGGTGCAGCGGACAAAGTCCATGTTTGCGAATGGCCTCGATGTGCTCGGGGCTCGCATAGCCCTTCGACTCGGCCAGATGGTACTCGGGATACTCGGCGTCGTACTCGACCATCATCTCGTCACGCGTGACCTTGGCCATGATGGACGCCGCGGCGATGCAGGCGATCTTGGCATCGCCCTTCACCACATCGCGCTCGTTAGGAACGGCGCCCAAGGGGTTGCCATCCATAAGCACGCAATCGGGCTCGAGCCCCGCATCGGCCACGGCGCCCGCAACGGCGGTACGGATAGCACGGGCCATGCCCATCTCATCGATATCCTTAGGCGCGATATGGCAAAAACCGATCGCCGTCGCCACCTCGGCAATCTTCACTGAGAGCAACTCGCGGCGCGCCGGCGTGAGCTTTTTGGAATCGTTGATGCCCCAGACGCGCGGCTCCATGGGAAGGCACACGGCACACACGGTTAAGGGACCCGCTACCGAGCCGCGGCCCACCTCGTCGACACCAACGACCACCCCATCGCCGCCAAGCTCATGCATAAGCTCGTACATGTCATTGACGCGCTCGCGCTCGGCAAGTTCCTTAGCATGGCGTTTGAGGGCGCGTTCACAAGCCTTGATCACCTGCTGGCGCGGGTCCTCGCGATAATGCTCCACGAGGGCGGGGATCTCCTCAAACGTTGCGCTCGCTAGCTCTCCGGCAACCTGCGATGCCGAAACCGAGCTCGTCATATTGGCCATACCAGGCCCTCCTTGCATGCAAATCAGATAAAAAGAAGGGCCACCCGAAGGTGACCCTTGTGTCCAAACGAGTGGACAGACGCTGCGATCTTCTTAGCGCTTCTCGGGGATGCGAGCAGCCTTGCCCACCTTGTCGCGGAGGTAGTACAGCTTGGCGCGACGGACGCGACCATGACGAACGACCTCGAGCTTGGCGATCTTGGGGCTGTGAAGCGGGAAGGTACGCTCAACACCGACACCGAAGGACATCTTGCGGACGGTGAAGGTCTCGCGGGCACCGGCGCCGGCCATGCGGATGACGTCGCCCTGGAAGACCTGGATGCGCTCGCGGTCGCCTTCCTTAATGCGGTAGTGAACCTTGACGTTGTCGGCGACGCGAACCTGAGGAATGTCCTCGCGGATCTGCTGACGCTCGATTGCGCGGATGTAATCCATGTGCAATTCCTTACTCTTCTAGAGGTGCCGTACCACTCTGGCCGGCACGTAGTTGAACAAACGTATTCGAGTATACACGCGCGGGTTTCTGCTGCAAGAACAATTTTTTACGCAGACAAAAAGACAAAACCCGCACATGATAACCGTCCGCCTCACGAATGAGACGGACGGCATGAGGGGGGGCTACGTTAGGCGTCTGAACCCAAAACGTTACGCGGAGCGCTTCGCCTCGAGCTTGGCCTGGGCGGCAGCCAGGCGTGCGAGGGGCACGCGGTAGGGCGAGCAGGACACGTAGTCCACGTCGGCCACATTAAACAGGCCCTTGATGGACTTGGGGTCGCCGCCGTGCTCGCCACACACGCCAAAGTGCATGTCGGGGTTGGTGGCGCGACCCTTCTCCACGGCCATGCGCACGAGCTCCAGCACCGCCGCGTCGATGGTCTCGAAGGGGTTGTCCTTCAGAATTTTCTTATGCATGTACAGCGGGATGAACTTGGCCTCGGCATCGTCACGGGAGAAGCCGAAGGTGGTCTGGGTCAGGTCGTTGGTGCCAAAGCAGAAGAAGTCTGCGTGATGGGCAATCTCGTCAGCGACCATGCAGGCGCGCGGCAGCTCGAGCATCGTGCCCACGGGAATATTGAGCTCGACACCCTCTTCGTCGGAAACCTCGGCGATTACGCGCTCGATGACCTCGCGAGTCTGGACATGCTCAGCCGTGATGGAAACGAGCGGAACCATGATCTCGGGATGCGGGTCGACGCCCTCCTTGATAAGGCGGGCAGCGGCCGTGGCGACGGCGCGAACCTGCATGAGCGGCAGATCGCTAAAGACGACGGACAGGCGAACGCCGCGCAGGCCGAGCATGGGGTTCGACTCGACCATGCCGTCGATACGACGCAGGCGGGCGCGCAGGGCTGCAAGCTCTTCCTCGCTGGCGCCGGCGGCTTCCTTCTTGGTGATGGCGACCTCGAGCTCGCGAGGATTATCCAGGAACTCATGAAGCGGCGGATCGAGCAGGCGGACGACCACATCGCGACCGGACATGGTCTTGAACATCGCCAGGAAGTCCTCGGTCTGAACCTTGAGCAGGTCGGCCAGGGCCTGCTGCTTCACGGCCTCATCGTCAGACAGGATAAAGCTCTGGATGATGTTCTTGCGGTCGCCCAGGAACATGTGCTCGGTGCGGCACAGGCCGATGGCCTCGGCGCCAAACTCGAGCGCAAGCTCGGCATCCTCGGGATTGTCGGCGTTGACGCGCACATGGTTGGCATGGCCACAGGTCTCGTCCAGGCGAATCTCGTCGGCCCAGGACAGGATGGTGTCCAGATCGCCGGTAAGCTCGGCGGAGACCAGGTCGACGGCGCCGTCGACGACGATGCCCTGGGTGCCGTCGATGGAGATGACATCGCCCTCGCGCAGCACGCGGTCGCTGCCTTCGATGCGCACGACCTTCTCGGCGGCGTCGATATGGAAGCGCTCAACGCCACAGACGCAGGGCGTACCCATGCCGCGGGCGATAACGGCGGCATGACTCGTCTTGCCACCGTGGCTGGTCAGGATGCCCTCGGCGGCGACCATGCCCTTCAGGTCGTCGGGGTTGGTCTCCCAACGAACCAGAATGACCTTGTGGCCCTCGGCGGAACGCGTGACGGCGTCGTCGCTCGAGAACACGACCTCGCCCACGGCGGCACCGGGGCTGGCGTTCAGACCGCTGGCGAGAGCCTCGTACTTCTTGGAGGCGTCAAACTGCGGGTGCAGGAGTTGGTCGAGCTGCGCGGGATCGATGCGGCTCACGGCCTCCTCGCGGGTGATCAGGCCCTCCTCGACCATTTCGATAGCGATGCGCAGGGCGGCGGTGGCGGTGCGCTTGCCCACGCGGGTCTGGAGCATCCAGAGCTTACCCTGCTCGATGGTGAACTCGATATCGCACATATCGCGATAATGATCCTCGAGCGTCAGGAACACGCGCTCGAGCTCCTCACCTGCGGACTCGAGGCCCGGGGTGGTCTTGAGGTCGGCAATGGGCTCGGTGTTGCGGATGCCGGCGACGACGTCCTCGCCCTGGGCGTTAACCAGAAAATCGCCGTAGAACTCCTTGGTGCCGTCGGCCGGATTACGCGTAAAGGCGACGCCCGTCGCAGAGGTCTCGCCCTTGTTGCCAAAGGCCATGGCCTGCACGTTGACGGCGGTGCCGAGGTCGTCGGAAATGCCATGCTGCTTGCGGTAGATGCAGGCACGCTCGTTCATCCAGCTGCCAAAGACGGCCTGGATGGCAAGGCGTAGCTGAAGCTCCGGGTCGTGCGGGAAGACGGGCTTGCCGTCAGCGACCTCGAGCTCGGGATACAGGGAGGCATCGACGTTCTCGGAGAAGATGCCCTTAAAGGTCTCGACGAGTTCCTGCAGGTCCTCAGCCGAAAGCTCGGAATCGACGCGAACGCCGGCGACCAGACGGGCCTGGGTCAGGGCGTTCTCGAACAGGTCGGCGTCAACGCCCATAACGACGTTGGAGAACATCTGAATAAAGCGGCGGTAGCTATCCCAAGCAAAACGCGGATTTTGCGTCTGGGCGATGAGTCCCTGAACGGAGTCGTCGTTGAGGCCTAAGTTGAGGACCGTGTCCATCATGCCGGGCATGGAGAACGGAGCGCCCGAACGAACCGACACGAGCAGCGGATCGGAGGCGTCGCCGAGCTTCTTGCCGCAGCGGGCCTCGAGGTCCGCCTCGGCAGCAACGATCTCATCGAGTGCGCCCTCGGGCCACACGTTGCCGGCACCGGAGTACTCGACGCAAGTCTGGCAGGTAATGGTAAAGCCACCGGGAACCGGCAGGCCGATGCGGCTCATCTCGGCAAGGTTTGCGCCCTTGCCGCCAAGCACGAAGTTCATGGACTTGTCGCCCTCAGTGACACAGGTGCCCTGGGCGTCGGTTCCAAAACGGTAAACCCTCTTGCAATCGCTCACGATACTTCCCCTTTCATGCACTTACGCGCACGACCGTGGTAACGAATCGACCCGCCAAATGCGGGCCGTGAGGGAACTATACGGCGGGTTTTGAGCGAGCTTAAGCAGAGGATGCGCGGTTTGGTAAACGTGCTAAAACTGGCGGTAAACGGTAGGTAAAGGTGGTTACCTTATGAAGGTACCACTGTAAGAAAGTGCAGGTCAGATGCGATATTTTTGCTAAATCGCTTTATCAAAATGCTGCTACTATTAGGCTCGACGGGCGGCTCGGCGGGCGCGAGCTTCTTGGATTTCCTCCAAGTGGCTAATGATCTCGGCAGCGCTTTCCTCGATGGCCTTGCCGTCGGTACGCACCACAAAGCAGCCTAGGCGTTTCATGAGGGCACGAGCTTCCTCAAGCTCGCTGCGCACGCTCTCGGGCTCGGCATAGGAGCCGGCAACGGCACGAGCGTAGTCATCGCCCAAGCGGCTATCGCGAATTTCGGAAATCACATCGACGGTCGAAATCAGGCCGAACAGGCGCATCGGGTCGACCTCGTAAATCGACTTCGGCGGCTCCATGCCATGGGCCAACGGAACATTGGCAACCTTGTAGCCCTGATAAGCCAGATACATCGACAGCGGCGTCTTGGACGTGCGCGATACGCCCAGCAGCACGATATCGGCACCCGACAAATCGTCGCAACCGCGCCCGTCATCGTGCTCAACGAAATATTCCATGGCCTCGATACGATGGAAATAGCGGTCATCGGTCCTGTGAATCACGCCCGCGACGCCTTTGGGCGGCACACCGATGAGCGACGATAGCACGGCGAGCGTCGGACCGATCAGGTCGACCGAACGGATATGCAGCATGCCCAGGTAATCGAGCACGCGGGCGCGAAGCGCCGGATCGACAATGGTGTGAAACACGGCAATATCGCGATGGTCGGCATCGACGCGCGGGCCCACAAACGACTCCACCTGCTCCACCGAGGTCACCTTGGGCAGGCGCAACAAACGAAAAGCCCCTTCATCAAATTGCCCGGACGCCGCAAGCACCACCTCACAAGCGGTATCACCGAGCGAGTCGGAGATAACGATAACGGTGGGACGAGCGGTGACCGGGCAATCCATGCGGGGCTCCTTTTGCGCTTACGCGCAGGCTGGCTTACTTTTTACGAGCAAGCTCACCGATGTTGGCGATGCCGGAGAAAACGGCCTCGAAGCGGTTGAGCAGCTTAAGGCGATTATCGCGGAGCTGCTCGTCCTTGTCCATGACCATGACCTCGTCGAAGAAACGGTCGATGGGCGCGCGCAGGGCGGCGAGGGCAGCAAATGCGGCCGGATAATCCTCGGTAGCAAGGGCGGCATCGACAGCGGTCTGAGCAGCCTCGGAGGCGTCGGCGAGCGCAAGCTCGACCTCGCCCATCAGGCTGCGGTCGTACTCCACGCCCAGCTCGGGCTTGGAGATATGCGCGGCGCGAGCATAGGCGGTCGCAAGGTTGTCGAACGTCTCGGCGTCGTTCTTGCGGGCCTCGTCGAGGGCGGCGCAGCGGGCGAAGAAGACGGACGGAGCGATGATGTGCACCGCGGAGACGGCGGCAACGGTATCGGCCGGGATCTTTTCGTCGCGGGCCATGCTCACCAGGCGGCCATGGAAGAAGTCACGAACCTGCTGGGCGACCTCGGCGGCGTCGAACTCAATGCCCTGCTCGCCATAGAGCTCGAGGGCGAAGTCGATCAGCGACGTGGGGTCGATCGGCAGACGGTCGCGCAGGATGTTGATGATGCCGATAGCGGCACGACGCAGCGCATAGGGGTCGGAGGAGCCGGTCGGGGGCTCGCCGATGGCAAAGATACCGGCAATGGTATCGAGCTTGTCGGCACAGGCCACGATGCAGCCAGCGGTGCCCTCGGGCAGCTCGTCACCGGCAAAGCGGGGACGATAGTGATCGCGAATGGCGTGGGCGACCTCGTCGTTCTCCCCCATCGCGGTCGCGTAATAACCGCCCATCACGCCCTGCTGGCTCGTAAACTCGACGACGGCGTTAGACACCAGGTCGGCCTTGCACAGGTGCGCGGCGCGAGCAGCGTCGGCGGCCAGGTGGGCGCCCAGATGGGCCTCGCGAGCGATGGCAAGCGCGAGTTGCTCAATGCGCTCGGACTTGGCGAGCACGCTACCGAGCTTCTCCTGGAAGGCGACCTTGGCCAGACGCTCGCGGAACTCGTCGAGGGAGATCTTCAGGTCCTCCTCGTAGAAGAACTTGGCGTCGTCCAGACGGGCGCGCACGACGCGCTCGTTGCCGTCAATCACGCGCTCGGCATTCTCGGGCTTGCTGTTGGAAACGACCACGAACTCACGCGTGAGCTTGCCCTCGCCGTCATAGATCGGGAAGTAGCGCTGGTTGGTGAGCATGGACTCGCAGATAATCTCGTGCGGGACCTTGAGAAACTCCTCATCGAAGGTACCGACGAGCACCGTCGGCCACTCGCAGAGGTTAATGACCTCCTCAAAGACCTTCTTGGGCGTATCGACATGGCAGCCGGGACGGGCAGCCTCGACCTCGGCGATACCGGCGAGGATGGCCTCACGACGACGCTCGGCAGAAAGCACACCGGCGTCCTCGAGCACCTGCTCGTAGACGGCGGGGCTGGCAACCACATGGTCGCCAGGGCCAAGCACGCGATGACCACGCGTGGTGTTGCCACTCGTCACGTCGGCAAACGACACGGGCACAACGTCCTCGCCCAGAAGGCAGCAGATCCAGCGGACCGGACGAACAAAGGTCGCATGCTCGTGACCCCAGCGCTGAGAGCGGTAGTTGGGCCACTGCAGGCCAGCGATAGTCTTCTCGCACAGGGCCGTCAGGATCGGGATGGCCGGGGCGGAAGGGATGTTCTTCTCGGCAAAGACGTACTCACGGCCGTCGGTGTCCTCGCGACGGACCAGATCCTCGGCAGCCACACCGCACTTGCGGGCGAAGCCCTGGGCGGCCTTGGTGGCGTTACCGTCGGCATCGAAGGCGATGTTGGCCGCGGGGCCGCGCTTGACCTCGTGAACCTCGTCGGTCGCGGTGGCGACGTCGGCAACGAGCGCAGCCAGGCGGCGCGGGCTCGAGATCACACGGACCTCGCCGTGGGCCAGACCGGCCTCGTCGAGACCCTTGGCGATCATGGTGCCAAGCTGCTTGACGGCATTGTTCAGCGGTGCGGAGGGCATTTCTTCCGTACCGATCTCAAACAGGAAATCCTTAGCGTCTGCCATGGCTTACGCCACCTCGCCTTCCTGATCGGCATTCTCGTTGACTCCGGCGACCTCGGCCATGTAGGCCTCGCAGCACGCCTTGGCGACGGCGCGGACGCGCAGGATGTAGTTGGCACGCTCGACCGCGGACAGGGCGCCGCGGGCATCGAGCAGGTTGAAAGCGTGGCTGCACTTCATGACGCAGTCATATGCCGGCAGCGGCAGCTTGCGCTCCAGGCAGGAATGGCACTCGGCCTCGTAGTCGTCAAACTTCTGACGCATCATCTCGACGTTGGCGACCTCAAAGTTATAGGCACTGAACTCGCGCTCGTTCTCGAGGAACACGTCGCCATAGGTCATGGGCGTGCCGTCGGGCAGGTAGCTCCACACCAGGTCGTAGACCGAGTTAACGCCCTGGGCGTACATGGCGATACGCTCCAGGCCGTAGGTGATCTCGACGGGCACGGGGTCGACCTCGATGCCGCCCACCTGCTGGAAGTACGTAAACTGCGTGACCTCCATGCCATTGAGCCAGACCTCCCAGCCAAGGCCCCAGGCGCCGAGCGTCGGGCTCTCCCAGTCGTCCTCGACAAAGCGGACGTCATGGTCGTTGGGGTCCAGGCCAATGGCGGCCAGCGAACCCAGGTAGAGCTCCTGGGCGTTGACCGGCGAGGGCTTGATGAGCACCTGGAACTGATAGTAGTGCTGCATGCGGTTGGGGTTCTCGCCGTAGCGGCCGTCGGCGGGACGGCGGCAGGGCTGTGCATAGCAGGTGCGCCACTCGGCGGGACCGAGCGAGCGCAGCGTGGTCGCGGTATGGAAGGTACCGGCACCGACCTCGGAGTCATAGGGCTGCATGATGACGCAGCCCTGCTCGCCCCAGTACTGCTGGAGGCGCAGGATGATGTCTTGGAAGGAAAGCGATGAAGCGTTCATGCCTCTAATATCCCCTCGTCGAAACGATTACACGGTTAGGTACTGTACTATAGCGGTTTTTAGTCGATAGCGCCGATGCGGTTGAACGGCCAGTAGCGCACAAGCGCCACTGCGATCAAATCAGAGCGATCGACGGGACCAAAATAACGTGAGTCGGCAGAGTTTTCGCGATTGTCGCCCATCACCCACACGCACCCGTCGGGAACCGTGTAGGGATAGCTTACCTGAGCGCCGGGCGCTTGGACCGAAAGCGGCCAGCTCATGCCCGTCGTATAGTCCTCGTCGAGCGCTTGGCCGTCAACGACCACCTTGCCATCCTGCAGGTCGACCGTCTGGCCGGCCGTGGCAATAACACGCTTGACAAGAACATCATGCTCGGAGGTGCCATCGGGGTTGTGAAACACCACGATATCACCCTGCTTGACGGGCTGACCGAGCTCGAGGCTCACCTTTTGTGCCAGGATCTGGTCGCCAATCTCGATCGTGGACTCCATGGAGCCGGTGGGCACCACAAAGGGCTCGACCACAAACGAGCGAATCAAGAAGGTGGCCACGAGCGCGATCGCGATGACCGCGATCCACTCAAAAGCGCCCCTCAACGCGGAATGTTGCGTAGGAACCATACTCACTCCTCGCTCTGCGAATACGAAGCGTCAAGGATCTCCTGCGCGTAAGCGCGCTCCTCGGGCGTGAGCCGCGCCGTCTCGATCAGATCGGGACGCCAGCGGCAGGTGCGCTCGATGGCGTTCTTGCGACGCCAGGCATCGACCTTGGCGTGATCGCCGCTCACGAGCACCGGAGGCACGCCCTCGCCGTTGAACTCGGCAGGACGGGTGTACTGCGCGTACTCGAGCAGGCCTCCATCCTCGGCGGTCGAGAACGACTCGTCCACGTTGCTCATCTCGTCGCCCAGGGCGCCGGGAATCAGGCGTACGACGGCATCGGCAACGACCATAGCGGGAAGCTCGCCGCCCGTGAGCACGTAGTCGCCGATCGACAGACGCTCATCGGCATACGCATACGCGCGCTCGTCGACGCCCTCGTAGCGACTGCACACAAACAGCAGGCGCTCACTTTTGAGCAGGCGCTCGGCCACACGCTGCGTAAAAGGCTCGCCACAGGGGGTAAAGAACACCACAGTGGGCTTGGGACCCTCTGCGCTAATGGCCTCGATGGCCTCTGCGATAGGCTCGACCTTCATGAGCATGCCCTGCCCGCCGCCGTACGGCTCGTCATCGACAGTACGATGGCGGTCGTGCGTCCAGTCGCGCAGGTTATACGCCTTAAAATCAAAAAGGCCGGCCTTGCGGGCGCGGCCCAAGATCGATGTGGACATGACGGGCTCAAACATCTCGGGAAAGACCGAAAGGGTCTCGATCAGCATGTTGTCCTCCCTACTTGTCCATATCGATCAGGCCGTCCATAACGTGGACGGAAATTGTTCCTGTGTCGGGAAGATCGAGCACGACCTGCTCGATCACGGGAATCAGTACCTCGCCGTACCGATCACCCTCGACAACCCAAACATCGTTGGCGGGCGTCGACATGATCTCGACGATCGTACCGAGCGAACCGAAGCGCTCGTCGACCACCTCGCGACCCATCAGGTCGGTATAGGCAGCGTCGAGCGAATCGAGCTCAAAATCGTCACGATTTGCCAGCACGTAGCATCCCGTGATGCCCTCGGCGGCCGTCAAGTCGTCAATGCCCTCAAACGAGACCAGATCGCCATCGCCCGTATCGGTGACGGACACGACCGTGCAAAAGCGGTCGCGCTTGAGCGCCGGCGGCGTCAGGGCGACGCGCATACCAGGCTCTAATACAGAAGGAAGCCCCCGCAGCGGCTGCGCGAGGACCTCCCCCTTCCTTCCGTGCGGCTTGACAACACGGGCGATGTTTTTGTACTGGGACCTCAAGGTCCTAGCCCAGAACCTCTACCTCGACAGCAGTGTCGAGGCGAGCGGCCAGTGCACGGGCGAGCGCGCGAATGGCCTTGATGGTACGGCCACGACGGCCGATGACCTTAGCGACGTCATCCTCGGCGACCGAAACCTCAATCGTAGAGGCGTCGTCACCATCGATGACCTCAAGGCTCACGGAATCCGGGTCGTCGACGATCTGAACAACGAGATATTCGACGAGATCGGCGATGCGATCTGAGAGCATTGCCTCACCCTCGAGCTGTGCAGCGTCAACCTCAGGCACGATTTACTCCTCGGCGCCCTCAGCGGCCTCAGCGGCAGCCTTAGCGGCCTCGGCCTCTTTGGCAAGCTGCTTCTTGGACTTCTTGACGACGGTCTCGGTCTTCTCGCCCTCGTTGGCGGCCTTGACCAGAGCGGCGACGGCGTCGGTGAGCTGAGCGCCCTTGGACTGCCAGTCGGCGATCTTCTCGAGGTCGAGGTTGATGGTCTTGGGGGCGGTCATCGGGTTGTAGCGGCCAACCTCCTCGATGATACGACCGTCACGCGGGGCGCGGGAATCGGCGACGACGACACGGTAGTACGGACGCTTCTTAGCGCCGTGACGAGCAAGGCGAATCTTGACTGCCAAAGGAAACTCCTCCAACCAAGCAGCTTTAGGCTGCAACTACAAACAAACAGCTGAACATAATACGCCATCGACGCGGGCAGGTGAAGTCCGTGAGACCAACTTCTTCGGTGTAGTCGAGGGCAAATCCATATCTTAGACAAGAATTCGGGATTTGCAAGCACATACACGCACCCCACATGAGCTGCGCGGTATACTCATGACATGGAAAGACGCGAACATACATACGGTTATGAGGATGCCATGGGCGTCACGCCGCCGCCCTGGACGGGTCCGGCGGTGGGCCTGATGGACCTTGATGCGTTTTTTGCGAGCGTGGAGATGCTCGATCATCCCGAATGGCGCGGAAAGCCGCTCATCGTGGGCGGAGACGCCGATTCGCGTGGCGTCGTGTCCACGTGTTCGTATGAGGCACGTCGCTTTGGCGTGCACTCTGCCATGGCCTCGGCCGAGGCGCGGCGCTTGTGCCCGCAAGCCATTTGGACGCATGGGCATTTTAATCGCTACCGCGAGGTCAGCGCGCAGGTCATGGCGATTCTCGCCGACGAGACCCCGCGCGTTGAGCGCGTATCCATCGACGAAGCCTTTATCGATATCACACCGGGTCGCTTTGCGCCCGAAGACCCGCTGCTGGTTGCGCGGCGTATAAGCGACCGCGTGGCAGCGCTGGGAGTGACGTGCTCCATTGGCGTGGGCTGCAACAAGACGGTCGCAAAGATCGCAAGCGAGCGGGATAAGCCGTTTGGGCTGACCATCGTGCGCCCCGGAACCGAGCAGCGCTTTTTGGCCGCGCTGCCGGTATCTGCCATGAGCGGCATCGGGCGCTCGGCCGAGGAGCGACTGCGCCGCATGCGCATCTATACGCTCGGCGAGCTTTCACGCGCGCCAGAGTCCACCTTGGCTGCAATCTTTGGCGTGAATGGCGAGCGTATGCGTCAACGCGCTTTGGGGCTCGAAGTATCCGAGGTCACCAGCCTGGATGAGGAACGTGAAGTTAAATCGGTGAGCAATGAGCGCACCTTTGCGAAGGATTTGACTGAGCGTGGGGATATCGAGGCGGCGATTGCGCTACTGGGCGAGTCGGTTGGGCGCCGCCTGCGCCGTCAGGGGCTGACGGGCGGAACCGTAACGCTCAAGCTCAAATACTCTTACGGCAGCGGACGCACGGCACAGCGCCGCTTGCCCCACCCCACCGACGACGAGAATATCTTTGTGGCCGTAGCGCTCGAGCTGCTCGACAATATCTGGCAAGAAGGCGTGCACGTACGTCTGGCTGGTATCGGCATGAGCGACTTCAACCACCAAGGCGGTATCCAAACCGACCTGTTCTGTGAAATCGATGACCGCGGAGCCCAATCCAGCGACCGCCGCGACCTCTCCGTCGCCATCGACGCCGTCCGAGACAAATTCGGCGACACCGCCCTATCCTTCGGCCGCCAATCCCGCTTCTCCTCCCACTAAGTAGTCAATTTGGGACGGGGCTTTTTTAACTACTTTAGATTGTCAGGGTAGTACGGGGTAGCTAATTTGGGACGGGGCTATTTTAGCTACCCTTCAACTGGTAGCGAATTACCCGGGGCCGGAATATAACTCAACCGATTTATAGGGGTAGCTAAAATAGCCCCGTCCCAAATTAGCTACCCAACCCATACCTGACGCGGTCGCAACACAGACCTCGTCCTAAATGAGCTATTTTTAGACTTTGACCTTTTGTATGGTGCAGTGTCCAATGCCCGTAAGACGTACGATCTGTTTAATCGAAAAGCCCTCGCTCTTCAAAGTGCGAATGCAGGCATCGCGCGTCCCCTTTGGCAAAGCCTTGAGGTGATGAGGCTCGTACGGCTTAAGAAGCGCCTGCGCAAACTCCAGCGCATCTGTGTCGCTCACATGGGCGCCGTCACGGAAGCAATAGCGGTTGGGCTCACCTGAGGTGCTAAAGGCAAAAAATCTCTGAGAGTCACCGAGTAACCCGAGAACGCAATCCGTTTTGCAGATACCCGGATATCCCATATACTCGCGAAAGCTACTCCATCGATACAGCGAAGCGGTCCCAATCCTCGCCTTCGCGGGATTGTCGTGAATGTATCTCACGCAGTTGAGTAGCTGATCATCATCGAGGATCGGCACACTCTTAAATCGATCCTGGAAAACAGGCCCCTTCCTGCCTGTCTTTGAGTTGAAATACATAGCATACGCCGTCGTAATCGAATGCATGCAATCGCTCAGATGAACATGCTCGTCATCAAGCAGAAGATGAATATGGTTATCCATAAGGCACCACGCGATGACATCCACTTTAAACTTCTGGCATTTCGAAGCAATCAGCCGAATCAGATAGAGCCGATCTTCGTCATCCTCAAATATGAGTTGGTCGGCACATCCC
>DBEZHA010000046.1:0-41644 GCA_048189585.1 Collinsella sp. | reverse complement strand
CCGCGGCTCCGAAGGAGCAGGACAAGGCGCCACACATGGTCGAGGACGTTCTGAAAACTAAGCCCGGCCCCCGCCGGACAGGTCACACTACTCGCAGAGCAACTTGGCAATCTGGACGGCGTTGGTTGCCGCGCCCTTACGGATTTGGTCGCCGCAGCACCAGAAGGTGATGCCACGCGCAGCCTCGGGGTTCGAGATGTCGCGGCGCACGCGACCGACCCAAATCAGGTCCTGGTCGGACGTATCCATCGGCATGGGGAAGCGGTCGTGCGCATCCTCGGCGCTCATGTCGTCAACCAGCTTCACGCCCGAAGCGGCAGCCAGCGCAGCACGGGCTTCCTCTACCGTGATGTCGCGCTCAAACTCGAGCGTAATGCTCTCGGAATGCGAGCGCAGCACTGGCACGCGCACACAGGTGCAGTTCACACGCAGCTCGGGCAGGTGCATGATCTTGCGGCCCTCGTTTTGCAGCTTCATTTCCTCGGAAGTAAAGCCCTCCTCCTTGACGCCACCGATCTGCGGAATCAGGTTGCTCGCCAGCTGAGCGGCAAAGGCGCGCGGCTCGGGAATCTCCTCGCCACGGCCCAGGGCGGCAAGCTGTGCTTCGAGCTCGGCCATACCGGGGGCACCGGCGCCCGAAGCTGCCTGATACGTGGACACGATCATACGCTTTACGCCGGCAAGCTGGTGCAGCGGCCAGGTAGGAACCAGGCCGATGATAGTTGCGCAGTTGGGGTTAGCGATAAGGCCGTGATGCCACTTGATGTCGTCGGCATTGATCTCGGGCACGACGAGCGGCACCTCGGGATCCATGCGGAAGGCGTGACTGTTGTCGACCACGACGGCGCCACGCTTGACGGCCTCGGGCAGCAGCTCCTTCGCGATGTCGTCGCCAGCGGCGCCAAGCACAATGTCGCAGCCCTCAAAGGCCTCGGGGCAAGCCTCTTCGATCACGATTTGCTCGCCGCGGAACTCGACGGTTTTGCCCGCGGAGCGTGCGCTCGCCAGCAGCTTGAGCTTGCCGACCGGGAACTCCTGCTCGTTGAGGCACTCGAGCATCTGGGTGCCCACGGCTCCCGTCGCGCCCAAAATAGCAACCGTGTACTGTTTCATGCTTCCCCCTTTAAAGGCTGTGGCTTTTGCCCGCACGCCGAGCAGGCCGATTATTGTTGCCAGTGTATACAAGAACAGGGCGGGCACGAAACCCGCCCCGTCGAAACGAAACCGAAACGAAACGCCCCGCCGTAGATTTTTGACACTTGTCCCAAAAATGCACCGGGACGGCAGCTACTTGCGGAGCGCGGCCAGGGCGGGATCGACCGGCGCAGGAGCCTCCAGGTCGGAGACCTTCACAATGCCGTTCTCGTCGGAGAAGGCACGGTAGATGGTCTGAATCGCCAGGTCGAAGTCCTTCTCCTCGACGCCGATGATGATGTTGATCTCGTCGCAGCTCTGCGAAATCATGCGCACGCTCACGCCGGCCTGACCTAGCATGCCAAACAGGTGACCCGAGATACCTGCGCGCCCGCGCAGGTTACGGCCGACGGTCGCGATAAGCGCCAGGCCCTCGACAACCTCGATCTCGAGCGGCTCGACCTCCTGCTGAATGTCGCCCACGAGCGAGTACAGCGAGTCGTGCACATCCTGCTCCTGCACCACGGCGCCAAAGCGGTCGACACCGGTGGGCATGTGCTCGACGGAGACGTCATAGCGTTCGAACACCGAAAGCGCACGGCGCATAAAGCCAACACGGGGCTTGGTGCGGTCGCGGGCGACGTTGATGGCGACAAAGCCGCGCTTGCCGGTCACGCCGGTAATGATGGGCTCCGCCTCGCCCTCATCAGCCGTCTCGCTAATGATGGTGCCGGGGTCCTGCGGCGCATTGGTGTTCTTGATGACCAGCGGAATACCCGCCTCACGCACAGGGAACACGGCCTCCTCGTGCAGGACGCTTGCGCCCATGTACGAAAGCTCGCGCAGCTCCTCGTAGGTAACGCGCGCAATGGGCTGAGCCTCGGGCACAATGCGAGGATCGGCAGAATAGAAGCCCGAGACGTCGGTCCAGTTCTCGTACAGATCGGCGCCCAGGCACTTGGCCAGAATCGAGCCGGAAATATCGCCGCCGCCACGGTCGAGCAGCTTAATCTGGCCCTCACGCGTCGCGCCGTAGAAACCGGGCATAACAAAGCCGCCCTGCTGACCGTACTCCTGCACCAGCTCGGAGGTGCGATTCATGCTGAGCGTACCGTCGTGATGGAACGCCACAACCGTCGCGGCGTCCAGGAACGGCAGGTCCAGGTACTCGGCCATCAGGCGAGCGGTGAAGTACTCGCCGCGGCTCACAAGTTCCTCGGTGGAGTAGCCGCCCGAGCGGGCGCGCTCGGCAAAGGCCGCGAACTCCTCGCGAATGGGATAGGCGAGCTCCAGCTCGTCGGCAATATCAAAGTAGCGCTGGCCAATGTCCTCGAGCAGCTCCTCGCACGACACGTGGTACTTAACGTGCGCGTTAACCAGGTAGAGCAGGTCGGTCACCTTGGTGTCGCCCTTAAAGCGGCGACCGCAGGCGGAAACCACCACAAAACGGCGGGCCGGGTCGGCATCGACAATGGCCTTAATCTTCTTAAAATGTTCGGCGTCGGCGACCGACGAGCCGCCAAACTTGGCAATCTTAATCATGGGCTGGAGGTTACCTTTCTAAAAAGCCTCTGCGAACCTATTTTGCGCGCTCTGATACCATGGTTTCACCGATTGGGACCAAGGCATCCGAGGAGCAGTGTTATATGGGAACTTATCATAGTACACGAGGACGCACTTTATCGTGCTCAAGTAAGGTGGCAATCCGCACCGGCATCGCTCCCGACGGGGGTTTGTTTGTCTCGGACGAGCTCGGCACCCAGCAGGTCGATATCAGCTCGCTTGCAGCTAAATCGTACTTTGAAATCGCTCAAGATGTGTTGGGAATGTTACTGAATGATTACACGGCCGAAGAAATTTCGGCGTGTGTCGACGAGGCATACCGCGGCACGTTCGCGAGTGAAGAGGTTACGCCGCTCGTCAAACTCGACGCTGCGCCGGGCGCTGACGCCCCTCAGACCTATGTGATGGAGCTCTTTGGCGGCCCCACAAGCGCCTTCAAGGACGTCGCCCTGCAGATGCTCCCCCGCCTCATGGCCCGCACTTCCGCCAAGGACGGCGGTGCCGAGCGCATTATGATTGTCACCGCCACATCGGGCGACACGGGCAAGGCAGCACTCGCTGGCTTTGCCGACGCCCCGGGCACGGGCATCACCGTCTTTTATCCCGAAGGCAAGGTCAGTCGTGTCCAGAATCTGCAGATGTCCACACAGGAAGGCGATAACGTCGCCGTCTGTGGCATCCGCGGCAACTTCGACGATGCCCAGAGTGCCGTCAAGCGCATCTTTGCCGATAAGGAGCTTGCCGAGCGTCTTAAGGCCGCCGGCACGGTGCTTTCGAGCGCCAACTCCATCAACGTCGGCCGCCTGGTGCCGCAGGTTGTCTACTACTTTGCCGCCTATGCGCAGCTGCTGCGCGCCGGCGCTATCGAGGCCGGCGACGCCGTGGAGTTCTGCGTACCGACCGGCAACTTTGGCGATATCCTGGCCGGCTACTATGCCAAGCGTATGGGTCTGCCCGTCGCCAAGCTCATCGTCGCGAGCGACAAGAACAACGTGCTGGCTGACTTCCTGACCACCGGCGTTTACGACCGTAACCGCCCGTTCTTCACGACCATCTCGCCGTCGATGGACATCCTCATCAGCTCCAACCTCGAGCGCATGCTCTACTTCCTGTCCGACGGCGACTGCGAGCTCGTTGCCGGCCTTATGAAGCAGCTGGCACAGACTGGTCGTTACGAGGTGCCCGCCGAGCTGCTGGCCGAGATCCAGAGCGTATTTGGCTGCGGCTGGGCCAGCGAGGACGAGGTCCGCGCTGCCATCAAGAGTTGCTGGGATGCGAACGGCTACGTGATCGACCCGCACACCGCTTGCGGTTATCACGTCTTTGAGCAGGTCGCCCCCGCCGAGGGCGCCAAGGCCCGCGTGCTGCTTTCGACCGCTAGCCCCTACAAGTTCCCGCGCGCTTGCTGCGACGCCCTGGGCCTCGACGTTCCCGAGGACGACTTTGAGGCCATGCGCGTGCTCGAGCAGGCAACCAACACGGTCGCCCCAGCCCAGCTCGCCGAACTCGAATCCAAACCCGTCCGTTTCGAAGACGTCTGCGACGTCGATGAGATGGCCAGCTACGTAGAGCAGGCTGCAAAAAAGATAGCAACCAACTAAACCCCTTATAAGGCGCCGGCGAAAGCCGGCGCACCTTCTTTTATCAGATACTCACCGGGATAATGACGAGCTGACATGCGGGTCTGCCTGTTTAGTTCGTCGCGAGTTCCGCACGAGCCGGAAAGCACTTAATGTGCTTTCCGAGCGAGCCAGGACTGCCCGAGCAGCGAACTAAACAGGCAGACCGCCCAGGAGATTCCCATGATCAAAATCACCGTCCCCGCCACCAGCGCGAACCTAGGCATTGGCTACGACACCCTCGGCATGGCCGTCAGCCTCTACTCGCACTTCACCTTCGAGCGCGCCGACAAGCTCACCATCACGGGCTGCCCCGAGGAATTCCAAAACGAGAACAACCTGGTCTACGTTAGCTTTGTCGATGCACTGGCCGCATGGGGCGAGCCGGCCTTCCCCGTCGCCATCGACATTCAGACTGACGTTCCCGTCGCCCGCGGCCTGGGCTCCAGCTCCACCTGTGTCGTCGCCGGCATTATGGCCGCCGCCGCGCTGACAGGCCACACCGTCGACCGTGCCGAGCTCGTCCGCATTGCCACCGAGGTCGAGGGCCATCCCGATAACGTCGCCCCCGCTATCCTGGGCGGCGCCGTCTGCTCCTTTACGCCGACCGATTCGCTCCCCCAGTGCCTGCGCTACGAGGTGAGCGATCGCCTGCGTTTTATTACCGTGATTCCTCCCTACGAGGTGCATACGAGCGAGGCGCGCAAGGTCGTGCCGCAGGAGGTTCCGCTCTCCACCGCCGTATGGCAGATGGGCCGCATCGCCGGCATGACGCGCGGTCTTGAGTCCGGCAACCTCGACCTGATTGCCGCCGCCAATGACGACCGCATCCAGGAACCCTATCGTCGCCGTCTGATTCCCGACTACAACGCCGTGCGCGACACCTGCCTTAACGGCGGCGCCAAGACCATCTGGATCAGCGGATCGGGCTCGACCCTTATGGCTGTGACCGACGACACCATCGTGGCAAAGTTCCTGCAGGTCAAGCTGCGCGAGCAGTTCCCTAAGTGTGATACGCATATTCTGACGTGCGACACCGAGGGCGCTCAAATCGAGTACCTGTAGACATCGCCGATCGGTCTGTCCGGGCCACCCAGGGGCATCCCCTTAAAAACGTCCTCGCACTTGAGGCCCGCTTATCCTGCTCCTTCGGAGCTGCGGATAAGCGGGCCTCGTGCTGCGGAATATTTTTAAGGGGATGCCCCTGGGTGGCCCTATGGCAACGTGGCGAGCGATGTCTACAGGGACCCACGCTTTGAAGGGGCGCCGGGCTGATAATTTGGCTCTTTATTGGGGAGGGCTCTTGCTAGGCTGGGGCACTTATTAGAGGCAGGCTTCGGCGATGCGGCGCTTGAGTTCGTCGATGCCGGTACCGGTTTGGGAGCTTGTGATGATCACGTTCTCGGCCGGGACGTTGAGCTGCTTTTTGATGGCTGCTGCCTGGCGGGCCTGCTGGGTGCGGCTGAGCTTGTCGGCCTTGGTGAGGCAGACGATAAAGTTGAACTCGTTGCCCTGCAGGTAGTCGATCATGTCATGGTCGAGCTTACTGGGGTCATGGCGAATGTCCACTAGCGACACAACCAAGTTAAAGCTGCGCTCGGAGTCGAAGAAGTCGCCGATGAGCTCGGCCCAGCGGTCACGCTCGGCCTTGGAACGACGGGCGAAACCATAGCCCGGCAGGTCCACAAAGTGCACGTCGTCGGCCTCGAAGAAATTGATGTTGCTCGTCTTGCCCGGCGTGCTCGAAACCTTCACCAGGTTCTTGCGGCCAAAGAGCTTGTTCATGATGGACGACTTGCCCACATTTGAGCGGCCAACGAAGCTCACCTCGGGACAGGTGGACTCGGGGATCTGCGAAACCTTGCCGTAGCTGGCGACGAACTTGGCAAGCTGGTAGTTAATGGAATCGGCCATGGACACTCCTTGGTCGTAGGATCTTGCAAAAAACGCGCTATTGCGCAGCGGCAATGCGTCGAACGATATCGAGCGTGATATCGCTTGCGGCACGCGCATACTCGAACAAATCGAACTCGCGGTCGCAAATCGCATCATACGCCTCGTCACAATTATCGCTGATAGCACGCAGCACCAGGCAATCGACACCATTTTTGGTTGCGACATGGGCAATTGCCGCGCCCTCCATGCCGACACAATCGGCATGCGTCGCCTCGATGGCATCATTGCGCATAGTGGCGCCCGTCACAAAGCGGTTACCCGTGGCAATCGTGCCGACCAGGAACTGCTTTGCGCCCTCGTTCGAAGCGGTCGCATTTGTCGATGCATCAACAAACCCACGCTCAGCAAGCACATCGGCGGCAATATCGACCAGCGCAGGCGTCGAGACAAACTCCTCGAGCCCCGGTGCAGACTCGGCGATAAGCGCGGTATCGGTATCTAGATAGCGCAGGCATTTGCCAATGACAACATCGTCGATATGGAGCTTGGGATTCAAGCCACCTGCGATACCAGAAAACACAACTGCCTGTGGAGCATACTTGCTAATGAGGTGCTGCGTTGCGGCGGCAGCGTTTACCGTGCCCATACCCGCCGTCGTGGCGACAATCGACAGGCCGTCGAGCCCGCCGGTCACAACGTTCAAGCCCGCCTCCTGTACCATGCAAACGTTGCTCAACTCTTCCTTGATCTGCATGATCTCTTTTTCGAGCGCACCGATAATCGCGATGGTAGCCATGCCATTCCCCAAACCCATTCGAAATTCTCAACCACGGTATGGTACCAGCATTTTGTTTGACCTCGTCAAACGAACACGTTAGGCCAGCGCAGCTCGGGTATCAAAGAATGTCTTAGCAATCGCAGCCACCAGCTCGCTCGAGCGATCGCTCCATGGCATCGATGTCATGATACTCATAATGTAGGTGTCGCCATCGACATCGATGAGGCCCGCATCGCATGTCGAATAGCAACCATCCTCGCTAATCCAGCCGGCCTTGTTGCGCACCAGGGCTTGGTCGTCCGCAATGCCGTCGCGGATAAAGGACCGGGTCGTAGAGGCCAGAAGGCCCGACAGCCATTGCGACGTCTCGCTATCACGGCTCAAATACTCGCTCATCTCGCGCCACAACTTGGCCGAGGTGCGCGGGCAATAGGTGGGAAAATCACTCATCGGATCGAGTGCGGTATCGTAATCGATGCCAAGACTGGCAATCCAATCCTCGTAACCGACACGGTCAAACGCCGCGCGTAACGCAATAAACGAATCGTTGTCCGAATTAACGACCGCGGCATCGATCAGGTCGCGCACCGTCTGCCAACCCATGTTGTAGCCACCATAGGTGCCAAGGGAATCATCGAGTGAAACCTGACCCGTCTCGACCAGAGATTCGCAGATGTACAACGCATAGAGCGCCTTATAGCTACTCGCACCGTAAACCTCGACATCGGGGTTATACGTCACGCCCTTGCCGCTTGACAGGTCGTAGAACACCACACCCACATCGCCTAGCTCCTGCGCCCGACTCAGGGCATCCTGGAGCAAGGCAAGGCTCTCATCCTCCAAGGTAGGAGTCTTGTTATCCACCAACGAGAAGGTCTGAACGGTATCACCCGAAGGGATATCGTTGAAGTCCGCCTTCGAAAGTCTCGTCTTGAGATCTGCCGACGCTTTGGACTTTGAAACCTTCTCGTTTTGCGTCTGTACCGTTGACGCATCTGAGTGTGCCATTCGCTCCGACGCGTAGGTTTTGGCGGTAATTCCGAGGATAATAACCGCCAACGTTAGCATCCCAATGGCGGCAATCTTCGTCACGCGGATGCGAGCGTCAGCAAGGCCACGCGAAGGCGTGCCCTTCGTCTCATATCTGCTGCTATGCTGCGGCATATACTCGTCCCGCGATGCGTTGTTTCGCACGTGGTCTCCTGACTGCTACCGTTCATATACGAGCAGCATAATACCGAGCAGGCATTTCTTTCCAAAGATATTCAGCGGCGTTTAAGGCGTCTTTAAAGAAACCACAAGCGTATTTATCCAATTGGCACGATTCTGTTGCACATCTCCGCACAAAACGCAGTTGCGGTGGAATAGTTCCTGTTTGGGCGGCATAAGCCGAAAAACAAGAACCATTCCACCGCAACTTGACGGGGCTCTTTGGCAATCAACTTGGTGCCCAGGGGCACTCATTTAAGTCTGTCCCCAATGAGTGCCTGAAAATGGCTCGCTAGCCGATGGCGTTTTTGAGTTCGGCGCGGCGCTTTTTCATGCCCGTCATGACGGCGTTGCGCAGCTCGGGCATGCGCGCGGTATCCATCTGTGGAACGCCCTCGAGCTTATAGGGAATCCCCAGCTGCTCGTACTTGACAACGCCCATCGTGTGATACGGCAGCATTTCCAGGCCCACCACGTTGTGCCACGGAGCGATCAGACGACCGAGCTTCTCGCACTCCTCAACCGTATCGGTAATGCCCGGCACCACCACGTGGCGGATAACGACCTTAATCTTGCGACGCGCAAGCTCGTCACCAAACGCCAGAATGCGTGCGGGATCGCAACCGGTCAGCTTTTTATGCTCGACGGGATCGGCGTGTTTAATGTCGAGCAGCACCATATCGGTCTCGTTGAGTACGGCATCGAACTTCTCGGGATGCGCGGGATCGAACGCATAGCCGCAGCTATCCAAACAGGTATGCACGCGACCATCGGGGTTATTGTGCATGGCGCGGAACAGGTCGGCTAAAAACGCGGGCTGCAGGAGCGGCTCGCCGCCGGACACCGTAATACCGCCGCTGCGGTAAAACTCATGGTTGCTCTGGAACTCGTCCATCAGGTGCTCGACGGTCACCATGGTGCCGCCGTTAACCGACCAGGTGTCGGGGTTGTGGCAATACGCACAGCGCATGGGGCAGCCCTGAACAAACACTACAAAGCGGATGCCGGGACCGTCGACCGTTCCCATCGTCTCGATTGAATGCACGCGGCCTAGGGCAAATGCGGAGTCCTCGGGACGAGCGTCCACACCCTCGAGCGTCATCTCAGCCATTCCCGCTACCTTGCCTCTCATTGGTTTTAGTTACATAAATATCAGAGCCATTCTAGCCCATACGCTTGCGTTTAAACGTCTCGGGCCAGAGTGGCATGCTTTAATCTGCCCCCTACCGCCATGGCAGGGACTTATATCGATCATATGGCTGCCGAGCACTCGCAAAAGCGAGAAAATGTTCGTCTGCAGCCTTTACGCCTTGAGCGTGAGCACCGCGCCGAAGGCGGTCGGGCCGCAATGGCTCGAGATGACGCCGCCGACCTGAGTCCAGGTAATGTCCTTAAAGCCCAGGTCGTGCGCATAGACCTCCATGTCGTCGCGCAGCTCCTGGGAAAGGCCTACCGAATACGCCAGGCCAATGTGCGAGTAGTCAATCTCGCCCTTCGCAACCATGTGGTCAATAAAGGCGCGGGCGCACTTGAGCATAGAGCCGCGGAACTTCTTGGTTGCCACGAACTTGCCGCCCGTCACCTCAATGCAGGGCTTAATCTTGAGCAGGTGGGCGCCAAGGAATGCCACGTTGGACAGACGACCGCCCGCCTTAAGGAAGGCTAGGTCGGTAGGAACAAAGCCCAGCAGCACACGGTCCATGACGGAATTCGTAAATGCAAAGATCTCGTCGACGGTGGCATCGGGGTGAGCCTCGATGTATTTGGCGGTCTCGACGACAACGAGCGACTGGCCCACCGAGACAAAACGCGTGTCCATGGAGAACACGTAGTCGCGCCCCTGGGCCGCAATCTTGGAGGATTGATGCGAGCAGGTCGTGGCCTCGGAGTACGCAAGATGCAGAATGGTCGCATCGGGCTGCTCGGCATGGATACAGTCGTACACGTGAGCAAAATCCGCAGGCGCGCAGCCGCTGGTCTTGGGCATTACGCCAAACTCGTTGCAGCGCGAATAAATCTCGAGCGGATCGATCGAGCCGTCCTCGACAGTCTCGTCACCAATCGTGACATGCATAGGCACGCGCACGATGCCGTAGCGTTCGCAGAGCTCTGGCGTCACATCCGAACCAGATTCAACCACGATTACGTACTTGCCCATTATCATCACGACCCATCTCGACGTTGGCTTTTTAATATGTGACGCACGTCCACCGTCCTGCTACACAACGGCCTCCAAGCGCCAAAGAGACGCCGTCCCTTGCACACAACAAAGGACAGCGTCTCCCTGGAAAACTCCGTGCTTATCTAGGATTCTACACGGTTTATTAAGGAGGGTTACTTATTCCGCAAACGGTCGTTATATGCGGTAAGCGGTAGTTGGCCGCGACAACTGCGACACATTCCGTCCAGTAAATCCAATCGTGCTCCACGCACGGTTAATGCACGAGGCGGTAGAAATTCATCGATGCCGCACCCTCGGCGTGCAGCTCCATCGCCGGAACCGCCGGCGAATAGGTACGGCTCGTAAGTGCCGCCTCGCCGCCATTTGCAAAAATCTCGACCATCGTAGTGTCCGAAAGCACGCGTAGGTCGCGAAGCTCGCCGAGCTCAATCGACCTCTGGTCGCGCCCATAGCCTTCGTCACCCATATCGAGGGTAAGCATCCCGTCCGTATAACGCACAAAGACACCCTTGCGGATTTCGAGCTCGACCATCTTGGCGCCCTCGCAGGAAACCACAAGATCAAACAGGCGGCCCGGCTCCTCAACGGTTTCACCGCCTGTCGCGCGAACGCAGTCGCCGCGCATCCTCTCAATCTCGTGCGCCGGCTGCTGGCAGAGCTTACCATCGCGCATGCTCAGCTCTCGCGGCACCGTCAACGCGCACTGCCACCCGCGCGCCACCGTCGGGTTTTCCGCCGTCGAATCGGGGCAACCCGACCATCCGATCATCAAACGCCGGCCTGCAGCATCCTCAAAGGACTGCGGAGCATAGAAATCAAAACCGGCATCGACCATCGGGGGCATGCCCTGCCCGGTGATCTTAAAACTCGGCGCCTCCCAATCGGCCTCGATGGAAAACCAAACGCACTGATGCGGATTGCGGTAACGCCAGCCATCGGCGGGCACGCCCTGCGGACAGCAAACGAGAATAAGCTCGCCATCGAGCTCAAACAGATCAGGACACTCCCACATAAAACCAAACTTCTCGCCTAGCTCAATGCGCGTCGCATAGCTCCAGTCCTCTAGATCGCTCGAGGTATAGACAAGCACGCAGCCACGGTCGTCTTTCGTACGAGCGCCGAGAACCATGTAGTAGATACCATCGTGTTCAAGGATTTTGGGGTCGCGCACGTGCGTACCGATATCGTCGGGGTAATCGATCGGCCCAACAGCTATGCGCTTCTCGCCCAATTCGTCGGGATTCTCGGCAACCATATGAATCTGGTTTTGCTCACGGCCCGTCAACACGTAGTCGTAATCATCGCGGTCAAAATGCTTGACGTTGCCGGTATAGAAGTAGTGAATCTTGCCGTCGTGTACAAAGGCAGAACCAGAATACGCTCCGCTCGAATCCAAATCGGAATCGGGGAACAGCACAGGGCCGCGATTCTCGTACGTCACAAAATCCTTTGTTGTCAGATGATTCCAAAGCACTGGACCGCCATGCGCAGCATCGAACGGATCGTATTGGTGATAGATGTGATACGTATCACCAATCTGCACCAAACCGTTGGGGTCGTTAAGCCAGCCAAGCTCAGGCTCCACATGGAACAGGAGCCTATCGGGGTCGGACGCGATGCGAGCCGCCGTCTCATCCTGTCCGGCTCGCCACTGCTCATAGTCCGCGCGTGTCACCTTATTTTTTTGATTAAACATCGCCATTGGCCTTCTCGTCTATAGGGAAGGACGCTCGACTCACATGAGCCGAACGCCCTTCCTCAAATGGACTTATCCGCACGTTACGCTGAAAGGATCAACTAGAAGCTGACATCGAAGCCAGCGCCAGCGCCCTCTTCATCGGTGGTCGGAACGCCCTTTGCCTTGTTGTAGGCAAAGATCAAGACGATCGGCACGATAAAGGCGATGAGATTGCCAGCCACATACCACACGAGAGTCTCGGGCGTAACGATGAGCAGGCCAAGCACACCGGTCAGACCCTGACCGATAGCGCGCACCTCAAAGAACTTCACGAAGGCACCGCCGCAGCCTGCACCGATGCATGCGCAGATGAACGGAATGATCGAATAGCGCATGTTTGCAGCAAAGATAGCGGGCTCGGAGATACCGACCAGCGTCGGGATAAAGGACGACATGCAGATGTTGCGCTCTTTGGAGTGCTTCTTGTGAATGAGGTACATACCGATGGCGCCGCCGCCCTGAGCGATGATGGAAACCGACCAGATGGCCTGGATGTAGTTGAAGCCGGTCGTGGCAACGAGGTTGGCCTCGATACCCTGGATGAACTGATGCGTACCGGTAACGACGAGCGGCTGCAGGAACGCGGCGAAGACAAAGGCACCAAAGACACCCATCCTGTTGTACAGGATATCGATTACGCCGGCGAGGACGTCACCGATCAGGTTGCCGAGCGGGCCGAACACGGTGAACAGGGCAACGTTAGCAAGAATCAGGGTAACGGTCGGGACAAAGACAAACGAGACGACCTCGGGGATGTACTTCTGGGCAATCTTCTCGACCTTGGCCATAAACCAGGCAGTCAGGATTGCGGGGAACACACCGCCCTGGAAAGCGACCATGGGAATGGAGAGCGGACCAAAGTTCCAGTACTCAGCACCCGTCGGGTCCATAACGAACGTGTTGCGGTTCATAAGGCTCGGGTGAACCATGACGATACCGACGAGGATGCCCAGGATCGGGTTACCGCCAAAACGCTTGACCGCGCTGTACATAACCAGGACAGGCAGGTAGTCGAACGTGGTGGCGATAATGGCAAAGAAGCTTGCGAGGTTCTTGAGGAACTCGCTGTGATCGGCGAGGCTGCCTTCCATGCCAAAGAGGCCGTTGGCAACGATCAGCGACTTAAGGCCGATGATGATTGCAGCGCCGACGAAGGCGGGAATGATGGGGATAAAGATGTCCGAGAATACCTTGAGGACCGAGAAGAACTTGCCCTTCTTGTCCGCCTCGGCGCCCTTGACCTCGGAAGCACTGATCTCCTTAACGCCCGTCAGAGCCATAAACTCATCGTAAACCTTGTTGACGGTACCGGTACCGAAGATGATCATGAGCTGGCCGCTGTTGTACAGCACGCCCTTGACGCCATCGATGTTCTCGAGCTCGGCCTTGTTGTATTTGCTCGTATCCTTGAGCACCAGACGCAGACGGGTCACGCAATGCGTGGCGCCCTCGATGTTCTCCAGTCCGCCGACGTTGTCGACGACTTGCTGGGACACTGCCTTGTAGTCCATGTTCCTCTCCATTCCTTTTCTAAATCATAAAACGGTTCGTTGCCGCTACAGAGACGCGATCGTTGCGTTTGCGCACTTGAGCGCACCGTCGGTGACGGTAAGCGCCACACCCTGGCCCTGCTTGTTGCAGAAGCGAGCGTTGAGCGCAACATCATCGACAAAGATGGTCGCGATGTCGTCGTCGACGACCAGACGCGCATGGTGAGCGCCCTCGCCCTTAAAGAACAACGGACGCTCGAGGCCCATGTTGTTGACCTGGAACCACGGGTACTGGGGAGCCGGCGTGAACTCGAGCTTGCCCTCGCGCAGGTTGGCGCGGAACTCATAGGCAAGACCGGTCTCGGCGTCCTCAGCGAACTTGACCGAGAAGCCGGCAGCGTCACCGGCGAGCTCGATGTCGGCATCGAGCAAGTAGGTGGAGCCGGCATCCGCGGCGAGCACCTGCTCGACCTTGCCCGACTCGCAGGAAAGCTCAAAGGTCTCGACTGCCTTAGCCTCGCCAAAGGCGCCAAGCATGCTGTCGGGGAGCTTGGTGCCGAGCGTTCCGTCGGCACGCTGAACGATCTCGAGGGGCATAAAGGTGCCACCCCATAGGTAAGAGCTGGGGTCGCCGCCCTCGTCACGCGTAGGAACCCAACCAAAGAGAACGCGACGCTCGCCGTCAAATGCGGTACGTGCGGCATAGTACGCGCGGCCATCGAAGGAATCGTCCGCAGGGGTGATCCAAGGACCGTTGATAGAGCGAGACATGCGGTAACGGGTCTTGTTGCCGTCGCTGTACTCGGAAAAGACGAGGTACCACCAGTCGCCCATCTTAAAGAGATCAGGCATCTCAAACATGGTGTACAGGCCCGGGTTCCACCAGTCGCCCTGGAACTCCCAGTTAGTCAGATCCTTGGAGGTGAACTTGACCAGGCGGCCGGTCATCAGACGCTTGTCCTCGCCCACACGCGTGCCGAGGATGAGCATGTACTCTTCGTTCTCCTCATCCCAAAGCACAAAGGGATCGCGCCAGTTGCGGTCATCGTAACCCTCCTGGGGCGGAAGCAGCGTCTCGGCGATGTTCTTCTCCCACTTGACGGCGTCGTCGCTCGTTGCGTGAAGAAGAACCTGCTTCATCAAACGTGCGCGGACCTTATCGCGATTGCAACCAGTGTAGAGCGCATGGTACTTGTCGCCCACCTTAAACACCGTGCCGGCATAAATGTACTGGTCGACTTCCTCGTCGCCGCCGCGCTCAAGGCTCTCCCCATAGTCCTTGTAGTTGACGAAATCCTTGGTCGTAGCGAGTGCCCAGCCAAACGGCTCTCCGAAAGGTTCGGGGTTACGCGTGTCACGCTGATGATAGAGATAGAACGTGCCGTCCTCGCCGTACGGCATGATGTCGCCTACCCAAATTCCCTCAGGCTGGTAATACACCTTGTGCATCCGAGACTTCCTTTCCACGACATACTAACTCGGTACAATGGCAAGATATGTCAATCGTTTTCATATGTCAAACGTTTTCATATCAATACGTCTTTTCGCAGTTCCAGTCGTCGGCAAACGGTTGGCATATGCCGGTGAACGGTCATCAGAGGCGTTTGAGGAATTCTTTTGGCACGGGATGAACTACGCGGTTTTGCCCTCAATGAGTTCAACGGGAAGCTTGATATTCGATTCGGGATTATCGCCGTTAATAAGAGCGATGATGGATTGCGCCGCGAGCTCTCCGATGCGATCGATATCTTGACGTACGGTTGTTAAGTCAGGCATAAACGTCATAGTTCGACGGGCACCATCCGCGCCCACGACCTTAATATCGTCTGGAGCGCTCAAGCCGCGCTGCTTCATCACGTTGAGACAGATGGCCGCCATCGTATCGTCTCCCGCAAAGATGCCGTCAATATCGGGGTTCTCATCGAGGATCTTCGCAACGACCGCGCCCTTTTCGTCGTCGGGCTTAACGAACTCAACCTCACGGACAAGCGCGGACAAACCGGCCTGCTCAACAACATCGAGGTAGGCATCGGTACGCTTATTGGCAGGCATGCGCATGCGGCTATTGCTGCGCAGGCACAGGATACGCCTGCAGCCGTCATCAATCAGACGGCGCGTGGCGAGCTCGCCAATGCCATAGCTGTCACTTGCAATCTGGACAGAGCCCTCGCCAAGATCGCAGTCGATGCCAACCAGGCTCAAGCCCATCTCGGCATATGCCTCGGCACCGATATTGAGGGAGTTGACGATGACGCCGTCGACCATATTGCGGCGGAGCATGTCAATATAGGAACGCTCAAGATCGGGTCGATTGGCGCTGTTGCACAGCAACATCTTAAAGCCGTTTTCCGCTAACGTGCGCTCGACCGCCTGCACAACCTGAGCATGGAACGGGCTGCTCACAAAGGGAACGATCATACCGATAAGATTCAGGCGACCGTTGAGCATGGCACGGGCGATATCGTTGGGCGTATAGTTGATGCGCTCCATCGCGGCATGGACCTTATCGCGGGTCTCTTGGCTAATATAGCCGCGATTATTAAGCACGCGAGATACCGTAGTAGGCGAAACCCCCGCCACCGCCGCAACTTCCTTGATGCCAGGCTTAGCCGTATCCTTAGAACGAGCACTCTCGCGAGCCATAGCACCCTCCCCCATCAACATGTCATACGTTTACATACGAACAAAGCATACCCCAACAACAGCGGGAAGACGGTAACAGCACAAGTAAGTAAACGACTCATCCAAATAATTAGGAGAGTTCCGCCTAAAGGGTGACTACACAGGACCCCCGCCGGGGCTGTTTGGGCTACCTCCCAAAACATTCCGCAGGACGCAAAGAGGCTCGCCGCACGAAGTGCGCAGCGAGCCTCTTTGCATGTCCGAGGACACCAATTTAATTTAGCGTGGTTCCCTAAAGGACGACAACGCAGGAGACCCGGCAAGGCCGGGAGCACTTTGTCTCGCAAACATTCCGCAGCCGCGAAGCGGCGAGGACGTTTGAGAGGCAAAGTGCGTAGGCCTTACCGGGTCTCCGGTGGGAGTTGAGTCCCTTTAGAACTTGTCGTGGAAGGTACGCGCAATGACCTCGTCCTGCTGCTCCTTGGTGAGCGTGTGGAAGTTCACGGCATAGCCGGAAACGCGGATGGTCAGCTGCGGGTACTTCTCGGGGTGAGCCTGAGCGTCGAGCAGCGTCTCACGGTTGAAGACGTTGATGTTCAGGTGGTGGCCACCCTTCTCGGCGTAAGCGTCGAGCATGTGGACCAGGTTATCGGCCTGAGTCTCGGAAACTTCAGAAACCTTCATAATGTGTCTCCTTCGATCGATAGGCGCCGGCCGAAACCGGCGCACTAATCAGTAATCGTTATTGTTAGTATAGCACTAACAATAGTTACTCGCCCAGCTGATCAAGGTCGATATCGCCAAAGAACACCTGGTCCTCCTTGCCGAGCGCACTCGGGATGATGGAGAAGGTGTTGGAGATGCCGTCCTGAGCATCGCGGAACGGGAGCTTGGAAACCGAAGACAGCGAAGCGATGGCGCCGTGGCTATCGCGCTTGTGCATGGGGTTAGCACCCGGGGCGAACGGCTGGCCAGCCTTGCGGCCGTCGGGCGTGGAGCCGGTCTTCTTACCGTACACGACGTTGGAGGTAATGGTCAGAACCGAGGTCGTGGGCACGGAGTTGCGGTAGGTGTCGTTCATGCGGATGTACTCCATGAACTGGTGCACAACGTCGTGAGCGATCTGGTCGACGCGGTCGTCGTCGTTACCGTACTTGGGGAACTCGCCCTCGGTCTCGAAGTCGACGATGATGCCGTTCTCGTCACGGACGGGGTGAACCTTGGCGTACTTGATGGCGGACAGGGAGTCAGCCACGACGGAAAGGCCAGCGATGCCCGTAGCAAACCAGCGGTGCACGTGCTTGTCGTGCAGAGCCATCTGAATGCGCTCGTAGCAATACTTGTCGTGCATGTAGTGAATGATGTTCAGCGAGTTGACGTACACACCAGCGAGCCACTTCATCATGTCGTTGTACTTGGCCACAACGTCGTCGTAATCGAGCGTATCGCCCTCGACGGCGCGATACTTGGGGCCGACCTGCTTCTTGGAGACCTCGTCAACACCACCGTTGAGCGCGTAGAGCAGGCACTTGGCCAGGTTGGCGCGAGCGCCGAAGAACTGCATCTCCTTGCCGATGCGCATGGAGGACACGCAGCAGGCGATGCCGTAGTCGTCGCCGTGGTAAACGCGCATGAGGTCGTCGTTCTCGTACTGGATCGAGGAGCTGGCGACAGAAGTCTTGGCGCAGAACTTCTTGAAGTTCTCGGGCAGACGGGTCGACCACAGAACGGTCATGTTGGGCTCGGGGCTGGTACCCATGTTCTCGAGCGTGTGCAGGTAGCGGTAGCTCATCTTGGTAACGAGCGTACGGCCGTCAACACCCATGCCGCCGATGGACTCGGTGACCCACTGCGGGTCGCCGGTGAACAGGGCCTGGTACTCGGGAGTACGGGCGAACTTGACCATGCGGAGCTTCATGATGAAGTGATCCACGAACTCCTGGATCTGCTCCTCGGTGAAGGTACCGTTGGCAAGGTCGCGCTCAGCATAGATGTCGATGAACGTAGAGGTACGGCCGATGGACATAGCAGCGCCGTTCTGCTCCTTGACGGCAGCAAGGTAGGCGAAGTACATCCACTGGATGGCCTCCTGCGTGTTGGTAGCAGGGTTGGAAATGTCGAAACCATAGGTCTCGGCCATCATCTTGAGCTCGCCGAGGGCGCGGATCTGCTCCTGCAGCTCCTCACGATCGCGGATGTTGTCGGCGGTCATGACCGTCGGGGTGGAAGCCTTCTGGGCCTCCTTGTCCTTAATCAGGTAGTCGACACCGTACAGGGCGACACGACGGTAGTCGCCGATGATGCGGCCGCGGCCATAGCCATCGGGCAGACCGGTGATGATGTGAGCCGAGCGGCAAGCACGCATCTCGGGGGTGTAAACATCGAAGACGCCGGCGTTGTGGGTCTTGCGCTCGAAGGTGTAGCGCTCGACAACGTTCTCGTCGACCTTGTAGCCGTGCTGGCTGGCGGCCTGGCAAGCGATGCGGATACCGCCGTTGACGTGCAGAGCGCGCTTGAGCGGCTTGTCGGTCTGGAGGCCGACGATGGTCTCCTTCTCGCGGTGGGCGTTATCGATGTAGCCAGCGGGGTGGCTCACGATACCCGTGACGGTCTTGGTGTCCATATCGAGGACACCACCCTGCTCGCGCTCCTTAAGCAGCAGGTCGAGAACCTCGCCCCACAGCTCCTTGGTACGCTCGGTCGGACCTACGAGGAACGACTCATCGCCCTCGTAGGGGGTGTAGTTCTTCTGGATGAAGTCTCGGACGTCAACCTCTCCCGTCCAGATACCTTCCTTGAAGCCTTCCCATGCCTCCTGCATTGTGTAACCACGCTCCTAGTTACGTGTAATGCGGCGCTCTCTCACACCGCTGCTTATTGAATTCTTGAATTTTCGACTTGCACTACCGGCTTCTTCCGTTCTTCACCACACGTTGGTGCAGGGAAAACGTTTGTCCACCTTGGAACTACAACCCAAAACCCAAGATTTCACCCGTCTGAGAAGGATAACATAGCGACCCTCTCCATCTGGGCTGTTATATGTTTCTTTTTTTATATCATAAGGGCGTTTTTTACAAACCCGCAGGAAATGCGAGCGCGAACAACTACCGTTCACCGATTTGTTTAGTATTTTTCCTTGCCTTTGTACGACGTTCACTCTAGCTGTTATGCCAGCTTTAGCATGGTAAAGTGCCCCAGAGACCCTACAGAAACTGCAGGGCGGCCACGGGATCCCCCGTGGCCGCCCTGTGGCGTAGCTAGTTTTTAGCTTTGATTGCCGCTTGGCATTAGGCGGCTGCGGCGGCCTTGTCGGTCGTTGCCTTGCTATCGCCGTTGCCCTGGCCCTCAAAATGCTTGTAGCACCAGCTGGTGACCAGCGGGGTCAAAATAGCCGTCACGATTGCGCAGGCAGCAACCTGTGCCGTGGCCGTCGCGAGCACCGCACCGCCGTACAAGGCCTCGTTGACGCTTGCCATGGCAGCAGGCGTGGCCACATTGGCTCCGGCGCAGCTCGAAATGGCCGCACCTGCGACACCCGTACCGCCCGTGAGCTTATCGACCGCGATAACGGGAATTGCAAAGACCACCGAGCAGATCACGCCGAGCAGAATACCGGGGAGACCGCCATTAATGAGCTGGCCAAAGGTCATGGTCGAGCCCATGGCAAAGAAGACGAGCACGATGACGGCGGAAAGTGCCGGTGCCATCATCTTCTTAAAGCTGGGGAAGAGGTTGCCCAGGATAATGCCAACGACAATCGGAAGGATGGCGCCCACGAGCGACCAGCCAATCGGAGCCTGACCGGCGGCGCCAAGGACAATCATCGTGACCGGAGGGCCGACAACGAGCGTGGTGATGGCGACGGCGCCACGCTCGGCCTCGTTGCCCATGGTGCCCATCAGTCCAGCGTACATAGCGTTGTTGGCGCCGGTGCAAGCCGCCAGCATCACCATGGCAGAAATGCCAAACAGGTTGTCGTTGAACACATAAAGGATGAGCAGCGACACGGCAACGACCACGATCTGCTTGACGGCGATGATGATGGCGCCGCGTGCAGCGGCGGCAGGAGCACTCTTAAACGAAATCGTCGTACCGACGATGAGCAAAAAAGCGCCCACGAGCGGGCCTGCACCCTGCTGGGTCATGCCAAGCGTAAAGCTACCGAGCGTTTTGAACAGGTCGGGGAATAGCGTGTTGAGCAGGCAACCCAACAGAAGCGGCACCAAGATATTGGCGCCCGGGATGGAGGACATCTTAAAGAACGGCTCCTTTGCCGCCGGCGCCTCCACCGCAGTCGATTCACTCATATATATCTCCTTTGGATGCATGCGAATCGTAGCCGCACGCGCCTATGTCAGAAAGAAGGCGACAACCCCGAGTCGCCAGGGTCGCCGCCAAACAATCACCGCGGGGTATTACCCGTCCAGGACGATGCCGCCGTCGCAGTCACCAATCTCGCCGTTCACGAAGCTGGCGAGGTCGGAAGCGAAGAACAGCACCATCTGCGCAGGCTCGCTGGCCTGGGCGGCGCGGCCCAGAGGAATACCGTTGATGATGCGCTGAGAGTTCTCGTCAGAGAGAATCGAGGTCATATCGGTCAACGTGAGCGACGGGCACACGGCGTTGCAGCGAACGCCAAACTTGCCGCCTTCCTTGGCGACTGCCTTGGTCAGACCGTTAACGCCTGCTTTGGAGCTCGCGTAAGCCGCGGTGCCGAGCAGGCCGCCACCGATCTTGCCCGCAACGGAACTCACGTTGACGATAGTGCCGACATGGGCCGCCTTAAAGTGCGGGTAGACGGCGTTCATCATGGTAAAGGTACCGTTGAGGTTGATGTCGATGGTGCGGCGCCACTCGGTGTCATCGATCTCGTCGAACTTCTTGGTGCTGATGACGCCAGCGCAGTTGATCAGGATGTTGGTTTGCGGCAGGTCCGTAAAAATCTGCTCGACGGTCTCGCGCGCCTTGGGCGCATCGGCGACATCGAGCTGATAGAACTTGTTGCCCTCGCCAAGCTCGGCCACAGCGGCCTCGCCCTTAGCAGCGTTCCTTGCGATGAGCGCGACATGTCCGCCGCCCGCGACGATGCCCTTGGCGATCTCGAGGCCAATGCCCTGAGTGCCGCCCGTGACAATCGCGGTCTTGCCCGTGAAGTCAAATGCCATGACTCCATCCCCCTTTATATAAGGTGTCTCCTCGCGGGAAGTTGGAGCATCGCACGTGGCGATTATATGAGTCCCAGTCGTCATGGTGGTGACTCGTCATGGTGGTGACAACCCCTCGCCTAACCGCGGGCATGATAGTTCTTTGAAACGCTTCATCAATTGAATGATTTTAAGTCTTTATGCGCTCTTTATATTGCCCTCTGCATGAGGCCCGCGTATGTGGGTATCATCTTTCACCGAAAATAGTTTCTAGTGTTAGGGGTTTTCGGTGGAAGATACCGACTTCCATGAGCTTGGGCGTCAGCTCCTTACCGAGTTTGGCGGCATTCACCAGCGCGTTTCGCGCTTTGTGGACAAAGCTCTCAGCGGCGAGATGGCTGTCATGCGCGCCCTTATGCTCGCTGGCGGTTCGCTCACGCCGAGCGAACTCGCTGATCGCGCCTGGGTCTCGAACGCCCGCATCGCCAATATCCTACGCGCTCTCGAAGCCAAGGGTTGGGTTGAGCGTGAGCACTCAAAGACCGACCGTCGTCGCGTACACGTCATAGTGACCGACAAGGGATTCCAGGATCTCGAAATCAAACGCCGGGAATTCGAGGACCGCACCGCGGCTTTCCTCGAACAGCTCGGCGAAACAGATACCCAAGAGATGGTACGTCTTCTAAGGCGTGCCAACGAAATTATCGACCACAATCAAGAAAGGAGAGATGCCGAGTGAGGATTCTCAAGCTCTTTAAAAAGCATGTCCTGGCACTGCTCGCAGCTATCGTACTTATCGTAATCAGCTGCAACGCCGATCTGGCGCTGCCTACCTATATGAGCGACATCGTCGACGTGGGCGTGCAGCAAGGCGGCATCGCCTCGCCCGTGCCCGACACCATCCGCGCCGAATCGCTCGACGACCTCGAACTCTTTATGAGCGCCAAGGACGCCAAAGCTGTGGAGGCCGTGTTTAGCAAGGCTGACAAAAACGGCATTCGAACGTACAAGGGCACCGAGGACGAGCGCGCCGACGGCAGCAAGCTCGCCGACATTATGAGCCTGCCCGAGACTGTCGTCCTTTCGTTCAACCAGGGCATTGACGCCAACTCCATGGGCGACATGATGGGCACGTCCGGTGAAAAAGACAACAGCGGCGCCCAGGCCATGCCCACGCCCGAGCAGATGGCGGCGATGACGCCCGAGCAACTCGCCGAGATGCAGCAGAAGGCCGCTGCGGCGCAGAACATGCAAAAACAGATTGATGCCGACGGTGGCAAGATCACCATGAAGAGCCTGCGTCTAGGCGTTGAAGGCGGCCTAATCGACCAGGGCAAGCTCGTCGAGGGCGCCAACGATATGGCAGACAAAATGGGCTCCATGTCGGGCTCCATCGTGACCCAACGCGCCGTGAGCTATGTGCAAGACGAGTACAAGGCGCAGGGCATCGACCCCGCCGACGTGCAGAACGTCTACCTGGGCCGCATGGCGACCACGATGTTTGGTCTGTGCCTGGTGTCGCTCGTCGCCACCATCCTGACCGGTGCCGTGGCTTCGCGCACCGCCTGCTCCATCGCCCGCGACCTGCGCCGCGAGACCTTTAACAAGGTTATGCACTTCTCGCCGGCCGAGGTGGGCAAGTTTAGCCAGGCCTCGCTCATCACCCGCTGCACCAACGACATTCAGCAGATCCAGATGGCCGCAACCCTGTTTATCCGCATGTGCCTGATGGCCCCCGTCATGGGCATCGTCGCCGTCATGCGCGTCCTGGCCAACCACACCGGCCTGGAGTGGACCATCGCCGTGGCCATCATCGCGGTTTCGGCCGTTGTCGGCGTGCTCATGGGCCTCACCATGCCCAAGTTCAAAAAGATGCAGAGCTTTGTGGACCGCGTGAACCTTACCGCCCGCGAGCTGCTCGACGGCCTTATGCCCATCCGCTCGTTCAACCGCGAGGAACATGAGCTCGAGCGTTTTGACAAGGCTTCGCTCGACCTGATGACCACGCAGCTCTACACCAACCGCGCCATGAGCTTTATGATGCCGCTCATGATGCTTGTCATGAACTGCATCACCGTGCTTATCGTCTGGTTTGGCGCGCAGGGCGTGTCCGACGGCGTGATGCAGGTCGGCAACATGATGGCGTTTATCTCCTACACCATGCAGATCGTCATGGCGTTTATGATCCTCACCATGGTTTCGGTCATCCTGCCCCGTGCCGAGGTCGCAGCCGAGCGCGTGGAAGAGGTCATCACCTGCCCCACGAGCATCAACGACCCCGCCTCGCCCAAACTGCCCGCGGCCAGCGCGCCGCGCGGTGAGCTCACCTTCCGCGACGTGAGCTTCCAGTATCCCGATGCCCGCGCCGACGTCATTAGCGGTGTGAACTTCACCACGCATGCCGGTCAGATGCTCGGCATCATTGGCTCCACGGGCTCGGGCAAGTCCACGCTCGTGCAGCTGATTCCGCGCCTGTACGACGTCACGGGCGGCAGCATTTCGCTCGACGGCATCGACGTGCGCGACATGACCCTTTCCGAGCTACGCCGACGCATTGGTTACATCCCGCAACAGGGTCGCCTGTTCTCGGGCACTGTCGAGAGCAACCTCAAGTTTGCCGGCGACATGGTGAGTGACGAGGATATGCGCCAGGCAGCACGCGTCGCCCAGGCGGAGGACTTTATCGCCGAGCGCGAGGACGGGTACGACTCCCCTATAAGCCAGGGCGGCTCCAATGTTTCGGGTGGTCAGCGCCAGCGTCTGGCCATCGCCCGCGCGTTGGCCAAAAAGCCCGAGGTCGTGGTGTTCGATGACTCGTTTAGTGCCCTCGACTACAAGACCGACGCGCGCCTACGCGAGGAGCTGGCCAAAAACGTTACCGACGCCGCGCTCGTGGTCGTAGCCCAGCGCATCGCGACCATCATGCACGCCGACCAGATCATCGTGCTCGACGACGGCCACGTAGTGGGCACCGGCACGCACGAGGAGCTGCTGCGCGGCTGCCCGGCGTATCTGGAGATCGCACAGTCGCAGCTTTCCGCCGAGGAGCTGGGGCTTACCCAAGAAGAAATTGCAGCCGTCATGGAAGGAGGCGAGCGCTAATGGCAGACGAGACCAAGACTCAGATTCCCAAGCCCACCCGCCAGCGTGGTCCCATGGGCCGCATGGGCGGCATGCGTCGCGGCGAAAAGGCCAAGGACTTTAAGGGCACCATGAGGCAGCTGCTCGGCTATATCGGCCAACACAAGATTGCCGTGTTTGCCGCCGTCGCCTTTGCCGTGTGCTCGGTCATCTTTAACATTGTGGGACCCAAGGTGCTCGGCCAGGTTACGACCAAGCTGTTCGAAGGCCTGGTCGCCAAGGTCAACGGCACCGGCGACGTTGACTTTGACTGGATCGCCAAGACGCTCGGCTTTTTGCTCTGCCTGTATCTGGCGAGCTCTGTCTGCAGCCTGGTCCAGGGCTGGCTCATGACCGGCGTCACGCAAAAGATCTGCTACCGCATGCGCAAGGAAATCGCCGCCAAGATTGCCGTCGTACCGATGAGTTACTTCAACGGCCACAGCAAGGGAGACGTACTCAGCCGCATCACCAACGACGTCGATACGCTGGGTCAGTCGCTCAACCAGAGCGTGACGCAGCTCATCACGTCGATAACGCAGATTATCGGCGTGCTCGTCATGATGCTGTCGATCAGCCTGCCGCTCACTGGCGTCACCGTGCTCACGCTGCCGGCAGCCGCGATTATCCTGACCGTAATGATTCACTTCTCGCAGCCGTACTTCCGCGAGCAGCAGCAGGTTCTGGGCGCCGTCAACGGCATTATCGAGGAGGACTTTGCCGGCCAGAACGTCATTCAGGTGTTCGACCGCGCCGAGGCCTCAATCGAGGAGTTCGACCGTCAAAACGACCGCCTGTTTATTAGTGGCTGGCGCTCGCAGTTCCTGTCGGGCCTGATGATGCCGCTTATGAGCCTGGTGGGCAACATGGGCTATGTGGGCGTCGTCGTGGTGGGCGCGCAGCTCGCGCTGACCGGCAATGCCACGCCCGGCGACATCCAGAGCTTTATCCAGTACGTTCGCAACTTTACGCAACCCGTACAGCAGCTGGGCAACGTGAGCAACACGATGCAGTCGATGGCCGCCGCCACCGAGCGTGTGTTTGAGTTCCTCGCCGCGCCCGAAGAGGAGCAGAAGGCCGACGCCCAGATTCCCGAGAAGCGCCCCGGCCATGTGGAGTTTGATCACGTCAAGTTTGGCTACACGCCCGACAAGACCATCATCCACGACTTTAGCTGCGAGGCGCAACCCGGCCAGACCATCGCCATCGTCGGCCCCACCGGCGCCGGCAAGACCACGCTCATCAAGCTGCTGCAGCGCTTCTACGATGTGGACGGCGGCTCGCTGCGCGTCGAGGGTATCGACGTGCGCGACTGGGACCGCGCTGCACTGCGCGGCGAGTTTGCCATGGTGCTGCAGGACACCTGGCTGTTTAACGGCACCATCCGCGAGAACATCCGCTACGGACGCCCCGACGCGAGCGATGCCGAGGTCGAGGCCGCTGCGCGCGCCGCACGCTGCGACCACTTTATTCATACGCTCGCCGGTGGCTACGACTTTATGATCAACGAGGAGGGCACCAACCTGTCGCAGGGTCAGCGCCAGCTCGTGACCATCGCCCGTGCCATTTTGGCCGACCGCCCGGCGCTGATTCTGGACGAGGCGACTTCCAACGTCGACACACGTACCGAGGAGCTCATTCAGCGCGCCATGGATGCGCTGATGCAGGGCCGCACCAGCTTTGTCATCGCGCACCGCCTGTCCACGATCCGCAACGCCGACGTGATCTTGGTGATTCGCGACGGCGACATCGTCGAGAAGGGCACGCACGACGAGCTGCTCGCCCAAGGCGGCTTCTACGCCGATCTGTACAATTCGCAGTTCGACGAAGCGGCGTAAAAACCGGCGGCAAACAACCGCAATGCCAAGAAAACGGGGGCGCAGGACAACCTGCGCCCCCGTTTTTGTTTTGCGACCCTCGAACCGCCTCCCCTGGGACCTGATTGACAGCCCCTTCGAGGCCCCGTGGGCAAAAAATGGCAAATATGAGTACTGTTACCCTTTTAGTAACAGCCAAAACAGCCCCAAATGCCGTTTTCACAGCTTACACGCGTCCCTAAATTGATCAAACAGCCCTATAGCGAACTTATATGTGTTTACGTTAATGAACATATTTTGCTGTTATGTCTATTATTTTGCGAAGGCAATATGATACTAAGATAGCAACCGTACTCATATTTGGCATTTTTTGCCCACAGGGTATTTCCTGGGGAACCGACAACAGCCTTAGGGTCCCGCGCGGCGCCGCTCCCTCCCGGCATCCGCCGACGTTTACCCAGATAAAACCTGCCAAAATAAACCTGTCCCTTTTTGGTAGGTGTCGGGGTGACAAGGGCTTGCACTTTAGCGTGCGACAGCGGATAATGCCGAGCATTCGACAATACGCTTTTTGCTCTTTCTATAGATTGAGGAGACCCCTATGGCCATGGAATTCAAACGCAAGCTGCCGATCCCCATGGAGATCCGCGAGGAAATGCCGCTTTCCGCAGAGCTTACCGCCAAAAAGCAGGCATTTGACGCCGAGGTCGCCAAAGTCTTTACCGGTGAGGACGCACGCAAGGTGCTCATCATCGGCCCGTGCTCTGCCGACCGCGAGGATTCGGTGCTTGAGTACATGAACCGACTGGCCAAGACCGCCGAGGAGGTCAAGGACAAGCTCATTATCATTCCGCGCGTCTACACCAATAAGCCGCGTACCAAGGGCACCGGTTACAAGGGTCTTCTACACAACCCCAACCCCGAGGCTCCCGACGACCTGCTCGAGGGCGTCAAGGCCATCCGCCATATGCACCTGCGCGTTATTGAAGAAACGGGCTTCTTTACCGCCGATGAGATGCTCTACCCGTCCAACTACCAGTACCTCGTTGACCTGCTGAGCTATGTTGCCGTGGGCGCACGCTCGGTCGAAAACCAGGAGCATCGCCTGGTGTCGAGCGGCATTTCGGTGCCCGTCGGCATGAAGAATCCCACTGCCGGCTCTACCACCGTTATGCTCAACTCCATTTACGCCGCGCAGGCGCACCAGAGCTTCATCTTCCGCAACTGGGAGGTCGAGTGCGGCGGCAATCCGCTCGCGCACGCCGTTATGCGTGGCTACATCGGTCTCGATGGGCGCACCTACCCCAACTACCACTACGAACACCTGGAGCGCCTGGCCGAGCGCTACACCGAGCACGCCGGCTATGCTAATCCGGCAGCGGTCATCGACTGCAACCACGACAACTCGGGTAAGCGTCCGCTGGAGCAGTATCGCATTTGCAAGGAAGTGCTCGACAGCTGCCGCCGCAACGAGTCCATCTCCAAGCTGGTCAAGGGCTTTATGATCGAGTCCTACCTGGAGGACGGCAACCAGCCGGTCGACGGCGGCGTCTTTGGCAAGTCCATCACCGACCCGTGCCTGGGCTGGGAAAAGACCGACTACCTCATCCACGAGATCGCGGAGCGGGTGTAGGTTACGGCGTTTTACCAAACGCCGTAACCGGCCGACGCTGCGCTGGTCGCATTTGGACAATCTGACGTTCAACTTCAAGGGCGCGACCAAGAGGTCAGCGCCCTTTCGTTTCACGTCACCTTGTCTCAAATGCGACCCGCTCGCTGTCCGTCCTCTACCTGCGGCGTTGTCTTGCTCCGGATGCGGCAGTTAGGGACGCTCCTTTTCTGCCGGCAGTTTGGGACACTCCTTGGGTAGTCGTTGGGGACGTTGTTGTTTGACTCGTCGTTTAAGAACGTCCCCAACGACTACCCCTCGCGTATCGTATGCGCGCCGGGCTTCGGGGGCCAGGCGCACTCTGTTAAACATGCCCTCGGGTCGCACGTTTCCCCTTGTGCCAAAAAGGGACTGGTTTATTTTGGTAGGTTTTATCTGGGCAAACGCCAGCCGCCGCGAGGGAGCCGCCTTCCCTCGTGGCGGTCTTCTAGCAGAAAAACCAAGTGAGTAGGCTTTTTGCAGAAGGCCGAGCACGCCCCAAAACGACATAGCTCTGACCTGCGGTTTTATTGAGCATTTGTCGCGATGTGCTCGGCAGGTTCAAAAAAGTCTACTCACTTGTATCTGAGACGCACCAGATTGGCAAAAACCGCCGCGAAAGGGCCCCTGGTCCCTTCGCGGCGGTCATACGCCTCTGATTTTGCGACGATTTTGCCCGCTTGTTACTCGCTGTAGCGGGTGGCGATGGCGGCTTGTACCATGCCGGTGCTCATGAGGTAGGTCACCAGGAAGTAGCCGCCGTAGGCCGCTAGGAAGATTGCACAGGTGAGGCCCACGGTGCCGCCGATGCTCATATTTCCGAAAATGCTCACCAGCTCGATGATCACCTTAAGTGCCACAAAGGAGTGCGCCAGGCCCACTGCCAGCGGGAACAGGAAGAATACCGCTTGCTGCGCCATCACCGAATGGCGAACCTGGCGGTCCTCACAGCCGATCTGTGCCAGCACACGATAGCTGCGGCTGCCGTCGGCCACGTTGGAGAGTTGCTGGATCGACAGAATCGCCGCGCATGCAACGACCAATACAAAGCCGATGTAGATGGCTAGGTAGCTAATAAGACCGTTCATTTGCGCTGCTTGCGTGTACATCTCGGAGCGTGTGATGAAGAGTCCCCACGACCCCGGCTCCTTGCCGTCAACGAGCAGATTGTCGAGCGCAGTGTATTTAATGCTCTCGTCTGCCTCGGTCGTATCCATCCCCTGTTTGTAGTTAACGAGCAGGCTGCTGGAATACGGTTGCAGATTAAGTTGGGACAACAGCTCGTCGGCAACGACGACGGTACCCGGATTACTGCCCATCGCCGAGTTGGCGATGGCCGCCGTATCTTCGTCCGACTTATCGGTTGCGGGCTTGAGCGTATGCCCGCCCAAGGTAAGGACATGGCCGCCAGCCATATACTTGGTGTACATGTCGACCAGCTCGCCGCCCAGATCACACGTGAGCAAGTACTGGTCGCGACCAATGCTCACCGGCTCCTTGCCCATCATCTGACGCAATTTGTTGTACTGACTTGCCGGCGTCACAGACAGGCCTGTCGTGTTGGCGTTGCTACCCTCGAGCGCCTTGGGGAGCTTTTCGCCCATGGTCTTGCACATCTCACCTGGAGTCACCGAAGGATCCGAGCCGCCAAGCGGATAACTCAGATACGAATCGATCTGCACATGCTCACCGGCTACATCGGCGATATTGACCTTCTTGCCGGTCTCGACGCTGTTGTCCGCCGACTTACCATAAATACTCTCCGTATCATTGTCCGGATCGACAAGCTCACCATGCCACGCAGAGTACAAGTCGACCGTTGCGTCGGCCGGCACCATACGATCGGCCTCAGACGGGTCAGCATACTCTTTGTAACGGTCGAGATCATCGGGCGTGTAATAGATATACGTCTGCGACATATCGGCCGGCGTATAGCGCTCCAGATTCTCGTTCATCACGTTGGCAATCGACATGCCGCACGTCACCGAGGTGATGGCCAAAAACAGGATCATCGCGATGACGCCCATCGAAAAGCACACCGTGTTGACCTTGGCCGCAAGCTGGCGCACGGTAAACATGTTGAGACCGCGCCAATACACACCGCGCAGGCTCTGCAGCAGCTTGATGAGCATGCCCGAGAGTCCCCAGAACAGGGCAAAGGTGCCCACGGTAACCATAGCGGTCGTGATGCCAAACTGGTTCATGCCCTCTTGCAGCTTGCTGTCCGTCGCGGTGAGCGGGAACCCATCACGTAGCAGACGGTAATAGGCCACGCCCACCAGCACCACGCCCACGGCAAAGATGGCAATCGCAATCCAGGGGTTGCGTGTCTTGATGCTCTCGTTGCGACGTTCGGCACCCATAAGCTCGATGAGTTTGGTACGACGCACGGCGAGAAGGTTCAGCAGCAACGTGAGCACAAACATTACGAGCATGCAGGCAAGGGTCAGGTTGAACGCATGCACCGAGAAGAAGAAGTGGAAATTGGCGATCTGTGTCTTAAAGAGCGAGGCCGTAAAGAATACCATGAGCTGAGAGAGCCCCACGCCCAGCACGATGCCGGCGACAAAGGCGCCGACCGAAACGATCACAGTCTCGAGCGCCATAATCGTGGCGACGCGCCCGCGCCCCATGCCGAGTACCTGGTACAGGCCAAACTCCTTTTTGCGGCGTTTCATGATGAAGTTATTGGCGTACACCATCAAAAAGGCCATGACGCCGGCCAAAAAGTACGTGAGGTAGCCGAGCATGGTACCCATGACCTCGGACAAGCCCGCTTCCTCGATGCCGGCGATGTCGACCTGCATCGAGACGGTGTTAAAGGCATAGAAGACCGTGACGCCCAGGGTGAGCGTCAACAAGTAAACGAGGTAGTCGCGGCCGGCGCGGCGGACGTTGCCCCAAGCGAGTTTACAGAGCATCGGAGCCCTCACCGCCCATCATGGCAACGACCTCCATAATGCGGTCGAAGAACTCTCGGCGGTCGGTGTCGCCGCGGCGCAGCTCGGTGAAGATCTTGCCGTCGCGAATAAACAGCACACGGCTCGTGTAGCTGGCGGCAAAGCTGTCGTGCGTGACCATGAGCACGGTGGCGCGCAGGCGGCGATTCAGGGCCTCCAGGCTCTCGAGCAGCAGGCGAGCGCTCTTGGAATCGAGGGCGCCGGTGGGCTCGTCGGCCATGATCATGGTGGGGTCGGTGACAAGCGCGCGACAGGCGGCAACGCGCTGCTGCTGGCCGCCGGACATCTGGTAGGGATACTTGTCGAGCACCTGGCTCACGGACAGACGCGCGGCCACGTCCTGCACGCGGGTCGAGATCTCTGCCGAATTTGTGCGGGCGATGGTGAGCGGCAGGGCGATGTTCTCGCGTGCCGTGAGCGTATCGAGCAGGTTGGAGTCCTGGAAGATAAAGCCGAGCTCCTCGCGGCGGAACTGCGAAAGCTCAGCCTGCTTCATGCGCGTAACGTCCTGCCCGTTGATGCGGATGGTGCCGCTCGTGGCGCTATCGATGGTCGAGACGCAGTTGAGCAACGTCGACTTGCCCGAGCCCGAGGCGCCCATGATGCCAACGAATTCGCCGCGGTTGACGGTAAAGCTGGCGTCGTTGAGCGCGCGGGTCACGTTGCCCAGCGCTCCATATACCTTTTCGAGATGCGCGACCTCCAGTACCGGGGTCGCCATGTGCGTGGTTTGCATACCGAGTCCTTTCTTGCGATTAGTCTACGGCATCTATAGTCGCAAGAAGCCGAGTCGGCTACCATCGATATGGCTTACGGTTGCCTTACCGTTGTGTAAGGTAGGGGTAGCCGCCCTGTTACGTGTTGATGTTGAGAGAGGACTCCTGTTGAAGACTGTTCATGTTGCTGCTGGGATCATTCGTAAGGAAGGATCCGACGAGCTACTGGCCGTGCAGCGCGGCTACGGCGACATGCAGGGACTTTGGGAGTTCCCAGGCGGCAAGCTCATGCGCGGCGAAACACCCGAAGACGCCGTGCGACGCGAGCTTATGGAAGAGCTACAGGTAAAAGTCACCAACCTGCGCGATATCTACACCGTTGAATATGACTACCCCGATTTTCATCTCTCGATGGAGTGCTACTACTGCTCGCTCGCCGATGAAGCCGATGAGCCCCAGAAGCACGACCGCCAGCTCGATATCCGCTGGATTCCGCGTACCTCGCTTGCCACGGTGGAATGGATGCCCGCCGACAAGGGGCTCATTGATGCCCTAATTGAGCTGAAGGAAGATCGGCTCGAGACCAACAGCACTGCCAAAGATGCCAAGGCCGCCACGACCGTCAAGCCCGCTCCCAAACCCAAGCGCGCACCTAAGCGCCGCAGCAAAATACGTCCCAAGCCCGGTCTGCTCGACGGCATCGACACCTCGGACCTTTCCGCTGACGAGCGCGAACTGGTGCGCCGTCGCGCCGCAATCAAAAAGTCCATGAAGGGCAACAAGCGCGCCAACACCAAGCCCGAGCTGCTCGTACGCCAGCGCCTACGGGCCGCGGGCCTTACGGGCTATCGTTTGGAATGGAAGGTACCCGGCAAGCCCGACATCGCCTTTCCCGGGCGCAAGATCGCCATCTTCGTCAACGGCTGCTTTTGGCACCGCTGCCCCAAATGCAACCCAAGTCAGCCCAAGCGCAATGTTGAGTTTTGGGAGGCAAAGTTCCGTCGCAACGTCGAGCGCGACCGAGCCGCCATCAACGCACTCACTCATATGGGCTGGACACCCATAACCATCTGGGAATGCGAGCTTAAAAAAGACCGCATCGACGCCACGATGGAAAAGGTCGTCGAGCAGGTGCGCACTGCAGAGCCGCAGCGCTAGGAACGAGCCGTCCACACGCCCCGCACGTCCGCGCCACATCCGCACCACAAACCTTAGAAAGCCCTTAAGCTTAAAACCTTTCAATAGTGTTATTCGATACCTCTGACCTGCAGTTTCATCGTAACACCAAACCAGGTTAAGCCTTTCTTTAGCGCTTCTTTGCAGAAGCCGCGGCATAATACTGCCAACGCACGGGACCTAGCAGCACACCCCGTGCGCAACCTTTTGGTGGATATCGAGGAGGCCGCATAAGCATGCATTCTTCCAACGACGCAGCACAGCAGCCATCCCTAAATCATGCAAACCTTTTCTCCTTCCCCCCGACACAGAGAGACGGCCTCCTCGACTCCCCCACCACAAAAGCCAAACGCTCAACCGACCAGAGCCACAACTTGCGAGCATCGTTCGAAAAGCTCCAAGCATCCCTAGACAAAACCTTCCCCAACCAAGCCCGGGCATACTAATCCCCCATCAGCAAAGAAGCCCTAACGCCCCACCCCTTCCCGCCCAACGCCACAAGGGCGATTGAGCAGAACGGCTTGGGCGGGTCCCCGTACTTAGTTTCCAAAATCATTCCGCAGCGCGAAGGCCCCCGTTGCCAACGCTTCGTAGAAGCGAGGCAACGGGGGCCTTCATGCGCGAGGACGTTTTGGAAACTAAGTACGGGGACCCGCCCAAGCCGTCCGGTGGGATCAGAGCACCCTTGCTGTTACTCTGCTTTGCCCACAGAGTTGAGGTTGGTCATGCGGATCTTAACCAGCTCGGTGATCTCACGCATACCCTCCTTGGCCGGCTTCTTGGGATCGAAGCAGGCAGGGTTCTCGGCCATGTAGGCCATGAAGCCCTTGGTGTAGGCCTGACGCAGCTCGGTGGCGTAGTTAACCTTGCAGATGCCGTTCTTCACAGCCTCGGCAACCTGCTCATCGGGCACACCGGAGGTGCCGTGCAGAACCAGCGGCACGTCGACGGCGTCGCGGATGGCCTTGACCACGGACTGCTCGATGTGCGGATCGCTCGTGTACACGCCGTGGCTGGTGCCAACGCCAATAGCGAGGGAGGTGCAGCCGGTGCGCTCGACGAACTCCTTGGCCTCGGCAGGGTCGGTGTAGGGGCTCTCGCCCTCAACCGCGGGACCGTCGTCCTCCTTGCCGCCAACCTTGCCGAGCTCGGCCTCGACGGGCACGCCCATGGCGCGGCCAGCGTCGGCGACGGACTTGGTCAGGGCGATGTTGTCCTCGAAGGACTCGTGCGAACCGTCGATCATGACAGAGGTGTAGCCAGTGCGGAAAGCCTGCATGCAGCGGTCATAGCCATCGCCGTGATCGAGGTGCAGAGCGACGGGCACGGAAGCGCGCTCGGCGGCAGCCTTGACCATGCCGTAGAAGTAGTCCAGGCCAGCGGACTTGATGGTGCCCGGGGTGGTCTGCATGATGACGGGGGACTTGGTCTCCTCGGCAGCGGCCAGAACGGCCATAACAAACTCGAGGTTCTCGACGTTGAACGCGCCGACGGCGTAGTGGCCGGCCTGGGCGTCCTTGAGCATCTTTTCGGTGGTAACAAGTGCCATGAGCGTTTGCTCCTCTCCCTCGCCCGCATCTGGACATCGGGCGTAGTTGTTCACAAGGCGTTTTACCTTGCGTTTTACTGCGCTCATTGTATGAAATTCGGCGTCTTTACACGTGCGAGATATTGAGCCCATGCAGGTCAATACCGTCGTTTTTGAAAAGTAAACGGAAGGAATTGGAGCCGAGTGGGCGTGTTCGATATTGAATTTTGGGCGTTGAGCGTCTTTCTTTTATAGAAAAGATAAGTAATCGAAAGGTGTTTTCTTACTCAAAAAGAAAATGAACGAAAATAGAGTCAACACAATTCCTGCAAATTTAGCCGAGAATGGAGCAAACATGGCCCAAGCTACCAACCGCGCTTTCGCCGATGAGCGTCGTGCCGCCATCATGGAGATGCTCGAGCATAACGCCTCGGTGCAGGTAGCAGAAATCGCCCAGACCTTTGGCGTATCCTCCGTCACCGCCCGCGCCGACCTGGACGCGCTCGCCGAAGCAGGCAAGCTGCGCCGCACACATGGTGGTGCCGTATCGCTTCACAAACGCCTGACCGTCTCCACGCAGGATCGCCGCATCAACGTCAATGTCGCCGCCAAACAAGCCATCGCACAAAGCGCCATCGAGCTCGTCAATGACGGCGACACGCTTCTCGTCGACTCGGGCACCACGGCGCTCGAGTTTGTCCGGCTCCTCGACCAGCGCAACGGCATCACCGTCATCACGGCCGACATTACCATTGCCGATTACATCGACGAGAGCATGCCCTCGGTCGATGTCGTCATGCTGGGTGGGGCACTGCGCAAAGGTCATCGCTATCTGTACGGCCCACTTACCATGCAGGCGCTCCAAATGGTCCACGCCGACCTTGCCGTCATGTGCCCCGGCGCTTTTGTTCCCGGCTGCGGCTTTACGACCGACTTTCCGCAGATGGCCGAGACCAAAGCGGCTATGGTCGGTGCCGCCCGTCAAAGCGTCGCCCTCATGGACGCCAGCAAGGTCAACGGACGCGGCATGTACCGTTTTGCCGAGCTTGCCGACGTCGACACCATCGTGATGGACCGCGACCCCGAAGGCGCCGTCGCCACCTCAATCGCCGAGATCGTCGACGACGCCCACCCAAATCTCGTCATCGCCGGCGCTTAAACAAAAACCACCACAAAGGTGTCTGTCCCCTTTGTGGTGGTTGTGGTGGTTGAGCGTCAAAAGTGAACGTGTCGCTACTTGGAAAGCTCGTCGGCGAGGGCCTCGATCTGAGCGCGCGAGGCGTCGTTGAGCGAACCCAGGACAGTCACCTTGTTCTGCGTCAGGGTGATGTCCTTCATGCCCTCGAGCTCCTTGGTCATAACTTTGGCGGCAGCGGGCGCCCAGGAGCCGGCCTCAACGAGTGCCACCGTACGGTTCTGATAGGCGTGCTCGGCAAGCGTGTGGATAAAGGTGCTCATGAACGGGAAGATCTCGCCCTGATAGGTGATAGAGGCGAGCACCAGGCGGTCATAGCGAAACGCGTCCTCAACAGCCTCGGCCATATCGTCGCGAGCCAGGTCAAAGACGGAAACCTTCTGGCCGCGAGCCTCAAGCGCAGATGCGAGCTCCTCGACAGCAGCCTTCAGATGCCCGTACACGCTCGCATAGGCAATCGTGATACCCTCGTCCTCGGGCTGATAGCTCGACCAGGTGTTATAGGTGTCGAGGTAGTAGCCCAGGTTCTCGGTCAGCACGGGGCCATGAAGCGGGCAGATGATCTGGATGTCCAGATCGGCGGCCTTCTTGAGCACAGCCTGCACGAACTTACCGAACTTGCCCACGATACCAAAGTAGTAACGACGCGCTTCGCAGGCCCAGCCTTCGGGATCCTCGATGTCGTTAGCGCCAAACTTGCCAAAGCCGTCGGCACTAAAAAGTACCTTGTCGGTGGCCTCATAGGAGAAAAGCACCTCGGGCCAGTGCACGTTGGGGGCGCCGACAAACGTTAGGCTGTGGCCACCCAGGTCGAGCACGTCGCCCTCTTTGACGACCATCTTGCGCTCGGGGTAGTCGGTGCCAAAGTAGTTGACCATCATGCGGAAGGCACCCATGCTGGCCACAATCTGTGCCTGGGGATAGCGCTCCATAAAGGCGGCGATGCCAGCAGAGTGATCGGGCTCCATATGGTGAACGACCAGGTAATCGGGCGTGCGACCGTCGAGCACGGCTTCGATGTTACCGAGCCACTCGTCGACAAAACCGCCGTCGACTGAATCGGCGACAGCAATCTTTTCGCCCAAGATAACGTAGCTGTTGTATGCCATACCGTTCTCGGACACATCGTACTGGCCCTCGAACAGGTCAATGTCGTGATCGTCGACGCCAACGTAGCGGATATCCTTGGTGATCTCCATCAGGCAAAGCCTCCTAGATAGACAAAAGAGCCCGTCTATCATAGCACTCGGCTACATCCCAACAGCTATCTACCGACATCCTTACTGATTGTTATTGATGTTCAACATATCACCGTTGACCTGCGGAAACTATGCGCGCGGTGCCGCCGTACTATGTCTAACGATGAGCTGACCGGGAATACGAATGGCAACGGTTTTGCCCTCCGTACCCGCCTCGGGAACCGCATGCTCGAACACCTCGCGTCCACGCTGATGCAAATCGAATCGAACGGTCGTGAGCTCGTTATGTGCCACAAAGTCGTCGAGCGAGTCATCGACACCCACCACGCTCACGTCCTCGGGCACGCGCAGACCGCTATCGCGCAGCGCGGCAATCGCGCCATTTGCCATCTGGTCGTTTGCCGCGTAAATCGCCGTCATGGTGCGGTCGTGCTCGGCCAGATATCTGCCGGCATCGTAACCGCTGTTGGCAGACCAGTCACCCTCGAGCGGCTCTACCGGCTCGATGTGTTTACGCTCGAGCGTATCCTGCCAACCGGCGCGACGAAATTGTTCGTCGACCGAGAACGACGGGCCGCCAATATAGCGAATCTGCTCGTGCCCCAGCTCAAACAGGTGATCCATAAGCAATAGCGAGCAGCCGTAATGATCGGAGTCGACCGTGGTCACCCGCGGGTGCGCGTACATGGTAACGATGACCGTGCCAATGCCCGGCAGCGGATCAAACGTCTCAAAATCGGGCGCCATGCGACTCATGCCGATGATGATGCCGTCCACGGGCAGCGCGGCCATACGACGCGTGGCCTCGGCAAGCGAAAACTCCTCGGTCTTGGACATCTCGACCAGCGTGATGGCGCAATTATGCTCGCGAGCAGCGCTGGCGATGCCGTCGATCATTGAGAGGTTGCCAAACTTGGTGACATCGTTGACGCACAGGCCGACCGAATGGTAACGGCCGTCGCGCAGCGAGCGGCCGGCATAACTCGGACGAAAGCCGAGCTCTTGCATAGCGGCCTGCACGCGCTGGCGCGTCTGCTCGTTAACGTTGGGCAAGCCGTTGGCGACGCGCGAAACCGTCTGCTGCGAAACGCCAGCAGCGCGGGCGACGTCGGCCATGGAGACCGGACGCGTACCTGTATCGTTGGACGGGCGCCTTGCCACAGGATCACCTTCACCCTTGCGAGATCTGAATAGCGTGAATGCCGGCCCGGGCAGAAATACACCCCGCGCCGAGACCCGCTATCGTCGGACGCATGTTAACGTACTCTACTTTTTCGACCTGCATCTCTTCTGCTTTATAAGTCCATACGACAGTACCGTTCACGGCTGTATTTCTACCGATTACCAGATTCTCAAAAAGTGACAAGCGATGTGTTATGAGTACGTTAACATAGCCCATAACGTGCGGTATCGTGAACACTTGGTTCATGCCGCTTCAAGTTGTTAACGTACTCATAACGACGCAAAACTCACCCGTGCGCGCCAAGGAAAGGACTCCCATGACCACCCCCGACGAAAAGACATTCGCCACGCTCACCAAGCTGTTTGAGGAGGAGTTTGGCCCCATCGGCGACCGCCAGGTGCTCTACGTGCACGCGCCCGGCCGTTCCGAGATCAGCGGCAACCACACCGACCACGAGGGTGGCCACGTTATCGCCGGCTCGCTCGATGTCGCCGTCGACGGCATCGCCGTGGCAACCGATTCCAACAAGGTTCGCGTAGCCGACGAGGGCTATCCCACGTTTGAAATCGCGCTCGACACGCTAGACGTTCAGGAGTCCGAGAAGGGCACGTCCGCAAGCCTCGTCCGCGGCATGGCCCACGAGATTGCAGCCCTTGGCGTTGAGCCCCACGGCTTCGACTTTGCCTTTACCTGCTCCGTCCCCTCGGGCGGCGGTCTTTCCAGCTCTGCCGCCGTCGAGGCCGCGTACGGTCGCGCCATGGAAACCCTCTGGGGCGCACCCGCCATCGAGCCCGTCGCGCTCGCGCAGATGAGCCAGCGCACCGAGAACAACTATTACGGCAAGCCCTGCGGTCTGATGGACCAGGCCGCCGTGTGCCTGGGCGGCCTTGCCTACATGGACTTTGAGGACCAGGCTCAGCCTAAAACCCAGAAGCTCGAGCTCAACTTTGAGGATCACGGCTATGCGCTCGTGCTCGTTAAGGTCGGTGCCGACCACGTGGCCGCCACCGACGACTACGCCGCCGTTCCGCGCGAGATGCAGGACGTTGCCGCCGAGTTTGGCAAGGCACGCCTGTGCGAGGTCGACGTTGCCGATTTTGACGCCAAGCTCCCCGAGCTGCGCGCCAAGCTGGGCGACCGCGCCTGCCTGCGCGCCGTTCACTACTGGTACGAGAACGGCCTGGTCGACAAGCGCTGGGCTGCTCTGAACGCCGGCGACATCGATCAGTTCCTGGTCCTGACGCGCGAGTCCGGCGCCAGCTCTGCCATGTACCTACAGAATGTCGTTGCCAAGCTGGGCTCCGAGCAGCCCTCGATGTATGCCCTGGCACTGGCCGAGCACGTGCTCGACGGCCGTGGCGCCGTCCGTATCCACGGTGGCGGCTTTGGTGGCACCATCCAGGCCTTCGTGCCGCTCGACCTGGTCGACACCTTTATCACCAAGATGAACGGCTGGCTAGGCGAGGGCTCTGCCCGCCACTACGCAATTTCTGACAAGGGGGCTTACGCGGCATGGCTGTAATGACTGACGTGCGCGAGGCCGCGCAGAACCTGATCGAGTACGCTATCCACCGATCGATGATCGGCCAGGACGATCGCATCTGGGCGTATAACACCATTCTCGAGTGCATCGGTGCTACGGGCCCGGCGCTCGACATGGCCTGGGCGCTCCAGGTCGAGAAACTCTCGCTCTTGCACCCCGACACCCTGCCCAACTTTGACCTTGAAGGCACACTTGCCGCGCTTTCCGAGGCCGCCGTTGTCAACGGTGCCGCCGAGGACACGGCATCGGGCCGCAACCGCATCGCCATGCGCATCATGGGCGTGCTGATGCCGAGGCCTTCGGTTGTAAACGAGGAATTCAACGGACGTATGGGCGTCAACGAGCCCCGCGCCGCGACCGACTGGTTCTACGGCCTGTGCTGCGACGCCGGCTACGTGCGCCGTGCCGCCATCGCGCGCAACATCAAATGGAGCACCCCCACCAACTGGGGCGACCTCGAGATTACCATCAACCTGTCAAAGCCCGAAAAGGACCCGCGCGATATTGCCGCGGCCGGCGCCGCCAAAAACACGGGCGAGAAGTATCCCGCCTGCCAGCTCTGCATCGAAAACGAGGGCTATCCCGGACGCTCCGCTGCAGCCGACGGCGGCGCCCATCCCGCCCGCCAGAATCTGCGCGTTATCCCCATTAAGCTCGACGGCGAGCGCTGGGGCTTCCAATACAGCCCGTACGCGTACTTTAACGAGCACTGCATTGCCATGAGCTCCGAGCATCGCCCGATGCACGTCGACCGCAAGGGGCTGACCTGCCTGCTCGACTTTGTCGACCTGTTCCCGCACTACTTTATTGGCTCCAACGCCGACCTGCCCATCGTGGGCGGCTCGATTCTGTCGCACGACCACTTCCAGGGCGGCGCGCACGAGTTCCCCATGATGCATGCCACCGAGGTCTCGCAGTTTAGCGTGCCCGGCTTTGACCAAGTCAGCGGTACCGTGTTGCAGTGGCCGCTTTCGGTGCTGCGACTGCGCTCGCACGACCGCGCCCAGCTGCTCGACGCCGCCGAGAAGATCATCCTCGCTTGGCGCGAGTGGACCGATGAGTCGGTTGGCGTCGTCGCGCACACAGCCGATGGCGTGGCGCACAACACCGTGACGCCCGTCATCCGCCGCGTCGACTCCCGCGGCAATGCCGGCGGCGAAATCTACGAGGCCTACCTGGCGCTTCGCTGCAACATCACGACTGACGAGCATCCGCTGGGCGTATTCCACCCGCATGCCGAGTACCACCACATCAAGAAAGAGAACATCGGCCTGATCGAGGTCATGGGCCTGGCCATTTTGCCGCCGCGCTTGGTTCCCGAGCTCGGGGCTGTCCGCGAGCACCTGCTGGCGGCCAAGGTCGATGCCAGCTACGACCTTGCTAGCGCGCTCGAGGGCGATGATCTATGCCGCAACCACGCCGCATGGGCCGAAGACGTTTTTGCCCGCCGCGCCGACGAGCTTACGGCAGACAGCGCCATCGATATCCTGCACGAGGAGGTCGGCGTGGTGTTTGGCCACGTGCTCGACAACGCCGGCGTCTTTAAGTGGGACGAAGCCGGCCGCGCCGCCCAGCAGCGCTTTATCGACTCGCTGTAGCACGCGAGCTCGAACGCACGCACTTAACAAATAGCGCCTACACGACCGCGGCGCCCGCCGGCAACATCGCCGGCGGGCGCCGTTTTCTGATGCAAGGGTAACTAATTTGCACCAAAACAAGGAGTGTCCCAAACTGCCGGCAGAAAAAGAACGTCCCCAGATGCCGACCTAAACCCACACATTATTCGATGGAAAAACGTGGTTGCCTCCCACATTATTCGATGGAAAAACGTGGTTCATTCCCACATTTTTCGATGGAAAGACCAACACGGTCTTATACTAACCATGATCGTTAGGAGGCAGTATGCAGCGACAGCTAATGGACGAACTCATCGCTTGGAAATCTAGGGCAAACCGCAAGCCCCTCCTGCTTAAGGGGGCCCGCCAGACGGGAAAAACCTGGCTTCTCAACGAATTCGCAGGCCAGCAGTATCAAAACGTCATCCGTTTTGACTTTATGCTCGAACCGGGCGCACGCTCGCTGTTCGACGGAAGCCTTGACCCCAAACGCATCATCTCCCAGATAGAGCTCCTGCGCGGCCAGACCATAACGCCGACAGACACACTCATCATCTTCGACGAAATC
>DBEZHA010000045.1:0-85506 GCA_048189585.1 Collinsella sp. | reverse complement strand
GCCGAAGGCCAGGCGCAAGGTTTTCGCTCGGTCAGGTCCTGGGCTCGCACGAAGAGCACATTAAGTGCTCTTCGGCTCGTGCGGAATCTACGAAAACCTTGCGCCTGGCCTTCGGCGGCGCGGCCTGCGGTGACTTTGGGGCAGCCCGGTTTCCCGTTGGCCGACGCCCCCACTCATAAGCCTTAAGTCGGTGGGCTGATATGTTGCGTCCCTGATGGCTACAAGGTTGAAATGAAGGTGGACAGGCGGCGGAGACCTTCGTCCAGGTCTTTGTCGGAAACGCAGTAGCTGAGGCGGATGTGGCCTTCGGTTCCGAAGCAGTCTCCCGGGACTAGGGCTACGTTTGCTTCTTTGATGGCTTTGATGCAGAAGTCTTCGCTGGTTAGGCCGAACTTTTTGATGCTCGGGAAAGTGTAGAAGGCTCCTGCGGGCTCTACTACATCGAGGCCCATGGCGTCTAAGGCTGCGAGTACGCGCTCGCGGCGGGCTCGGTAGACTTTGAGCATGGGGGTTGGGTCGACGGTCAGGGCTCGGGCTGCGGCGTCCATTTCGAAGGAGACGGCACTCGATACTAGGTATTGGTGGGCTTTTGCGATCTCGGCGATGACGGGGGCTGCCGCTGCGAGCCAGCCCAAACGCCAGCCGGTCATGGCCCAGGGCTTGGAAAAGCTCTCAATAACTACCGTCTGATCGCGAAGCTCCGGGTGGCGCTGGGTAAAGCGCTCGTAGCCACCCACATAAACCAAGCGGTTGTATACGTCGTCGCAGACCACGTAGATGCCCGCCTGCTCCGCCACGCGCGCCACGGCGTCGAGCGAAGCCGCGTTGAGGATACAGCCCGTAGGATTGTTGGGCGAGCAGATGACGATGGCCTTGGTCGCCGGCGTCACGCAGGCACGAAGCGCCTCCTCATCAATCTGGAATTGCGCAGGCTCCGTATCCAAAAAGACCGCTTTGGCGTGGTTGGCCACGACGATGCTCTCGTACAGGCCAAAGGCCGGCGTGGGGATGATGACCTCGTCGCCGGGGTTGAGCATAGCCATGAATGTTGCCGACAGGGCCTCGGTCGCGCCGTCGGTTAGGATGACCTCGTCAGCCGAAAACGTAAGGCCCGCGTCCCCCATGTAGGCAGATAACGCCTCACGCAGGGCGGGGCGACCGTTGTTGGGCGGATAGTGCGTGTCACCGCGGTCCAGTGCGGCGGTCACCTCGGCGCTAATCACATCGGGCGTGGGAAAATCGGGCTCGCCGAGCGCGAGCGCGATGCACCCCGGATGCTGGGCGGCGAGCGCGTTAATCCGGCGGATACCGGAGGGCTTGAGCGTGGCAAGCGAGGTATTCATGGGCAGACGCATGGCGTTCCTTTCGTAAGGGTTGCACTAGGATAGCGCGGCGGGGCGCCACCAGACGGTGTAACCTAAACGGAAACCAACCGGAAAGGAGGCGGCATGGAGACGACCGCACGCGGCGATGCACCAAAAACGTTGCAGACCATTGCGTATATCAGCATTCCCAATAGCGCCGATCTTGATTTTTTGCTCTGGGACCTACAGGATGCCATCGCCGCCTATGCTCAGCTTTCCGGCACTGTACTCCCCCGCCCAGTCGGCTCGAAGGCAAATGACGCCGGCAGCGTTGCCGATGGCATCGTGCTGGCCATTGAAGACGTGGCTGACGATGAGACGTTGACAGCCATCGAGCAGGCGCTTGAGCGCTTTGGCGGTACGGGAACGCGCGTCTATGCCGCGATTCGAGCCGCACAAGAGAGCACTGAGCAGGCGCGTGGGACCGCCGTTCGCCTGCACAAGGCATGTGAGCGCCATGACCAATTGTGGTGTGGCGGCGTTGCCATCTGCGCCGGCAGCGGCATCGCAGCGCTTCGCCATTTCCCACGCATGGGCCTCTTGCGCCGACCATTTTCGGAAGCGATGGATAAGCTTGTGGGCGCTGTGCGCATGGGCTGCTCCGTCGAGCATGCACAGCGACTTGGCGGCGGCAATGCCGCCAACGTCGACGCCGACGGCATGGTTTGCGCCGAGCCAGCCGTGCCCGCGCCGATCTGGCGAGGCGTTCTGAAACGTCTGGGCGCCCACGCTCAAACAAAAATCTAAATTAAATAACAGCCCAGTCAACGGCTTCGTGCCAACGCTCAACAAGACGCTCCAGGTGCCAGGCGGCATTGGCGGGACTTGTCGAGGGCAGGACAATGGCAGGCAGCCCCGTCCGATCTTGCAAGTAGCGTTTATAGAGTCGCCCTGCCGTACCGCCGTTACAGACAACGACCTCGATCGGCGCGGCATCGGTAATGCGCTCGATATGTGCCGGCACAACGTTTTTAATGCTGGCGTCACTCGAGCCCTTAATGTCGCAGCTCTCAATCACATCCCACAGGGCCACGCCGCCGTTCAGCAGCATGGCCCGCTTGGCGGCAATGGAGGCATCGAGCGTCGCGGGCTCACCGCTTGCCAAAGGATCGCCCTCGTTGGGCGGCACAGGCATACCGAGGCACGTGGCCATCACACGCCAAAAGCGATTCTGAGGGTTGCCGTAATAAAAGGCATTGGCGCGCGACAGTACCGAGGGAAACGATCCGAGCACCAAAACGCGCGAGTGCTGGTCAGCAACGGGCTCAAACCCATGCTCAATATGTTGATAGCCCTCGTCGGACGCAGCCATGGCCTAGGCCCTCAGCAGATAACGCACCTCGTAGGGCGCAAGCTCAAGGGAGCCCGCCAGCTCGACCGTGGGCACGTCGTCGGCAAGCAGGTCGACAAAGGACCCGTTGAGCTCGCCGGCGCCAAAAGTGTAAGGCTCGCCCACGGCGTTCACCGCCACGAGCACCGTCGCGTCGTCGCAGGCGCGCTCGAACAGCAGCTGCTTGTTCTGAATCACCACGTTGCGGTACGCGCCGTAGTTGAGGGCGCGGGCTGCCGCGTCGTCGGCCGAGTGAAGGTGCGCGAGCTGCGTGATGAAAGCCGTCAGCTCGTTGGGCGCAGGCTCATCGAGCGCAGGGCGCAGCGCCCAGTCGCCATCGGGTCCGCCCTTTTCCCCAGCAATTCCCCACTCGCTGCCATAGTAGACGCACGGGATGCCTGGCATGCCAAAGAGCATGCCATAAGCGGGGCGCAGGCAGGACTTGTCGGTAAGGATGCTCGCCAGGCGCGGCACATCGTGGTTGTCGACAAACGACAGCAAATGCTTGCCGCGGTAGATGCACCACGGGTCACCGCCAAACTGACGGTGCAACGAATGGGCGATCTCGAACATGTTGACCGAGTTAAAGCTGGAGTACAGACCCTTGTAGCACTCGTAGTTGGTGCAGGAGTCGAGCATCTCGTCGTTGACGATCTGGTTGTAGTCGCCGTGGAGCGTCTCGCCGATCAGCACGAAGTCGGGCTTAAGCTCACGGGCAAAGGCGTGCAGGCGGCGCATAAAGTCGCGGTCGAGCTTATAGGCGACGTCCAGGCGCAGGCCGTCGACGCCAAAGACGTCGGTCCAACGGCGCACGGACTCGAGCAGGTAATCGACCACAGCGGGATTTTGCAGGTTGAGCTTCACAAGCTCAAAATGGCCTTCCCAGCCCTCGTACCAAAAGCCATCGCCATAGCAGGAATCGCCGTCAAAGCTAATGTGGAACCAGTCCTTGTACGGCGAGTCCCACTTGCGCTCCTGCACATCGCGGAAGGCCCAAAAACCGCGGCCGACGTGGTTGAAGACGGCATCGAGCACCACGCGGATGCCATGGGCATGCAGCGTGTCGCATACGGCGGCAAAGTCGGCATCCCCGCCCAGGCGGCGGTCGATATGGCGCAGGCTGCGCGTATCGTAGCCGTGGCTATCAGATTCGAGCGGTGGGTTGATGAGCATGGCGCCGACGCCGAGCTCCTGCAGGTAGTCGGCCCATTGGGCGATTTTCATGATGGGCGCATCGGGGTTGGGTTCAGCATCGGCGGCCTGGGCGAGCTCATCCTCGGCAACGGGCGCGGCGTTTTCGCGCGGAGCCCCGCAAAAGCCCAGCGGATAGATCTGATAGAACGTCGTCTCGTATGCCCACATAACAACCTCCCGGTAAGCGCAACACAACGACATCCATTGTATGCCCAGCTTGTATCCTCTCCCCCAAAATAAGTTGCGGTGGAATAGTTCCTGCCTGGGCCTTCAGAGGCCTTAAACAGGAACTATTCCACCGCAACTGATGAGGGGACGTGATTAGGCGACGGGCTTGGCGCGACGGATGGCTGGGAACATCACCGTGATGGCGAGAATGACGCCCACGACGGCAATCGCCCCGCCCGCGAAGCCGATCCAAGCGATACCGGGACCCGAAACCACGGCGCCGCCGATTGCGGTCCCCGTGCCGATACCCAGATTGAACAGACCCGAGAAGATCGACATGGCGACAGCCGACGAATCCGCGGGCGTGTACTTGATGAGCTCGGCCTGAAACGCCACGTTAAAGGCCGTGGCGCAGCAACCCCACAGTGCGCAGACGGCAAGCACCAACACGAGCGCCGAGGCTGCGGGGGCCATAAGCAGCAGAGCCACCGGCACGCCGGAGAGCGTAATAGCCAAGAACGGGAAGCGATGCCCGTCGAACAGGCGGCCAAACAGCCAGCTTCCGAGCAGACCAGAGCAGCCAAACGCCGTCAGCGTCATGGTGATGGCGCCCGCATCGACGTGCGCGACCTGCGCCAGGAAGGGCTCGATATAGCTGTAGCTTGCGTAATAGCCGGTCGCCATGAACACCGTGACCACATAGAGCGCGATGAGGAACGGGTTCTTGAGCAGCTCGGGCAGCTGCTTGAGCGTAAAACGCTCGCCCGCTGGCATGGTGGGGAACACCGTGGCCTGGTAGACGACCGCGACAGCAGACAGCGCTCCGACCACGGCAAACGTCATACGCCAGCCCACGGCCAGGCCAATGGCGCGGCCGAGCGGCAGGCCGAAGATCTGTGCGATGGAAGAACCCGTGGCGATCATGCTGATAGCGAGCGCCCCGTGGCGTGTGTCAACCAGGCGCGACGCCATGATCGAGGCGACCGACCAGAACACGGCGTGCGCGCAGGCAACCACCAGGCGCGCGCAGACTAAGATGGGATAGGTCGGTGCCAAGGCGGACAGGAACTGGCCCAGCGAGAACACGGCAAGCACGCCCAGCAGCATCCGCTTGAACTCGAAACGCGAAGCGAACACCATGAGTGGCAACGACAGCAGCATGACGCCCCAGGCATAGACCGAGATCATGATGCCCGCCTGGGCCTCGGTGAGCGAGAACGACGCGGCGATATCAGTCAAAAGGCCGATGGGCATAAACTCCGACGTGTTGAACACGAACGCACAGCAGGTGAGCCCGACGAGCGGGAGCCACTGCCTGAGCGTGATGCCGTCTTGCTTTGTTTGAGCCATATAGGAAAACCTCTCCAATTATCTTGAGCGGCGGGCGATTATAGCAATGAGAAGTCTATAAAATGAGCAACGAAAGAATTCTTGGAAAACGATCGTTAACAGACGGCGCGCCAATTCTGCTTAGAAAGCAAGGTACGCAGGAACTCAATGTCGAAAACGCGGCTTCATCTTCGGGCTATCGCGCCTGCTCGGATACGCACAAGGACACCCCCATGAGCACGTCAATTTCGAGCCAACTCGCAACCGCACAATGAACTAGCAAAAGCAGCATATAAGCAAACGCCCCATAATAAAGTCCCTCATGCACAAGCGCCGTCACTGAAAGTGCCGACGGCAGCGCCGCACTCGAAACTACCCATCCAACAAGAACCTGGATAGCGCAACTTGCAACCAGGTTCCATGCCACCAGCAGCGTTGCGGGACGCGCGATTTCTCTCCAGGAGGAACGAAGCACCGTGACCGAACGCATGATGTAGCGTGGTGCAAACCGAATGCCTCGTAGTCCCCTCTGCTCCACGTCCGCATCTTCAATTAACACGAATACGAACGACGCGGAAAGAAGCGTCACGATTACTGCCACCACAAGCGAGCACAACACCCCGAGCTGACTGCTCGCAAGCGAGGCAAAGACCACAATTGCCGATAAAATCAAGTGAACCAAATAAATTAGCAGCGCCCCAGAAATCTGGAGGGGAACCGTCGAGGCCAAGAGATAAACCGGAAGGGTTCGAGCAGGTTGCACCGTCTCTTTGGACCGGTCGACGGCAAATAATGAAAAAGCCACATTCGATAGAAGCAGGTTTAAAAAGGCCGCGACCACAGTGCAGATAAGCGTAATGGACGGATTGATATAGGCGAGCTCAGTTGCAACGTTTGATACACCAATTTGAAGCGCGCTCATAACAAACAAGGGGATATATAACGCCATCGTGCAGCCACTCCGGCATTCCTTCGCCCGATCGCCCGATTCCAGAAAGACATTGAAGTTCTCTCGCAAGTTCACTCTATACCCGTTTTCTTACTAAGCAGGGCGAACGGGCGCCAATACAAACGCCGGTCCGCCCATCCATAATTTCTAGTTTTAACGTCCAGACTAGTCTGTCCAGCCGTCGATGTAGTCGCGGTTAAGCTCAAAGTACTGCGCGGCGATATCTTTCGCCAAGGAGTACGAATTAACGAGCGGGTGCATCGCGAGGCTCTCGACAATGTCGCGCTTCGATCGGTTAACGATGCCACGCGCCACGGTGCGCTCGTAGTACTTGACGCGACGAATCAATTCGAGGTTTCCCGCGGGCACAGAATCGGCTTCGACGCGATGCGGCACGCAGCCATCGGTGGAGATATCGCACGTTGACTCAATGACATCTGTATCGAGAAGGCCGGGGATGGCACCATTGTTGGGGGTGCACAGGATCATCTGCTGCGTCTTGCCAGAGCGAGCAATATCCATGAAGCGGAGCGCGACACCTGCGTATCCGCCAGCATCTTTGCCGTACACGTCAAACGTCCACGGCTTGTCGCGATGAATACCCGTCTCGGCCGCCATGTAGTTGTTTTCGCGCATTCCGTACCACTTCTCAAAGCACGCGAGGCCTTTTTCGAAGTCGTTCTCAATATCGATAGATGCAAGCTCGCTCGTCATTTCTCGATTAATTTCTTCGATTAGTTCGCCGCGCGTCTGGGGCGAAGAGAGAACGTTGGCAACGGCGCGCTCGCGATAGTAGAAATAGTATAGGTACTCATTTGGCACGCATCCGCGATTTAGGACGAGGTCCTTTTCGAAGAACCTAAGATCTGTATGAGCATATGCCCCGTCGTCGTGGATCAAGTCGGACATGATGTCCTCGCCGTCAACCGTCACATTGCGGAAGAACGAGAGGTGGTTGAGTCCATAGCACTCGCCCTGAACCGATGCGGGATCAACGCCTTTATACTCGGCAAACTGATGCAACATGCCCGAGGGGGCATCGCAAATGCCATAAGTAAAATCATAGCCCATATCGCGTAGGGCCTGAGATACGACGCCAGCGGGATTAGTAAAGTTAAACACCTTGACGTCCGGCTTTGCGTACTTCTTGATTAACTCGCAATACGAAGCAAGCGCAGGGACGGAGCGCATGGCAAAAGACACGCCGGCTGCGCCAGTCGTCTCTTGGCCAAGAACCCCATGCGAAAGAGCAATGCGCTCATCGCGAACGCGCATATGGTCCCCACCGACGCGAATCGTCGTGATCACGTAATCGGCGTCCTTAACGGCTTCGACTGCATCGCCCGTCAGTGAAAAATTAAGCGTGGGGCAAAGCATGCCCGAGACATGGGCGGCAAGGCCACCGTAGATGCGCAGCTTCTCGGGATCATTGTCCATAAACACAAGTTCGTCGATTCCAAGCGATGACGCCTGCTGGGCTATGCTCTTTGCCAAAAACATGGAGCGGACGCCACCGCCACCTATGACCGTAAGTTTCATATCGAAACCCCCAATTAGCACATTCAATATTGCATGGTTCGCCTGTGTTTGGATATTGTATCCAGCATGGAGGGCCGCTTCCCGCCCCGGTTGCAAGGCGGGAAAGGAATTCCCCAAGGAGTTATTATTTACGCAACGGAAGCGGCCACACACGTCCGGCGGGAAGGAAGCACCGATGGTTGATAAAAAGCAGATTTCCAAGCTCTACTCAGCCGCAAAGCTATCCGAAACCGAGCAAAGCGTACTCGAATACCTACTCAACAATATCGACACCCTCGATGATATTGGCATAAAACCCGTCGCCATGGCATGCTTTACCAGCATGACGACAGTCATCAGGCTTTCGAAAAAGCTCGGCTACCGTGGCTACCGCGAAATGATGTACGATCTCAAGCACCTTCAGCATGTCTCCCGCGAAATGAATCAATCACTCAAAGACAGTAGCGTCCACTTCGTATGTCACACCGGAGATGTAGACGTATTCATCGCCGCACTACATCGCAACAGAATGATCGGAGTAAACGGAGAGGGCTTCTCACGCATCGTTGCGCAGTACATGGCGACTAAGCTCGTTGGACTTGGCTTTTTGGCCGTCATACAGGACTTCCTAGAAACCGATCAGTTTGTCGAATCCAACCGAAATACGCTCAGCTGCATGATGCTCATATCCAAATCGGGCCAGACAGAAGCCATCCTGGAAACCGCAAGGGCATGCCACGACGCGGGCATTACGACCCTCGCGTTTACCGGCAACGAAGACAGCGAGCTCGCCAAGACGGCAGACGCGATCTTTACGATACATGACGATCACCCAATGGATCTTAAGAACGTTAAGCCTAACTGCTTTACCGGAAGTTGTATTCTCGCATTCGAAGAACTATTGAGTATCTGCCTTGACAATCTAAAACAAGAAGGCCTGGCCCCCTAAATCATGCGATAGGAAGCCAAGCCCTGGAATTGCGCTATGCAATTGAAAGCCACTTGCGCGTTTTACTCGTCACCGAGAACTTCGTGCACCTCAGAAGCGACTTCGCCGACACGAGGACCGTAAATGACCTGGATTGCCTTGTCGCTCAGGCGGATAACGCCCATAGCTTCAAGATTCTTGGTGAACACCTCGTCGTCTGCAACCTTAGAACCATCCTTGACAATCACGCGAAGACGTGAGATGCAGTTGTCAAGATCATCAATGTTGTCGGCTCCACCAAGCGCTTCGACAATGCCAACAGCAAGCGCGCTGTCCTTGGCCGCACGGCCCTGGACTGCCTTCTTGGGAGTGCTATCAGACTCGCCCTTTGCCTCAGCGGCCTTTGCCTCGAACTCGGCTCTGCTGTTGATCAACTCAATATCGTCACCATCGTCTCGACCGGGCGTCTTGATATCGAACTTAGTAATAAAGAACCGGAAGAGGAAGAAAGCTGCCAGGAAAAAGGCGGGGAGCAGGATAAGGTATGGAAGCAGATTAAGCTTCTCGGGGCGGAATAAGAACGGGATCAGGTCCTTGATATTTCCCTGGTACACCGAAACGCCCATTGCCTCCGAGAGAACTTCACCCAGTCCGGAAAGCGGAGCGTAAACGCCAAAGTAGAGCCAGGGGGCGGCAAACAGGAACGTAAAGAGAATAGGCTCCGTAACGCCAAAGAAAACAGTCGAAATCACTGTGGGGATTAAAAGACCAGCAACCTTCTTGCGGTTCTGGGGCTTGGCACAAGACCACATAGCAAGGGCGATGCCCGGGAACAACGCGTAATCGTTAATGCCATAGCCAGCCATGAAGGCCCTAACCAAGAGCTTGTCACTGCTGGGAGAAGCGAGCTGTGCAAGCTGAATGGCGCTATTGCCCACCACGCGCGTTCCATCGACGACCATGGAGCCGCCAAGCTCAGTCCAATACATGGGCGTCTCGAGCAACGGATGCAAGCCAAACGGCACAAGGCTCTCGAGCACCCAGCGATAGACAAACGTACCGACCAGACCGGAGCCTTTCACGAACGTCGCAATACCCGAGAAGCATCCACCGATGACGGGCCAGACGAAGTACATAATGCCGCCCAGGATGCCACCGGCGACCAGCGATACAATGGGGACCGTTCGACTGCCCGCAAAAAACGCCAGCGCCGTTGGAAGCTTGGTCTTGTAAAAGCGGCCGGTGATCCAGGCGACCAGGCAGCCCACGATAATGCCGCCAAAGACACCAGAGCTGTAGCCAAAAAAGCCGAGCGAGGTAGTGTAGAGTGCGGACTGCTCACTCGCCTGAATGGACGTAAGGCCGACCTTCTGAAGAGCTTCCACCGTTGTGTTGTCGGCAGCCAAGCCAGCTGCTCCAAGCAGAATCTCAACCGTCTTGAGCATGGTGAGATAGCAGACAAGGGCAGAAAAGGCAGCCCAGCCCTTCTCTTTGCGAGACAAGGAGAAGGCGCAGCCGACAGCAAACAAAACACCGAGGTTTCCAATGATTACCTCGCCGAGACCCTTAAATACCGAGAAGAACGTAAAGAGCGGCGAAGCGGCATACCAGTCCCAATTAACGCCAAGGGACACAAGGGTCAGTTCGGTCGTAAAAACGCTACCGATACCCAAAAAGAGACCGGAAATGGCAATGAGCGTAATCGGAACGAGCATTGCCTTTCCGAACGATTGGAATTTTTCTTTCATCAATTCCCTCCTCAATGAGCCTCTACAAACGACTATTGCACCCCACGTCCCCACACAGGCGAAACGGAAGACATGCTCGGCAATAGACACAAAGTGATTGTAGAAAGGGGCACAAAAAATGTGCATCGGCATCGCGTAATGCGGTTAAATCGACCGACGATTGCAAGTATTTACGAATCCGCAAACGGCAGCAAATAGGCAGCGAACGGCAACCTGCAGCGTAGGACAGTCCCCGCAGGCCGACAATTACCGGTATTTTGGCTCATAATTGTTGAATTGTTGCTCGCCCAAAAGCGCGGAGCATCAACGCGCCCCTAAGCCAACCCCAGCAATATGCCCGCCGAATGCACGACAAACGCCACGATCCAGGCGACCGTCACTTGAAACGCGAACACGGCAACGGCGTAGCGCGCGCCCAGCTCGCTCTTGACGGCGCCGATGGCTGCCACACAGGGCGGGTACAGCAGCGTAAAGACCAGGAACACATAGGCAGTGAACGGCGAAAACATGGTCGACAGTGCCGCGGGCGAGGTCGCGCCCAAAAGCACCGTGAGGGTCGAGATGACACTCTCCTTGGCGATAAGTCCGGTGACGAGCGCCGTGGATGCACGCCAGTCGCCAAACCCAAGCGGCGTCAGCGCCGGCGCAATGATGCTGCCGAGACCCGCAAGCAGACTCTGCGACTGATCGGCGACCACATTAAAGCGGATGTCGAACGTCTGAAGGAACCAGATGACCACGGTAGCGGCAAAGATAATGGTAAAGGCCCTGGTAATAAAGTCTTTGGCCTTATCCCATGCCAGCATCACCGTCGTCTTGACGCTCGGCAGGCGGTAATTGGGCAGCTCCATGATAAACGGCACCGGGTCGCCCTTAAATGCCGTGCGGTTGAGTACCAAAGCCGCGATACAGCCAACCGCAATGCCGATCAGATAGAGCGAGACCATGGCGGGAACCGTCGCCTGTGGGAAAAACGCCCCGCACAGCAGACCATAGACCGGCAACTTGGCCGAGCAGCTCATGAACGGCGTGAGCATGACCGTCATCTTGCGGTCGTGCTCGGATGGGAGCGTACGGGTCGACATGATAGCCGGCACGGTGCAGCCAAACCCGACGAGCATGGGTACAAAGCTGCGGCCCGACAGGCCAAAACGACGCAGCACCTTATCCATGACAAAGGCGACGCGCGCCATGTAGCCCGAGTCTTCCAGAATGGAGAGGAACAAGAAGAGCACGACGATAATCGGCAGGAAGGTCAGCACACTGCCCACGCCCGTAAGCACGCCGTCGACAGCCAGCGAGCGCACCACGTCGTTGGTGCCGAACGCCTTGAGGCCCGCATCGGCCGAGGCGATGATAGCAGCGATACCGTCCTCCATGAGTCCCTGCAACGCCGCGCCGATCACGCCAAACGTCAGCCAAAAGACGAGGCCCATGATCACCAGGAACGCCGGAATGGCCGTGTAGCGACCCGTCAGGATGCGGTCGATCTTGACGGAGCGCACGTGCTCGCGGCTTTCGTGCGGTTTGACGACGCAGCGCCCGCACACGTCGCCGATAAAGCTAAAGCGCATATCGGCCAGCGCGGACAGGCGGTCGGTGCCGGCCTCGCCCTCCATCTGGGTAATGATGTGCTCGATAGCGTCGAGCTCGTTGCGATCCAGGTGAAGCGCCTCGGTCACCAGCTCGTCGCCCTCAACCAGCTTGGTCGCCGCAAAGCGCACCGGGATGTGCGCCGTCACGGCATGGTCCTCGATCAGGTTGGCAATGCCGTGGATGCAGCGATGCAGTGCGCCGCCGTCCGATCCATCGGGCGCACAGAAGTCCAGGCGACCGGGGCGCTCGCGGAACCGCGCCACGTGCAAGGCATGATCCACCAGCTCGCCGATACCCTCGTTGCGGGCAGCGCTAATGGGAACAACGGGCACGCCCAACAGGCTCTCGAGCAGGTTGACGTCCACGGCGCCGCCGTTGGCCGTCACCTCGTCCATCATGTTGAGCGCGATGACCATGGGGCGGTCGAGCTCCATAAGCTGCAGCGTCAGGTACAGGTTACGTTCGATGTTGGTGGCGTCGATGATGTCGATGATGGCGTCGGGGTTTTCGTCCAAGATGAATTGGCGGCTGACGATCTCTTCGCCCGTGTACGGCGACAGGGAGTAAATGCCGGGCAGATCGGTAACGCTTGCCTCGGGATGGTTACGGATGGTGCCGTCCTTGCGGTCGACCGTCACGCCAGGAAAGTTACCGACGTGCTGGTTGGAGCCCGTAAGCTGGTTGAACAGCGTGGTCTTACCGCAGTTTTGGTTGCCGGCGAGGGCAAAATGCAGCGGTGCGCCCTCGGGCACGGCCGTTTTTGCCGCACGGGGCGAATACATCCCCTCGCCGAGTGCCGGATGCTCCGTCGTTCCGATTGCGGCGTTGGCGCGCGGACCGGTATCGGTGTCGTGCACATCCACGAGCTCAATGCGTGCGGCATCATCCTTGCGCAGCGTCAACTCGTAGCCACGCAGGCGAATCTCGAGCGGGTCGCCCATGGGGGCGTACTTCATCATGGTGACTTCGGTGCCCGGCGTTAGGCCCATGTCCAAAATATGCTGTCGGAGTGCCTGATCGTCCGATGCCACCGATGCGACAACGGCGTCCTTTCCAATCTCGAGCGTATCGAGCTTCACGTCCGTGTTCCTCCCCCGGCGCCCACAGGGCGTTGCATTTAGTTTACCATGGCTAACCGTTTGCCACGGCTAACCAATTGTAACCATGCATGATAGCGCGAACACGCAACGACGTTCAATCAGCAAATTGGCGCAATGGGGACAGGCAGGAGAGTTCAGGGCCATAGTTTCCCGATGAGGCCTCTCGGGGAAACTACATCCCAGAATTCCGGCTCGAAACGGGATATGGTTTCCCAAACAGGCCTCTTACGGAAAATGCATCCCGGAATCCCCGCTCGAAACGGGACGCGCTTTCCCAGTCGAGGCCCTATGGGAAACTGCGTCCCACCTTGAAAGGCAAAACTGGGGCGCAGTTTCCGGGCGGGGCATCAAAAACGAAGTTGCGGTGGAATAGTTCCTGGATGGGCTGGTTGATGCCCCAGATAGGAACTATTTCACCGCAAGTTATTGAAGGGCTTGGATGCCGGGACTCTTACAGATGGCGCTCCAGGAAGCGGAAGGCTAGGCGGATCCAGGGACGGACCGCCACCTGCTTGTCCTCGTTGTCGACCGCGGTGTTGGCGTTGCCGAGCGAAAGGCCGTGACCACCTTGGTCAAACACGTGCATCTCGCAAGGGACGCCCTCCTCTGCCATGCGTTGGGCAAACGGATAGACCTGCGCGATCGGCGCCGTCTTGTCGTCGGACACGCCCCACACAAAGGTCGGTGGCATCTGACGCGAAACATGCGTGGTGGGGCAGATGTCGGCCAGATGCTCGTCAGTTGCCTCGCCGCCCGTCACCATCGACAGGTAGTCGTTGAGCAAATCGCGCCCCGTCTTGCCGCCCGTCTTGGGCACACGCAAGTCAATGCGCGGATCGCGCGTCTGCATGTCGCGCACATAGGCAAAGTCGAGCAATGGATAGCCCAGCACCACGGCATCGGGACGAATGTCGTCCGGACGCGCCCCGGCAAGTGCCGCAAAGGGGCCGGTCTTCCACTGTGTTGCCAGCGAGGCGCAAATCATGCCGCCAGCAGAAAAGCCCACGACGCACACGCGCTTAGGATCGACATGCCACTCGTCGGCGTTGGCGCGCACCGTGGCAACCATCTTGGCAAGATCTGCCTGGGGGTGCGGAAAGCTCACGTCACCCGTAGAACTCGTGACATAGTTGAGCACAAAGGCCTGGTAACCGTGATCCAAAAACGCAAACGCCACAGGATCCTGCTCATGCGGAGCGATATGCGTAAACGCACCTCCGCCACAGACAATCACCGCGGGGCGGCGGCCATTCGGTTTATCGGGCAACGGCTCGGCACCCAAATACGTAAACGTCGCCGGATAATCCTCGGTCGGCTCCTCGCCCCACAGCGCATGGTTCTCGACAATCATATGTGCTCCCTTCGCGCAAATTATGCGCCCTTGTTTTTCGCCTTCAAGCGTACCCCACTTGAACCCGTGGCGCAGAAACACTCCGGCAATAAGTTTCCCTTCAACTGATATATCACATAATCCCAGTTCAGAGGTATCGTTGAGCAGCGTAGAATAGGGGCGTTGACCAAGCCGCGAAACACATGTGAAACGTTTCCGGCAAACCAAACGCGCGATATGCGCCTATTTAAGTTGGAGGCAGCTATGGGTCTGCTCGATTCGCTTAAGTCCACCTTCACCTCGACCGGCGAGGCGTCCGTTCCGCCCGCAGCAAGCTTCGCTACCCGCGAAGGCGTCATCTATGCCCCCGTCAACGGCGTGCTCGTCAACCTGAACGAGGTTCCCGACGAGACGATCGCCTCGGGCATGCTTGGCCAGGGCTATGGCATCGAGCCCATTACCGGCACCATCTATGCGCCCGCCAACGGCCGCATCGGTGCCACCACTGTCACCAACCACTCCATCGGCATGATCACCGAGGACGGCCTGCGCGTGTTCATCCATGTTGGCCTGGGCACCGTGGAAATGAACGGCAAGGGTTTTGCCCGCTTTGTCGAGATGGGTGATGTGGTCAAGGCAGGCCAGCCGCTCATCAGCTTCGACCGCGAGGCCATTAAGGCCGCTGGTCACGAGGACATCGTGACCGTCATCGTCTCCGAGCTCGATCGTCTTAAGAGCATCGACCATGTCGGCGAGTCTGGAACGCTTATCGGCGGCAACCCGCTCGTCAAGCTGGGCGACCCGCTGCTGGTTGCCAAGACCAAGTAGCCAGGCCCCACGCCACACAGCCAAAAGGCACCTCGTCAAGCGCCCGCGACCATTTGGCCGCGGGCGCTTTTCGTTTGAAAAACCATCCCGCCAATGCTTTATCTGTATAGCTCAAATGAGCCGAGCTGCTAGAATATCGAACTGTATGGATAACTATCATTCAACCGTTATGGGAGGATACGTGAACCGCACCAAAATCGCGCAGCTCTATGCCGATGCCGAGTCGCTCGGCGGCCAAACCGTCACCGTCGCCGGCTGGGTCAAGTCCGTCCGCGACATGAAGAACTTTGGCTTTGTTACGCTCAACGACGGCAGCTGCTTCCGCGACCTGCAGGTCGTCATGAACCGCGAGGCACTCGACAACTACGACGAGATCGCCCATCAAAACGTCTCGGCCGCACTCATTTGCACCGGCACCGTCAAGCTGACCCCCGATGCACCCCAGCCTTTCGAGCTTTCTGCCACTTCCATCGAGGTCGAGGGCACGAGCGCCCCGGATTACCCGCTGCAGAAGAAGCGCGCAACCGTCGAGTTCCTGCGCACCCAGCAGCACCTGCGCCCGCGCACCAACCTGTTCCGCGCCGTGTTCCGCATCCGCTCTGTCGCGGCTGCCGCCATCCACCGCTTCTTCCAGGAGCAGGGTTTTGTCTACGTCAACACCCCCATCATCACCACGAGTGACTGCGAGGGCGCCGGCGAGATGTTCCGCGTGACCACACTCGACCCCAAAAATCCGCCCCTCACCGAGTCCGGCGAGGTCGACTGGAGCCAGGACTTCTTTGGCAAGCATGCGAGCCTCACCGTGTCCGGCCAGCTCAATGCCGAGAACTTTGCCATGGCCTTTGGCGACGTGTACACCTTTGGCCCCACCTTCCGCGCCGAAAACTCCAACACCACGCGCCACGCCGCCGAGTTTTGGATGATCGAGCCCGAGATGGCCTTCGCCGACCTCAACGACTACATGGACAACGCCGAGGCCATGCTCAAGTACGTCCTTAAGGACGTTATGGCCACCTGCCCCGACGAGCTCAATATGCTCAACAAGTTTGTGGACAAGGGTCTGCTCGAGCGCCTGGACCATGTCGCCAACTCCGACTTTGCCCGCGTTACCTACACCGAGGCCGTCGAGATCCTGGAGCAGGCCGTCGCCGCCGGTCACAAGTTTGACTATCCCGTGAGCTGGGGCATCGACCTGCAAACCGAGCACGAGCGTTTCCTGACCGAGGAACACTTTAAGCGACCGACTTTTGTGACCGACTACCCGGCCGAGATCAAGGCCTTCTACATGCGCATGAACGACGACGGCAAGACCGTCGCCGCCGCCGACTGCCTGGTGCCGGGCATCGGCGAGATCATCGGTGGCTCCCAGCGCGAGGAGCGTCTGGATCTGCTCGAGGCCCGCATCAAGGACCTGGGTATGAATCCCGAGCAGTACAAGTACTACCTTGACCTGCGCCGCTACGGTTCCTGCAAGCACGCCGGCTATGGTCTGGGCTTCGAGCGCTTGGTCATGTATCTGACCGGCGTGGGCAACATCCGCGACGTCCTGCCGCACCCGCGCACCGTGGGCAACGCCGACTTCTAATCGTCGGACGCTAGCTCGCGTCGCCACACGCCAACGCTCATCGCACAAGCACCTCTCGACATCGGTCGAGAGGCGCTTTTTTCAACAGCATCCGTCAAGCTTTTGGCAAGTTTTTGGTCAGTTGAGCAGGGCTGTTGAAAACTCGACCCGCCGTTTGCCGACGACTACCGACCGCCCAGAGCGCCCTGCGCCCCTGGGAAAGCCCCACGTCCTAGGCTCCATACCGTCGCCACCCAAAACGGAAAGGACGTGGGCACGATGACCGAAGCCGCTGTTGAAACCTACGACACCACGACGAGAGGCGCCGCCTCGATGGCAGCCTATCGCGCCGTTCGCATCCTGCAGCTCTTGAGCGAAAACACCGGCGAAGACAAGGCCATGCTTTCCGATGAGCTGATCCGGCGCCTCGCCCATCCCGACGACCCCGCCCGCATGCCCATCTCGGCGGCGCGGCGCAGCATCTACACCGCCATCTCCGCGCTTCGCCATGCCGGATACGAAATTGAGTACAAACGCAGCGTGGGCTACAAACTTCTTACCCGCCCGCTCACCGATGAAGAGATCATCCGGCTCCACGGTATGGTCATGCGCAACCGCTCCACGCCTATCGCTATCCGCAAGAGCATGGCGCAGCACTTAGTTGCCATGGCGAGCGCCGACGTTCGCGGCTACCTCGATACACCCGAACCCGTTCCGAGCGCAGGCAGCAAGGCTACCAAGGCAACACGCACGCCCATCAAGCGCATCGACACGTGCGAGCTCGTCGAGCAGGCCATCGACCACGGAACCACGGTGAGTTTTGATATTTCGAGCGTCACGACACGCGGCGAAACCGAAGCAGCACGGATGACACTCCGTCCTTTTGCCATCAGGCAGCGCGATGGCATCTCGTATCTGCTGGGAACGGTCTACGACGCCCGAGGCACCGACGATACGCTGCGCACCGTCGAGATCGCCCGTATGAGAAACGTCAGCACGCGCCTGCTCGACGGCAAGAAGCTCTTCGCCGCCCTCGACGAGGAGGACGACGCCTCCTCCGCCGCATAAGACCCTCCGCCGCCTATTCGACTACCCGTACCGCCCATCCGATTCTGTATTAAAAAACCCGCCAGGCTGTTGTAAAAATGGACATCAGCGCTACTATAGTTCCACTTGCACTTTGTCCCAGTGCAGTGTTTCCAGCCATTTTTATACTGGGGGTAATGATATGAAGGACATCACCATCAGTCGCAGGAGCCTTCTGGTCTCCGCCGGCCTGCTCGCGCTCGCCCCGCTCGCCGGGTGCGGCGGCAACTCTGGTTCCGGCTCTGCTGCCGCCGGTTCCGACTACACCATCGGCGTTCTGCAGCTCACCGAGCACTCCGCACTCGATGCCGCCAACGACGGCTTTGTCAAGGCCATCAAGGAGAGCGGCCTTAAGGTCAAGATCGACCAGAAGAACGCCCAGAACGACCAGTCCACGTGTAAGTCCATTGCCGACAAGTTTGTGGGCGACAACGTCAACCTGATTTATGCCATCGCCACGCCCGCCGCGCAGGCTGCCGCCGGCGCCACGGCCGATATCCCCATCGTGGGCTGTGCCATCACCGACTACGCCGCCTCCGGCCTGGTCCAGGACAACGACAAGCCCGGCACCAACGTCACGGGCGCTTCCGACCTCACCCCGGTCGCCGAGCAGCTCGAGATGATGCAGAAGGTCCTGCCCGACGTTAAAAAGGTCGGCCTGCTCTACTGCACCGCCGAGTCCAACTCCGACGTCCAGATCAAGGCCGCCAAGAAGGAGCTCGACAAGCTGGGCCTCGAGTACACTGACTTCACCGTCTCGAGCTCCAACGAGATTCAGTCCGTCGTCGAGTCTGCCGTGGGCAAGGTCGACGCGCTGTACTCCCCCACCGACAACACCATCGCCGCGGGCGCCTCGCAGGTGGGCCAGATCTGCAAGGAGAACAAGCTTCCCTTCGTGACTGGCGAGGAGGGCATGTGCATGGCCGGCGGCCTGTTCACCCTCTCCATCAATTACGATGATCTGGGCTACGCCGCGGGCGAGATGGCCGTCAAGATTCTGAAGGGCGAGGCCAAGCCCGAAGACATGCCTATCAAGCACCTCTCGAGCAAGGACCTGGTCGTCGTCAAGAACGACGAGATGGCCGAGGCCCTGGGCATCGACCTTTCCGCTCTGGACGCGTAATGCTATACGCGGCATGCGTCTAGAGCCCGTGCTCGCGCTTTAGCTGCGTTATTCAATATCTGAGCCACAGGGGCGGGCGCTGTAGACCGGCGTCCGCCCTGCTTGTTTCAGGTAAAACAAAACGTCTGTCCGCAGCTCTTCTATGCATTGTTACCGCTATTATGGAAAATCACGTGTCCACCCTATCCTAGGAGGTATGAAGCATGCTCATTGCATTGCAGGGCGCCGTTTCGCAGGGCGTCCTCTGGGGCATTATGGTGCTTGGCGTGTTTATCACGTTCCGCCTGCTCGACATTCCCGATATGACCTGCGACGGCAGCTTTGCCCTCGGCGGCTGCGTCTGCGCTGTGCTCATCGTCAATAACAACGTCGACCCGCTGCTCGCCGTGCTGGCCGGTATGTGCGCCGGCGCCATCGCGGGTGCCGTCACGGGCATTTTGACCACCGTCTTCGAGATTCCCGCGATCCTCGCCGGAATCCTCACCCAGATCAGCCTGTGGTCCATCAACCTGCGCATCATGGGCAAGTCCAATACGCCAATTCTTGCCAAGGGCACCGTGTTCTCGGCCGTCAGCAATATGACCGGTCTGCCGCAGTCCACCGTTGCCATCATCTTGGGCATCCTGCTCGCCGTGGCTATCGTTGCCATCCTGTATTGGTTCTTTGGCACCGAGATCGGCTCGGCGCTGCGCGCCACCGGCAACAACGAGTACATGATCCGCGCTCTGGGCGTCAACACCAACTCCACCAAGATGATCGCCCTCGTGCTCTCCAACGCCCTCATCGGCCTTTCGGGCGCGCTTATCTGCCAGAGCCAGAAGTATGCCGACATTGGTATGGGCACCGGTGCCATCGTTATCGGTCTTGCCGCCATTGTTATCGGTGAGGTGCTCGGCCGTCTGCTGCCCGGCGGCCTCACGCAGTTTAGCGTCCGTCTTGCCTCCGCCGTCTTTGGCTCCGTGGTGTACTTCCTTATCCGCGCCATCGTGCTGCAGTTGGGCATGGACGCCAACGACATGAAGTTGCTCTCCGCTGTGATCGTCGCCGTGGCCCTGTGCGTGCCCGTGGTTTGGGAGCGCTATAAGCTCCGCAGCTCCTACACGAAGGGGGATGAGGCAGATGCTTAAGCTCTCGCACGTCAAGAAGACCTTTAACAAGGGCACCGTCACCGAGAAGCGCGCGCTCACCGGCGTCGACCTCACCCTGAATGACGGCGACTTTGTAACCGTGATCGGCGGCAATGGCGCCGGCAAGTCCACGCTGCTCAACATGATCGCCGGCGTGTACCCGCTCGATTCGGGCGTTATTGAGCTCGACGGCACCGACATCTCGCGCCTGAGCGAGTCGCAGCGCGCCAAGTACCTGGGCCGCGTGTTTCAGGACCCCATGCGCGGTACCGCTGCCGACATGCAAATCGCCGAGAACCTGGCCCTCGCCAAGCGTCGCGGCCAGCGTCGCGGCCTTTCGTGGGGCGTCACCAAGGCCGAGAAAGATGAGTACGTTGAGCTGCTCAAGCGCCTGGACCTTGGTCTGGACACGCGTCTCAACGCCAAGGTCGGCCTGCTCTCGGGCGGCCAGCGCCAGGCACTCACCCTGCTCATGGCCACGCTCACCAAGCCACGCCTGCTGCTGCTCGACGAGCACACCGCGGCCCTCGACCCCAAGACGGCCTCTAAGGTGCTCAATCTGACCGAGGAGATCGTCGACGAGAACCACCTCACCACGCTCATGGTCACGCATAACATGAACGACGCTATCCGTCTGGGCAACCGTCTGATCATGATGCACGAAGGCCACGTGATCTACGACGTGGCGGGCGATGAGAAGAAGTCGCTCACCGTAGCCGACCTGCTGCAGAAGTTCGAGGAGGTCTCGGGCGGCGAGCTCGCCAACGACCGCATGCTGCTGAGCTAAAACCTGCCAAAAAGGGACAGGTTTATTTTGGCAGGTTTTATCTGCGCAAACGTCAAAACCGCCGCTAAGGGACAGACGCCCTTGCGGCGGTTTTCGCATATTATGTCGATAATCCGATATTCAACCAGACATTCTGGCTAAGGACTAAGGAAACTGCCATGAAAAGACTCCCCCGCCTTGCGTTAGCCGCCGCGTTGTTTGCCGGCGCGCTCGCAGGCATCCCAAGCCTCGCTTTCGCGGGGAACCTGCCCGCCGCTATTGACGGCTCCGTGGCCGTCATGCACACCAACGACATCCACGGCAGCTACAAGTACAGCTACAACGCAAGCAAGGGCACCGGCACTGTGGGCTTTGATGGACTGGCGGTTCTCTATAGCGCCCAAAACAGCGCCCCCGATCTTTTGCTCGATGCGGGCGACACCTTCCACGGACAGTCCTTCGCCACCATGATCGAGGGCAAGAGCATCGCCGAGCTCATGGACACCTTCTACGCCGACGGCTACGACGCGACCACGCCAGGCAACCACGACTGGAGCTACGGCGCGGACAAACTCCGCACCATGACCGGCTACAGCACCACCGGCACGCCCTTCGCCATGCTCTGCGCGAACGCGAAGTCTACGAGCGGCGTATGGAGCTCGAGCATCACGAAGACGCTCGATCGCACCTGGGAGGATAGCGAAGATCACTCCACATTCGACTACAAAATCAAGGTCGGCGTCGTGGGCGCCATGGATGAGTCGCTGGGATCCTCGCTGCGCGCGGACCTGGTTGCGGGCACCAGCTTCTCGAGTGCTGCGAACGCCATCAATGCCGAGGCAGAGCAGCTGCGCAAGGAGGGCTGCGATGTTGTTGTGTGTATCGCGCACACGCTCGACGCCAAGACCTTTGCCACGCGACTCCGTGGCGTCGATGCCCTTATCGCAGGCCACGAGCACATCAACCTTAACGAGAAGGTGACGGGAGCCGACGGCAAGACGATCCACGTTGTCGAGGCGGGCAGTGCCTTTGCCGAGGTGGGGCTGCTTTCCATTCCGTACAAGTACGACACGAATGGCACCGAGACGACCGACGATGACACGGTCACGGTCCCTGCAGACGGCAGCGACGAGAAGCTCTACACCGCCAAGAACGTCAACGACCTTTTGGCAGACCCCGACAAGGGTTCCGACTACCAAAGCCGCCTTGAAGACGTCCGCAACAAGATCAAGCCGCTCGACGAGGCCTTTGAAAACGAATCGAACAAGGTGCTCGGCACATCCACCACCAACTATTTCTACGGCGAGGACGCCGCAGGCACGCATGGTTGGGAAATGGTGCGCACCACCGATTTCCGTCCCAGCAAGGAGGGCGACACCACCAAGGCCCAGACCATCGGCCACGTGATTTGCGGCTCCTATCTTGCCCTGACGAGCGCGGACCTCGCTATCGAAAACGCTGGCGGCATCCGCGGCGGCATCGCGGCGGGCAACGTGACCGCCGGCAACGTCATCGCTATCTCGCCCTACGGCAACACCGTGGAGACCTGGACCATGACCGGCGCGGACTTCCTCGCAGCGCTCGAGCACTCGCTACAAATTAGCGACGATTGCAACGACAGCTACGAGCTTCAGCAGGCTTATGTGGCGGCCGGTCACACCGAGCAGGAGGCGCAAGACAAGTACAAGTGGCGCGATGACTCTGGCAGCGTTCTCTCCTTTGGCGGCATCAACGTGACGATTGATTGGACGCAGCCCGAGGGCAAGCGCATTGTGAGTGCCACACTCACCAAGGACGGCAGCACGCTCGACCCCGCCAAGGCCTATACCGTCGCCACCAACAACTACATCATCACCAACACGACCGACTTCCCCACCTTCGCAAACGCCACCAAGCACACCGAGTGGGGTACCTGCGAGTCAGCGCTAAGGGCGTTGATCGGGCAGAACAGCTGGGAGAGCAAGATGGCCGGGCTCGCCGGCACCATCAGCTTCGGCTCCGCAGCCGTGGACCCCACACCCACACCGGCCCCGACGCCTAAGCCCTCGCCTAAGACGGACACGACGACCACGAAGGTCATCACCAAGAAGACAACCGGTAAGCTCGCCGCAACGGGAGACCACACGCTGGCAGTAGTTGGCGCATGCCTTATCGGCGGCATCATCGTCATTATGCTCGGCATTATCTGGAAGCGTCGACGCTAAGCTACACCGCCGGGCCTTGCAGCCCCGCCGCGTAAACCTTATATCGAGCACAGAAGCCCGTCCGAATTTGATCGGACGGGCTTCTTGGTGGGTATCATGGTTGGACGATCATTAGGAGGTTTTCCCTACATGGAATTGTTTGAGCCGATTCTTCATTTCTTTGAACAACGGTGGGTCCACAACATCATCTGGGCCGTCATCTTGGCGATAGGTACCGCCGTCGCCGCCAAGGTCGTATCCAAGACCCTGAACCATCTGCTTAACCGAGACGATAACCCGCTTCCGGCATCGAGTATCTTCATCAACATCGCGCGCGCCGTCATTTGGATGATCGGCGGCAGCTTTATCCTCGACAACTGCTTTGGCATTAACGCAAACGCGCTCGTCGCCGCTCTTGGCGTCGGCGGCATCGCTATCTCGCTCGGCTTTCAGGACACGCTGTCAAACCTTATCGGCGGCATGCAGGTGACCTTTATGGGCATCATCAAACCCGGCGACAATATCGAGGTCGGCGGCGTATCCGGCGTGGTCCAAGACATCACTTGGCGCCATACAACGATTGAGGATGCCTGTGGACAGACCATCATCGTCCCCAACTCCAACATTTCCAAGAACACGCTCGTGCACCTCATGCCCTTTGGGCGTGTGGCTGTGCCTGTTGCCGTAAAGGACACGTCTAAGTGGGCTTCCCTTGACGTGCTGGCAGACGAGCTCACGAGCGCAACCAAAACGGCCGTCTCGCCCATCTCGGGCTTTGACAAGGAGCCCTACGTACTCTTTAGCGAAATCGGCGACTTTGGCATCAAAGGAAAGATCATCTTTATCGTCAGCGACGACAGCACTACTTTCACGGCAGCCGACGCCTGCATCCGCGCCATCGCCCCCATCATCGCCTAAACCACCGCAAAGGGGACAGGCATCTTTGTAGTGGTTTTCATTCGTGGTACCATGGTTCATATCGTTGTTTAAACGACTAAGGGAGTAGACACCATGGAAGAGGCCTATCGTCAAGCACGCAAGCGCGGCGAGCAGGGACGCCGTCGCGCCATCAGCCAAAGCGAGCATCCATACCTTACGGACCTCGATAGCTTGGTTGCTCAGCTCCCCTTAGGTCAGCGAGTGAGCGTCGGCCTGCGGGATATTCCGCTCGAAATGGTCGTCGGCACGGTCACCAAAGGCCGTCAGTCCGCCTTTTCATGCAACTTTATGCCCCTGCTGCCGTTTAACACCGAGTTCGCCCGCAAGTGGTCCAACCTCTACGACATCCAGGTAACCGAGGGCTATCGCGACCCCATCATCGTCACCGAGTTCATGCATCGGTTCTATGTCCAGGAAGGCAACAAACGCGTCAGTGTCCTCAAATTCCTGGACGCTCCAACGGTTTCGGCCAGGGTCACCCGTCTCTACCCCGGCACATGGGATTCCGTCGAAAGCCGCCTGTACGGTGAATTCTGCGCGTTTTGGCGTGTCTGCCCCCTATACGAGATCGAGTTCTCGCGTGAGGGAAGCTACGAGACGCTCGCCAAGATGCTCGGTCAGAACCTTATCGAAAAATGGCCGCAGAAAAAGGTCGACTACCTGCGCCACACCTTCCTGCTCTTTAAGCGCGCCTACCTTCGCGCAGGCGGCGACCACCTGGACATTACGCCCGCCGACGCCATGCTCGTCTACCTCAATGTGTACAACCAGGACCGCCTGCTGGATACGCCGACGGATATCGTCGTAAACCGCCTGTGCAAGATTTGGCGCGAGCTGGTCATTGCCGGCAAAAATGACGAGGACAAGGTCGATCTTGTCGAAGCGCCGAGCGTCGATGAGGAGGAGTCGCCCACCAAGTCCACCTCCGGCGTGCTCAACTTCTTTATGGGCAAGACTGTCTATTCGGCGGCCAACCCCCTGCGCATCGCCTTTATCCATGAGTTCCCCTGTGCGACGTCGAGCTGGGACAGCCTGCACGACCAAGGGCGTCAGTATCTCGATGAGCACTTTGGCGGTATCGTGCGCACCGAGGCGTTCGAGGACTGTCACGATCCGGATGTGTTCTACGCCGCCGTGGAAACGGCTGTCAAACATGGAGCAAACGTCATCTTCTCGACCTCGCACCGCCTGATGGAATACACGCTCAGGGCTGCCGTTGAGTATCCCCGGGTTCGGTTCCTCAACTGCTCTATCGGCCTTCCCCATCAAAGCGTCCGTTCGTACTTTGGCAAGATGTACGAGGCCAAGTTCCTCCTGGGCGCCCTTGCCGCCAGCATGGCGGACAACCATCGCATCGGCTACCACGCGTCGGTCTTCGCATCCGGCGCGCTCAGCGAGATCAATGCCTTTGCCATCGGTGCCTCGCTGCTCGACCCCCGCGCGCAAATTATCCTCACCTGGGGCGATGTACCCGCCGGCGGTCTTGCCGAGGCCATGTGCCGCGAAGGCGTGAGCGTCATGACCGGCGCTGACATGTCAAAGTCGCTCGAAGACCCTACGGCCTACGGACTCCACCGCCTGGTCGATGGCAAGGTTTCCGGCATCGCCATGCCGGTATGGAACTGGGGCCGTTACTACGAGCTCATCGTTCGCAGCCTTCTGCACGGCACGTGGGACGAGACCAGCGATGACAACCAAGTGCGCGCCGTCAACTACTGGTACGGCATGAGCTCTGGCGTTATCGACATCCGTTACGCTCCGGGCCTACCCTACCAGACGCGCAAACTCGTGCAGTTGCTCCGTAACGGCATTGTTGAGGGATCCATCAACCCCTTTGGCGGCGAGCTCCACAGCCAGAACGGCGTGGTACAGATCGAAGGCTTCCCTCCGCTGCCGAGCACGCAGATTGTCGAGATGAATTGGCTGGCGGATAACGTGGTAGGCACCATTCCGCAGCTCGACGATGAGCCGAAAGTCCCTGCCCTATGAAAATCCTTGCCATAGCCGATACCGAAGAACGATGCCTTTGGGAGTGCTTTCGCAAGGAACGCTTTGAGGGCGTCGACCTGATTTTGTCCGCCGGCGATCTGGACCCGGACTATCTTGAGTTTTTGGTTACGGTCATCAACAAACCGCTCATCTACGTGCGTGGCAATCACGATGACCGCTACGCACGTCATGCACCGGGCGGATGTATCTGCGTAGAAGACAGCGTGTACACGTACCGAGGGATTCGCATTGCGGGCCTTGGCGGGTCCATGCGTTATCGCGACGGCGCCAACATGTACACCGAACGCGAGATGTCCAAGCGTATGCGTAAGCTGTCGCGTAAGGTTAGGATGGTCGGCGGGTGCGACATTCTGCTTACCCATGCGCCCGCCGCCGGTATGGGTGATCTGGACGATCTACCGCATCGAGGGTTTGAGTGCTTTAACACGGCGCTTGAGTCCTGGGGAGCCGACTACATGGTGCATGGGCATGTACACCAAAGCTACGGTTACGATTTTCAGCGCGAGCGGCAGCATGTGTGTGGAACGACGATCATCAACGCCTGCGGCTATACGCAGTTTGAGCTCGACCAGACGCGCTACCCCATCCGTGGCTGGCAGGCAGCCTGGCTCAACTCGCAAACCATGCGCCGCGAGCTCAAGCGCCACGAGGCCATTGAGTCCTCTACCGCCAGAACACCCTGGTAACCACCTCAAAGGGGACGCTGTCCCCTTTGAGGTTGTTTTGATACGCGATAGCAAGAAACCCGGTCCCACACGAGGCGGAACCGGGTTTCTTTAGCAATGCTTGCTGTACTCAGGCAGTAACTAGCAGTTACTCAGCCAGGAAGTCACGCTGGACAGCGGGATCGACCTTGACGCCAGGGCCCATGGTGGAAGACACGGAGATGGACTTGACGTACTTGCCCTTAGCAGAAGAGGGCTTGACGCGCAGGATCTCGGTGTACAGGGCAGCGTAGTTCTCGACGAGCTGCTGCTCAGAGAAGGACTTCTTGCCCAGGGGCACGTGGCAGATGCCGTAGCGGTCGGCACGATACTCAACGCGGCCGGCCTTGAGCTCGGAGACCATCTTGGCGACGTCCATGGTCACGGTACCGAGCTTAGGGTTCGGCATGAGGCCACGGGGACCAAGGATCTTACCGATGCGGCCAACCTTGGCCATCATGTTCGGCGTAGCGATAGCGGCGTCGAAGTTGATCTCGCCCTTCTGAATCTGGGCGACGAGCTCGTCGGAACCGATGATGTCGGCGCCGGCAGCCTCAGCCTCACGGGCCTTCTCGCCCTCGGCGAAGACGGCAACACGAACGGTCTTGCCGGTGCCGTGGGGCAGGGAGATGGAACCACGGATGTTCTGGTCAGCCTTACGAGTATCGATGCCCAGACGGAAGTGAGCCTCGACGGTCTCGTCGAACTTGGCGGTGTCGAGCTCCTTGATGAGCTTGGCAGCCTGAAGGGGGGTGTAGAGCGTGGCGCGGTCGATCTTCTCGGCAGCGGCGTTATAGCTCTTACCATGCTTAGCCATGTGCATTACCTCCTGTGGTTAAACGGGCGTGAGCCCTCCCACATCGTATCGTGTGCCCTATTGCACACATTTAACGGGCGCCCCGGTCGGAGCACCCGCCGTTACCATAAGAAATCGCTATTCAGCGATGGTGACGCCCATGGAACGGGCGGTACCGGCGATGATCTTCTTGGCGGCGTCAATGTCGTTGGCATTGAGGTCCGGCATCTTGATCTCGGCGATCTTGGTGAGCTGCTCCTGGGAGAGCTGACCAACCTTGTCAGCCTGGGGCTTAGCGGAACCAGACTTGAGGTTCAGCTCCTTCTTGATAAGGTGAGCCGCCGGCGGGGTCTTGGTGATGAAGGAGAAGGACTTGTCCTCGTAGACAGAGATCTCAACGGGGATGATGTCACCCTTCTTGTCCTGCGTCTCGGCGTTAAAGGCCTGGCAGAACTGCATGATGTTCACGCCAGCAGCGCCCAGGGCGGGGCCGACGGGAGGAGCAGGGTTTGCTGCACCAGCAGGAATCTGGAGCTTAATGACGTTGGCAACCTTCTTCTCAGCCATGGTCATTCCTTTCGAATCACGAGTGTGAAGTACTTGCTATATCGTAAGCACGCACGTGTTAGAAGCACTCCTGAGATGAGCAGTCACAGAAGAAGCACGCTCGCGCGAACGGACGAAAACTTAAGCGATGACAGCGACCTGGTTAAAGTCGAGCTCGACCGGCGTCTCGCGGCCAAAGATCATCAGCGTGACCTTGAGCTTGCCAGCCTCGGTGTTAACCTCGGAGACCTTGCCATCAAAGTCGGTAAGCGGGCCATCGGTGACGCGGACGGACGTACCGACCTCAATATCAACCGAGGTGCGCTTGGGCGAATCGCCCTTACCGGGACGACGAGTCATCTTGTTGTACTCGTCGCGGGAAAGCGGAGCGGGCTTGCCGTTGCCGCCTAGGAAACCGGTGACGCCAGGCGTGTTACGAACACACGTCCAAGCATCATCATCCATCTCCATGCGGACAAGGACATAACCCGGGAAAATCTTGGAATCCTTGGTCTCACGCTTGCCACCCTCTTTAATCTCGGTGACACGCTCCATAGGAATCTCGATATCAAAGATACGGTCCTGCATGCCCATAGTCTCGATTCGATGCTCGAGATCGGACTTAACACGGTTCTCGTATCCAGAGTAAGTGTGAACGACGTACCAACGCTTAGACATGGTTTAGCCCCTCAATCCAGAGAACAGAGCAAGAGCCTCGCCAAAGCCAGCATCGAGCAGAGCGATGACGACGCCGACGACGATCAGAGAAGCGCAAACGACGACCGAGTAGTTCACGAGCTCCTTCTTATCGGGCCACGTGACACGCTTCATCTCGGACTTGACCGAAGCGAAATACTTCTTGGTGCGGGCGAAGAAACCAGGCTTCTCGTTCTTCTTGGACTTCGCAGCCTTCTCGTTCTTCTTGGCAACGGCCTTCTTGGCCTCAACCTTGGAGTTGGCGGCAGCGTTGTTGGCAGGCGCCTGCTGCTGAGCCTTCTTCTTGTTCTTCTTGTTGGCCATTTGGGTTACCTCCGCGCAATGCGCTTATACATGAGTAAACCGTAAGCCCCCAATTGGGAGCTTACGGAATAATGACTGGCACGCCAGGAAGGACTCGAACCCTCAACACTCGGTTTTGGAGACCGATGCTCTACCAATTGAACTACTGGCGTATGTGACTAGAGACTAGCGAGTCTCTTTGTGCAGCGTGTGGTGACGGCACCAGGGGCAATACTTCTTGATCTCCATACGATCAGGCATGGTCGACTTGTTCTTGGTGGTCGTATAGTTGCGGCGCTTGCACTCAGTGCACGCAAGAGTAACTAGAGTACGCATGTATCCTGAACCTTTCATTTCCGCCCCGTACGGGCACGAGTTGTTACTTTATCAGCTCCACGTAAGTGCTGTCAATGAAAACCTCGAGTCAATTGGTTCTCGGTGGATCCATTCATATTTGGAACACATCAATGAAGCCATCGAGAGCTAATCGACGGTGCATCCAGGACCATTATCGATCCTCTCGACACCAGCAACGGCTCAATATCCATTGTAGAAAAGAACCCGGCACCCATATAAGTGCCGGGTTCTCTAAGTCAGCTATATCAAAGAGCTAATTTACTCAATGATCGTGGAGACGATGCCCGAACCGACGGTGTGGCCACCCTCGCGGATAGCGAAGCGCAGGCCCTCCTCCATGGCGATCGGGTGGATGAGGTCGCCCTCGATGGTGATGTGGTCACCAGGCATAGCCATCTCGGTGCCCTCGGGGAGCTTGACCGTACCGGTAACGTCGGTGGTACGGAAGTAGAACTGAGGACGATAACCATCGAAGAACGGGGTGTGACGGCCGCCCTCCTCCTTGGTCAGAACGTAGATCTCGCCGGTGAACTTGGTGTGCGGGGTAACCGAACCGGGCTTGCAGAGAACCTGGCCGCGCTCGATGTCCTCACGCTTGATGCCGCGGAGCAGCAGACCGACGTTGTCGCCAGCCTCGCAGAAGTCCATGGACTTACGGAACATCTCGATACCGGTAACGACGGTGTTCTGGGTATCCTTGATGCCGACGATCTCGACGGGCTCGTTGAGCTTGAGCTCACCGCGCTCGACACGGCCAGTAGCAACGGTACCACGGCCGGAGATGGTCATAACGTCCTCAACGGCCATCAGGAACGGGAGGTCGTTGTTACGAGCAGGCGTCGGGATGTACTCGTCGACGGCCTTCATGAGCTCGCGAATGGCGTCCATCCACTTGGCGTCGCCCTCGAGAGCGCCCAGAGCGGAGCCACGGATGACGGGGATGTCGTCGCCGGGGAAATCGTACTCGGAGAGGAGCTCACGGGTCTCCATCTCGACGAGGTCGATGAGCTCGTCATCGTCGACCATGTCGCACTTGTTCAGGAAGACGACGATGTAGGGAACGCCGACCTGACGGGCGAGCAGGATGTGCTCGCGGGTCTGAGCCATGGGGCCGTCGGTAGCAGCGATGACCAGGATAGCGCCGTCCATCTGAGCAGCGCCGGAGATCATGTTCTTGACGTAGTCAGCGTGGCCCGGGCAGTCAACGTGAGCGTAGTGACGGGCAGCGGTCTCGTACTCAACGTGGGAGACGGAAATCGTAATGCCGCGCTCGCGCTCCTCGGGAGCCTTGTCGATGTTCTCGAACGCAGTGAAGTCAGCCTTGCAGCCCTCGGTCTCGGAGAGAACCTTGGTGATGGCAGCGGTCAGCGTGGTCTTGCCGTGGTCGACGTGACCAATGGTGCCGATGTTAACATGCGGCTTAGTGCGCTCAAACTTCTCTTTGGCCATAAAGCCCTCCTCTTAACAGGTCGTCCCCGGACGGGACTTTGCCTTTATACCATAGTGGCCTCTCAACATACTATTGAGAAGCCACCGTGTTACCTATGGTAGCGGTGACTGGATTCGAACCAGTGACGCCACGGGTATGAACCGTGTGCTCTAACCAACTGAGCTACACCGCCGGATGGAGCCTGCAACCAGACTTGAACTGGTGACCTCTTCGTTACCAACGAAGTGCTCTACCGACTGAGCTATACAGGCACTTGACGGGTGGGAGCTATAGGATTCGAACCTATGTAGGCAGAGCCAACGGGTTTACAGCCCGTCCCCATTAACCACTCGGGCAAACTCCCAATCGTTCAAGTATCCGCAGGTCCTTTGGTCTTTTGGACCGTCGCCCCCGCGAACGAAGAAGATAATACGATGCCACCTTGGGGGCTGTCAACGAAAACCTCTAGATACACGGTGCCGGGCGTATCTATATAGCCGTGACCTGCGGTTTTATTGAGTTTGGATATGAAGGACAGTGGTTTTGGATACTGAGGTGACGTTTCCCAAGGTAACACTTTGCTGTAGTGGAGTACACCTTCAGTATCGAACTTCGATACCAGCTTATTTGCACCTATATATAGGTCGAGATCGGGGTTGCCCAGACAGAAGATTGCTCTTCCCAGGCAAAATCGAGCGTGGATTTTCTTCCGTTTGAAATCGAGCGTGGATAATCTCCCACTTTGCCGTGCCATCGAATCCAAAGTGGCAGATTATCCACGCTCATTCACTAGGCGGAAGATTTTCCACGCTCGTGTGTCCGATAATCCACGCTCGATGACGATGACCAACCTCGCCCCGGCCTATGTCTCGACCTGTAACAGTAAGAGGGTTATTCCTCCCCTATCTGTTACAGATCGAGATGTTTCGCAGAAACCCCCGCTTACGTCTCATTCTGTAACAGTAAGAACGGTTTTCAGCCTCTTCGTGTTACGGATCGAGATGTTATCGGCCTTCCCTTGGCAATGTTTCGATCTGTAACTATAAGGAGGGTCTTCAGCCCACTCGTGTTACGGATCGAGACAAACCTGAAGCTTGGTTGGCGCCAAACACGCTGACTTATCGACATAAATAGAAACGGGCCCTGTCCCACAAGGAAACAGAGCCCGAAACTCTCATGGAGCCAGTGACAGGAATCGAACCTGCAACCCACTGATTACAAATCAGTTGCGCTACCGTTGCGCCACACTGGCACACTTGGCGCTTTCGCGCGAAGCCTGTTAAGAATAAAGGAATTGCGGACGGGGCGCAACAGGCCGCACGGCGTTATACAAATATGCAAAATCCAGCAACAACAGGTACCAGGCCCGTTCATTTCTGTCAGTTCGCCCTCAATCTTAAAACTATTCGCCAGGACGAATAGTATTAATTACAATTGCTATATATAAAACTATTCGTTTTGACGAAGGGTTTCGTGATGCTTACTACCAAGGAAGCCGCCGAGCTGCTCGGCATCACTCCGCGCAGGGTGCAGGAGCTCATAAAAAACGGAGCACTTGATGCCCGCAAGGCTTCTGGTGTATGGCTCATCGACAAAGACAGCGTCGACACGCGACTCCGTTCCGTGACCAAAACGGGGGGACGTCCCCGCCGCGGCCACGGTAAGAGCGAGATCGCGTTCACCCTCATGAATCGCACGCACGAAGTCGCTCAGCTGGTCTACAGCACATCGCGAAAAGACTTTACCCATATCGGCGCCGACATCGATTACGCCCACGCCCCTATTGGAGTATTTGGCCCTAATAGCCCCATATCGCTCGACTCTTTCCGCACTTGGTGGCGTGGCCGCGGTATCCCGCTCGCACGCATTGGGCTAGCCTCCCTGCTTGCAGAAGCCGCAGTTGATGTTCCCGATGAACTCGTACAGCGAAATCTTGGCCTCTCCTTATCCGACCAGTATTGGATTAGGCCCCAAGACTCCGGTCTCGCGTGGAAAGATATCAATTTCTTCAATAATGCTTTTGATGACGTCTCGCTAACCATTGCACCCTTCGCCCCAGAGGGCAAGGCAGCTGCTGCCAAGCCCGACAACACCTCGGACGGCAATCTTCAAAAGTACTGGACATGCGAGGGTGACCGTCGAATCCTCCACAAGGCAGGTGCGCATCTAAACCAGGAACCCTATAACGAGATGGTGGCGACCGCACTCCACCGTCGCATCCTAAACGCCTGCGATTATGTGCCTTACTCGCTCGAAGGCGCGGGTACTTCCGCCTTGAGCACATGCAATGTCTTCTTAACTGACGAAGAAGAATATGTCCCTGCGTTCTATGTAAACCAGCATGCAAATGCAGACGAGCGACTAACCGATTACGAACGGTATGTAGCAAACTGCGAAGAGCTTGGAGCGACAGATATAAAAGACGCCCTTGACCGCATGATCGTGTGCGACGACATCATCGCCAACTATGACCGCCATTGGCGTAACTTTGGCCTTGTGCGAAACGTAAACACGCTAGCCTGCAGACCAGCCCCCATCTTCGATTCGGGCTCATCACTCTGGTGCAACATATCACTAGAAGAGCTTAGGGCGGGAGAGCACAGTTTTACCAGCGCACAATTTCATTCAAGCCCCGCCAAACAAATGTTGCTCGTCGAGGACATGGGCTGGTTTGACGGCGACAAACTCGAAGGCTTCGTTGACGAGGCAATCGAGATTCTGTCCAGAAACGACGCGCTCACGGCAAGGCTGCCATATCTAAAAGAGGCGCTTACATGGCGCCTCCGTAGAATGATCGACATCGCTGAATGGAGTTAGCGAGACAGCGTCGCGCCGTCAGCTCCCCTACCGTCCGCGCAGGGCCTTGAGCTTGGCCAGGGCATCGGGGCTCAGGCGGCTGCCCAGGGTCATCTTGATCTGCGGAGCTTCCTCTGCCTCGTGAACGTCGTTATCGATCTGTTTGATCTCGTCCACCAGCATACGGCTCGAGATGCGCGTAACGCCCTTGCCCATGACGACGGCCTGGATCGTGCCATCACTCGATACCACGGAGCACGCGCGGCCTTCCTCGCGTGCCTCGATACAGAGCTTCTGCACCACGGTATCGGCAGAGACGCCCGTCGGCGAAAACTCGATGCGCACGCCACGGGCCGGCAGATTGGGGCGCTCGCTGGAGATATTGCCCGCGCCGTCAAACACGATTACGGCCTCGTAGCGGCCTTGGGCAAACGCGGCAACGTCGTTGATGAGGGCAGTGCGCGCCATATCGTGAACGTCGCTGGAATACGGATCGTCGGAATGGTCGTACACGAGCTTTTCGTAGCGCGGCGTGCAGTGGATCACGTTGTAACCGTCGACCACCAGCAGCTCGGGCTTGTTGGAGTGCACCGTCGAGACTGGGTCGGCGATAGCCTGCGCAAACGCATTGCCGCCCACGCCATAGGTCGCAGCCGAAACAATCGGCTTGGCCGAGCCCTCGCCAAAGCGCTTGGCCTTGGACTTGGCGCGGTTCTTCTTGGACATGCGCTACTCCTCCCCCATGAGCTCGCCGGCATTGCGGCGCAGCCACTCAAAGCACAGCGCCGTTGTCGCCTGGGCAACATTGAGGCTCTCGGTCATGCCGCGCTGGGGAAGCTTGGTCAAAAAGTCGCATTTCTCAAGCACCAGGCGCGAGATGCCGTCGCCCTCGGAGCCCATGACGAGCGCCACGCGGCCCTCGAAGGGAGCATCCCAGCAGCTGCCCTCGGCGTGCTCGGAGGCACCGCCCACCCAAAAGCCAGCGGCCTTGAGGTCATCGAGCGCACGGGCGATATTGGGAACCTGTGCGATAGGCAGGTGCATGACAGCACCGGCAGAAGTCTTGTAGCTGCCAACGGTCACGCCGGCGGCGCGCTTGTTGGCAATGATGACGCCCGCCGCGCCCACGACCTCGGCAGAGCGCACAATGGCACCAAAGTTACCGTCGTCGGTCACATGATCGAGCACGACGACGAGCGCCGGTCCGTCACCCGCGCGGCCGAGGATGTCGGCGACGTCGGCATAGGGGAAGTTGCCAACCTCGAGCGCAATACCCTGGTGAGCGCCATGGCTCGACAGCGCATCGAGCTGCGCGCGCGGCACATACTTAATGCGGACGCCCGCGGCATTGAGGTCATCGATCAGGCGCGACAAGGCGGCATCGCGCTCCCCGCCCTCGGCAATGAGCGCACACTTGATGGGAAAACCAGTGCGTAGCGCCTCGGCGGCAGCACGACGACCTTCGATAAACTCGCCCTTGGGAGCCTGGACAGCGTCGCGGTTGCGATCGCGCTGCGGACGTGCGGCCTGGGTGCGATCGCGCTGGCCCTTGGGAGCGGCAGCGCGATCATTGCGGCGAATCGGACGCGAGCCAGAAGCAGCCTGCTTGCCGCCACGAGGCGCACGCTTGCGATTGTCGGCCATAGGACGGCCTCCTTAAATAGATAACGAACAAGAATCGACCGTCCGAGCCACGGCACCTTGCCTTTCAATCGTCGGGCATGACCACCAGGTCTATGCCCTCCTCTTTCAAGGCAATCTGCCGCACCTCGAACGGTCGACAAATACTAGAGACTCTTAATACGAGTGCCGGCGGCGGTATCCTCAATGGTGAGGCCCAGGTCCTTGAGCTGGTCGCGGATGGCGTCGGCCAGATCCCAGTTCTTGGCGGCGCGGGCCTCGGCGCGGGCCTCGAGAATCTTGGCAGCGGCCTCGTCCACGTCGTCACCCGTGTAGGCAACCAAACCGGCGGCAACGCCCAGCAGGCCCAGCGGCAACTCGACCTTGGGCTCGGGGAGCTCAACGCCAAGCGTATCGAGCAGCTCGGCCAGCGTGTCGGCGGCGGCAAGCGTGGCGGCCTTGTCGGCAGCGTCGCCCGCCTGCTCCAGGTACTGGTTGCACTCGGTCACAAAGCCAAAGACGGCACCCATGGCACCAGCGGTGTTAAAGTCGTCGTCCATGCACTCCTTAAAGGCGGCACGAGTCTCAGCGGCCTTGGCGGCAAACGCCTCGGCGGCAGCCGCATCGGCATCGGCCGTCGCATGGTTCGCGGCCCAGCGCAGGTTCTCGACCGTACCGGCGATACGCGTGAGCGAGTTCTCGGCACCCTCCAGGCGCTCCCAAGAAAAGTCGAGCGGCGAGCGATAGCTCGTCTGCAGCATCAGCAGGCGCAGGGCGGCAGCGGAGTGCTGCTCGAGCACCTCGGCCAGCGTAAAGAAGTTGCCGAGCGACTTGGACATCTTCTCGCCGTCTACCAGCAGCATGCCCGTGTGCATCCAGGTGTTGGAGAAGCCCTGGTGCCAGGCGCAGGTGGCCTGGGCGCACTCGTTCTCGTGATGCGGGAAGGCAAGGTCGGAGCCGCCGCCGTGGATGTCGATCGGAGTGCCCAGGTAACGATGCACCATGGCGGCACACTCGGTGTGCCAACCGGGACGGCCCTCGCCCCAGGGGCTCGGCCAGCTGGGCTCGCCGGGCTTGGCGGCCTTCCACAGGGCAAAGTCGAGCGGGTCGTTCTTGTCCTCGTTCTCCTCGATGCGCGCGCCAACCATAAGGTCGTCGATGTTGCGGCCCGAGACCTGACCATAGTTGGGATCGCTGCGCACGGCAAAGTACACATCGCCGTTATCGGCTGCGTAAGCGTGGCCCTGCTCGATAAGCGTCTTGATCATGGCAATCATGGGGCCGATCTCCTTGGTGGCGCGGGGGCGCACATCGGGATCGAGCACGTTGGCGGCGCGCATGACGCCGATGAACTTGTCGGAGAACTCCGTCGCGACCTCGGCAGCCGTACGGCCCTGCTCGTTGGCGCGCTTGATGATCTTGTCGTCGACATCGGTGAGGTTCTGGGCGAACGTGACCTCGTAGCCGCTCGCGATAAGCCAGCGGCGAATCACATCGAAGCTGATGAACGTGCGGGCGTTGCCGATGTGGATGTTGTCGTAGACCGTGGGGCCGCACACGTACATGCGGACCTTGCCGGACTCGATGGGCTGGAACTCTTCCTTTTTATGGGTAGCGCTGTTGTAGATACGCATTCGTTACTCCTTAACGGTTTTCTGTAGCAGGCAGACGGCCCAGGCGCCGATTCCCTCGCCCTGGCCTTCCCAACCGAGCTTTTCGGTCGTAGTGGCGGCGACGCCCACGTTTTCGACGTCAACGCCCAGGGCATGGGCAAGGTTGGCGCGCATGGCATCGCGGTGCGGGGTGATCTTAGGCTGCTGGCAGGCAATGGTGCAGTCGGCATCGACAAACTCGAAGCCCAGCTCGCGCGCATAGTCCATCACGCGAGCGAGCAGCACCATCGAGTCGGCGCCCTCGTAGGCAGGGTCGGTATCGGGGAACAGCTTGCCGATGTCTCCCCCACGGCAGGCGCCCAGAATGGCGTCGGCCAAGGCGTGCGCGAGCACATCGGCATCCGAGTGGCCCAGCAGGCCGCGCTCGTAGGGAATGTCGACACCGCCGATGATACATCGACGCCCCTCCACCAGACGGTGAACGTCGTAGCCATGGCCAATGCGCAGGTTACTGAACATGGGGAAGGTCCTCTCCCTCGGCCATGCGGCCAAGCAAAATCGCGGTTACGGGACGCAGGTCCTCGGGCACCGTCACCTTAAGGTTATCGCGCGGGCTCTGGACGCAGCGGACGCGCCCACCCATGCGCTCGACCAGCGACGAATCATCGGTGCCGATAAAGCCCTCGGCAATCGCCGCGGCATGGGCGCGCTTCATAGCATCGACGCTAAAGATCTGCGGCGTCTGCGCGGCCCAGTAGAGCTCACGCGGCGGCGTCTCGACGATGTTGTCGCCATCGACGATCTTGAGCGTGTCGATCGCGGGCTGACCGCACACGACACCGTCAAGGGCGCGGTCACTCACCAGCACGTCAATAGCGTGATCGATGGCCTCGGTGGTAATGAGCGGACGAGCGCCGTCGTGAATGGCGACGTATTCAAAGCCCGCCGGAACCGCATGCACGCCGGCGCGGGTGGAATCCTGACGAGTATCGCCGGCATCGGCAAAGCTGATGGGCGTGTCATAGTCAAACGGGTCGATAGCCAAGCGGCGCATCTCGGCACGGCGCTCGGCAGGGCAAACCACGACGATATGACCGACCTTGTCGCTACGATCGAACGCGCGGATGGACCAGCTCATGAGCGGACGGCCCGCCACGTTAACGAGCTGCTTGCCGCCGGGATTTCCAAAGCGCTGGCCGCTGCCGCCGGCAACGACCACGGCGCATACGGGCGCCATTATGCGTTCCCCTGTTTGGTGCCCTTCATGCGGTACAGCGAGTCCGCAAGAATGGCAGGGTTGTTGACGCCAAAGTCGCCCAAGCGCTCCGGATCCTCGCTGATGTCGTCCATGAGCTCCTGCAGCGAGCCGTACTCGTCGACGATCTTCTCGGCCACGCCGTCGCGCACGACGGACACGCGCGAAAGCGTGCGCAGGCCCAGCGGCGTCATGACGGAGTCCTCGTCCAGGTCGTCATAGCCCAGAACTGCCGCCACGTGCTGCGGGTCGGACAGGTCCTTAGGCGTCATGCGAGCGAGCTCTGCACGAATCTTCTCGGCGTTTGCCTCGGAGGAATCGCTCGCGTAGTCGCGGATCATCAGGTCGTATTCGGTATCCATGCTGGAACCGGCGAGCTGCTCGAGCTGCATCTGCACGAGCTTGCCCTGGTTGCCCAGCTTGACGATGCAATCCTTAAGCTCGGTCTTTGCTTGCTGCATGATCTCGAAGCTCGAGAAAATACCGGTAATGTCGGCGAGCGTAACGTAGTCGTCGAGCTCGAGGGCCGTCAGGCGCAGCAGGGAGCGGTCGAGCGACTGACGAGTAGTCTGAAGCGTGGCGACGAGCTGGTTGACCGAGCTCATGATGGTGGTGACGGGCTGGATCTCGTAGCTCTTGCCGTGAACGTACACGTTAACGACGGCACGACGGGCCGAGACCGAGATCACGATGGCATCGGTGAGCACCGACATGCGAGCGGCGGTGCGGTGACGCATGCCCGTCTCGCTCGTGGCAAGCGAGGGATCGGGATTGAGGTGGAAGTTGGCGCGCAGGATCTGGGTGAGGTCGCCGTCGATGACGATGGCACCGTCCATCTTGGAGAGCTCGAACAGACGGTTCGAGGTGAACGAAATGTTGAGCGGGAAGCCGTCGTTACCGGCAGCGAGCACGTTTTCGGTGTCGCCGACGCAGATAAGGGCGCCCAGGTGACCGGCGATGATCATGTCGAGGGCGGTGCGGATCGGCTGACCAGGTGCCGTCAGGCGGATGGCCTGTTCCATACGCTTTTGCAGCTCGTTCTTATCCAAGGCATCGCTCCCATCGTATACGCTCCATAAACGCTAAATAGTTTCTCACGGTTTGTCCCCGCGGCGCTTGCGAAATCCGATGCTTACAGAATGAGCGAACACAGCTGAGAGCCCAACCCAAATGGGCTGCTTATGTGGTAGCATCGGGGTTCACATGAATGAGGGAGTAGTCGCGTGGCCGGGTTCGCCTCCGGTGGCGCGGCAAGTCAACATACTGGCCGAAACGGTCTGGCTTGCCTTAATGAACGAGACTCGTGGTTGTGCGCGCAGCGCGTACGCCACGGGTCTTTTTTGTTATTCCCCCAAGAGGTACACGCGGGCTCGCCCGCAGAGAGGGAGCCAGGCTATGGGACTCGCAGAGCTCGTGTTGCTCGCCGTTGGCCTTTCGATGGACGCCTTTGCCGTTTCCATCTGCAAGGGTCTCGGCATGAAAAAGATCAACCTTAAGGTCGCCGTGGTGCTCGGCTTGTTCTTTGGCGGCTTTCAGGCCGGCATGCCCGTAATCGGATGGGCGCTCGGCAGTCAATTCATGGGCATCATCGGACCCATCGACCATTGGATCGCCTTTATCCTGCTCGCCTTTATCGGCGGCAAAATGTTGTGGGAGGCCTTTACCGAAGACGAGGATGAAGGCGACGGCAAGGATGCCGAAAAGATTGACCTGGGCGAGTACCTGATCCTCGCCATCGCCACCTCGATTGACGCCCTGGCCGTGGGCATCTCGTTCGCCGCGCTTTCCGTCGACATCGTTCCCGCCGTGTCGCTCATAGGCATCACGACGTTTATCTTCTCCGTTGCCGGCGTGGCGATTGGCCGCATCTTTGGCGCGCGCTACGAAAAGCCCGCCACCATCGTGGGCGGCGTTGTGCTCATCCTCATCGGCCTCAAGATTTTGCTGGAGCACCTAGGGATTTTAGTGCTGTAAAACACCCTTCAAAACTAAACGTCCGTATAAGGCCTCATGCAGAGTTTTGCATGAGGCCTTTTCATGCAGACTTTTGCATGTCATACTAGGATGCAAAAGCCTGCACGTTAGGAGATCGCCGTGGATACCCTTCCCATCACCACACCACGCCAAGCTGGCATCTACGTGCGCCAGGCACGCGAGACTCAGGGTCTCACCCGTGCCACCCTCGCCAAAAAGGCCGGTGTTTCGGAGCGCCTGCTTGCATCGCTCGAGCTAGGAGACGCCACCGGCATTCGACTCGACAAGCTGCTGGCGATTTTCGACGCTCTTGAACTGGCGCTCGCAGCACAAGGGGATATAAGCGAAACGAAAAATGAGCACCCAGTCGACGCCCCGCATGCTGATCAACCTTGCAGCACCTCCAGACGCCATCACGCTCAACGTCTTCATCATCGCAACCGTCGCAGCACAACCATTCCGGCTCTTGCAGATACCCCCCTTACGTCCGAGCTCTACGACAGGGCCTTCGCCGATTTCGCCATGTCCAATCTCGGAGTCTCGATTGCCGCAAACGCATCTAGCCAAACCATGCCCGAAGGGAAATAGCCAATGGCCAGAACATCACTTCGGACCATTATTTGCGGCGTGCCTGCTGGAACGCTCGCGCAAGATGAGAACGGTCTTATCAGCTTTACCTACGATCATGACTATGACGGGCCAGCCCTATCGACCAACATACCCGTATCGAATCGCACATACGGACAACAGGTCATGAATCCGTACCTGTTTGGCCTTCTACCCGACAGCGAGGACCAACGAAAAGCGATTGCCGCCGAATTCGACGTTAGGCCCAACAATCCCGTTGCGTTGCTCAGCCATATCGGACTCGACTGTCCGGGCGGAGTGCAGTTTTGTGCCGAAGAAGATGCCGACGCCGTCCTGCATCGCGCTGGCGAATACCGCCCTATAGACGACCACGAAATTGCTCTTCGTCTCAAGTCGATCAGAGATGACCGCGATGCATCGTGGATGGGTCTAGATGAAAGTTGGTCACTTGGAGGCAACCAGGGCAAGTTCGCACTCGCACTCATAGACGGTCGCTGGTGCGAATGTGTGGGCTCCTCGCCCACGACGCATATTTTCAAAAATGGCGTTATCGGATTTAAACTCGAGGCTCTCAATGAGTTTGTCTGCATGAAAAGCGCCCAGCGCGCCGGTATCGCAACGGCAAACGTCGAATATCGTATGTTTGAGGACGAACCTGCCCTCATTGTTGAGCGCTATGACCGCATGAAAGTCGAAGACGGAACGATCAGGCGTCTACATCAAGAAGACCTCTGCCAGGCACTTGGGGTGATGCCCGCCCAAAAGTACACGGCAGACGGCGGCCCGACCACCCGCGACATTCAAGAGCTCCTCATAAATACGAGCCACCATCAACTTAACCTGTATCTGTTTACGCAAATACTGTTCTTCAACGCCATTATCGGCGCACCGGATGCGCATGCGAAAAACTATTCCCTGCTCCTTGGAAACGACGGCGCAGCCATGATGGCTCGAATGTACGATGTCGCATCGGGTTTGGCATATGAGCGCATGCGCCGCCGAGCGCGCCTTGCCATGAGCGTTGGCGGCGAAAACCGTGTGGGACGCATCGGTCCAGGCGCTATCCGCCGATACCACGGTATGGGCGACCCCGCGCTGGAGGAGGCGCTTACCGATGCCGGGCTATCCGAGAAGTTTTGCTTTGCGGCCACGATGGACCTCGCCTACGAGGTACCCATTTGCATGGAAGAGGTCATGGACGAATATGCCGACCTGCCCGGCATGGCGGACCTGCGCGAGCATATGCTCGGCCCCGTCCGCGAAAACTGCCAGCGCACCATCGACCTCATCAAGGCGGATATGGGCTAGACGCCAATCAATTTCCCATTTCTTAAAAGAAGAGAGGGGGCACCCGTCGCAAAAGCTCAGATGCCCCCTCTCATAATGTCATTTGCAATCCACCAGCACGTGGCTCGGACTGCTGCTAGCGCAACCTTTACGCAGCGAGACGCTTGAGAACGTCGATGAGCAACTCGTAGAAGCGCTCGGCAGAAGCGAGCTCCATGCTCTCGTCCGGGGTGTGGACATCGGAGAGCGTCGGGCCCACGGCGATGGCGTCCAGGCCGTGCAGGGCCTCGGCGAACAGGCCGCACTCAAGGCCGGCGTGGATGGACTCGATGCGCAGCTCGGAGCCAAAGAGCTCGCGATAGCTCTCGACAAAGACGTCGCGGACCGGCGAATGCTCGGCATAGCTCCAGCCGGGATACTCGAACTCAAACTTGGCGTCGAAGCCCAGGACATCGGCCAGCGTCTGCAGACGGTCCTTGAACTCGTTCTGCAGCGAGGTGATCGAAGAGCGCGGGGACAGCATGATCTTGACCTCGTCGTCAGAAGTGGCAACCACACCGATGTTGGAGGAAACCTCGACGGAGCCGTCGGTGGCGACGTTGCGGCGGATCACACCGTTGGGGGCAAGACGCAGGGCGCGGATGAGGGCAAGCGCGGACTTCTGGTCCATGGCCTCGACCTCGGCGTTGTCGGCAATCTCAATGGTGCAGGTAAAGCCGGGGTCGAAGACCTCGAGCTCGGCAGTAACGTCGGCGATGATGCCCTTTGCGATCTGGGCCGCGGCCTCGGCGGCAGCGTGGTCGGCGTAGACCAGAACAGCCTTGCACTCACGGTTGATGGCGTTGTCCTTAGTGCCGCCGTTAAAGCTGACGATGGCGGGCTCGCCAGCGACCATCAGGCGGTCGATGATGCGGGCCATGATGAGGTTGCCGTTGCCGCGCTCCAGGTTGATATCGCTGCCGGAGTGACCGCCCAGCAGGCCGGAGATGTCGAGTGTGAGGGTGCTACCGGTCTTGTGCTCGCGCACGATGGGGCAGGTGTAGGTAACGACGACGCCGCCGGCGCAGCTGACGGTGGCAACGCCCTCTTCCTCGGAGTCAAGGTTGATCATAGTACGGGCGCTAATCTGGGACTTGTCGAGCGTCTCGGCACCGACCAGGCCAGTCTCCTCGTCGGTGGTGAATACGCACTCGAGGGCCGGATGGGCAATCGAATCGTCGTTGAGCACGGTAAGCATAAGCGCGACGGCGATACCGTTGTCGGCGCCCAGAGTGGTGCCGTTAGCGGTGAGGACGCCGTCCTTGACGACCAGGTCGATACCGTCGGTCGTAAAGTCGTGCTCGACGGAACCCAGCTTGTCGCACACCATGTCGATGTGACCCTGCAGCATCACGGTCGGGGCATTCTCGGCGCCGGCAGATGCGGGCTTGCGAATGATGACGTTGTAGACCTCGTCCTGATACACATCGAGACCGCGCTCCTTGGCAAACGCGACCAGGAAATCGCTGATGCCCTTCTCGTTGCCAGACCCACGGGGGATCGCGCTGACCTCCTCAAAGAAATGGAACAGCTGGGCGGGCTCGTAGCCGGTAATCTTGTAGTCCATGGTGCCTCCTTGGCGCAACTGGTTAGACAATAAGACATGCGCCTTGTATATTCCCAGACTTCGTTTGCATAAACCAGTCGAATACGCCGAGCGCTCTCGCATCATCGGCTAACGGTGGACCGCATAGCGTAACGGTCACAACTTCACAGCTCTACAAATCGAGGCGCCCTTGCCGGAACGCCTCGATTGCACAGATCAAATTGTCGCCACACCCTACAGCGCGCCGGAACCGGCTTGCATCATGCCACCGGGACCCGAGCTCACGCCACTGCTCACAGGCGCGGCGTTGCCGGTGTGCGGCGCCGCCGGAGCGGTATCGCCACCGAGCGTGCCCGCCGGACGCGGTGCCGGGATCTCGCCCGTACCATGGCTAAAGACAAACTTGCCGTCGGCCACATCGCACAGGACGGTATCGCCCTCGCCCCACTCGCCGGCCAGCAGCTCCTCGGACAGCGGATCCTCGATGAGCTTTTGGATGGCACGACGCAGCGGACGCGCACCGTTGGTGAGGTCGGTGCCCTCGGCCACGATCTTGTCGTAGGCCGCATCGGTGAGCTTGATGTTCATGCCGTTGGCAATCAGGCGCTGACGCAGGTCGTCCACCAGCAGGTGCGCGATCTTGGTCAGGTTCTCGCCCGAAAGCTTCTGGAACACCACGATGTCGTCGATACGGTTGAGCAGCTCGGGGCGGAACAGGCGCTTGAGCTCGCCCATTGCACGGCCCTTAATCTCGCTCGAGGTAAGGCCCTGCTCGCCGGTGGTGCCGAAGCCAACGCTCGCATCCTGCGCAATCTCGCGGGCGCCCACGTTGGACGTCATGATGATCACGGTATTACGGAAGTCGACCGTCTTGCCCTGGCTATCAGTCAGGCGACCCTCCTCCAGCACCTGCAACAAAATGTTGAAGATGTCGGGGTGCGCCTTCTCGATCTCGTCGAACAGCACGACCGAGTACGGGTGACGACGAACGGCCTTGGTAAGCTGACCGCCCTCGTCGTGGCCCACGTAACCCGGAGGGCTACCGATGAGCTTGGAGACCTCAAACTCGCTACCGAACTCGGACATGTCGAAGCTGATGAGCGCGTCCTTGCTGCCAAAGAGATACTCGGCGAGCGTCTTGGCGAGCTCGGTCTTGCCCGTGCCGGTGGGGCCCAGGAAGATAAAGCTGCCGCCGGGGCGACGCGGATCCTTGAGCGGCGAGCGACTGCGGCGCACGGCCTTGGCAACGGCCTCGACGGCCTCGTCCTGGCCGATAATGCGGGTCTTGAGCACGCTTTCGGCCTGTAGCAGGCGACGGCTCTCGCTCTCGGTAAGCGAGGACACCGGCACGCCCGAGGTCACGGACACGATATCGGCGATCTGGCTCACGTCAATAGTGAGCGGGCTCGCGTCGAGCTCGGCCGTCCAGGCAGCCTTGGCCTCGGCAAGCTCAATCTCGGCAGCCTTTTGCTGCTCAGTGATCTCGGCAGCCTTGTTCATGTCGTCGCTCTCGGTGGCCTCCTGTGCGGCAGCCTTGAGCTCCTCGACGCGATGCTCGGCCTCGCGCACCGGCTCGGGCGCGCGATTGGCGGCAATGCGGGCGCGGGCACCGGCCTCGTCGATGAGGTCGATGGCCTTATCGGGCAGGAAGCGGTCCTGAATGTAGCGGCTGGAGAGGTTCGCGGCGGCCTCGATAGCACCCTGTGTGTAACGCACATGGTGGTGCTCCTCGTAGCGCGGCTTGAGCGCGGTCAGGATCTTGACCGTGTCCTCGACGCTCGGCTCCTCGACATCGATGGTCTGGAAGCGACGCTCAAAGGCCGGATCCTTGGTGAGGTACTTGCGGAACTCCTCTGCCGTCGTGGCACCGATGATCTGGAAGGCGCCGCGCGCGAGCACGGGCTTGAGCATGGAGCTTGCGTCGATGGAACCCTCGGCAGAACCGGCACCGATGATGGTGTGCATCTCGTCGATAAACAGGATGACGTCGTCGGCCTCGGTTGCCTCCTGTATCACGTTCTTGAGGCGCTCCTCAAACTCGCCGCGATACTTGGCGCCCGCGACAAGACCCGGCAGGTCGAGCGTCCAGATGTTCTGGTTCATAAGGTTCTCGGGCACGTTGCCAGCTGCAATCTGCTGAGCCAGACCCTCGACGATGGCCGTCTTGCCCACGCCGGGGTCGCCCAAGATAAGCGGATTGTTCTTGGTGCGACGCGAAAGGATCTCCATCATACGCTGGACTTCCTTTTCGCGACCAATTACAGGGTCGAGCTCGCCGTCGCGCGCCTTCTGCGTAAGGTTGGTGGCGAACTGCTTAAGCGTATCGGTGCCGCTCCCCTTTTGCTGCGACGCGTCCGAGCCGCTAAAGAACGGCAGGCCCGCACCGGGACGCCCGGCACCGGCGCCGGCGAGCGGACGCTTCTTGTCCTGGTCCTTGGCGGTAAGTTTCTCGATAGCCTTTTTGATGGAGGCGGACGACACACCCAGGCGCATGAGGATGTCCATGGCCATGCCGTTACCCTCTTCGACGATGCCAATCAGCAAGTGCTCGGTCGACACGTAGGTCTGGTTGTTCTCACGTGCCACGCGGAAGGAGCGCTCCATCACGCTAATGACGAGCGGCGTAAAGGCAAGCTTGGCAGCCTCGGTCTCCTCGCTGGGCTCGGGAACCGTGGTCTGGACCTCCTTGAGGGTGTCCATGATGTCGTCGTAGGAGATGTCGAGCGAACGCAGCGCCTCGGCGGCAATGCCCTCGTCCTCCTTGGCAAGCGCGAGCAGCAGGTGCTCGGTGCCCACCTTATTTGAATGAAGATCGAGCGCTTCTTGCTTGGCCATGGACATGACCTTACGCGCACGATCGGTAAAACGGTCTAACATGCTAGTTCCTCTTAGACGAGCTAGTTTTTTCAAACGCAAAGCGCCGCCCCGCGGCAGCGCTTTGGTCTCTTTACCCATATGGAGTATATGTTAACAGCTGGAGGAATATCTATAAACCCGGCTCACATGAATGCAGGTTATGACCGCATCGCGGGACTCACCGCGCGATGCGCGACAGGCGCCCCGCAAGAGAAACCCTAGGCGTCTTTCACCACGTCGGGACTCGTCGCACGCGATGCGCGATAGGCATCGGCCTCCTTGGAGACGCGTTCGAGCAGCTCGGATGTATCGACGCCCTCGACTTGCGCGACCGTTTCCACCGTCTGCATGGCGACCGCCCTCAGGTACGCGCACGCGCTGTCCCCCGGCTGCTCGAGGTCTATCTCCTCGCCGCCCTCCCGGGCAAAGCCGACCGCCATCACAAAGCCCATGATGCCCGAGACCAGAAAGCCCACCGCAAAGCTCGAATCTGCCTTGAGCTCTTCTCCGTCGGGGTGGACGATCTCTCTCACGCGGTCGATGATGATCGTATGGATGCCCTGCACGACCTGCTCGGCGGCACCCGCCCTCATGGTGATGACGATGCGCCGCAGCAGGCAGCGGACGTCGCGCCGGTCGAACGCCGAAAGGTCGCCCTCGCTCGAAAAATGCCAGAGGGCATCGGTGATGAGCTCGTTATCCTGCAGCAGCTGGGCTATGGCGATGGCGACGAGTTCATCGAAATCGTGAAAATAGTAGTAAAACGTTCCGCGATTGCACTGGGCGGCGCGGGTCACCTCGCCAACCGACAGCTCGAAGATGCTGTTGTTCTCGATGAGCTCCCAAAACGCCTCGATGATACGGGTGCGTGCATCGGGCGCATCGGCGTCCTTACGCGGTCTCGCCATGCGCCTCACCGCACCCCTGCGCCTTGGCGTTCATGATGAGCATCTGAAGACGGTTCTCCACGTTGGCGAAGCTCACGTCGGGATCGTAGTCGAGCGGCAGGAACTGCGCCGTGGGATACTGCTCCTTGAGCGCATGGATGAGCCCGCGCCCCACGACATGGTTGGGCAGACACCCGAACGGCTGCAGGATCACGAAGTTGCGGCAGCCGCGCTTGGCGTGCTCGAGAATCTCCGCCGGAATCAGCACGCCCTCGCCCGCATCGAACGTATGGTGCAGGATCTTATCGCTCGCGCGCACGAGCTCGGGCATGCGCGTCGGCGGCTCGTAGAGCGGGCTCGCCGCGCCCAGGCGGTCGCAACGGTCGTGCGCGAGCTCGAACAGGTTGTCCGCCGTGGCGTACCAGGCCTTTTCGGGCAGCGACAGGTCGACGTGGAACTCGCGCGACTGCGCATGCTTGTAGAAATAGGTCTTGCGGATCACGTCGGTCATGCGCGCCTCGATGACCTCGAGCCCGTTGTCCTCGAGGTAGCGCTCGATCTCGTGGTTGGCGCCGAGATGGAAATTGAGCAGGTACTCGCCCACGATGAGAACGGTCGGATGCGGGTTCGAGCGGTCGTACGGAACGGCGTCCATGATCGCAAGCGCGCGTTTGAAGCCCGTCGCCTGGCCTCTCAGCCCGGAGCGCTCCATGCCCTCGATAACCTCATCGAGCGCGCGGTCGAACGCAGCGTCCGCCGCGCCCTTCTCGAGCTCGTAGGGACGGATGCGCCTAAGCATGGCCTCGAGGGCATCGATCATGGGAAGACCGTAGGCGATCTGGATGCTCGGGCCAAGGCCGAGCTTGAAGCCCGGATGCGCATTGTGGGCATCGACGTCGTCGTTGGTGAGCACCGGGACATAGTCGTATCCCGCGTCGTCGAGCGCGCGGCGCAGCAGGGGCATGTAGTGCGTCAGGCGGCAGTCGCCGATATACTTGCCAGTCACCACGGCGACGTCGTGCGGGTCGTACTTACCGCTCTCGAGTGCCGCGAGCGCCTCACCGATCACGATTTGCGCGGGGAAGCAGATGTCGTTGTGCACATAGCGTTTGCCCAGGCGGATGGCATCCTCGCGCCCGATATCAAGGGCCTCGGCGCGCACGCCCTGATTGCGCATCGCCGCGGTCATGAGCCTGCAGAACGCATGGGAGGTGTTGGGGACCAGCGCGATCTTGTCGTGCCGGTCGCGCTTGGTGTACTTGACCTTATACGGGTCGTCGAGCGGATGGACCGCGTGCACCCGGGCGCCCTCGGCACGCTCCTCCGCGCGACGACGGTTGACCGACTCGATAAACGAACGTACACGAATGCCCATGGGACCGGCGACGTCGCTCTCATCGAGCTTGATCATCATCGGAACCTTGGAGCCCATCTCGCCCATCATGCGCGCGATCTCGTCGGTGAGATACGCATCGTGGCCGCAGCCGAAGCTGCCCATCTGCACGAGCTCGAGCTCGGGCGTCGATGCGACGATGACCGCGCACGACAGCATGCGCGCATGGTAGTTGTTCACGATGTCGATGCGGCTGTTGGAAAGATCGACGTTGCAGACCCCCGGCACCGCATCGGGCGTCAGTACGGGGATGCCGCGCTCAGAGAAGAGCTTGGGCAGCCCGTGGTTGACCAGCGGGTCGTTGTGGTACGGGCGCGAAGCGATCACCACCGCGTAGCCGCCGTCCTCGCGCACGTTCTCGAGCACCTGCCTGCCGCGCAGCTGCAGCTGGTTCTCAAACGTCTCCTGCGCGCGGTCCGCCTGCTCGGTCGCCTTGGCAACCAGGTCGGCATCGATATCGAAGGTCTCCTTGCACCACGCCTTGAGCTGGCGGTTTCGGTCGCCCTCGTCGTACCAGTGGAACAGCGGCGTATCGAACGGAACGCCGAAACGCTCCTCCGGGTTATCGGAATTGCGCATCACGTAGGGGTATCCCTTTACGACGGCGCACATCCACTCGCTGGTAGAGGCGGCGTTTTCGGTGGGCACCGTCGTGATGATGGGCATGAAGATGCGGTCGACGCCGGCGTCGACGAGATTGCGGATGTGCCCGTGGACGAGCTTGGCCGGGAAGCACACGGTGTCGGATGTGACGTGCGCCAGACCGCGCTCGTACATCGCCTTGGTGCTGCGTCCCGAGACGCGCACCTTAAAGCCGAGCGTGCTGAAGAACGTCGACCAGAACGGCATGGTGTCCCAGAACTCGAGCACACGGGGAATGCCGATCGTGACATCGCGCCCCCCGCTGACGGGAACCGTGGGGTACGACTCGAACAGCAGCTTCTCGCGGTCGACAAAGAGATTGGGGGCAGCCGCGGTCCGGTCGCGCCCCGTGCCGGGTGCCTGTGCCTCGCAAGCACCCTGCGGACGCAGCTCCTCCGCCGCGGGAACCTCGCGCACGAGCTCATCCCATGAGATGGCGCCGCCGCGCGGGCAGCGATTGCCCGTGACGTAAAGCGAGCCGTCGCCAAATGCCACGACCGCGCGCTGGCAGCGGTTGTTGCACCGACGGCAGGTAACGCCGCCGAACTCGCGATGCTCGAAGCGCTCCACGGCATCGAGCCCGATAAACGACGTGCCGGCGTCGCCCTTGCGGCATTCCTCGCGCGCGAGCAGGGCGATACCGATAGCGCCCATCAGCCCCGGGTGGGGCGCACGCGTGACGGGTTTGCCCAGATACTGCTCGAATGCGCGCAGCACCGCGTCGTTTCGGAACGTGCCGCCCTGGACGACGACTTTGTCGCCCAGACGGTTGAGATTTGAAACGCGAATGACCTTGGTGAACACGTTCTCGATAATCGAACGGCAGAGACCGGCCATGATGTCGCCCGGACCCTTACCGCGCCGCTGCTCGGAAACGACGCTGCTGTTCATGAACACCGTGCAGCGGCTGCCGAGAACGGCGGTGGCTTTGGACGAAAATGCCTCGGTCGCGATATCCTCAACGGCTATTCCGAGGTTTTTGGCAAAACCCTCGAGGAACGAGCCGCAGCCCGCAGAGCACGCCTCGTTGACGACGATATCGGTCAGCACGCCGTGGTTGAGCCAGATGGCCTTCATATCCTGTCCGCCGATGTCGAGCACGAAGGTCGCATCGGGAACGCATGCGCACGCGGCGCGGGCGTGCGCGACCGTCTCGACCGTATGGTAGTCGGCGTGGAACGCGCGCGCGAAAAGCTCCTCGCCGTATCCCGTGGTGCCCACGGCATCGATCGCAAGCGTGACTCCCGCTGTCTCCCAGCGGTTCTTCAAGCTGACAAGACCCTGTTGGGCGACGTCGAGCGGTCTGCCGTTATTAGACGCGTAGAACGAATCGACAAGCTCACCCGCCTCATCGACCAGGGCGAACTTGGTCGTCGTGCTCCCCGAATCGATACCGAGCGCCACACGCACCGTCTCTCCGGGCGCATACGCATCCGGACCCTTTGCCGGCGTCTCTTTGCCATGGCGTGCCGTAAAATCCGCCTGCTCGGCAGGTGTGGCAAAAAAGGGCTGGGCAAGACGTCCCTCCCCGCTTGCGGGCGCGACCGTCTCGAGCTTATCCAGCCGGACAAAAGCGTCGGGAAGGTCGATCGGTTGGGACGATGCGAACATGTCGGTCAGCGACAGGGCGGCACCGCGCGCGACCATGATCTGCGGATCGCGCGGGACGATAACCTGATCGTCCGATAGATTCAGTTGCTCCCGGAACACGCGGACCAGTGTGGGGTTGTAGGCGAGCGTACCGCCCTCGAAGATTACCGGCGGCTCGATGTCGATACCCTGGGCCAGACCGCCGATCGTTTGGCGGGCGACCGCGTGAAGCGCCGAAAGCGCCAGGTCGGTGGTAGGAATGCCCTCGTTGAGCAGCGGCTGGATATCGGTCTTTGCGTACACGCCGCAGCGGCCCGAGACCTCGTGGACGGTCGTTCCCCGGCTTGCGAGCTGCTCGAACTCGCCCGATTCGGTGCCGACCCCCATGAGCTTTGCCATCTCGTCGATAAATGCACCGGTACCGCCTGCGCACGAGCCGTTCATGCGCATGTCGGCAACCTCGATGTCTCCCTTATCGTTGGTGCGGAAGAAGATCATCTTGGCGTCTTGGCCGCCCAGCTCGATGGCGCAGCGCGTCTGCGGATAGAACCTGCTGATCGCGAGCGCGTTGGCGACCACCTCCTGAACGTACGAGGCGCCCAGCGCGGTCGCGATATCGCGCGCACCCGAGCCGGTCACCGCAACGCGCAGTGACTCATGGGGAAAGCGCTCGGCGAGCTCGCCGAGCATGGCGCGCACGCTCGCTGTCTGACACGCCCCGTGGCGGCGATATCCCCACCACGCCTCGGTCATATCCTCGTGCATCGCGTAAACTTTGGTCGTCGTCGACCCTACGTCCAGTCCTACTAGCAACGCCATAATGCTCCGTCTCTCGCATTTTTCCCGCTAGAGATATACCACTCTACGTAATACAACAGACTGTTGTATTTAAACTCCGTATAAAAAGCGGCTGCCGAAACGCTTCAGCAGCCGCCGAATGCACCAACAGATTGTTCTGCGCGCTAGCACGTCGGGCAACGGAGCAGCACGGGCCCTCCGGTCATGCGCACCGCTCACGCCCGCGATGTCGCCGAGAGAGCTATCCACGCTTAGGGCTCCAACCAAGCAAGTCGCCCGCGCTCAGCAGATCCCTAAGCGAGCTACTCGCACTCAGGAGCCATAGCCTGCTCCAAGAGCTCGGCATGCTCCTCCTCGAAAACCGTCCCCACAGGGAAGGCGCGATGGAAGACGAAGCGGGAAATCGGACCGGCTACCAAAAGGTTCCACGGCAGCGCCATCACAAAATTATGCGGGATGTTGATCATCCAGATCGCGGGCACGGAATACAGGTTCGCAAGGATGCCGCCGGGCATGTGCGTCAGACCCTCACAGGCACCGTACAGCGACATGATGATGACCATGGGAACGACCATGCAGGAGCTGACGGCGAGCGTCATGGCAAGTGGCGAGCTCTTGCCCGGCGTGACCAAGTACTTAAAGGCGAAACCCTTGGCGAGCGGGCTGGCGACGAACCAGTCGCAGCACATGGCAAAAATGTAGGCAACGGGGAAGCCGAGCCACGCAGTGGCAACGACCTCGCCGTTGATGGCCCCGTGCTGCAGGGCAACGTTGTAGATGCTCATCCAGAGCACCATGCAAAAGCACATGATAAAGGTGAACAGCAGGCTCTCTCGTTTGTTGATAGGCATAAAGGGCAGATTCCTCTCTGTGTTGTACCGCGGCGCCACGCAACAAAAACGGGCGGGCAAGATGGAGCTGTTGGAACTTCATCTCGCCCGCCCGTGGTACGCGCGTCTGCGACTACTTATGTGGTGGAACCAGCCTAGCACGAAACGCATGCGCTTCGTAAGCGTTGAGTTTATGAAGATGCAGGGCACCGATAATCCCCCGACCCCATAAGTTGCGGTGGAATACGGACTGTTTTGACCCTTTAAGCAGCAATTCAGTCCCTATTTCACCGCAACTCATTTGGTGCAAAGTAACCTGTCCCCCTTGTACCAATTAGCTGGTGTGGCGCCAGCGAGGGTCGGTGAGCGTACGCGCCACACCCAGGCCAACAGGCAAAAACGCCACGATGAGCACTGCGCGCACAAACCAGCCGAGCATATTGACCGTGTCGAAGGTGCACATGTAATACATCGAGCGATACAGATACAAGCCCGGCACCATAATGACAATCGAAGGCACCGTGAGGGCGATGCGCGGGTAGGTGAGCTTGACTTCAGCCAAGCTTGCGAGCAGCCCCGATACCAGCGCGCCGATAAACGCTGCTGCCTCGGGAGGCATTCCCGTGCTGAGGCCCAGGAAGGGAATCATCGTCGGCGCATCGACAAGGGTCAGACGCAGGGTATTGGACACGGCGCCGATCAACCCAGCTGCCGCGGCCATCTTTACCGGGCTGTTGAACATCACCGAGAAGCCGAATACGCCAACGAAGCTCATCACCACGCGCAGGAGCGTAAGGGCAAGCGGCGAAAGGCCCAGTGGGGCAAAGTCGTCCGGCGCCAGGCCAACACACTCGGCAACCATCCAACCTACGAGGGTCGCCATCACAATAATCGATACGGCATATGAAAGGCGCTCGATACCGCTTCGCATGTCGAGCTTAGCGATGTCGAGGCCTGCCGTAATGAGTGGAAAGCCGGGAATCACAAAGAGCATGGCGCCGATATAGCCTTCTTGGTGCGACATTGCCCCCGGTATGACCTGGCCAAGGCCGAGCAATGCCAGCAGATACGAAACGCAAGCGAGCGCAACGCCGGTCGTCAGCGCGCTGAACTGACCAAGGCCTTGCTTGAGAATATGGGAGCGGGCAAAGTTGCCGACACCCGCGCCCACGAACGCGCAGGCCATCTCGATAGGGCCGCCGCCGAGCAAAAAAACGAAGGCGCCACAGGCGCAGGCCGCCGCAAGGCCCTGTTGCCAAGGCGCGTAATCAGGTTTTGAACTCTCAACGGTCTTGAGCATCTCGTGATACTCGTGCACCGTGAAGCGACGACCATAGGTCTCGATTTCCTTGAGGAAACTCTCCATCATCCAAATGCGATGGGTATTGACGCCCGTTGTGGGCAAGCTGACGACCTCATTAAAGCAGTGACCATCTTCGATGCAGGTGCACTCAAACGACAGAAGACTTAAGTCAACGTGGATGGTGACACCGAGTACGGCGGCAACACGATTCATGGTATCGCGCACGCGCCAGGCACCCGTTCCGCTTGCCAGCATAAGCATGCCGGTGCGGCAGATGATGGATGATTTATCGGTGAGCGGCGCATCGACGGCAAGCTCATCGCCTGCCGTCACGATCTGGTGCCAGTCAGTTTTCATATGGAGCGCGCCGGCACGAACGCCGTGGTGCATGGGGGCTCTCGAAAGCAGCGAGTTAAGGCGCGAAGGCTGTGAGGGCTCCGCCGATTCGCCCTCGTCCTCGTCGGGCTCTTCATCGACCAGATCAAAGGAATCAAGCGGCGCTGGCTCGCGACGGTCGATCAGCTCCTCGTCCTCATCATCAAAGTAGTTGAACTGATCGAGCATGTCCTCTTCGATTGCGCGCTCGCTCGCGTCGTCCATCCCGGTGCTCCCTTCCTATCGACTAACCCCCATCCTAGACAGCGACGGCTAAAGGAAACATAAAAGAGACGGCTGTCATGCGAACCATGCGCGCAATAGCCGTGGGTAGTCGTTTAAGAACGTCCACAATGACTACCAGTAACTCGACAAGGACTGTCCCCAAGTGCCGGCAGAAAAGGAACGTCCCTAAGTGCCAACCAGGGCAACACCGCAGATAGAGGACGGACAGCGAAAGCCCGCCAGAGCGAGCAAGGTGCCTTCAAGAAAAATGGCGCCGCAGGTTGAGCATAAGTCAGCGAGCGGGTCGCATTTGTGACAAGGTGACGTGAAACGAAAGGGCGCTGACCTTCTGGTCGCGCCCTTGAAGTTGAACGTCAGATTGTCCAAATGCGGCCCGCGCAGCGTCGAGCCGTTACGCGGTTCGTAGAACCGCGTAACTAGTTAGTACATCTTTGCGCCGGCGGGGATGGAAGCGTCGAGCTGAATCAGGTTGAGGCGCTCCTCGCCCTCCTCCTCATGGATGGCGCTGATGAGCATGCCGCAGCTGGGGATACCCATCATCTTGCGCGGAGGCAGGTTGGTGATGGCGAGCAGGGTCTTGCCGACCAGGTCCTCGGGCTCATAGTATTCATGGATGCCGGAGAGAATGGTACGGTCGGTGCCGGTACCGTCATCGAGCGTAAAGTTCAGCAGCTTCTTGGACTTCTTGACGGCCTCGCATGCCTTGACCTTCACGGCGCGGAAGTCGCTCTTGGAGAAGGTATCAAAGTCGACGAACTCCTCAAACAGCGGCTCGACGGCAATCTTGGAATAATCAACCGTGGGCTTGAGCGGCTTGACGAAGGGGCTCGCGTTGTTGCCGGCCTCGGCAGCCTTGGCAGCAGCGGCACCGGACTGGAAACCCTTCTCGGGCTTCATGTGCGGGAACAGCAGCACGTCGCGGATGGAAGCCTGGTTGGTGAGCAGCATGACCACGCGGTCGATACCGATGCCGATGCCGCCCGCGGGAGGCATACCGTACTCGAGGGCGCGCACGTAATCCTCGTCGTACTCCATGGCCTCGTCGTCGCCGCCGGCCTTCTCGACCATCTGGGCAGCGAAGCGCTCGGCCTGGTCGACCGGGTCGTTGAGCTCGGAGAACGCGTTCGCGTACTCGTGGCCGGCGATGACCAGCTCAAAGCGATGGGTCAGGCGCGGGTCATCCTCAAAGCGCTTGGCAAGCGGGCTAACCTCGATGGGGTAATCGCACACGAAGGTGGGGTTGACGATGGTGTCCTCGCCCAGCTCGTCATAGATCTCGGCGATGATCTTGCCGGCGGTCCACTCGGGCTTGATCTCCAGGCCCTTCTCGCGTGCGGCGGCAGCAAGCTCCTCAACCGGCGTGTCGATGGTGACCTGCTTGCCGAGCACGTCGGAGACGATGTCGGTCATGGGGCGGCTTGCCCACTCACCGGACAGGTCGATAGTCTGGCCCTGATACTCGATGACCTCGGGGTTGCCGATGGCCTTGTTAGCGGCCTTGATGACGCCCTGGGCGAGCGCCTTCATGCCCTCGAGATCGGAGAAGGCGCGGTAGGCCTCCATCGTGGTGAACTCGGGATTGTGGGTAAGGTCCATGCCCTCGTTGCGGAAGATGCGGCCGATCTCGAACACGCGCTCAAAGCCACCGACGATGCAGCGCTTGAGGTGCAGCTCGGTAGCAATGCGCAGGTAGCACTCCTGGTCGAGCGCGTTGAAGTGCGTGATGAACGGCTTAGCCGTAGCGCCGCCCTGGATAGTCTGCAGAATGGGGGTCTCGACCTCCATGTAGCCGTCGGACTCCATAAAGCGGCGGAAGGTGGAGAGAATCTGCGAGCGCTTGCGGAAGGTCTCGCGAACGTCGTCGTTGGCGATCAGGTCGACATAGCGCTGACGATAGCGGGTCTCCTTGTCGGAGAGACCGTGGAACTTCTCGGGCAGCGGGCGAACGGCCTTGGAGAGCAGCGTCGCGCTCTTGGGGGCAACGGAAAGCTGGCCACGCTTGGTGCGCACGACTACGCCGGCCACGCCCAGGATATCGCCCAGGTCGAGCGCCTTGAGCGTGTTCCAGGCGGCCTCGTCCATATCGTTGATGCGGCAGAACAGCTGGATCTCGCCGGTCGCGTCGCGGACGACGATGAACATAATCTTGCCCTGACCGCGCTTGGCAACCACACGGCCGCCGATCTTCACGACGTCCTCGGTGTCCTCGCCATCGGTGAGCTCGGCGTACTTAGTCTCGATGTCGACGACGTAGTCCTCAATCTCGGAGTGCTCGGGATACGGGTTCTGGCCCGCCTCGAACAGGGAGGCACGCTTGGTCAGGCGGGTGGCGCGCTCGTCGTTGAGCGTCGATGCCTGATCGGCGGCGTTCTGGTTTTCTGCCATAGTTAGCTCCTCAAACTAAAACGCTCCCCAGGATTCGGTCCAAGGGAGCGAAAACATACCTTTACGCGGGACCGTGGTCTAGCGTGCGATCTTGGCGATGGTGTAGACGCGAGTCTTGCCGGAAGGCGTAACGACCTCGACGGAGTCGCCCTCGCCATGACCAATGATGGCGTGGCCGACCGGAGACTCGTTGGAAATCTTGTGCTCAAGCGAGTTGGTCTCGGTGGTACCGACAAGCGTGACCTCGATGAGCTCACCGTTGGGGTCGACCAGGGTAACAGTCGAGCCAATGGAGACGGTTAGGTCGCCCGTGCTGGCAGCGATCTGAGCGTTGGCGAGGATGGCCTGAATCTCGGCGATACGAGCGGCGTTCTGTGCCTGCTTGTCCTTGGCGGCATCGTACTCGGAGTTCTCCGAAAGGTCGCCGAACGCGCGGGCTTCCTTGATGTCCTCGACGATCTCCTTGGCGTAATCGCCCTCACGCCAAGCGAGCTCCTCGACGAGCTTCTGGCGGCCCTCAGCGGTCAGTACGATCTGGCTTGCGTCCATACGGATATCTCCCCAACTATGATGTAACGATCAACTGTCAACAAAAACGAAAAAGACCGGCTAGCCTGCGGGCAAGCCGGTCAGGTGCTCACCCCAAAGGGATGGGACTACTCTGCGTCCGCGTCGCTGTCCTCTGCCTTCTTTTGCTTGGCGGCAGCGAGCTTGGCCTCGAGCTCTGCGATCTCCTTGTCCTCCTTGGACTCCTCGACCACAACGTCCTCGGCCTGCTTGGTTTCGCCCTTATCGTCGCCCTCCATACCCTCGCGGATATTCTTGACGGTAGAGCCGAGGGACTTACCGAGTTTCGGCAGGTTCTTAGGTCCAAAGATAATCAGGACAACAACGAGAATAATGATGAGCTCAGGAGCCCTCAGTCCAAACATGTAGACCTCCACAATACAGCGAGACAAGCTCGAATGAGTATACCGCGGGTATCGCGGTATCACAACAATAGCTAAAAAAAGGGACCGCAAGAAGCGGTCCCTCCTCATGCTCTGGTCGGGTTGACTGGATTTGAACCAGCGACCCCTGCGTCCCGAACGCAGTGCTCTACCAAACTGAGCCACAACCCGTTAGCTCGACTATAGTAACAAAGATTTCCGTCGTGTGCCAGAGAAATTTTTACTTCTTTGGCGCTTCAATGCGAACCGTGTCGGAAACGAGCTCCGTTGCATAAGCCCACCAGCCGTTTTGTTGAGCGTCTGCCGCAAGATTGACTGCCGTGGCGGCGGTATCGCAGAGAGCAAACGAGCAGGCACCCGAACCGCACACGTTTGCGGCAATGGTACCGTCCTGTGAACGGAGCCAGTCGAGCACCGTTTGGATCCGCGGCTCCATCTGCGCGGAAATGACACCCAGGTTGTTGTGGACGAGTGCGTAGGCCGCCTCTGCATCTCCCGAGCGAAGGGCAGATGCAATCGCTCCGGGCTTGTCCGCAGGCGCTGGGGTCTCGTCAAAACGTCGATAGGCTTCAATTGTTGAAACGCTTGCCTCGCGCGGCTTGACCAGCACGACGGGTGTCGCGGGAAGTGCGGGGTACTCGGTTGCCAGCACGTCTCCCCCACCCACGTAAAATGCAGGGCTGGCATGCAAAAAGAAGGGAACGTCGGCGCCAATGCCGCGCGCGATGTTGTCCAGCGCGGGATCGGCACGGTCGATACCCCAACTCTCTGCCAAGGCGACAATGACCGCCGCGGCATCCGTCGAAGGACCGCCCAGGCCGGCACACAACGGGATGCGCTTCTCGATCGTGATGCAGACGTTGGCTTCGCGACCATAATGCTCGGCCATAGCGAGCGCAGCACGATACGCCGTATTCTTTTGCATGGGAAAGTCGGACGTCGGAATCGTCTGAACGGTCAGCGCCTGTGCCGGCGTAACCGTCACGGTATCGACAAGGCCGACGGCTGCCATCAGGGAATCGACCTTATGGTAGCCGCGGTCGTCACGCTCGGTATGAACCCCCAGATAGAGGTTAATCTTTGCCGGCGCGGAAAGGGTCAGGGACCAATCGGTCACCGCTAGTGCTCCTCGAGCTGATTGCCGAGCGGAGTAAAAATGTGCTCGCCGCTCTCGGGGTCAAACAGCTCGACCTGGCCGGTGAGAACATCAATATACTGGTAGGACTGACGCGACTTGCGGCCACGGCGCTCGTCGACCTCGACGATAAAGACTGCCGGATGGACGCTCTTGATGGTGCCCATGCGCTCGACGACGCGGGTGCGGCCCATGTTGGCCTTCACCTTAACGCGATCGCCCACCATATCGGTCAGCTTCTCGTGGATGTCGTCGACGTGATTGACTTCCATCTCTTCCATGAACAGGGCCTCCAGAAGGTGCAATTCAAAAAGGGGATAATACCCCTAAGATAGACAAAACTCTAGTACTATAGCACCCTGCTGCAGTCATATGCAAGCAGCTAAAAAGCCCCGTCCCAAATTGACTACTTACAGGCTATCGGTGTCCAGGACTATGGTGAATGGACCGTCGTTGACGAGGTCGACCTTCATGTCGGCGCCGAAGACGCCATGTGCTACGTGCTCGACGTCTTGGCGAACGAGCGTCAGGAAGTACTCGTAGAGCTCGTTGGCGACATCGGGCGCGCCGGCATCCGTAAACGACGGACGACGACCGTGACGGCAATCGGCGAACAGCGTGAACTGCGACACCACGAGAACCTCGCCGTCGACATCGGCAAGTGCCAGGTTGGTCTTGCCGTTCTCGTCCTCGTTAATGCGCAAGCCCCGGAGCTTGCCCCACAGCTTATCGGCCTCGGCGCGCGTGTCGCCGTGGCCCACGCCCAGCAGCACCAGATAGCCGCGCCCAATTTTGCCCACGCACTCGCCGTCGACCGTCACGCCGGCGTTGAGCACGCGCTGCACCACCGCACGCACGGCCTACTCCTCGCCCGTCAGTTTGGCGGATAGGTGCTCGAGCGCATGGAATCGATGGCTGATGGCGTTCTTCTCATCCGTCGTCAGCTCGGCCATGGTCTTGCCCGGCGTGTCGACCGGCAGGAACAGCGGGTCGTAGCCAAAGCCGTGATCGCCGCGGCCCTCGTGTGCGATAACGCCCTCGCAGGCGCCCTCACCATAGGTGACCAAACCGTCCGTGTCGATGAGCGCGACGACGCTCATAAAGCGCGCAGTGCGGTCCTCGTCGGCCACGCCCTCCAGATTCACGAGCAGCTTGGCATTGTTGGCGGCATCGTCGCCGTGAACGCCCGCGTAGCGCGCGCTATACACACCGGGCTCACCGTCCAGCGCGTCGACGACCAGGCCCGAATCGTCGGCAATGGCCATAAGGCCCGTCTCCTCCACCGCAGCCTGGGCCTTGATGATGGCGTTCTCCAAAAACGTCGTGCCGTTTTCCTCGGGGTCCTCAAAATCGCCCAGCTGGCCGAGCGCCACAAAGCGAACCTCGGGCATAACCTTGCCCAAAATGGCCTCGATCTCGGTGAGCTTATGGGCGTTGCCCGTTGCCACGACGATGGTCGCCGCCGGGTCGAGGGTGTCGATGTCGATCTTCTCAAGCGCCATGAATGGTCTCCTTGTCTGTATAGTAAAGTCACGTAAAAGGGACTGGCCCTTCGGCGTCTCCCCTTTCATGTGGCATCAACCCTATCTATCGGCGTTTCCGCAGATAAAACCTACCAAAATAAACCTGTCCCTTTTTGGCAGGTTAGGCGAGGGCTTGGTGCTGGAGCTCGATGAGCTCGGCAATGCCCTTGTCGCCCAAATCGAGCAGGGCATTGAGGCGCTTGCGGTCGAAGGGTGCCTGCTCGCCAGTGCCCTGGAGCTCGATCATCTCGCCGGTATCGGTGGCGACAAGGTTCATGTCGACCTCGGCGTGACTGTCCTCGGAATAATCCAGGTCGAGCAGGGTGTTACCGTCGACAACGCCCATGGAAATCGCGGCGACCTGGCCCGTGAGCGGGATGCGCTCGAGCTTACCCGCCTCGACCCACATGGCAAGGGCGTCGTGCAGTGCCACCCAGGCGCCGGTAATGCTCGCCGTTCGCGTGCCGCCATCGGCCTGAATCACGTCGCAGTCGACGGTGACGGTGTACTCGCCGAGCGCCTTCATGTTGACGACGGTACGCAGGCTGCGGCCGATGAGGCGCTCGATCTCCATGGAGCGGCCCTTGCGGTTGGCATGCTCGCGCTTGCAGCGCTTGCCGGTCGATGCTGGCAGCATGGCGTACTCCGCCGTTACCCAACCGGCCTTGGCGCCCTTGCGCCAGCCCGGCACGCCCTCCTCGATGGTGGCGGCACACAGCACGCGCGTGTCACCGAACTCAGCCAGGCACGAGCCATGGGCATGCTTCATAACACCACGGGTGAGCTTGACGGGGCGCAGCTCATTGGCGGCACGGCCGTTGGCGCGATTGACCTGCATATACTCCATAGAAAAATCCTTTCGGCAAAAGGTGAACGTGAGCCTTTGGTCGGTGACCTTATATCTATTTCAGTTCGTCGATATCGATATGCTCAATGCTCTTGAGCGGCTGGCCAAAGATAAAACTGCCCGCCACCGCAAACTCGGCAATGTTGTCAGACGTGGTGGCAAAGCGATGCTGCGGCTCGGCTGCGTCGCCCGCCAGCTGCTCGCGGCGCGTGAGAATATCGGTCAGCTCGCGCGTGGTCTCCTCAGCGGAGCTCACCACGCGCACTCCGGGACCCAGCGCATGACGAATAGGTCCCACGAGCAGCGGAAAATGCGTGCAGCCGAGTACCACGGTATCGATGCCGTGGTCGCGCAGCGGTTCAACCGTGGCGCCGACCAGCGCGCGTACGGCAGGTGTATCAAAGATGTCCTCGTTCTCGAGCCACTGCTCTTGCAGATGTGCGCCCGAGGCGAGCTCGTGCTCAACGACCTCGACAAAGCTCGAGGCAGGGCAGCCGTATACGTCCACACCGGCGTCCAAATCCTGAATGGCACGCGTGTAAGCGCCTGAGCGAATGGTGAGGTTGGTGGCGAGCACGCCCACCCGGCGCGTGCGGGTGCTGTTGATTGCCGCGCGTGCGCCCGGTGCGATCACACCGATGACGGGGACGTCGAGCACCTGCTGGGCCAAACGCAAGGCCGCAGCGGTCGCCGTATTGCAGGCGATGACCATGATCTTGACGTCGTGCTTCGACAGCCAACGGCCCGCCTGCAGTGCAAACGAGCGCACCTCGTCCTCGGTGCGGGTGCCGTAAGGGCAGCGCTTGGTGTCGCCAAAGTAGTAGACGGACTCGTGCGGCAACGCCGTCGCAATCGCACGCGCAACCGTCAGACCGCCCAGGCCCGAGTCGAATACGCCAATGGGGCGCGTGTCACCAGCCAGATTCTCAATATCGGACATGACCTCACCAGATTCTCTCTCGAAAAGATATGGCTCAGCGCGATAGGACCGCACTACGAACGAGCCGCGACCAGCAGCTCGGCCGTTGCCGCCCAGCCGTCGACAATCTTGCCTCGCGTGACGTAGGCATTATCGCAGGCATCCAGGAACTCAGGCGCGCCGGCGCTGGTCAAACCGTTCTCGACCAGACAGAACGTGCCCACGTGGTCAGCCATGTAGAAGTCGGACTCGGAATCGCCGAGCGCCAGCGTCTCCTCGCGCTCGATACCAAGGTGCTCGCAGAAACGTGCGATAGCGACGCCCTTGTTGAGACCGGCGGGATTGATGTTAAACGCGCGGCCATCCTCGACGCGTTCGAGCTCGAGCGTCGTCGGTTTGGACAGATGGGTCAGGTGACCGTTGCAGGCCCAGACCAGGCCGCAGCCGGCCTCGTCAAGAATGGCCTGGACCTCGTCGTCGGGCACATCACCGCGCATGCCGACGGTGACCTCGCGGTACTTGTAGCCAGTCGACATGTCGTTGTGGTACTCGATCTTATGCGGCCAGCGGGCGAGAATCTTCTCGCACACGCCGGTTTGCTCGATCACCTGATGCGGCGTGAGGCCGCAGGCGGGGTCGTAGGGCATATCGCCGGTCAGGTACTCCCAATCGTTGGCCTTGAGGTCGTACATGACCAGACCACCCATCTCGCCGATGTAGGAGTTGAGGCCGAGCACGCGCGCATCCTCGTGGATCATGGTGCGGTTGCGGCCCGAGGTCGGGACCACCTGGATGCCGGCGCGGGCAAGTGCCACGACAGCCTCGACGAGCTTGGTCGAGGGGTTGCCGTCGTTGTCGCGCAGCACGCACGAGCCGGGTGCGAGCATCGTGGCGTCCAGGTCGGTAAAGACGTACTTAACCTTGGCAAGACGCTCGCGCATCTCGCCCGAAAGCTCAGCGACGGTCGGCAGGGTATTGTGGGACATGGTCACTCCATTACGTAGAAGGGGCTTCTGGTCTTAGGCGTCGTACGCCGCAAGGGTGCGCTTGAGAATCGAACCATCGCGCTCACAAGGCTCGGGTCCGTTCTTGCGCAGCATACGCTCTTCCTCGCCCTTACCGGTCACGATGACCACGGCAGGACGGACGGTCTCACGCACGGCAGTCTCGATAGCGGCAACGCGATCAGTCACGATTTGCCAGCTATCATTTCCCTGCGCCTGAACGTTGCGCGCGATCTCGGCGCAAATATCCTCGACATCCTCGGGGCCGGGGTCATCCTCGGTAATCACGATTCGGTCGGCATACTTGCCAGCGGCGATGCCCATCGTGGTGCGTCGATCGACACCCTTACCACCCGTAGCGCCAAATACAACCGCCAGCTCGCGCTCGGGATAGTTCTCGCGCAAGTCGCGCAGGAGTGTCTCGAGGCTCATGCCGTTATGTGCAAAATCGACGATACCCAAGATTTTGCCCGATACGGACGGATAGAGCTCCATACGGCCGGGAACGAAGACGCCCTCAAAGCCGTGGACGATACCCTCTTCGGAAATGCCCAGGGCCTCGGCGCAGGCAATAGCGGCAAGCGCGTTGGACACATTGAACTTAACCGGCGTGGGAATCACAATGTCGCGCGTAAAGCGGGGCGTGCGCACCGTTGCCACCACGCCGCAGTCACCATTGCGAATCGCCAGCGCAAGCACGTCGGCACGCTCGTCGGTCAGGGAGAACGTCACCGTACGTTCGCAACGAGATGCCGCCTCGAGCACACGATCGACCTTATCCATATCGAGATTGACCACGGCAAAACGGCTCTGCGAGAAAATTTTGAGCTTGCTGGCAAAGTAATCCTCGAGCGTCGGATGCTCAATCGGCGAAATGTGATCCTCGCCGATATTGGTAAAGGCGCCGACTTCAAAGGCGATCTTGCCCGTGCGCTCGTATTTGAGGCCCTGGCTCGATGCCTCCATAACCAGCCACGGGGCACCCGCCTCCGCAGCATGTGCGATGCGAGACTGCAGCAGAAAGGATTCGGGAGTCGTCAGCTTGGAAGGACCCGTCTCGATGCCGTCGTCGAACTCAATGCCCGTATTAAGAGCGGGTCGATGACAACCAGTAAGCTTGGCCTCGTTGGCGAGAATGCCGCGCAGATAAAAGCTACAGGTCGACTTGCCCTTGGTACCTGTAAAGGCGCAGACCTTCACCCTACCCGACGGGTGCCCATAAAAGGCATCTGCCACCACGGCGAGCGTGCGACGAATATCACTCACAATCACCGCGGGAAGATCAACATCGTAATCGACCTCGGAAACGTAGGCCACGGCGCCATCGGCGATTGCCGAAAGCAGGTACTCGCGCTTAAACGCGCGGCCCTTGCAGACAAACAACGTGCCCGGACGCACCTGGCGCGAGTCGTCAGTCGCAAACTCAATGCGCTGGTCGCACGAAGCGCTCGGTCTGGAAACAACAAGGTCATCTTCCTCGAGCAACTCTATATAGCGCATCAGAGTTAGCTTCTCTTGTGTCGGACTCGACATACAAAGACCTCTCTCGCTAAATTCAGCCTTAAAGGGCAAAAGACGTCCCGCGGCAGAAACGATGAAACATTCTGTATTATCAACCATCCTAATATGCCACCTGACCTTGCGCGCACTGCAGCCTTCTAAAAAATTGCATGGACTGTGCTGTGGGCCAATAAATGACAACAGTGTCCACCCCGTGTAAAAACAAGGAAATCTGGGTGCTATTCTTTATCCAAATGTCTTGATGCGCCTCATTGACCCACAATGCCGACCCATCATGCCCAAGCAAAGGATTCCAGATGAAACGACACTTCGAACGTCGCCACCGCTCGGCACATGTCCAGTTGACCCGGCGCATCGTCTGCGCCTTCGCGACGATCGTTGTGGCCCTTGCCACCACCATCGGCGCGAGCGGTTGTTCGTCCTCCCAGAACGCCTCGAGCACCTACACACTCGTCGAGAATGGCAAGTTCACCGTCGCAAGTGACTTGGCCACACCCCCGTTTGAATACGTCAACGATTCCGGCGAAGACCAGGGCTTTACCTATGAACTCATGGGCATGATCGCGGACGAGCTCGGTCTGGAGCTCAACTACTTGCCGGCGCAAAAGTTCGACGGCATTATCCCCATGGTCAAACAGGGTGTAAAGACCGATGTCGGCGTATGCAACATCACGATTACCGACGAGCGCAAGGAAGAGGTCGACTTCACCGACCCCTATATCGACTCCAACCAGGGCGTCGCAGTTGCAAAGAACACTGGATACGACACGGTCGACAGCCTCAACGCACCGGGCGTCAAAATTGCCGTGCAGTCGGGCACCACATCCGAGGAGTGGGCAATCGAGAACCTGCCGCAGGCAACCACCGTCAACTTTGACGACTGGACGGCAGCCTTCACCGCCGTCATGAGTGGTCAGTGCCAGGCGGTCGTATGCGATCTGCCCGTTGAGCAGTGGATGGTTTCGAACTCCTTTACCGGTATGGAGATCATCAAAGAGGTTCCGACGGGCGAGCAGTTTGGCATTGCCGTCTCTAAAGACAACCCCGAGCTGACACAGGCCATCAACGATGCCCTCGCCAAGATCAAGAGCTCCGGCGCCTATGACAAACTGTACGAGAAGTGGTTTGGCATGGCACCCACGAGCGGGTCCGATAACGAGGATGCCTCGAGCTCAGACGACGCGACGGGCACTTCACTCGCCGTCACCTCGGCGACCGCCAAGTCAAACGAAGACGGCGGCAACGGCGTGCTCGGCGGCATCGCAACCCGCCTGACCTGGGAAGCGACAACGGGTAGCGACGAGGGCGACGTTTCGCAAATTGGGCTTGAGTTGCCCGAGGGCGGGTCATTTGAAAGCACCGATGTTAAGGTCACGCTGCTCGACGGACTGAACCAGACGGGTGTCAAGGCATCGTGCTCGCTGGACGGCTCAAAGCTCGTCATCAAGTTCGCCGATCCCGTCGCTGCCGGCTCGCAGATTCGCGTTGTCGTCCCCGACGTCGTATTCCCGAGCAACGCGGGTGCCTATGCCGTCACCGGCAGCTATGTCACCGACGGCGACAAGCGAGATCTTCCCGAGAGCCCCACCATCAGCGTCTCGGAGAGCACCATGGTGCAAGAAATCGTCGCCTGGCTCGATGCCCAGCCTTGGGTTGCCGCATGGAACTCCAACCCGTTTTTGGGCATGTTCTGCAAGCCGCAGATTATCGTCACCTCAATCGCCTCGCTCTTTAAGGGCTGGGGCATAGCACTTGCCGTGACCGCCATCGGTTTTCCGCTCGCCATCCCCATCGGCTTGCTGTTTGCCTTTATGAAAATCAGCCATAGTCGTATGCTGCGCGGCATCGCCGTGACATACATCAACGTCCTGCGCGGAACCCCGCTCTTCCTGCAGATCTACATTGCGTTCTTTGGGTTCCCTATGATCGGTCTCAACGTGCCCAATCTGCCGCTCGGCGTTGGCGTGCTCGCCATCAACTGTTCGGCCTATCTTGCCGAGATTTTCCGTGCCGGCATCGAGAGCGTACCGCATGGTCAAGCGGAAGCTGCCTACTCGCTTGGCATGACTTGGTCCCAAGTTATGTCGCGCATCGTGGTCCCGCAGGCTGTACGTTACGTTATACCGACTATGACCAGCGAGTTCGTTATGCTGTACAAGGACACGTCGCTGCTTTCGAGCGTTGGCGTCATGGAGCTCATGCTGTTCTCCAAAAACCTCACGGCCACCACGGGCAACATTACGCCCTACATTTGCGCCGCACTTTACTATCTGGTCGTGACGATTCCGCTCATCCACATCGTCACCAAGGTGGAGCACCGTCTCGCCGAGCGCAGCAAGCGCTAACCGCTCATACATAGCGTTCACAACCACGGCCCGACGCTTCGTCTGAAGATCGGGCCGTGGTTTTTTCGGTTCGCTCGGCGCTTATGCCCTATCACGAAACAAAAGATTGGCATGATAGTAAAGATTATTTGACATCAGCTGCCACAATCCTTGCGGCAGTACACCTGAGCCGTCAGCAGAAAGGATCTTGCATGTGCGGTTTTGTCGGTTTTACCGGTACAGATGAACAGAGTGAGCTGATTCTCACGGCTATGATGAATCGCATCATCCACCGTGGTCCCGATATGGGCGGCCAGCATATCGTCGACAACGTTGCCCTTGGCTTCCGTCGTCTTTCGATTCTTGATCTTTCCGAAGCTGGAGCTCAGCCCATGTCGAGCGACGACGGCAAGGTCACGATTGTCTTCAACGGAGAGATCTACAACTTCCAGGAGCTTCGCGCCGAGCTGGAGGCAGCCGGCTACGCCTTCCACTGCAACGCCGATACCGAGGTCCTGGTACACGGCTACGAGGAGTGGGGCGAGGACCTGGTCAACCGCCTGCGCGGCATGTACGCGTTCGTGATCCACGACCAGAACAAGAACAAACTCTTTGGCGCTCGCGACATCTTTGGTATCAAGCCGTTATATTACTACCAGGCATCCGATGGCTCACTGCTGTTTGGCTCCGAGATCAAGAGCTTCCTGGACCATCCCAAGTTTGAGAAGGCTGTCAACCACGACGCGCTACGCCCCTACTTGACGCTGCAATTCCCCGCCACGGAGGAGACCTTCTTTAAGGGCGTGTTCAAGCTTGCCCCGGCGCATTGCTTTACGTATGACCTGACGACCAACACCATGGACATCAAGCGTTACTGGAGCTGTGACTTCACCGACGACAACTCCAAGACCTTCGAGGAGTACGTGGACGAGTGCGACAAGGTTGTGCACGAAAGCGTCGCTGCACACCGAATCGCCGATGTTAAGGTGGGCTCGTTCCTTTCTGGCGGCGTGGACTCCAGCTACATCGCCGCCTGTCTCATGCCCGACACCACGTATTCTGTCGGCTTCGATTACAAGAACTTCAACGAGACCAACTACGCTGCCGAGCTTTCCGACAAGCTGGGCATCAAGAACGTGCGTAAGATGATTACCGCCGACGAGTTCTTCGATGCACTGCCCGATATCCAGTATCACATGGACGAGCCGCAATCGAACCTGTCCAGCGTGCCGCTGTACTATCTGGCGCAGATGGCTTCCGAGGAGGTCACCGTCGTCCTTTCGGGCGAGGGTGCCGACGAGCTGTTTGCCGGCTACGAGTGGTACGAGGACACCCCCGAGATGCGCTCCTTTAAGAAGCGCGTGCCGCTCGGCGTACGTCGCGCCCTGGGCTCGCTCGTTCAGCATCTCCCCTACTTTAAGGGCCACAACTTCCTGACGAAATGCGCCGAGGTTCCCGAGCGCTGGTATGTGGGTCAGGCAAAGGTGTTCGATCCCTCCGAGGTCGACGAGGTGCTCAAGCCCGCTTATGACACTGGCAAGAACGCCGCGGAGATGTGCGCCGAGTACTACAAGCAAGTTCCCAACTGCTGCGAGCTTTCCAAGAAACAGTATCTGGATATGAACATGTGGCTACCGGGCGATATCCTGCTCAAGGCAGACAAGATGTGCATGGCGCATTCTCTGGAGCTTCGCGTCCCGTTCCTGGACAAGAAGGTCATGGAGTTTGCCGAGCACATTCCCGCCAACTACCGTGTTAACGAAGAAGGCTGCAAGCTCGTTCTGCGTCACGCTGCCAACCGCACGCTGCCCGACGAGTGGGCAACGCGCAAGAAGGTGGGCTTCCCCGTACCGGTCAAGTTCTGGCTGCGCGAGCAAAAGTACTACGACTACGTAAAGGAATACTTCACCGCACCGTGGGCTGCCGATTTCTTTGACACCGATGCGCTCATGAAACTGCTTGACGATCACTTTGAGGGTCGCGCGCTCAACCAGCGCAAGATCTATACCACGTTGACGTTCCTCATCTGGTACAAGCGCTTCTTTATCGACGAGGACAAGGGCGCCGAAGTCGCCGCGTAAGTTTCGTTATGAATTAGCGGTGAACAGCACGGGGTTTCCGCTATACTCAATCCCTGCGGGCGATTGGCGCAACGGTTAGCGCAGGTGCTTTACACGCACAAGGCTGGGGGTTCGAATCCCTCATCGCCCACCACTTGATTGAAAAGGCTCCCAGCGATGGGGGCCTTTCCTTTTTGGGCCCAGTGCAGAGGGATTCGAACCCGCAAGGGTGCGGAGCTGAGGAAACGCGTAAGCGTTTTCCAGCGCAGCACGCGAGGAGCGAAGCGCGCTGTGTTAGGCCAAAACGTCCGACAAAATCTCGATCAGGCTGTCCACGTCGGCTTCCTCGCAGACAAGCGGCGGCAGGAAACGCAGCGTGTGGGCACCAGTAGCGTTAATCACGGCGCCGGCGGCCAGCGCGCGGGCAACAATATCATGCGCATCGCCCGCAGCGTCATCCAGATCGCAGCCGAGCATTAAGCCGCGACCGCGTACCTCGGTAACGTGCGGAAGCTTGGCCAGCGCCTGCTCCATATAAGCACCCACCTTGGCGGCATGCTCAGCGTAGTCGCCGCGCACAAGCGCGGAGAGCGTCGCGGCGCACGCCGCGACAGCCAAGCAACTACCGCCAAAGGTCGAGCCGTGGTCGCCCGGCTTAAACACGTCGGCGATCTCCTTCTTTGCCACCACGGCACCCATGGGCACGCCATCGGCAATCCCCTTGGCAAGGCTCATAATGTCGGGCTCCACGCCATAGGTCTGGAATGCAAACGGCTTGCCGGAGCGGAAGATGCCACACTGGACCTCGTCGGCGATAAGAACGGCACCCACCTCGTGTGCCAAGTCGCGCGCTGCCGCCATAAACTCCTCGGTCATGGGGTGCACACCGCTCTCGCCCTGAATCGGCTCGAGCATGACGGCGCAAATCTCGCTTCCCAGCTGCTTAAAGATTGCACGCAGCTCATCGACATCGTTGGGTGTGCAGGCCACAAAGCCGCCCGGCAGCGGGCGGAAGCTATCCTGCAGCCAATCCTGCATGGTGGCGGCAATGGTCTCGAGCGTACGGCCGTGGAAGCCGCCGCGCATGCATACGATGGTGTTGCCGCCGTTACCAGCACGCTTGGCGTACAGACGCGCGAGCTTCATCGAGCCCTCGTTGGCTTCAGCACCAGAATTGGCAAAGAACGTCTCCCACACCTGCTCGCCCGCCGTCGGAGCGCCGAGCGCAGCGGCCGTGGTCTCATCGCCGGCGGCAATGGCATCGGCCAGAACGCACGCACCATCTACGTCGTCGTTGGCAAGCTTGGACAGCAGCGCCGCGACCTGTCCACGCTGCTCGATGTAGAAGTAGTTAGACACGTGCAGAAGCTTTTTGGTCTGCGCCTCGAGCGCCGAGAGCACTGCAGGATTACCGTGGCCTAGGCTACACACGCCAATGCCAGCAAGAAAGTCGAGATACTCACGACCATCGTCACCGGTGAGCTTCATACCGTGGCCTTCGACAAACTCTACCGGCGAGCGACCAAAGGTATGCATAACGTAATGGGATTCGAGCGATTGTTGAGTTGCAAGTGACATGGGATGCCTTTCGTTGGGCGCCGTACGGCGCAGGGCTATGAGTGCAGGGACGCGACGACCGTGGGTCAGCTAGACCGTCTGGAGCTTCTCGACCTCGTCGAAGTTCTCGGTCAGGCGCGCCGCAAACGTCGAAAGCGGGTGCGGATGCGTATCGAATTCGTAGGCCGTCTCGGTGGAGTGGATCACGGTACCGACGCCGGCATCGGTCAGCAGCTCCAGCAGCAGCGAGTGCGGCGTCGTGCCGTTGATGATGTGGGCTCGGAACACGCCAGCGGATAGTGCATCGACGGCGGCGCGCAGCTTGGGAATCATGCCCTTGTCGACCTCGCCGCCGTAGAGCATCTCATTGACCTCGTCGAGCGTCAGGTTGGAGATAAGCGAATCCTTGTCGCTAAAGTCCTTGTACAGACCGTCGACATCGGTCAAAAAAATCGCCTTGTGCGCATGAAGCGCCGCCGCAACGGCGCCGGCGGCGGTATCGGCGTTGATGTTGAAGAAGCCACCGTCCTCCCCCGCCGCGACCGTGGCGATAACGGGAATGTACTCGCTGTCGAGCAAACGCTCGATATAGTCGGTGTTGACGTGCGTGACCTTGCCTACGCGGCCGAGCTCTGGGTCGAGAGGCTCGGCGATAAGGGTACCGGCGTCGCTGCCGGACACGCCCACGGCCAGGTTGCCGTGGTGGTTGAGCGCCGCGACCAGCTCCTGATTGACCTTGCCGCCCAGTACCTCGCGCACGATATCCATGGTGGCAGGCGTAGTCACGCGCTGGCCGTTCTTAAACTCGACGGGGATGTCGTAGTGGCTGAGAGCCTCGTTGATGGCCTTGCCGCCACCGTGCACGATAACAGGGCGCATGCCAATAATCTTGAGCAGGACGATGTCGCTCATCACGTCACGACGCAGTTGCTCGTCGACCATGGCGGCACCGCCGTACTTGATAACGACCGTCTTACCGGTCAGGTTCTTAATCCACGGCAGCGCCTCGAACAGCAACTGCGCGGTAACTTCGTTGGATTCGCTCGAGCGACAATCGCGTGCGAACTTCATAGTCTGCCTCGTCTTTCGTGTAGCTATCGCGCCGTACCTCGTTGCCCGCTATTGCAGCGGGGCGCGCGGCACATCGGGAGTCTAGGAACGGTAGTCGCCGTTAATGGAGATGTACTCGTGCGTGAGGTCGCAAGTCCACACGGTGGTCGCCGCGTCCCCGGCGCCCAGGTCTGCCGAGATCACAATCTCGGGCGCCTCAAAACGTCGCAGGGCTTCGTCCTCATCGAAGGGAACCGTCAGGCCATCGCGACAGACAGGCATACCCATCATGTCGATGGACACATCTTCTTGGTTAAACTGCACGCCGCACTTACCGAGCGCCATGGCAACGCGGCCCCAGTTGCAATCGTGGCCGGCGATGCAGGTCTTGACGAGCGGCGAGTTGGCGACAGCACGAGCGGCGATATCGGCCTCCTCGTCGTTGGCGGCGCCGGTGACATTAACCGTCACGAGCTTGGATGCGCCCTCGCCATCTGCGGCGATGTTGCGCGCCAGGCTCTCGCACACCTCATGCACGGCAAAGGCTAGCTCGTCGAAGGCGTCAGAGCCCTCGACAATAGGCTCGGCATCTGCGGCAGCAGCGCCGGAGGCAAGCATGATGCAGGTGTCGTTAGTCGAGGTGTCGGAATCGACCGTTACCTTGTTGAAGGTCTGCTTGACGGTGGAGAGTAACAAGGCGTGGAGCGCCGCCGGCTCGACGGGGGCATCGGTAGTGATGACCGCGATCATGGTGGCCATGTTGGGCATGATCATACCCGAGCCTTTACACATACCGCCCACCGTATAGGCATTGCCTGCGTGCCCCGCGGCCTCGCTGCGGTAACACACAGCATACTCCTTGGAGTGCGTGTCGGTCGTCATGATAGCGCGGGCGGCATCGGCGCCACCGTGGGCGGAGAGCGCCTCGTAGGCAGCAGGAACGGCGGTCTCAAACGTGTCGATCGGCAGAATCTGACCAATTACGCCCGTGGAGGCGACCAAAATCTGCTGGGGCTCGCAGCCGATGACCTGCGAGGCGATGTTGCAGGTCTCGCGCGCGCAGGCAAGACCGGTCTCGCCCGTGGCGGCGTTGGCGTTGCCGGAGTTGATAGAAACACCGGCGATGATGCCATAGCCCTTGTCGGCGCCGCCCAGATTGGCGCGGCTCACCTGCACAGGCGCTGCGCAAAAGCGGTTGGTCGTAAACACGCCGGCGCCGGGACAGGGCTTATCGGGCACGACAAGCGCGTAATCCAAGCGCTCGGGATTCTTGCGGAATCCGGCATGAATACCCGCGGCCTTAAAGCCGGCCGCTGCCGTAACGCCACCCTCGACGGCGCGAATCTTGATATCGAGCTGCCCTATACTCATCGTCCCTACGACTCCTTATATCAAATAAAAAAGCGGGCATCGGCTGGCACGCCATACCGGTCGCAACTACTAGACCAGCTTAAAAGTGGCGCCCCACTCGATGCCCGACTACCAAATCGCTAACAATCGAATGTGCTACACCGGGCACGCCACTGTGGGCAAGCCTCGTCGCTCGTCAAAACCAAAGACGATGTTGGCGCATTGGACCGCCTGGCCTGCTGCACCCTTGCACAGATTGTCGATGGCGCCCGTAGCCACCAGGACGCCCGCGCACTTGTTGAGCGCGAGGCCGATCTGGGCGGCGTTGGTGCCGACGACCGAAGCCGTCTTGGGCTGCTGGCCGGCATCGAGTACGCGCACGAAGGTGCGACCGGCGTAGAACTGCTTGTAATGGTCGACAACGTCCTCAAGGGTCAAGGTATCGATAGCCTGCGCCGTAAGCGGCATCGTCGCCGTAGAGAGCAGGCCGCGCTTGAGCGGTGCCAGGTGCGGAGTGAAGACGATGCGATCGGGTAGGCCCAAGATCTGCTCGATTTCGGGCGTGTGACGATGCTTGCCCACGCCATAGGCCTCCAGGTTTTCGTCCGCGCTGCAAAAATGCGTACGGGCGTTGCAGGACTTACCGGCACCCGTTACACCGCTGATAGCGTCAACGATCACGGGGCCACTCTGGGCAACCCAGCCGGCGCGCACGGCAGGCGCGGCGGCAAGGCTCGTTGCGGTGGGATAGCAACCGGCGCAGGCGACCAGCACGGGCTTGCCGTCAGCGTGGTCGGATGCAGCGGTCTCCAAATCCTGGCAGAACAGCTCGGGCAGACCAAAGGCGCGGCTCTTGAGTAGCTCGGGGCTCGTGTGCTCGGCGGCATACCAGGCCTCAAAGGTGGCCGGATCGCTCAGGCGATAGTCGGCCGAGAGGTCAATGCAGGAGACTCCCGCGGCAAGCAGGGCGGGCACCTGTGTCATGGCAGCCGTGTGCGGCACGGCCAAAAAGACCGCATCGCAGTTCTTGAGCTCGGGGGCATCGTGCGTCGTGAAGACAAGATCGCTCACGCCGGTGAAGCTCGGGTACACCGCAGACAACGGCTGGCCGGCATCGGCGTTGGACGTAATGGCAGTAAGTTCAAACTCGGGATGATCGAGGACGAGGCGAATGAGCTCGGCGCCAGCATATCCAGCCGCACCGACGATTCCAACCTTTAAAGACATATCAGACTCCTTGTCTGCAGTTATGCACCAATGCGTATGCCGCAGCCGTCGTTATGAAGTGGGTTGAAACTTTAGCACCAAAAGATGCATATATACGCAAATCTTTTACATATTCATGCATTGAAACAGTCCCGACACATTCACTCGAAGGAATTGACAAATGAATACGGGCCCCATATTGCTCAGCGCACCTTACGGTGACGTTGCAATGTGGGGCCCGCTACATGCGAGAATTTGAATTGTCGAAGCTTGCTGAGAGACTCGTTTAGAGCTCGATCGGCACCCATTCGTCATGGTTGCAGATAAAGGCCTCGGGTTCCTCCACGCTAAAGAAGACGAGCGTGGGATTGCCTGCGCCCTCGTAGTGCTCGCCTAGGCGCTCCAGGTGCTTCCAGCCTGCCTCGCGCATATCGGGAGCGGCTTGGTCATCCAGACCCGCACGCCCGCGCAAGATGAGCCAGCCATGGCCCGGCCACCAACTCGTGGCCTCAAAGCGTTGATTTTGCAGCAGCTCTTGCCACACGTCTTTGGTGCGCGCCGTTACAAACCACAGCTTGCCGTCCTGGATCTGCGCAAACGAAAACGGACGCACATGCGGCTGTCCGTCAACGCTCGTCGCCAAATACCATGCCGGCACCGACGTCAGATACTCCAACACCGTATTCAATCCGTCCATGTGTCCTCCTGGCACTAGTCTTTTTGGGTCGGGGCTGTTTTAGCTACCCTAGGGCTAAAGCTCCAGGCGCTCCTCGCTGCCGTCGATATCACAGAAACGGGCGGCGATATTTCGCACCGAGAAAAACGCAAGGCGACCGTCGTTGGCACTATCGTGCTGCTCGCCGATGCCCACCATGTGCTTAAAGCCGGCTTGGCGCACCCGGTCGCTCACGACCGCGTCGTCCTCGAGCGCGGCCTCGCCAGTTAACACGATCCAGCACTCCCCCGGCTTCCAGCCCGAGAGCTCAAACTTGGGATTCGCGCTCAACTCCGCCCACACGTCCTTATCGCGCGAGGTGCAAAACCACAGCTTGCCATCATCGACCATGGCAAACGAGAACGGCCTCACGCGCGGCTGATGTCCGTCCGTCACGTCGATCGTGGCAAGATACCACGCCGGAATACGCCTAAGATACGAACAGGCGCGCTCGAGCTGCGCCGTGCGATCGTTGTCGGTCATAGGGACCCCTTTCCTGCGCTCGAATCGCGCCTAAACAAGTTGAAGATTGATGACGATGACGCAGATGAGCAGCAACGCCGTCACCACCGCCGCCAACGCATCGCCGCGGCCAAATGCAAGCGCATGCAGACGTGTGCGGCCCTGCTCGCCATGATAGCAACGGGCATCCATGGCGGCAGACAGCGTTTCGGCATGACGGAACACGCCCGTGAACAGCGGAATCGCCACACTGCCGAGCATACGCACGCCGCCGAGCGGGCCTCCCGTCACGCGCGCACCGCGGCTCGCCTGCGCATCGGCCGTCTGCTTCATCTCGGTGGCAAACTGCGGCATAAAGCGCAGCGCGATACCCATGATCATGCCGAGCTCGTGCGCAGGAAGTCCCACACACGCAAACGGCGCGAGCAGGCGCTCAAAGCCCGCGGTGAGGTCGAGCGTCGGTGTGGTGAGCGTGATAGCGCTCATACCGGCCATCATCAAGGTCAGGCGGCACGCCATAAAGGCGGCGGAATATAGCGAGCCCTCGCTTATCTGCAAAAAGCCGAGCTGCCACAGAATGCGCCCGCTCTGGTCGGAAAACAGGTTGAGCACCGCGACAATCGCGACAATCGCCAGCAGCGGTGCCATCGATGACAGGACGCGACGAGCCGGCACCCGGGACACGGTATAGATCAGGACAACGAAGATTGCGACCGGGACCAGTCCGCGGAAGCTACTGACCGTGAGCGTCGTGATCAGAAACACAAAGCCCAAGAGCAACTTGGTTCGCGGGTCCAGGCGGTGGATTGCACTATCGCCGGGATAGTAGCTGCCAAACGAAAACGCCTCCATTAGCAGCCCTCCTCTCGCGCGGACGCACTGGAATCGGCCCGATGCGAAGCGCCCGAAGGACCATCCGCACAACCGAGCAGCAAGTCTGACAGTTCGACTGCCAACGACTCAACCGTATAGAGGCCGTCAAAGCGCAGCGGCACGCCCGCCTTCGCAAGCGCCAGCGCCATGCGCTGGGCAGCGGGAACACCCAAGCCGATTGATTTAAGCTCATCCGCATGCGCAAACACCTGAGCGGGCGTGCCCTCGGCAAACACCGCACCTTTGTTCATTACGACGATACGGTCGCAGCAATTGGCAAGGTCATCCATACTGTGTGAGACCATGACGACGGTCAGGCCATCGCGGTGAAGTCGATCGATGAGCCCCAGGAAATCACTGCGCGCCGCCGGATCGAGTCCCGCCATGGGCTCATCGAGCACCAGGACTTCGGGCTCCATGGCGAGCACGCCGGCGAATGCCACGCGCCGTTGCTGCCCGCCCGAAAGTTCAAAGGGGCTCTTGTCGCCCACCGTGGCCAGGTCGAGGCCTACGCGCGCGAGCGATGACGCAACGCGGCGGGCAACCTCGGTCTGTGACAAGCCAAGGTTATGCGGACCAAATGCCACGTCCTGTGCCACGGTCTCGGCAAACAGCTGACGCTCTGGATACTGAAACACCACGCCGACCTTTGCCTTAACCGCGGCGGCATCTTTCTTGTTTACCAGGTCGAGCCCCAGCGCATAAACAGAACCCTCCTGGGGACGAATCAGACCGTTGAGATGCTGAACCAGCGTCGATTTACCCGAACCGGTATGGCCCGCAAGGCCCAGGAACTCGCCACGACACACCGTTAGCGACACATCACGCAACGCCCAAGGGCTGCTAGGGTCGTTGCCCCAGAGGGTCTGCTTGTTCGATGCGCCCTCGGCGGCTGAGCGCTTGTGCCAACGGCGACGCTCACGGGCGCTCAGCGAATAGCTATACGAAAGGTGCGAAATCTCGATGACGGGCTCTGACGCGTTGTCCTCATTGTCTGCCGGAACAGCGCCGTCAGCGATTTCCGACTGGGATGCGGAAGACTGCCCCGCGGTGCCCGCCTCACTTCGCTCGGTATAGGCCTGCGCAACCTCGGCAACCATATCCGCCTCGCGCACCTGCGCGTGAACGGGCACGCCCTTCGCACGAAGCGCCCTGCCAAGACAGCACGATGCCGGCATATCCAGGTTCAGCCGCGCGAGTTCGTCCGCCTGCGTCAAGATTTCATCGGGCGTGCCCAACATGGCAACGCGCCCCGCCCGAAACACCGCGACTCGATCGGCCTCGGCGGCCTCTTCCATAAAGTGCGTAATCATCACGATGGTCATGCCGCGTTCGTGCAGCGCGTGACAGGCCTTCATAAGGCCCTTGCGCCCGCGCGGATCGAGCATCGAGGACGCCTCGTCCAAAATGAGCACGCGCGGCTCCATGGCGAGCACGCCGGCAAGCGCCACGCGCTGCTTTTGTCCGCCCGAGAGAGCGTGGGTCTCGTGGCGCTCAAAGCCCACCAGACCCACGGCCTTCAGCGCCTCGCGCACGCGCTGCGCGATCTGGGCCGATTCGACCCCTAAGTTCTCGGGACCAAACGCAACATCGTCCTCGACAAGCGTCGCCACAAGCTGGTCGTCGGGATTCTGGAACACCATGCCCGCAGTCGAGCGGATATCGTAAACCAGCTCGGGATCGGACGCGTCCATGCCGTTGACGCACACCGTTCCCGTATCGGGCTGCAGCAGCGCGTTCAAATGCTTGGCAAACGTCGACTTGCCCGACCCGTTTCCGCCGAGGATGCAGAAAAACTCGCCATCCTCGATGTTCAGATCGATGCCATCGAGCGCCAGTGCAGCACCGTCATAGCTAAAGGAAACGCCCCGACACTCAATCATGCGCGGCCTTTGACCTGGTCCTTTTTAGGCGTGATGAGGTTGGAGACTGCCTTATACACCGCCAGCGTCAACACCGAGTTGAGCACGGTCTTGATGAGGTTAAACGGCAAAACGGCGGGAAGCATGAGCGGCAGAATCACATCGGCCGAGCCATACCAGAACCAAACGCCGATGGTCAGGTTCGCGACCATGGACAGCGCCGTAGCGGCAATGACGCCGAGCATCAGGCCAATCACGGCACCCTTATAGGTATGCATCTTCTGGTAGACGATAGCCGCAGGCAGAATATAGCCCAGCGTGGCAACCAAGTTCATAAGCGCACCGACCCAATCGCCCGTGGTAAGCGCATGGATAACGATCGCCATAGCGGCAACAGCGGTGCCGGCACCAGGGCCATACGCAAATCCACACACCATCGCCGGCACCAGCGACGGGTCATACGTCAAAAACGGCGCCGAGGGAAGGATGGGCAGCTGCACATACATAAACAGTGCTCCCAAGGCGCACATCAACGCCATGGTAACGAGCTGTTTGGTGCTCCACCTATTCGTGTTCTCAAAATGGATATGCTGCGACTGTTCAGACATAAGATCACCTGCCTCTTTCATCCGGACTCTAACCGTTGGTACTGGTATCTCACCAGTTCAGCCGGCATGCGAACCAACGCACACACGGGTCGCGGACTCATCGGCTCGGCCGCAGGCACCTCGCCCGCGCCACGGCGCCCCTGTGGCACCGCCCGATTTACCGCCAGTGGGGAATTTCACCCCGCCCTGAAACAGCAATTGCAAGTGTAGCACGGGCAGGTTTTCGCGCAAGTATGCCAAGGGTAATTTATGGCGGGGACCAGTTGTCGCAACAGCCACGTCTCCCACTCACCCCAAAGTGGTGCTCTTTTCGCGGCTTTGCCGCGAAACAGCAACCGGGACACGTATCCCCCACAACCACGTCTTTCTCCGCCCGCCGACCTCAAGGCCGTAAACGCAGGGAATCCGGGGGCGTGACGGGGGTTTCTCTCCGGAACATTCCGCAGGACGCAAAGAGGCTCCGCAGCGCGAAGCGCGATGCGGAGCCTCTTTGCATGTCCGAGGACGTTCCGGAGAGAAACCCCCGTCACGCCCCCGGATTCCCGGTGGGAGTTCTAGACCTTGTCGGCCTTAGTACATACCGCCACCCTGCTGACCAGCGGTGGCAGCAGCGATAGCGTCCTCAAGCTGAGTGTTCTTGGGCACATCGGAGACGGTGGCCTCGGTGATGAGGATCAGGCTGGCGACAGAAGCAGCGTTCTGCAGGGTGACGCGGCTGACCTTGACGGGGTCGAGGACGCCCATCTCGATCATGTCGCCCCACTCGCCGTTGGCAGAGTTGAGACCCTGGCCAGCAGGCAGCTCGGCAACCTTGTCGACCACGACAGCGCCCTCAAAGCCAGCGTTCTTGGCGATGGTGGCGACCGGAGCGGTCAGAGCCTTCTTGACGATGTCGACGCCGATCTTCTCCTCGGGGTCGTCGATCTCGACGGCGTCGAGCGCAGGAGCGGCGTCCATGAAGGCGACGCCGCCGCCGGCGACGATGCCCTCCTCGACAGCAGCGCGGGTAGCCTGCAGGGCATCCTCGACGCGGTGCTTGATCTCCTTGAGCTCGGACTCGGTAGCAGCGCCGACCTTGATGACGGCAACGCCACCGGAGAGCTTGGCCAGGCGCTCCTGGAGCTTCTCACGGTCGAAGTCAGAGGTGGTGTTCTCCATCTCGCCCTTGATCTGAGCGATGCGGGCGTCGATGGCCTCCTTGGAGCCAGCGCCGCCGACGACGACGGTGTTGTCCTTGGAGATGGTGACGGACTTAGCGGTACCGAGCATATCGGCGGTGATGTCAGCGACCTTCACGCCCAGCTCGTCCAGAGCGGCCTGGCCACCGGTGAGGACGGCGATGTCCTCGAGGATGCGCTTGCGGCGATCGCCGTAGCCCGGGGCCTTGACGGCGCAGACGTTGAGGGCGCCACGGATCTTGTTGAGGACCAGGGTCGGCAGAGCCTCGCCGTCGATGTCCTCAGCGATGATGAGCAGGCCACGGCCAGCGCGCTGGACAGCCTCGAGAACGGGCATGATGTCCTGAACGCTGGAGATCTTCTGGTCGGTGATGAGGATGTACGGATCCTTCATCACGGCCTCCATGCGGTCGTTGTCCGTGACGAAGTAAGCGGAGACATAGCCCTTGTCGAACTGCATGCCCTCGACGGTGTCGATGGTAATGTCGAACGTCTGGGAATCCTCGACGGTGATGACGCCGTCCTTGCCCACGACCTCCATGGCCTCGGCGATCTTCTCGCCGACCTCGGGGTCACCGGCGGAGATGGTACCGACGGAAGCGATCTGCTCCTTGGTCTCGACCGGCTTGGCCTGCTTCTTCATCTCGGCGACGGCGGCGTTTACAGCCTTGTCGATGCCGCGACGGATGGCCAGCGGGTTGGCGCCGGCGGCGACGTTACGCAGACCGTCGTTGACGATAGCCTGGGCGAGCAGGGTTGCGGTGGTGGTGCCGTCACCCACGGTGTCGTTGGTCTTGGTGGCGACCTCCTTCACCAGCTGAGCGCCCATGTTCTCGATGTTGTCCTCGAGCTCGATCTCCTTAGCGACGGAAACGCCGTCGTTGGTGATGGTCGGGGCACCGAACGTGCGCTGCAGAGCGACGTAACGGCCCTTGGGGCCCATGGTGACGGTAACGGCATCGGCCAGAGTGTTGACGCCCTTTGCGAGCTTGGCGCGGGCATCGGTGTTGAACGTAATGTTCTTTGCCATGGTAGGTAATCCTCCAAAAGAAATGTGACTCGCGTCGCCGCTTCCGAGTCCTATGCGGCAGGCGCGTTCAAAGACGAATCAGAGATTCTGACGAGGCTAGGCCTCGACGACGGCGTAGATGTCGTCGGCGCGCATCAGCAGATACTTCTCGCCGTCGACCTTGACCTCGTTGCCACCAAACTTACCGTAGATGACAACGTCGCCGACCTGAACGTCCATGGGGATGCGCTCGCCCTTGTCGTTGACCTTACCGGCGCCAACGGCAACGATGGTGCCGCGCTGCGGCTTCTCCTGAGCGTTGCTGGCGATGTACAGGCCAGAAGCGGTCTTCTGCTCGGCCTCGTCGGGCTTGACCAGGACGCGATCTGCAAGCGGCTTCAAAGACGACATGCTTGTTTCCTCCTTTTTGGGCCGCGCGGTCATGCCGCGCGGGTTAACCCTTTTTGTTTGCGTACGCGTTGAATGGTACCCACGAATGGCGGGTTATACAACACGGAGTCAAAAAATCTTATTTTTTGGCACTTAGATTTTCTGAATGCCGGGGGATAACTTAGCAGTGGCTCCCGTGTGGCGCCGGAGGGGCGGGGCATAAGGTTTCCTGCTCGGGCAGTCCTGCTCGCACGAAGGCCACATTAAGTGGCCTTCGGCTCGTGCGGAACTCGCGATAAACCTTATGCCCCGCCCCTCCGGCGCCACACGGGAGCTGAGTCAACGTTATCGGGCCCGGCATTCAGAAAAGTCAGTGCAGCAAAATGGCGATGCGGATGGGGCTAGCGCTCGTAAATCAAGGTGCCTGCCAGGTAGGTGGCCTGAACCTTGGTGGCCTGGAGCTCTTGGGGGTCAACGGTGAGCGGGCTTTGGTCCAGGACTACCAGGTCGGCGTACTTGCCAGGCTCCAAGCTGCCGAGGTTTTGCTCGTCGCCCGCTGCATAGGCGCTGCCCAGGGTGTAGTTGCGCAGAGCCGTTGCTGCATCGATGCGCTCGCTCGGCAACCAGCCGCCCTCGGGCCAGTGGCTTTTGGGGTCCTGGCGCGTGATAGCCGTGTAGAGCACGTTCATGCTGGTAACGGGCGTGATAGGGCTGTCGGTACCGAAGGCTTGGCGAATGCCGCGCTGCTTATAGGTTGCGAACGGCCACATGATGCGGCTGCGCTCCAGGCCCAGATCGCGCTCCGGTCCACCCGGGTCGAGTGTAATGTGGCAGGGCTGGCTCGAAGCAACCACGTTGAGCTTGCGCAGGCGGTCGATGTCCTCGGGCAGAAGGTTCTCCAGGTGCTCGAGCGTGTTATGGCCGTGCTGGGGCAGGCCGTACAGGTCGGCTGCTTCCTCGAAGATATCCAGCGCGGCATGAATCGCACCGTCACCAATAACGTGGATGCGCACGGTGTGACCGCGCTCCGCAGCCGCCAAAACCAATTTTCGCATGCGCTCAGCCGGGACTGTCAGACGGCCCTGGTCGCCCGGGAAGCGCGGATTGGTATAGGGCTCGGTGAGATATGCCGTGTGTTCACTCGACACGCCATCGAAGAACTGCTTAAAACCCGGCGCCGAAAGCAGCACGTTGTTCGCGTAACGCACCTGAAGCTCTTCTAGACGCGACTGGTCATCCAGCAGCGTGGGGAACAGATGGGCACGAATGCCCAACTTGCCGGCCGTCTGCAGTTTGTCGTAGACATCGTCGCGGATAAAATCGCAGCCCGGCATGGGCATGAGCGACATATCGCAGATCGAGGTGATGCCCTGCTCGGCCATGCGCCTCATTTGATCGGCGTAAGCGCTTGCGATGCGATCTTCGCCCAGCCACTCAAGACAGCGCGGCAACAGCTGCATGGCAGCCGCTTCGTGAGCAATGCCCGTGAGCTCGCCGTTTGCGTCCTTGTCGTAGCTGCCGCCCGCCGGCGGCTCGCTGTCGCGCGTGACGCCGAGCGCCTCGAGTGCGCGGCTGTTGAGCCACAGCGTGTGGCCGTCGCCCGAGTACATAACGCAGGGACGATCGGGGAATGCCGCATCGAGCGACGCCTTGGTAGGATGCTCGGGCGGGTCCCAACGGTAGTCGCGCCAGCCCTGCGTCACAACCCAAGCGTCGTCGGGCAGGTCCTGGGAAAACTCGAGCGCGTGCTGTACCAGCGCCGCCTCGGACGTGCCCATATCCATGAGCATGTACGGCGAGGAACCGACCGAGGTATGGAAGAAGTGCAGATGAGCGTCATGGAAACCGGGGCAGACAAACTGCTCGCCGTAGTCGAGAACCGGCGTGGCGGCGGGAGCGGCGGCGATCACGTCATCGGGCTTGCCGACTGCGACGATACGGTCACCTGCGCTGGCAATCGCCAGCTCACGAGCAGTATCGATGCCGTCTTGCGCGGTAAAGACGTTCTTGGAGCGGATAATCCGATCGATATGTTGCATGGGCATCCCCATCTCTGGCAGGAAATTCAACACCCCCGAGTGTACTCCCCCGTCTCGGTTGCAAAATGCCAAGCGGCAAACGGCAGCTTTGCCAGCCCTAGCGGCAGGTGGCATACTGGAGAGAGCCTGTACGATTTTGCGATCAACCCAGCAAGGAGCAAATCGATCATGACGAAGACCAAGGCACAGCAGATTATGGCGGCGACCGAGGCTCGCGCGGCAGACGACGTCACCGCGGCCATCCGAGATATCGCCGCCGAGTTTGAGCCCTATATCATCAAGCAGCGTCGGCACTTCCATAAGCATCCGGAGCTGAGCCTTGCCGAGGAGCGCACAACCTCCGACATCGCCAACCAGCTCGACGCCATGAATATCCCCTACGAGCGTCCGCTCAAGACAGGCTTGGTGGCAACGCTTCGCGGTACCGCGCCCGATGCCTACCGCGAGGACGGCACGCCGCGCCGCCGTATCCTGCTGCGCGCCGATATCGACGCCCTGCCCGTCACCGAGCAGACCGGCGAGGAGTTCGCCAGCGTCAACGAGGGTTGCATGCACGCCTGCGGCCACGACTGCCACATCGCCATGATGCTCGGCACGCTGCAAATCCTGCGCCATATGACCGACGACATCCACGGCGAGGTCCGCATCGTCTTCCAGCCCAGTGAGGAAAACGGTCAGGGCGCGAAACTCATGATCGGCACGGGCGTGCTCGACGGCGTCGATGGTGCCTACGCCGCGCACATCTGGACTGAGGTCGATGCCGGCACCGTGAGCTGCGAGCCCGGACCGCGCATGGCCAATACCGACTGGTTCCGCATCGACGTCCGCGGCACCTCGTGCCACGGCGCCATGCCCCAGCGCGGCCACGACGCCGTTATGGTTGCCGCCGAGATTGTCAATGCCCTGCAGACCATCGTTTCGCGCGAAACCAGCCCATACGAGCCGGCCGTCATCACCGTCGGCGAGCTGCATGGCGGAACCGCGCGCAACGTTATCGCCGGCACGGCCTACCTCGCCGGCACAGTGCGCACCTACGGCGATTCGACCCACGAGGAAATGCCGGAGCTCATGCGCCGCATCGTGGAGCATACCGCGGCCGCCTTGGGCGCCGAGGCAGAGCTCACTGACTACACCATCGCCAACTACAAGGTCGAAAACGAGGTCGCCTCGAGCGAGCGCTGCCGTCAGGCTGTAATCAAATGCCTGGGTCCCACCGGTCAAGGCCATTACCGCGGCACGCTTTCGGGCGAGGATTTTTCGGAGTACCTGCGCCGCGTACCGGGCGTGCTCGCCTTTGTAGGTACGCGCAACCCCAAGATTGGCGCCACGTACGCCCAGCATTCCTGCTTTTACAAGATTGACGAGACCGTGCTGGCAAAGGGCTCCATGGTGGCCGCCCAGTATGCTATCGACTTTTTGGCCGAGCCCACGCAAGAGGAGCTCGACGGCCCCGCGATTACCGCGGTCGCCGAAACCAACCCCGATCTGGCCGCCAAGTTGCGCTCTGCCAAGGCGACGACCGCCGAGGCTCGCGACGCCATCCATGATGCCCGAACGGCTCGCCATGCCGCGATCAAGGGCATCCACGACGCACGCGCTGCTGCACGCCGTGAGGAGAAGCACGACGAGTAATCGATTCGCTGGCATCTCGCAGTCATAGCCACATCGCGATGTCAAAGCGGGGGCGGACGTTTCGACACGTCCGCCCCCGCTCATTTGTCAAACGCTATTTCTACCAATTCTACCCCGTCCCCAAATGGCAGGCGGCAGGGTTACTCGTCCTGATGATCCTCGTCGGAGCTTGGCTCGGGCGCCGACGCAGGCTCAGGCACCGGCTCGGGTGCAGGCGCCGGCTCGGGCGCTGGCTCAGGTGCGGGCTCGGGCTGGGGC
>DBEZHA010000044.1:0-28382 GCA_048189585.1 Collinsella sp. | reverse complement strand
GCGTGCACAGACTGTCGGTTCGACGTAGAAGCCTCAGCCGTAGCAACGGATTGCCCAGCGAGAGATCGCCGCGGGCGGATATTAAACTGCAAAGACGAGCGTCGGTAAGACACGCCGAGGTCGCCGCGGACGGGCTGATATCGGGAGAGGGCCTGACCCCATATCGTTGGGGCCAGGCCCGATTTTGCCTCTTGACAATGTCCTGCTCATCATAAAAGGAACGTACCTACCTGCCGGTCAAAAAACGAGCGAGGATCGTGGGGTCCTCGCTCGTTTTTTTGGGCAATGTTTCGACTGCGCCGTTACTTGTCGGCGGCTGCTTTCTTGGTAGTCGACTTCTTCGCGGTCGTCTTCTTGGCGGCAGTTGCTTTCTTGGCCGTCGTCTTCTTGGCCGCCGTCGCCTTCTTGGCCGTGCTCGCCTTGGTCGTAGTCTTGCGGCCGCGGGCCGGCTTCTTCTCCTTGGTCGGACAGTCCATGTTGACGCAGATACGCCACGGGCCGCGCGCCGTGTTGACCACCACGATGGGGGCGCCGCACTCGGGGCAGGTCTCACCCGTCGCCTCGAGCTTACCGCGCGCCGGTAGAGGATAGCTCACGCCGCAATCGTCATAGTTGGTGCAGCGGATAAAACGCTTGCCGCTCTTCTCGCTCTTGTGCGCGATCAGGTCGCCATGGCGTCCGGCCTCGGCACACACCTTGCACTCGCCCACCTTAAGGTCAGGCTCGTAGTTGGTGGGGCACGTGGGGTTCACGCAAATCTCAAAGGCCTTCTGGCGGAACGGCTGGCACTTAATGCGCGGCGCGCCGCACTCGGGGCACACGGCTGCCTCGCCCTCGAGCGGGCTCACCTTGACGCCGCTCGGCACCGGATAGGTCACGTCGCAGTCGGGCCAGCCCATGCAGCCAATGAAGCTGCCACGGGTCTTGGCGCTCGTCTTCATAACCAGGTCCTTGCCGCACTTGGGGCAGGCGCCCACGCGCGCATCGGCCGTGACGGCGTCGCTGATGGCGTCGCCCAGCTCCTGCGTGTGCTTGAGCAGCTCATCGAGCACGCCAGCCAGCAGCGCGCGCGAGTGCGTCACGACATGCTCTTCGGTATCCTCGCCGCGCTCCACACGGGTCATATCGCCATCGAGCTCGCTGGTCATATCGGGGCTCGTGATGCGCGGGGCAAACTGCGTCAGCGCGTCGATGATGGCAATGCCCAGCTGGCTCGGCTCCACGGGATCGTTTTTGAGATAGCGCACGGCATATAGGCGCTCGATGATGCTCGCGCGCGTGGACTTGGTGCCCAGGCCGCGCTTTTCCATCTCCTGCACAAGCTTGCCCTGGCTGTAGCGCGCGGGCGGCTCGGTCTGCTTGGCCTCGAGTTTAATGTCGAACACGTCGACCGTATCGCCCTGCTCCAGCGGCGGCATCTGCTCGTCGCGCTTAAGTCCGTACGGGTACGCCTCGCGGAAGCCAGGGGTCACGAGCACATCGCCCGAAGCCACGAACGGCTCACCGTTCACGTCGAGCTCGAGCTTGGTGTTCTCGATGGTCGCGGGACCCATAAGCGTCGCCAGGAAGCGACGGGCGATGAGGTCGTAGAGCTTGCGCTGGCCGCCGTCGAGCGTGGACGGATCGCCCTCGCCCGTGGGGTAGATAGGCGGGTGGTCGGTGGTCTCGACTTTACCGCGCGTGGGCTTCATGGGACCAGCGAGTACCTTTTTGCACACGGGCGCCAGCGCCGGGTTGATCTTTGCCAGGTCACTCACCACGGCGCCCAAATCGAGCGTCGCGGGATACACGGTGTTGTCGACACGCGGGTAGCTGATAAGGCCCGCCATGTAGAGGGACTCGGCGATGCGCATCGTACGCGCAGGCGAGATGCCCTCGGCTGCGGCGGCAGCCTGCAGCGAGGTGGTCGCAAACGGCGTGGGCGGCTGCTGCTTGCGCGAGCGCTTGGTCACCGCGGCGACGGTTGCCGTCGCGACGCCGTCAACATGGCCGTACGCCGTCTCAGCAGCATCCTTGTCGGTAAAGCGTGCCGTCTTGTGCGCAATCTTAAATCGGTCGTCCTCGGCAGTACCCTGTGCGGCGCCCATGCCGCGGATCTGCCAATAGTCCTCGGGCACAAACGCCATGCGCTCGCGCTCGCGCTCGACCACCAGGGCAAGCGTCGGCGTCTGCACGCGGCCGGCGGAACGCACGTTGCCAAAGCCGCCAAACTTGGCGAGCGTCAGGTAGCGCGTGAGCACCGCACCCCAAATGAGGTCGATGTGCTGACGGCTCTCGCCGGCGTCGGCCAGGTTCTGGTCGAGCGAGACAAGGTTATCGAAGGCCTGCGTGATCTCGGCCTTGGTAAACGAAGAATACTGGGCGCGGGCGACCGGCAAGTCGGGCGCAACCTCGCGCACCTTGTTGAGGGCGTCCGAACCGATCAGCTCGCCCTCTCGATCGAAGTCCGTAGCGATGATGACGCTGTCGGACTTTTTGGCGAGGTTCTTGAGCGAGCGGATGAGCTCCTTCTCAGCCGGCAGCTTAATGACGGGCGCCCAGGTGAGATACGGCAGGCTCTCGAGCTTCCAGCCCTTGATGGAGATGCCATCGGCAAGGAACGGCTTACGCTTGGTGTCGTAAGGCGGACGAGCCAGGCCATCGGGCATGTCGGCCGGCAGCATCTCGCCGTCCTCGGTAACCGAATACCAGCCCAGCTTTTTATCGAACAGCACGCTGTCGCAAAAATCGGGCGCAAGGATGTGACCGGCAAGACCGATCGTCACGCACTCCTCGCCCTTCCACTCAAAACGGTAGATGGCGGTGTTGTACACCTTATCCTTTTTGGGTTTACCCGTGGACAGACGCTCGGCGATCTGACGCGCGGCGTCGTTTTTCTCGGCGATGATGAGCTTCAAAAGAGGCTCCTATCTCGTGTCTCTGCGGCTACGCCCGCCCGTATGGCGGCCGATTTACGCCCTTGCTTGCTCGATCTGCCCGATGAGCCAATCGCACCAGGCATCCATGCCCTCGCCCTTGCGCGCGCTCACGGCAAACCGCGGCGCCTGCGGATTGAGGTCATCGAGTGTCTTAGTATACCTATCCATGTCAAAATCGAAAGCCGGGGCCACGTCGACCTTATTGAGCAGCTGCGCGCCGGCGTGCTGGAAGATGCCCGGGTACTTGATGGGCTTGTCGTCGCCCTCGGGCACCGAGAGAATCATGATGGACAGGTTCTCGCCCAAGTCAAAGTCGACCGGGCAGACCAGGTTGCCCACATTTTCGATAAAGATGACGTCGATGTTCTCCAGACCAACGGCCTGGTCGAACGCGTCAACGGCCTCCATGATCATGTTGCCCTCGAGATGGCACAGGCCGCCCGTGTTGATCTGGATGGCGGGCATGCCGGCTTCCTTCATGGTGATGGCGTCGACATCCGAGGCAATATCGCCCTCGATGACGGCGCAGCGCAGGCCAGCCTTGTCGCGCAGGCGCTCGTTGGTGCCCAGGATCGTGGTGGTCTTGCCCGAACCGGGGCTCGACAAGACGTTGATCACATAGGTGTTTGTCTCATTAAATCGCTGACGCAGCTGATCTGCCAGGCGCTCGTTGCGCGACAGAATCGGCGATGCGATATCAATCGTTTTCTCGGCCATACTTAGCGCTCCTTACTTTGGCCCCTTTATACCCCATCACCAGATGGCTAGCGGGCTAATCGTCGGGGGTTTCGATTTCGATACTCGCGATATCGAGCTCGCGGCCGTGCAGTAGGCGCACGTTGGCACCACCACACTGGGGACAGCGACAGTGGAAGCGATCGTGGTCGAAAACCTCGCCGCAGTCCAAGCATTCACTTTGCGGATGGACCTCCTCCACGGCAAGCTCGCAGCCTCGCGTGAGCGGGTCCTCGTCGCGAAATGTCTCCCATGCAAAGTCAAGCGCCTCGCGCACAACTTCGGTCATATCCCCGATACGCAGCGTTACCAAAACGGCGCGCGAGGCCCCCGCCCCACGCGCCGCGCGAATCACTGTATCGAGTATGCCGTTGACAATGCCAACCTCGTGCATACCGATTTACTCCTCGTCGTCCTCATCGTCCGAGAACAGGTCCAGACGGCTCACAAACAAGCCCTCCTTGCCCTCGCGCGCGGTAATGACCACGCGGGCGATGGCGAGCGAAATCTCGTAGAGCGAGAGCAGGGCGCCATACATGAGGCCCAGCGTAACGGGCGAGCCGTCGGGCGTAATCACAGCCGAGCCCACAAGCAGGCCAACGTATACATAACGCCAGGCACTGCGGAAAGCCGCATAGGACACGATGTGGAAGACGGACAGGTAGAAGATGATGAGCGGCAGCTCAAACGCCACACCAAAGCCGATCATAAAGAGCAGCTCCATGTTGACGTAGTTCTCCAGGTCGGGCAGCGCCGTGGCGACGGCCGAAGTTTCGCCAATGAGCCACTCAAAGCCCGCAGGGATGATGATGAAGTAGCAAAAGATTGCGCCCAGGAAGAACAGCACCGTCGAGGCGAGCACCGTGGGCACGACCCACTTGCGCTCGTTGGGGCGAAGCGCCGGCAGGAAAAACGCCAGAATCTGCCAGATAATCATGGGCGTGCACATGACCACGGCCATCTTGATGGCCAGCGAGAAGCGCAAGCCAAAGCCGCCGAGTGTGGTGGTGATGTAGAACTTACCGTCCGGCACAAAGGAGCGGATGGGATCTTCCAAGATGTCGAGCACCACGGGCGTGGCGAAGTACAGCACGATGGCGGCGGCAAACACCGACACGACCACGATAGTCAGGCGGCGACGGAGCTCTCCCAGGTGATCGAAGAGCGGCATGCGCGCAGGTCCGATAGGCATTACTCATCGCCTCCCTTCGAGGCGTCGGCGGCAGCGGCGTCGTCCTCGGCCTCGAGCTCGCGGGCGAGCTGGTCGACGACGGCCTTGCGCTTGCGGGGACGACGGGCGTAGAGGTCAGCCGTCGTGGGCTCTGCCGGCTCGGGCTCGGGCTCCGGCTCTGCAGCAGATTCGGGCTCGACGGCGGCAGCGGTGGCAGCGGCAGGCTCGGCACCCTCGGCCTCGGACTCCTCAGCAGCACCCTCGCCCTCGGCGGCAGCCTCGCTTGCGGCCTTCTCGGCAGCAAGACGGGCGCGACGCTCGGCAAAGGTCTCCTTCTTGGCGGGCGCTGCCGTCTCGGCGGCATCCTCGTCCGCATCGGAATCGTCGTCGGTCGCAGCAGCCTTCTTGGGCTTGACCGGGGCCGACGCGGCCTCGCTCACCGGATCGATGATCTCGGACTGAACAACGGCCGTCATCTTTTCCTGCGTCTCGCGGAACTGACGGATGGCACGGCCGATCGTGCGGCCCATCTGTGGGAGCTTATCCGGGCCAAACAGCAAAAAGCCGAAGACCACGATGATCGCAAGCTCACCCTCTCCAATACCAAACACACATACCTCCAAGGCTCGATGTGAGTCGAGCCCGCACCGCGCCATTCGGCCGGAACTCGTCTATTCATTCGGTCAAGTATAGCGCCCGGACGCCAAAACGTCCGAGCGCATCACAAACATATGCCAAACGGCACGCCCTTTTGGGGGCAAAGATTATGCAGCGGTGATCGAAATCTCCTGGTCGACACCCAACAGCTGGACCACGCGCATCACCGGGGGCTGCACATTGGTGCAGCTAAAGCGCTTGCTGTGGTCGGCCGCGTGGTGCGCGGCGCCCACGAGCACGCCAATGCCCGTCGAATCGATGTAGCTCACCTGGGCAAAATCGAGCTCAACGGCCTCGGTGGGCTGCTCGAGCGCCAGGTCGATGGCATTGCGCAGGCTATCGGCGTTAGAGATATCGATCTCGCCGGTTACCTTAATGGTGTAGAGCTCCGGCGTGGGGTTGGTGGAAATACCCAAATCCATGTATACGCTCCTTTACGTATCGAAAGTGCGGATAGTACGGGAAGCCGCGCGTTAGGCGCGCTCGGCACGCGCAAGCTCGGCAGCGACAAGCTTAACGGCCAGCACTAGCACATCGAGCGCGGCCTCCAGGTCCTCGACCGTGGGATAGCTCGGCGCGATGCGGATATTGGTGTCGCGCGGGTCCTTGCCATAGGGCCAGGTAGCACCGGCCGGCGTGAGCTTGACGCCCAGATCGGCACAAAGCGCGGCGACCTTCTGGGCCGAGCCCTCGGGACCATCGAAGCTTACAAAGTAGCCGCCGCGGGGATGCGTCCAGGTAGCACAGCCCGTGTCGCCCAAGCCCTCGGTGAGCTTGCGCTCAACGGCCTCAAAGCGCGGGCGCAAGAACTCGGCATGCTTTTTCATGTGCTCCTTGACTGCCTCGATGGTGGGAAGGAAGCGCACGTGACGCAGCTGGTTGAGCTTGTCGGCGCTGATGAGGCCGGCCTTCAGGCGCTTTGAGAACTCGGCGATGACCGCGGGGCTCGCACCGATAAAGCCGATGCCGGCGCCCGGGAAGGTGATCTTGGACGTCGAGGCAAATGCCACCACGCGGTCCTCGGTGCCCGCCGCGCGAGCGAGGTCAAAGATGTTTGCGAGCTCGTCGGTCTCGTCGTACAGGTCGTGCACGCAGTAGGCGTTGTCCCAGAAGATACGGAAATCGGGTGCGGCCGTGGGCATCTCAACCAGGCGGCGCACAGTGTCCTCGCTAAAGGTGATGCCCGTGGGGTTGGAATACTTGGGCACGCACCAGATGCCCTTGATGGAATCGTCGGCGGCGACGAGGCGCTCGACCTCGTCCATGTCGGGGCCGTTGTCGGTCATCGCGACGGGGACGTTCTCGATACCCAGATCGGCGGTGATGCCAAAGTGGCGGTCGTAGCCGGGAACAGGGCACAGAAACTTGACCTTCTTGCCGTCGTGCGCTGCCTCGTAAGCCTCCCAGGGCTCGTTGCCGCACGAGCCGCAACGCCAGAACATACCGGCGATATCGTGCTCGATCAGCAGGCTCGACGAACCCAGCACGAGCGTCTGCTCGGCGGGGCAACCCAGGAACTCCCCCGCTAGCTTGCGTGCCGAGGGAATGCCCTCAAAGCAGCCGTAGTTGGAACAGTCGACGTTGCCGTCGTGCAGATCGGCATCGGCATTGAGGATATCGAGCATGGGTCGAGAGATGTCCACCTGGGAGGGCGACGGCTTGCCGCGGGCCATGTCGAGCGCCAGGCCCTTGGCCTTGACCTCGGCGACCTCGGCCTTGAGCGCCTCGATGGCGGCATCGAGTTCGGTGGTTTCCATCTTCTGGTAGATCGTCTGCATGGGTGCGACCTTTCACGAAGCGGTACGTTGCAATTCTTCTAAGTATAGACCGCTACCGTCGCAACGTTATGAAGCCGTGATAGATTAAGTCCATCGCAATGAATTACGAATCGCCGCGCATGCCGGCATGAAGCGCCCAAGGAGGCACTATGGAGTACGGATCGTTCCAGGCCGAGGAATTCGGCGACCTTCAGCGCCTGGTCGACGGACTGTTTTACGACCGCCACGCCATCGACCGCCTGGATCTGATCGTACAGGCCGAAATCTTGGACCTGGCGCCCGATCTCATGGAGATCGTCAACCTTTTGCCGCCCGGCTACTACGACCGCCAGTCACTTTGCGACCAGCTCAACTCTGCCCTAGCCGCCCACGGCTGGGGCGCCATCTACGGCACCGTAGAATAAACCTAGTCATTTAAGAACGTCCCGAATGACTAAAACGCCGCCCGTGATGGTGTTCACGGGCGGCGTTTTCAAACTTGTATGCGCTTTTACTCGTCTTTGGGCGCGGGGTGCTTGCAGATCACACTCATGTAGATCATGCCAAGTACGGCCGCGGTGACAGAGCCGGCGAGAATAGCGGCCTTGGCAGCCAGAACCTCAAACTGGGCCGTCGGGAAGGCGAGGCCGCTGATGAGAATCGACATGGTAAAGCCGATACCGCCCAGAATGCCCACGCCGGCAATCATATGCCAGTTGACATTGTGCGGCAGCTCGCAGGCCTTGAGCTTGACCAAGGCGAACGTCATGCCAAAGATACCGATCGGCTTACCCAGCAGCATGCCAAAGTACACGCCGAGCGTCACCGGGTCGGTGAGCAGCGTGCTCATGTCCACGCCCACTAGGCGAACCTGTGCGTTGACGAACGCAAAGATCGGCAGGATCACAAAGTTGACCGGCGTGGAGATCAGGCGCTCCATGCGGATGAGCGGCGGGGTCACGCGGTGCATGACGCGCTCGACTTTGGTGGTCGAGACGGTAAAGTCATGCTGGCCCAGGATGTGCGCCTCGTCGTCGTAGCGGTCATCGAGCAGCGGCAAGCACTCGCCCAGCCAATCGGTGAGGCTATCAAGCTTAACACCGCACTTGGCCGGGATGGTGAAGGCCAGGATGACGCCAGCAAGCGTAGCGTGCACGCCGCTCTTGAACATGCAGAACCACAACAGCAGGCCCAGTACCGAATACGGGGCAAGGCGGTAATGCTGCGTCTTGTTGAGCCACACGAGCGCACAGGTCACAAGCGCGGCGGCGCCCAACCAAAACGGATTGGGGCTCTGACCGTAGAAGATGGCGATGGCGGCGATGGAGATGAGGTCGTCGGCGATGGCGAGCGTCGAGAAGAACACGCGCACGCCGTTGGGCACGCGGTTGCCCAAAAGCGACAGCACGCCCAGCGCAAAGGCAATATCGGTTGCCATGGGAATGGCCCAGCCGTTGTGCGCGCCGGCATGGTTAAAGATCAGATAGATGCAGGCGGGAACGACGACGCCGCCCACGGCCGCCAGCATGGGAAGCATAGCCTGGCGCGGGTTCTTGAGCTCGCCAACTGTCATCTCGTACTTAAGCTCAATGCCCACCAACAAAAAGAAGATCGCCATGAGGAAGTCGTTGACGAAAAGCTCAACGGTGAGACCGGCCGTAAGGTTGCCCAGACCCACATACAGCGGGGTCTCCAAAAAGTGATGGATGGCCTCGTAGGCATCGGTGTTGGCGCAAATGACGGCGGCGATGGCGGCGAAGACCATGACGGCGGCGGAAATCGTGCCGTTCTCGGTGATGCGCTCCCAAATGTCGTGGCGCTCAAAACGCTTGCGCTCACGGACGTTGAACAGCTGCTCGGGTGCTGCCATGGGCGGCTCCTTTCACGGGAAAGCTCCCGTCTTAAAAAAGCACGGCCCGCCCAAGTGGCGGCGCCGCGCTCTAACGTATTACGCTTGCATCTAGCCTACCCTGCACGACAAGCACGCAGGCGTGGCCGAAAAGCGGAACCACAGGTTGAACATTATTTGTTCAACGGCACGGGCATACCTGTCCAAGAGACGACGCGGCGCCGTGCACAAAAAACGACCGGAGCGCGGGGCGTCCGCGGTCCGGTCGTGGCGTTTGGTCAACTAAACCTAGCAGGCGGCCATGATGGGGGCTGCGACCTGCTTCTTACGGGAGAGGACGCCCGGCATCCAGACGCCGTCGTGCTCGTCGGCAATGCCCAGGCCCTTCTGAGCGGCCTCGGTCTCGCCCTCGAGCAGGACCTGCGAGCCTTCCTCCATGATGTCGGTGATGCACAGAACGATGCCGTCGGCACCCTTCTCGGCGGCGTAGGCGCGCATGGCCTCGCGAATCTCGTCGATCATGCCGAGTGCGCGGGTCTTGTCGACAGTCTCGTACTGGCCGATGAGCAGCTTCTTGCCGGCGGGCTCGAACATCTTGATGTCGTTGCCGACCATCTCGGCTGCGGTGAAGGAGCCGGACGGACGGGTGAGGAAGACCTCCATGCCAAACTTGACCGGGTCGACGCCCACCTGCTCGCCGAGCTTGGCGGCGACGGCGCGGTCGACATCGGTGGTGGTGGGGCTCTTGAGCATGAGCGTGTCGGTCATCATGGCCGAGAGCAGCAGCTTGGCCTGGACGTCGGAAAGCTCAACGCCGAGCACGCCGGCGAGCTTGGTGACGATGGTGCAGCTGGAGCCCCAGGGCAGGCAGATGTAGTGCAGCGGGCCGGCGGTCTCGAAGTCGCCGATGCGGTGATGATCGACAACGCCAAAGACCGTGGCGTCCTTAAGGCCGGCGACGGACTGGGCAGACTCGTTGTGGTCGGTGAGGACGACGAGCTGACCGGCCTCGACGGACTCGATCACGCGGGGCTCGGCGATGCCGGCGTCGGCGAGCAGCTTGGCAGACTCTGCCGGAAGCTGACCAAGGGCGCAGGCCTCGTAGGTGTTGCCGGCATACTCAACCTGGTTGAGCAGCTGGGACAGGACGACGGCGCTCATGATGGCGTCGTTATCGGGGTTCTGGTGACCAAAGACAAGAACGTTTGCCATGGGTATCCTCCACTTGATATGTGTACTTAGACGTAGCTATGGTAGCACGCCGATGCCGAGCCTTCGCAGACGGAAGGGCCACGGCACATTTTGGGGCAGGCACGGGGGCCAAGGCTGTCCCTTTTGCACCATGTTGGTGCAAAGTAACCTGTCCCCCTTGCACCAGCTATTTACCGACGGCGCGCAGGGCTACGTAGGCGGCACCGATGATGCCGGCGTCGTTTCCGAGCGAAGCGACCTTAATGGGCGTCTCGCGCGAGGCGGAAAGCGCGTACTGCTTAAAGTGCTCGCGAACCTTGTCGAGGTAGACATCGGCCGAGGCGGAGGCGCCGCCGCCGATGAGGAACATCTCGGGATCAACCACGTTGGCAATAAGCGCCAGTGCGCGGCCGAGATAGTCGGCCATGGTATCGGCCGCGGCCAGCGCGAGCTTGTCGCCCTCGCGACAAGCCTGGAACACGTCCTTGGAATCGGAGGGGCCGGTCAGCTCGATGGGCTCGACGCCCGCCTTCTTGCACTCGGCAAGGTAGTTGCTCACCACGCCGGTGGCGCTGGAATACTGCTCCAGGTGGCCATGGCCGCCGCAGCCGCAGGTGCGCTCCTCGGCCGGATTCAGGCACATGTGGCCAATCTCGCCGCCAGCACCCACAACGCCCGATACCACGTCGCCGTTGACGATAACGCCGCCGCCCACGCCGGTACCAATGGTGACCATCACCACGTTCTGTACGCCCTTGGCAGAGCCGAGCCAGGCCTCGCCCATAGCAGCAGCGTTGGCGTCGTTCTCGTACTTAACGACCGCGTCGGGGCAGTGCTCCTGGATGGCGATCTTGAGCTCGGGCAGGTTGATGGCGATGTTCGCCTTGACCTTGGCATCGCCCGATGCCGGGATGGGGCACGGAACGGCCAGGCCAATGCCCGACACAAAGGCACGCGGAATCTGGGCCTTGGCGACCACCTGGTCGATAGCCTCGGTCACCGCGGCAAAGCCCGCAGCGTCAACGATGGGAGGCGTGGGCACGCTGGCCTTGGCAAGCAGGTTTCCGTCCTCATCGAACAGACCCTCCTTGACCGAGGTGCCGCCGACGTCGATGCCGATGTAATACTGCTTAGGTTCCATGGGAGCCCACCTTTCTCGTTTAAACATTGTCTGTATGGTACCGCTCCCAAGGCAAAAACCTACCAAAAAGGGACAGGTTTGTTTTGGCAGGTTTTATCTGGGGAAACGCAGATGGCTGCTCAACAGGCCGCACATGACCTTCCCCAAATATAAAGGCGCCGGGAGGCGGAGACTCCCGGCGCCCGTCAAAGGGACTATGTTGTCTGTTGGACCGCACGGTCCGCCGCGGCGATAACGCCGACTAGGCCTGAAGTGCCTGCAGCTGCTTGTGAACCTCGATGAGCTCCGTCGCCATGACGCGCATGGTCTCGGTGCCGGCCATCTGGTCCTCGGCATGCAGCAGAATCAACGGGGCCTCGCCGTTACGCTCGCCGTTGGCCTCCTTCTTCAGAAGCCCCATGTGAACATCGTGGCCACCGTTATAGGCCTCGTCGCCCTGCTTAATAAGCTCCTCGGCGGCGTCAAAATCGCCCTCCTTGGCCTTTTGCACGGCATTGATGTACATGCTCTTGGCGGTACCGACGTAGCTGATGATCTCGAAACAGGTCATCTGCAACTCGTTCATATCCTCCATATGCTGCACCTAGCCCATCACGCTGACGCAGTGATCGATGATGCCGGCAGCGTTCATGCGGCCGTAGTCGACCATGTTGATGACCTCGACCGGAAAACGACCGGCGGCCTCCTTCTCAAAGTCACCCTTGGTGTAGCCGATCTGCGGGCCAAGCAGCAACATGTCGCACTCGTCCAGGTGATCGTGGGCCTCGTTCATGGGACGAGCCTCGACCTCGATATCCAGACCACGGTTTGCAACCTCGGCCTGCATCTTCTGGACCAGCAGGCTCGTGGACATACCGGCATTGCAGCAGAGCATGATCTGCTTCATGGTTTCCTCCTTATAACTGCGCGGCGCGCAGACGACGACTGGTTATATTCCTTGCGGTTATTGTGCCCTCTTTCTGCGCCCTTACGCAGAAGAGAGGTGCAGGCACCGGCACCGCGTACCGGCGCCCGCAAGGTGAAAGGGACGAACGTTAGGCGTTCTACTCGGCAAGAGTCTCCTGCTTGGCGATTGCCTTCTCGGAAATCTTCATAAAGGGCAGGTAGACGGCCATGCCAATGACAATCTCGAGAGCCTGCCACACGCCGGCGCGCCAGTCAAAGCCCGTAGCGAGCAGGGCGTTGATGACGGGAGGCATAGTCCAGGGCACCTGGGCGATGCAGGGGCTGATGATGCCTGCGCAGGTAAGGCCATAGGTGATGCCGATGAACAGGTCGGGAAGAAGGACGAACGGGATCATGAGCGGCAGGTTGTACACGATGGGGTAACCGTAGATAACCGGCTCGTTGATGTTGAACAGACCAGGCAGGATAGCCATCTTGGAAACGGTCTCGGAAGCCTTGTTCTTGGAGAACAGGAGCGTGTCGAGCAGAAGCATGAGGGTGCAGCCCGAGCCGCCGATGAGGGCAAAGCTGTTAACGATCTGCATGTTCATGTAGTGATCGGGCTGGATGGTGCCACCGGCGGCAAAGGTAGCCATGTTGTCGACGATGAGCATGGTCAGGATCGGCTCGACGGTAGCGCCAGAGATGGTGGACTGGTGAATACCGACGCAGAACAGCAGGTTGGCAAGGGTGTAGATGAGGATAACAGCCCACGGACCGGCGTTCATGATGTTCTTGAGCGGGTTGGAGATGCACGTGGAGATGATGGCGCACAGATCGGTGCCGGCGCACACGGCGAGCAGGGCTGCGGCAAGAGCGAAGATTGCGAGGTTGAGCAGCATCGGGATCATGACGTTGAAGGAGTTGGAGACCGCGGGGGGCACACCCTCGCCCAGCTTAACCTTGAGCTTCTCGACGCCAGAAATCTTGATGAAGAGTGAGACGGAAAGCAGGGCGATGATAATAGCCGAGAACAGACCGTTGGTGCCGGTGTTAGCAGTCGAAAGGGCGCTCGTGACCTCGGCGGAGGTAATCTTGTCGGTGAGCAGCGGGCTCGTGGCGGCAAGCGAGGCGGTGATCTGCTGCGGCATCATGATGACGAAAGCAGAGATAGCGACGACCACGCAAGCGAGCGGGTTATCGAAACGCTTGTTCTTGGCGAGGCTGTAGCCAATCAATCCGGCCAAGATAATGGCAGAGACGTTGAGGGTGCCCAGCGTAATTGCCGAGCCCCACGTCTGAAGGTTGGCAAGGCCCGCCGCATCGAGCGGGAACAGAGGGAACACGACGTTGTTAATAAGAACCGCGATACCCGCAAGGATATAGAGCGGCGTGATGGTCGCGAAGGCGTCACGCAGGGAACGCAGGTGAACCTGGTTTCCCACCTTCGCAGAGACCTCGGCAAACTTGTCGAGGAAGCTCTTTCCGTTGTCACTGGCCATGATTGCTCCTAACTTTCAAATCCGGCCTTTTCCTATTCGCACGGTGGTCTGTCGCCCTCTGCCACCAGATGTGCCATGTGTTGCGCGCGGCGGCGCGCGGTCTGGGCGTTCGCCCGGTCGCTAATCAACCACGTGGGTCGTGGCGACCTGTTTGAGCCAGGCCGCCGACTTCTTAAGGCGGCGCTTGTAGCCGTCCATGAGATCGACCTCGACAAAGCCGTAACGATTCTTAAAGGCATTGGCCCAAGACCAGTTATCGATGACGGCCCAATAATGGTATCCGCGGCACTTGGCGCCCTCGGAGATTGCCTTGGCAACCCACTCCAGGTGCTGGCGCACAAAGTCGACTCGGTAGTCATCCTGGATGGTTCCTTCGGCGTCACGGTTCTTGTATTCGTCCATGATGCCGATGCCGTTCTCGGAAACGAACCACTCAAGATCGGGGTAGTTCTTAGCGCAGTCCATGCCAAAGTCGTAGAGGCCCTGCGGGTAGATCTCCCAGCCGCGGCTCTCGTTCATAACGGCGTCGGGCCATACGTACTCGTCGGCAAAATGCGGCAGGCCGTACTGGTCGACCTTGCTCGCCGGTGCCTGAACACGCGTGGGGTGGTAGTAGTTGCAGCCGAGCCAGTCGACAACACCCTGCTTGAGAATCTCTTGGTCGCCGGCACGGAACGGGAGCTTAACGCCGCCCTCGGCCAGGCTGTCGAGCACGTCGGCAGGAAGCTCGCCCTTGGTAATAAGGTCGAGCCACCAGCGATTGTTGATGCCGCTGGTCATACGCACGGCCTCGAGGTCTGCCTCGCTGGGGTTCTCCTTGGTGTAGACCGGGGTAAAGCAGTTGATCATGCCGATCTTGGCATCGGAGCGAATAGCGCCCTCGTCATAGGCGCGGCGGTAGTTGGCCACGGCCAGCGCGTGCGCCAGCGAGATGTGATACTGCACGGTGCGGGCGCGGCTAAAGTCGTGGAGCTGCGGGAACCACACGCCCTCCTGATAGCGCTGCTCGGGCTCGACGATGGGCTCGTTAAAGGTGAACCAGTACTTAATCTCCTGGCCAAACTCGTGGAAGGCGACGTCGGCGTAATGCGCGTAAGCCTCGACGACCTCACGGCTCTCCCAGCCGCCACGGTTAAAGAGGTAGGTGGGCATGTCAAAGTGGTACAAGTTGACAAACGGCTCCAGGCCGGCCTCGCGAGAGGCGCGGAACAGCTCGTGATACCACGCGGCGCCTTCCTCGTTGAGGTTGCCGTCGGCATCGAGCAGACGGCTCCACTGGATGGAAGTGCGATAGGTATCCAGGCCCAAGCCCTTTAAAATGCGAAAGTCTTCCTGGTACTTGGCCATAAAGTCATTGCCGGCATAAGAGCCAACGCAGTTGTAGAACGAACCCAGATCCTGGATGGACCAGGTATCCCACAGGTTCTCGAGCTTGCCGCCTTGGTTCCACTGACCCTCAGTCTGCGGGCCGGACATAGCAGCGCCAAAGAAGAAGTCGTTGGGCAGCTGATACTGTGCCATCAAAGTCCTCGCTTTCGTGTTCTAGAGCTTCCGGTTGGAGACGGGTTTGCTTTGGCAGGTTATCCGGCGCGGGCGCGCACCGGTCATACCGATATCCAACCTGCCAAAACAAAACCGTCCCCAAACGGTCAATCCTGTTCTGTTGTAGGATTCCGTTTGTTGCTTAAACTATAGCGCTCTAATTTTAAATGTAAAGCGTCTTTTTCTTTTTTCTTTCTCGAACTTCTTAGATAAAAGTAATATGGGTGCCCTGTTGAGGGTTATACTTACTTTTGTATTCATATATGTCGGAAAGGAGGTTCCATGATTCCCAAATACGAGGCGATAGCTGCAGATATTCGTCGAAGTATCGAGGATGGCGCTCTTAAACCGGGCGATAAGCTTCCCACCGTCGTTGAGTTCTGCGAGCTCTATAGCGTTTCCAAAATCACCGTCAAACGAGCTATTGAACAAATCACCGAGGAAGGCCTTATTACCAGCCGGCGCGGATCGGGTACCTACGTTAAGGACACGGCGGGACTTCCCGGCCAGGCGTTTTTCCAGGGCAAAAACGACCGTGCCCAGGGCTTTTCATATGAGCACCGCGGGGAGAAGGTGACCTCGGTGGTCTACGATTTCTCGATCGTTAATCCACCAGCGGACATCGCAGCCCAGCTGGGAATTGCCGAGGATGACTTTGCCTATCACGTCGTGCGCGTGCGTCAGGCCGATGAGAAGCCCATCGTTATCGAGTACACCTACATGCCCCTCGAGCTGATTCCAGGCCTTAAAAAGAAGGACCTGTACGGATCGGTCTACCGCTTCATCCGCGAGCAATGTGGGCTGAAGATTTCGAGCTTCCACCGTACCATTCGCGCCGTGGCAGCAACCGAGGAAGAAGCCGAGCGTCTGGACACCAAACTTGGCTCTCCCCTGCTCGAGCTCACCCAGATTGGCTTTTTGGACAGCGGCGCCGCCTTTGAGTATTCGATCTCGCGCAACGTTGGCGATCGCTTTGAGTTGCACAACGTAACGTTGGCATAAGTTTTTGTAGTCACGCGGGCGCTCGTTTTGAGCTGTTTTGTGCAACGCCCGCGCAACATAATGGGGGTATGAATATGTCCGATTTGATTAAACTGACGCCGATCTTCCACGAGAAGATCTGGGGTGGCCGCCAGCTCGAAACCGTATTTGGTTACGACATTCCCGAAGGTCCCATCGGTGAGTGCTGGGCCATCTCGGCCCATCCCAACGGTGACTGCCAGATTGCGGAGGGCCCGTATGCCGGTCACACGCTGTCGTGGCTGTGGGCCGAGCACCGCGAGCTCTTTGGCAATTGCGAGGGCAAGGAGTTCCCGCTGCTCATTAAGATTCTGGATGCCAAGGACGACCTTTCAATCCAGATTCATCCCAACGACGAGTACGCCGCCAAGCACGAGAACGGCAGCCTGGGCAAAACCGAGTGCTGGTATGTGCTGGACTGCGAGCCCGGCGCCACGATCATCGTCGGCCAGCGCGCGCACGACCGCGCCGAGGCCGCACAGATGATCGAAGAGGGCCGTTGGGACGAGATGCTCAACGTGCTGCCGATTCACAAGGGAGACTTTTTCCAGATCGACTCCGGCACCGTTCACGCCATCAAGACCGGCACGCTGATTCTGGAGACGCAGCAGTCGAGCGACGTGACATATCGCCTGTACGACTACGACCGCCCCGGCACCGACGGCAAGCTGCGCCCACTGCACATTGAGCAGAGCCTCGAATGCATCGACTTTGATGCTCAGGCTCCGACCGACGGCACGGTGACCGCGCCCGAGGTCGATGGCGTAACCAAGCTCGAGTCCAACCCCTGCTACACCGTCGATCGCGTGCGCGTCGACGGCAGCAAGACCTTGGAGCAGCGCTGGCCCTTCATGTGTCTGTCGGTCATCGACGGCGAAGGCACCATCTGCGGCGACCCCGTCCGCAAGGGAAGCCACCTGCTGGCCCCCAGCACCGTCAGCTCCATCGACCTCGAAGGCAAGATGGAACTGATCATCAGCCACCTCTAGTTCGCACCAACAACCCAAACGCAACAAGGGGCTCCCCCGTTCACCAACGGGGGAGCCCCTTGTCCATATATATCAGCCCACCCGGCTCTCCAGACCAAAAAGCGAACGAGCAAAGCAACGCTCGTCTAGCAACGTTACCCAAGGACCTGGGCGGGCGTATAGGGCAACATCGATCGCGAGTTCCGCACGCAAAGGAGGCCACTTAATGTGGCCTCCGTCTTGCGCAGGACTGCCCGAGCAGGCGATGTTGCCCTATACGCCCGCCCAGGTCCGCCGGGATCACTGCAGCTTGACGATTGGCGCAAAACCTTTCATCAGCTTTTTGGTCTGGCCGGTCTTTTCGAATTGGACCTCGATCATGTCTCCGGCGACCGAGATCACGGTACCCGTGCCAAAAGTCTTGTGGCTCACGGTATCGCCCGCGGCAAAGTCCTGCGATGCGCTGGCACGATCGACCTTGCGCTCCACCGTCGGGGACACCTTGGAAGACGGCTTTTTGGCTCGCGACGCGCCCGAACCAAAAGTCGAGGCAACACGGCCGGCGTCAGGCGAAACCCCACGATGGCGCTCGGTCCCGTAACTGCTGCCGCCAAAGAAATCGTCAAAGCTCGATCCGCCGCGCGAACCGGAACCGCCGGTCGAGCGCGTATGCGAGCCAAACACCTTGCCGCCGTACATATCCGAGCCCATGCCCGAGCCAAAGGTGCCGTGACGGTCGCCGCGCTTCTCCCAGCCCGTGCCCTCAAAACCGGCAGAACCGATGCCGCTAAACTCGATATCCTCAAACGGAATCTCGTTGAGGAAGCGCGAGCGCGGGTTGGCAGAGGTCGAGCCGTAGGTGCGACGCGTGGCCGCATAGGTCAGGAACAGGCGCTTGCGAGCACGCGTGATGGCGACGTAGGCCAAGCGACGCTCCTCCTCGAGCTTGCCCGGATCGTCACTACCGCCAAAGTCGTGCACGTGCGGGAAGATACCCTCCTCCATGCCGGCCACGAACACCGCCGGGAACTCCAGGCCCTTGGCGGAGTGGATGGTCATCATGGTAATGGCATGCGTCTCGCCGGCCAGGGAATCCAAGTCGGAGCGCAGGGCCAGCCACTCCATGAGCGCCGGCAGCGCCTTACAGGTGAGCGGACCGTAGGTGCGCTCGATCTCGTCGGCATGCACGGCACCCGCCGGCATCTCCGTCGGCGCGGCATACGCGTTGCCCGCGATGGCGGCGGCCAGGGCATCCTGCGGAGACAGCGCCGGAGCGGCCAAGCTATCGAGCGGATTGGAGCCCGCGGCGTCACGCGCGCCAACGAGCGCCTCAAACGAGGATACCGGGGCAGATGGCCCCGGTTCGGGCGCAGGCGCGCTCACCACGACAGGCTCGGGCTCGGCGCTAGCAGGCACATCGGCAACACCGGCAGCGCGCAGCTCTTCCAAGCTCTCGAGCGTACCTTCGATATCCTCGTGCGTCTCCTCAAATTCGGCGGCGACGCCCAGGAATTCCTGGATGTTCTCGGCGCGGCTCTCGGACTCCATGGTGCCCTCGGCGCGGAAAGCCTGCAGCAGGCCCGTCTTATCGACGATCATCTCGACGACGTCCTTGAGCTCGCCGTCCATGCGGCGACCCTCGCGCACCAGCGCCACAAAGCTCGACAGGCCGTTGCGCACCTTGGCGCTAAACATGCCCGTCTCGGTTGTTGCGATCTCGCAGGCTTGGAAGAACGAGCAGCGGTTGTCGCGTGCCAGCTGCTCAATCTTTTGAATCGAGGTGAAGCCGATGCCGCGGCGCGGCGTGTTGATGACGCGCTTGACGCTCATCTCGTCGGCCGGGTTCACAATCATCTTGAGGTAGGCCATGACGTCGCGGATCTCGGCACGATCGAAGAATCGCGTGCCGCCCACAATCTTGTAGGGCACGCCTGCGCGCAGGAACATATCTTCGAGGATACGCGACTGGGCGTTGGTGCGGTAGAACACAGCAATATCGTCGTAGCTCGTGCCCTTGGAGTGCAGCTTTTCGATCTCGCCGGCAATCCAGCGGCCCTCGTCGCGCTCATCGCTTGCCTGGAAGGCCTGGATCTTCTCGCCGTCGCCCTCGGCCGTAAACAGGCGCTTCTCCTTGCGCTGCGAGTTGTGACGCACCACGGCGTTGGCGGCGCTCAGGATATGACCCGTGGAGCGGTAGTTCTGCTCTAGCTTGACGGTCTTGCAGTTTTTAAAGTCCTTCTCAAAGTCCAGGATATTGGTGATGTCGGCGCCACGCCAGCTATAAATGGACTGGTCGTCATCGCCCACGACCATGAGGTTTTGGTACTTGGCGGCCAGCAGGTTGGCGATCTCGTACTGGACGTGGTTGGTGTCCTGGTACTCGTCGACGCTAATGTAGCGGAAGCGCTCCTGGTACTTGTCGAGCACCTCGGGACGGGTGCGCAGCAGCTCGAGCGTGCGCACGAGCAGGTCGTCGAAGTCCATCGCGTTGGCGGCGCGCAGGCGGCGTTCCAGCTCCAGGTAGACCTGCGCGGCCTTTTTGTCGTTGGGGCTGTCGGCGGATTTGAGCATGTCCTCGGGGCCGATCATGGCGTTTTTGGCCGAACTGATCTTGCTGCGGATCATATTGATGGGGAATTGCTTTTGCTCGATACCGAGCGCCTGCATAATATCGCGCACCATGCGCTTGGAATCGTCGTCATCGTAGATGGTGAACTGACCGGTGTAGCCCAGCAGGTCGGCGTCCTCGCGCAGCATACGCACGCACATGGCATGGAAGGTGCACACCCACATGCCACGGGTGCCGCTGGGAATGAGTGCCGCCAGACGCTCACGCATCTCGGCCGCGGCCTTGTTGGTAAACGTGATGGCAAGAATCTGCCAGGGCTTAACGCCCAGGTCGCCGAGCATATGCGCGATGCGGAAGGTCAGGACGCGGGTCTTGCCCGAGCCGGCGCCGGCAAGGACCAGCAGCGGGCCCTCGGTGGTCAGGACCGCCTCGCGCTGGGCGGGATTAAGGCTGTCGATGTCGACGAGCGGCTTGGCGGGCTTGGGCGCCGGCGCGGGAGCGTCGTAGATGTCGAGCGGAACGAGCTCGGGCTCCGGCGCAGCAGGGGTGGTGTATGCATCGAGCGGCACGGGTTCCGGCGCGGGCGGCACGGGTACCGCGGTGTTCTTTTCCCAGGGCAAGGGCTGGGTCATGGGCGACTCCTCATCTGACGGACGGCGCGCCTGCGGGCGGCGCCATAGTTTGAGCCGTACCAGTATACCGAGCCGCGCGGACACCGACGCAAATCACACCACGACTCCGTGCGCCACCGTCAGGCCCGCCCCAGCGGATTTGGCGCAATGGGGTCAGGTTACTTTGCACCAATCTATTGACAATCACGAAACCGCCGATGTCATGACAGCAGCAGCGAGCGGCGGCCAGGGCGAACAAATTGGCATGAAAAAGGGGGCAGCATAGACCTTTTGGTCATGCCACCCCCTTTGAATGACAAGTTGTCGCCCCGGCCGCCGCGCAGCGTCGACTAAGTTAGAGGCCGAGCATCGGCTCCAGAACGAAGAAGTATGCGAGCACTACGATGCCCAGGATGATGCGGTAAACACCGAAGCACTTAAAGTCGTGACGGCGGACGAAGCCCATGAGCCACTTGATAGCGATGAGCGAAACCACAAAGGCCACAACGCAGCCCACGCCCAGGATGGCGACCTCGTTGGCACCGAACGTACCGCCCTTGATGAAATACTTGACCAGCTTGAGCGCACTCGCGCCAAACATGACAGGGATGGCCAGGAAGAACGTAAACTTGGACGCCACCGAACGCGTGCAGCCCAAAAGCAGGCCGCCGATGATGGTGGAACCGGAGCGAGACGTACCAGGCACCAGCGAAAGCACCTGGAAGCAGCCGATACCCAGCGCAGTCTTCCAGCTCAGGTCCTCGAGCGTGGTGATGGAACCAAAGTCCAGATCCTCGTCATCGCGCTCATCCTCAGCGGTAGCCGCGGCGGGCGCCGCAAAGTGCGCACCGGCGGGACGTCCACCCGACACCACAGCACGAGAACCAAACGAACCGGCAACGGCCATTTCCTCGCGCTTGCTCGCGCGCCAGTTCTCGATCACGATAAACAGCACGCCGTACACAATGAGCGCCAGCGCCACGACGGGAGCATTGTAGAAATGCTCCTCCATCCAGTCGTTGAGCGGCAGGCCGATCGCCGCCGCAGGAATGCAACCGAGCACAATCTTGCCCCACAGCACCCAGGTGTCGCGACGGCCCTCCTTGCCCTTGCTGGGCGAGAACGGATTGAGCTCATGGAAGAACAGCACACAGACGGCCAGAATGGCGCCGAGCTGAATCACGACCAGGAACATATTCCAGAACGTCTCGCTCACGTTCATCTTGACGAACTCGTCCACCAAGATCATGTGACCGGTCGACGAAACAGGCAGCCATTCGGTGATGCCCTCGACCAGGCCCATGAAGGCAGATTTTAGAAGCTCGATAATATCCAAAGGGACCCCCTCGTTAGACACCCGCCGATATTGTTCTGCGGACGGTGCGGGCGATGTCCCATTATCAACCGTTAGCGGCGCGCCTGCGCCTACCCTTACCAAAAAACTCGCCCGTTCACAGAATTGCGAGCGGTCAAACCCAAATCCTTGGGTATAACTGCAACAAGATAAAGTGTCCGGCGGCCAACGCGCCCGCGCCCGCCCGATGCACGAGCCCCGCGCCCGTGCGATAGACCAAGGAGGAAACCATGAACGAGGGCTACACCAAGGTATTTGTTTCACTCGACGGTACTGAGCAGCAGGATTTTGTGCTCGCACGCGCCATTAAGGTCGCCGCGAACAACGGCGCCAAGCTAATCATCGGCCACGTTATCGATTCCACGGCGCTCGAGAGCGCCGGTTCCTATCCGGTCGACCTGGTCAACGGCCTAGAGGAGGCATTTAAGAACTCCATTGCCAAGCAGCTCGAAGAGGCCAAGGCCAATCCCGATATTCCCGAGGTCGAGGTCATGATTCGCGCCGGCCGTATTCGCGAGACGCTCAAGGACGAGATGCTCGACGTGGTCAAGCCCGACCTGGTGCTCTGTGGCGCACGCGGCCTGTCCTCGATCAAGTATGCACTCCTGGGTTCGATTTCGACGTTCCTGCTGCGCAATACGGACTGCGACATCTTGGTCGTGAAGTAGCGTTGCTCCCACCGGCCGCGGGGCCTGCGGGGTTTCCACGGGCACGTCCTCGCCGCGTTGCGGCTGCGGGATGTGCCCTTAGGAAACCCCTCCCGGCCCCGCGGCCTTCGCAGCCTTGCTTCAACGAGTTGTCTGATGGAAAAATGGCGTGCCGCCCCGTTTGGGGCGGCACGTTTTGTTTGGGGCGACACGTTTTTGTTATGGGGGATTCATTTGAGCCCCCATAGTTGTGTTCACGTTCGGGAACATAGCGCCAATTGCCTTAGCTATGTTCACGTTCGGGAACATTGCCGTCCGCACCGCAAGACGGCCCGACTACTCGAAATATTGGAACTTGTTGGTTGAGAAGGCGAATGTTACGACGAAGCCTTCGCCCGGCTCCGATGCCGCGGTGACGTCGATGCCCATCTTGGAGCACAGGCGCGCCACCAGGTAGAGGCCGATGCCCGTTGCGCGCTTGGTGGTGCGGCCGTTGTCGCCGGTAAAGCCCTTCTCGAACACGCGCGGCAGGTCTGCCGCACACACGCCGCAGCCGTTGTCCGCGACGGTAAGCTCGATGCGCTCGCTCGCCAGACCCTCGTCCAGCAACGCACCCGAAAACACGATCTTTGCGCCGTCCTCACGCGCATATTTAATGCTGTTCTGAATGAGCTGGCCCAGAATAAACTCGAGCCATTTCTCGTCGGTAAAGACCTCAAAGTCGAGGTTCTCGCACACCGGAGCCACGTGCGCCGCGATAAGCTCGCGCGCGTTGGCTTTAATCGCGCCCGTCACCAAGGTCTTGAGATCCCAGCGGCGAATCAGGTAGTCGCGCTCCACGACTTCCGAGCGCGCATAGTACAGAGCTTGGTCGATATAGCGCTCCACGCGGGCAAGCTCGCGTGCCAGATCGTCCACGCGCGACAGGTCGTCTTCGCTACCGTCCAGGTTTTACAAAATCAGATGGGCCGCCGCCAGGGGCAGCTTGGCCTCATGGACCCAGCTCTCGATATAGTCGCGATAGTCATCGGTCTGACGGCGGCCTTCGGCAACCTCGTCGCAAGCGGCTTTGCCCACCCGGCGCAAGACCTCGTACTCGAGCTCGCCCTCGGCATAGGTCGGGCATTGCACCATCTCCTGCACCCATGCGGGACTCTCGAGCTCCTCGGCCGCACGCTCCAGCTGGCGCAGAAAACGACGACGGCGCGCGTACTCGATCACGATGCCGAGCATACCAAAGATATAGGACACGCCGACCGCCACGACCACGATAGAAACGGGTGCGCCGGCGACCGTCAGCACAAAGCAGCTCAGCAGCACGCCGCACGTCCACACGGCGACGGGAAGCAGCGCGTCTTTAAAGAACTTGGCAAACGACATAGCCGGCCCCTAGACCGAATAGCCCTGGCCGCGGTGCGTGGTCAAATACCCCTTGATGCCGATTTTTTCGAGCGTGGTGCGCAGGCGGTTGATGTTAACGGTGAGCGTATTGTCGTCCACGAAGGCGTCGGAGTCCCACAGGTCCTGCATGATGGCCGAACGCGAAACGATCTTGCCCGCGCGGCTCAGAAGCAGCGAGAGGATACGCAGCTCGTTTTTGGTGAGCTCGGTACTGGTGCCGGTTAGCGTGTTGGTGACCATGGAGCGTGCAAGGTCGAGCTCCAGTCCCTTGTGTACGAGCGTGCTGCGCTCGCCCGCCGCCGCGGTGCGACGCAGCAAGGCATTGATGCGCGCCACGAGCACACGGGCGCTATAGGGCTTGGGAACAAAGTCGTCCGCACCGAGCGTCATGGCCATGACCTCGTCGATCTCGGTCGTGCGCGACGTGAGGACGATGATGGGAACCTCGGATTCGCGGCGAACCTCGTGGCAGATATGCTGGCCGTCCTTGACGGGAAGCGTGAGGTCGAGCAGCACCAGGTCGGGCGCGGCGGCGAGAATATCGCGCGAGACATGCTCAAACGATTCGCAGCCCTCGATTTCAAACCCGGCGCGGGCAAGGATGTCGATAAGCTCACGACGAATGGGCTCGTCGTCCTCAACGACATAGATCAGCGCCATGTGTCCTCCCATTTCGCGTAACTTGCACTTTCCACACCATTATGCCCACGGCGTCGCAGGTACACGCCTCGCGCGGTGCCAGGTGACAGAACTGTTCGCGAGCGGGGGCGTTTTGTCCGCCTCGCACTCGCAGCGGTGGCGGGGACCAAAATGATTCTTTAATCCCCGTCCCAGAAAAATCATTTAGCGGCGGGCGCGAAGCTTTTCGTAGCCGTCGGCAAAGAAGGCGACCGTGGCGGCGTCGGCCTTCGCGGCGTCCGTCTCGGTTGCGGGAACCACGCCGTGCTCGTCGCTCACCAGGAACAGGCCGCCCTTAAGCTGCGCGGGAATGTCTACGCGCGTGACCGGGATGCCCTTGGTCTGGGCCAACTGCTCAATAAGGGTCGCCGTGCCACACAGGCACTCGTCCGCCGGCGCCACAAAGGCAAGCTCGCCGTTGTTGACGGCGGCGAGCAGCTCGGGCGCCACGCCGGTTTCGTCGGCCTCGGAGCGGGCCTCGGCGGAGCGGGCACGCAGCGCCTTGGCCGACGTATCGGCGAGCGGCTCGTACTCCCCCACCGTCATGGCGGCGTTGCCGTTAACGTCGATCACTAGCATGAGTACGCCGTCGTGCGCAGTGTAATCGCCCTCGGCAAGCGACCACTCAACGTGCTGCTTGGCCCAACTGAGCATGTTATGGGTAAGCGGCTCGCCCTGCACCAAGCGCTCGGACAGCGCACGAATGTGGCGGTTGAGCATGGGCACCTTTTTGTTGGACATGCGCCAGCGGCAGATAAGCGCGGGCTTGTCGAGCGTAAACTTCTCGACCGCCTCCTGATTGGCGCAAAAGTCCTCGTACGCACGCTGATCCTCGGCATTGCCAAACAGCTCGGCATCATCAATCTGGGGCATGGTCATACCTTTCGTGTTAGTCATTCCGTCCTCTTATACCAAAAAGACGGCCCTCCAAACGGAGCAGCCGTCTTTTGCGGAGATTATTTTGACGATATGGTCAGGCGACCGATCAGCTTAATGGGATAGAACAACATCCCATTAAGGGTTTTCCAAGTGCCCGAGATTGCCCCGAAAGAGGAGCGCCGCGTACTAAATGTACGCAAGCGACGGTTTGAGGGGCAAGGTCGGGTGCTTGGGAAAGCCTCTAGTGCCTAAAATGCCTGGCCCCCGTGAAGACCATCGCAATACCATGCTCGTTGCAAGCCTGGATGCTCTCGTCGTCGCGCTTGGAGCCGCCGGGCTGGATGATGCAGGTCACGCCGTGTGCAGCAAGCACGTCGACGTTGTCGCGGAACGGGAAGAACGCGTCGCTTGCACAGGCAAAGCCGCCCTTCTCCACGCCCTCGCGCTCGCAGAAGTCCTCGGCACGCTCGCAGGCAAGCAGCGCAGAGTCAACGCGGTTAGGCTGACCCGGGCCCATGCCAATGCCGGCCTTGCCCTTGGAAACCAAGATGGCGTTGGACTTAACGCCCTTGCAGACCTTCCAGGCAAACTCGAGCTCGGCCATCTCGGCGTCGGTGGGCTTGCGGTCGGTGGGGAACGTAAAGGTCGCGGGATCCTCGGTCACGTGGTCGACTTCCTGCACCAGCATGCCGCCGTCGATGGAGCGCAGCTCCACCTGGGCGCCGTGGTCCACGCCGCCGGTGGCCAGCACGCGCAGGTTGGGGCGCTTGGCCATGCGCTCGAGCGCCTCGGCAGTGTAGCTCGGGGCGATGATGACCTCGACGAACTGCTTGTTCTGATCGGCAAAGTGCTCGACTAGCTCATAGGGAACCTCGCGGTTGCAGGCGATGATGCCGCCAAAGGCGCTCTTGGGATCGCAGGCGAAAGCGCGGTCGTAGGCGGCAGTGATGTCCTCGGCAACGGCGGAACCGCAGGGGTTCTGGTGCTTGAGGATTACGCAGGCCGGTTCGTCGAACTCGCGGACCAGGTTCCAGGCGGCGTCGGCATCCAGATAGTTGTTGTAGCTGAGCGGCTTGCCCTGGATCTGCTCGGAGCCCACGAGCGGGAATTGCGAGCTCGCGGTGTTCTCGCAGCCCTCGGCAAAGCGGTAGACCGTAGCCTTCTGCTGAGGATTCTCGCCATAGCGCAGGTCGTCGACCTTCTCCAGCGAGATCTCGAGCTTGGCAGAGGTGTCCGCCACGTCGCTTGCTTGGGCGGCAAGCCAACGGGAGATAGCCGTGTCGTAGGCGGCGGTGGTCTGGTAGACCTTCACCTGCAGGCGACGACGGGTGGAAAGCGTGGTGCAGCCACCGGTCTCGTGCATCTCGGCCAGGACGGCATCATAGTCGGCCGGGTCGGAAATGACGGTAACGCTCGTGGCGTTCTTGGCGGCAGAGCGAAGCATGGAGGGGCCACCGATGTCGATGTGCTCGATGGCGTCCGCGAAGGTGACCTCGGGGTTGGCGACGGTCTTCTCGAACTCGTACAGGTTGACGACGACCAGGTCGATCAGCTTAATGCCGTGCTGAGCCGCCTCCTGCATGTGCTGCTCGGAATCGCGGCGGGCCAGCAGCGCGCCATGAACCTTGGGGTGCAGGGTCTTAACGCGGCCGTCCATCATCTCGGGATAGCCCGTGAACTCCTCGATGGGGGTTACGGGAATGCCCGCGTCCTCGATGGCACGAGCCGTGCCGCCCGTAGAGATGATCTCGACGCCAAAGTCGTCAACCAGCGTCCGTGCGAAATCGACGACGCCCGTCTTATCGGTAACCGAGATCAACGCGCGTGCGATCTTCACATCAGATCCCATGCAGTCCTCCTGTCTGGTACGCCGCCGTGCTCTGTGAGTCGGTGATACGTCGATCTGCAGCGCTCGCGCAGCGGCATTGAAAATACTGATTTAATGTAGCGCATCGAGCGCATCGATGCACCCCGCAACGGGCGCATGTGCAGAAAAAGTTTGCGAGCGGAGGGGATGGGCACGGTGAGTTCATGGAACACAGGGGCACCATAATTTGATGCCAATGGCGTGGTAGAACTGTGTTCGATATGCATCCGCAAAAGAAAGAGGCACCATGGTCTCGCGGGTTCTCTACCGACCGTTTGATACCGAAGACTTCGACGCCATCGCGCTGATTCTGCAGCAACTTTGGCATAACAATTCGGATAACGATGAGTACAACCGCCTTGAGGCCGCGTGCGACCTCGCCTATTGCCTTTCGTCATCGACGTTTTCGCAGGTTGCGGTGATTGACGGCGAGGCGCGCGGCATTGCACTTGCACGCGCAGGACAGAACTCCGGCGTCACTATCAACGAGCATTGGATGGATACCGAACGCGCACTGCTATCGCAGATGCGTGAGCTGGAGCCTGATGCCTGCGCCGAGTATCTCTCGTTTGTGCGCGCAACCATCCGAACCAACAACCGCCTGCTCGAGAGCAGCCCGTTGCCGCACGACAACGAGGTCACGCTGCTTGCCGTGGATCGCGATGTCCATGGCCTGGGCGTTGGCACGGTTCTGCTCGATGCCGCCGTCTCGCACCTGTCCTCGCTTGGAGCGACGAGGGCGCACCTGTACACCGACTCCAACTGCTCGTGGAAGTTCTACGAGATGCACGGCTTTAAGCGCACGGCCACGCACCGCGCCAACCGCGAAGAGCGCCGTCACGACATGCCGCGCGAAAGCTTCCTCTACGAACTCGACCTAACAGCCTAAACCCGGCAGTTAGGGACGTTCCTTTTAATATGAGCAGGACATTGTCAAGAGGCAAAATCGGGCCTGGCCCCAACGATATGGGGTCAGGCCCTCTCCCTATATCAGCCCGTCCGCGGCGACCTCGGCGTGTCTTACCGACGCTCGTCTTTGC
>DBEZHA010000043.1:0-25821 GCA_048189585.1 Collinsella sp. | reverse complement strand
ACATTAGGACTTGAAAATAAAGTTTTGATAAGGGATTCGCCCAGTTAAGACGGTGCGGCAGACAATTGAGATTAGTTTGCCTCCGGAGTCGTAAGCATAATGAGTCAGTTCGATGACCGGAAGTTTTGCAACACCATAATTACTGGCTTCGGAATCGCTAAGCTGACGTGCTCTATAGCTTTCCCTAACAGATTGGATAGACTTGGACAAGTCGTCCATGATTCTGCTAAATGCCTGAAAATCTAACTGGTTATTCGGAACGCGCGACTTTGAAATGAAGAACGTATCAGCGCCTATGAAGCTGCCTTCAAGTTCGTAGGTCAATTCAAGACGCTGAATTTCATCGCGACTTTGACATCCAAATTGTTGGAGCATCATTACGGAAATTGGACGACCTGATGTGAGGCCGCCGAAATGTTTGGTGATGGCATCCGGATCAACGCCATCGCAATGGCTTGCAAAGTCAAAGTCTAAAAGTGAATTGAGCTCGCTAACGCGTTTCGGTGCAACAAACGATCCCTTACCTTGGATTCGATAGATACTTCCACGACGCTCCAGCTCACTCATGGCAAGTCGGACGGTTGTTCTGCTTACGGCGTATTCGTCGCAGAGTTCCATTTCTGTTGGAAGTTTATCGTCTGCTTGATATTCATCGACGATCTGCTTGAGCAGCGCGTCGGTGAGCTGTAAATAGAGTGGCCGTTTTTCGTGTGTATCGAGCATTAGAGCCTCAGTTTGCATGTTGGTTATACCTGATGGTTGCCTCAGTCGGGATGTAACGTGGGCAAGGTAACCTTAACGTATCACAGAGCGGCTCAGCATGATGATCTGATGTCTGTATCCACGAAGGGCTTGTCCGAGCGTGAAGATATTCTGGGGCAGGCAAATACCGTTCATGGAGTCCCCGATATGTTGGAGGTCAGCGCCGGCTGCTTTTGCTGCAAGGCCTATTTTCTTAATGGTCTCGCTGTCGCAAGAGTCTTGACTCGTCCCGTTCGCCGCCATGACGAGAACCTTCTCTTCAATTGACTTGCCCACGTTGTAGGATCGTACAAAGTCTACGATGGCGCGCAGGTCTGCTTCTTGGAAGCAGGGGACGGTGTAGGGGGCTGGCACGAGAAGGATATCGACACCGAGGTCAACAAACTCGCGCGCTATTTCGAGCGTCATGACAGGTTCCGCAACGCCTGCTCCATGCATTTTTCCGGCTATGATCAGGCCATTGAAATGCTCTTTGGAGAGTTTGATTGAATGGGCGATCGCATCGTTGGAGACGCCAGTTCCAGGGTTGCCCGTCAGGCAGATAAAATCAAATCCGAGTTCGTTAGCCTTTTCTAAGGTCTTGGGAGAGACGCGACGACCCATGGGGATTTCCGTACGGGATTCAGACATCTCTGCCTCGTTATCAACTGGCTCCAGATTGACGCCAATCGGCCTTCCGCATGCTCGCTTCACCCAAGTGACCGGGTTTTCATTGAGATCATCTGGAATACCGGCAATAACTGGATCGAACACATCGAACGCGTTAAACAGAAGCAGGTCGGCACCTGCGGCACGTTCGATTTCTGCATTAGTAACGCCGCTGAGAAATTGGGAAGAGGGTACGTTTTCCGCCATGATGGTACGTCCCTCGGAGGCCAGAATTGCCTGCTTTAGATCCATGGGTGACGTGGCGACAAAATCGGATGCGGACATGTTCAGTAATCGTTTGGGCATTGTTACTTCCTTTGACTAGAACGACAGGCTTGTGACATCGTCACTAATATTGTTACAACAATATATTAAATATGTTATATCCAATCGGTGAACGGTTGCAAACTTATTGTACTGCTCCGAAAAAATAGCCTTTAGCTGGACAAATCTAAAATTACGCAACTGCCGTTCACCGAATAAGTATTTGAATTCTTGACATATCGACAAAGCGGAAAAAGAATTGGTTATGACAAATCGCGCAAATGATATTACATTTCGCACGAGAACGTATTCATTTACATACGTGGATACAAACTGGGACGACGGCGGTTGAGTCCGGATAAATCGTTGTGTGCCCGGGAAACATGAAAGGATGTCTTATGGACGCTATCGTCAAATTCCTTGAAAAACACCAGGCCCTCTTCGACAAAATCTCAAGGAACATATATCTGGTGGCGATTAAGGATGGCTTTCTCTCGAATATGCCAATTGTGCTGTTCTCGAGTCTGTTCCTTCTTCTTTCGACGCTCCCTGCCTATGTGGGCATCGCTCTTCCGTCTGAGGTGCTGGATTTCTTCAATAAAATCTATGCATATACCATGGGACTTCTTGGCATTATGGTGGCCGGCACCACGGCGAGCTCACTTGCCAAGTCGATGAACCGCCGCATGCCTTCGGGTAAATCTCTCAACCCCACCTCGTGCATGGTTTGTGCCATGTGCGGCATGTTCCTGCTATCGGTGACGAACGATGTTGTCTCGATTGGCGGAGTAGATACGTCTGTTTTTGAAACCGGCTACATGGGAACCAAGGGTTTTATCGCCGCGTTCGTATCCGCATTCTTGACCGTTAATATCTATAAGGTGTGCATTAGCCATAATGTGACGATCAAGCTCCCCAAAGAGGTCCCTGGCTCTATTGCGCAGAGTTTTCGCGATATCTTTGCGTTCGGGTTTTCAATCCTTGCGTGCGCCGTTATCGATCTCGCGAGCCGTAAGCTGCTTGCTGTGCCGTTCGCCAATTTGGTATCCGCTCTCATCTCGCCGCTGTTCTCCGCGGTCGACACCTATCCTGGCATGGCGCTTATCGAAGGCGCGGTCGCACTTTTCCAATTTATGGGTATTCACGGTGCCTCGGTTGTCATGACGCCGATCAATGCTGCGCTCTACGACAATACCGTTACCAATCTTCAGGTTTTCCAAGCAGGTGGACACCCGTCAATTGCTCTCGCCCTGGACTTTACAAACTTCATCGGCGGTCTGGGCGGTTCTGGCTGCACGTTCATCGTTCCTATTATCCTGATCATGTTTATGCGCTCCAAGCAGCTTAAAGCCATGGGCAAGGCATCGATTATCCCGGTGATTTTTGGAGTTAACGAGCCCGTTCTCTTCGGTATGCCGATTGTTCTCAATCCCTATATGTTCGTGCCCTTCCTAGCGGCTCCTATGGTCAACGCTTTAATCGGTAAGTTTTTCATTGACGTCATTGGAATGAACGCCCCCATGTATACCATGCCGTGGGCGCTTCCCGGCCCAATCGGTGCATTCCTCACCACAGGCCTTGATGTACGTTCTCTCGTATTGATTGCAGTGCTGCTGGTCGTTGACTTTGTAATTTACTATCCGTTCTGTAAGGCATACGACCATCAGCTTTGTTTGGAAGAGTCTGCAAAGGAGGCTGCAGAAACCTCGGATGCAGATGCTATTGCCGCACAGGAAAATCTCGCAAAAGCTCTCGAGGCGGTAAAGGACAAGGCAGAGCAGATCCGCGTGCTTGTGCTTTGCCAGGGTGCCGGCACTTCGACTCTCTTGGCAAATGCTCTTCGCGAAGGCGCCGCTGCTAAGGGTATTGATCTGGTTTCTCAGTCCGGTGCGTACGGAAGCCACTATGATACGATGGATCAGTACAACGTGATTGTTCTGGCGCCCCAGGCACGCATGTACTATGACGCTATGAAGGCCGATACCGATCGCCTTGGAATTAAACTGCTCACCACAAGGGGCAAGGAGTATATCGACCTTACCAACGATCCCGAAGGTGCAATTGACTGGATCGTTCAGGAGCTGGCCAAATAGTGGATGCACTTCGTCGTTGATTCGTCGGTGTATAGTACGGCCCCGCAGCTTATTGAGCTGCGGGGCCGTATTTCGTTGGGTATCTAATTGAGACAATGAGCGCAACCGTCGTGAGATCGCATTGGCGCTCTCCGAGTTACCGACAAGCTGCCTTCCATCTATGTGACCAATTCGCTTTCGGCCTTTAACCTGCTCGAGGCGCGCGAGGATTGCGAGCTGTGCCTGGTGGGCGGCATGTACCGCCGCCTTTGTGGGGCCCACGGCCGAGGATCGTGTCGCCATCGAGGAGCACACGCAGGTCATCTGCTAGCTAACGCTGCAGGTGATACTTCTGCCCCCTGCCGGCGCGGGGGTACCGCTTTACAATGACGCGATAATAACTTTGGGCAACAAGGATGAGGCTATTCTGAGATATGACTAGACTCCGTATTTCGTCTTTATGTCCCTTGAGAATGAATCGTAGTCTTCATAGAGCCCTTCTCTGCTTTCATCCTCGGCGTGGTTTACACGTTCAAGGAGCTTATCCTTTGGAGCCTCTTTTGTTATTGCGGCCTCGCCATCGGGTATTGTGGCTTGCAAGAATAGTTCTAGAGCATGGACGTCTTTGAGTATGTAGCCCGTCGAACGACCCGCTCCTGTTTTTTCGATTGCGCTGCAACTAACAAGCTGACCGAGGGTTCGTTTAACGGTTACCTCGCTGATATCGGGGCAGTTGGACCGGATGTCGGATTTCTTAATGACGCCGGGTCTCTGTTGAAATAGAACAGCGATGCGCGCTTGCTTCGACATGGGACGAGTGCTTGATTCAATTAAGGTACGCTGCTCGAGCTGTCGGTAGGCGGCCAGGGTTATTCCGAGCATGAAACGGATAAAGGGTACTTCGGTGTTTTGATTTTCATTCCATCCAGTGGAGCTTGCAGCGAGGGCGTTGTAGTAAAGCGCTTTGTTGTCTTCAATAAGTCGTTCGATGCTGATGTAACGCGCAACGTCGTATCCAGTCTTTTCGAGCAGCAGCGTTGTAAGGAGCCGGCTCATCCTGCCATTGCCATCGTTGAAGGGATGGATGCTGACAAAATCGAAGATAAAGCGGAGCGATATAAGGAGGGGATCGCAAACTTGGCGAGATAAAGCATCGTTGAGGGACTGGCAGGCTTCTTTAATAAGTCCCGGGGTTGCTAGGGCCGAAGGGGGCCTAAAGCGCACAAATCGATTTCCTTGATCGTCAATGGAGACGATTTCGTTATCGCCATCTTTCCAATGGCCTCCATACGAGATTGCCGTGTGCGCCATGAGGTCACGATGCAACTGCAGAATGACCGATGGCGTTACGGGAATGGAATCGTGTTGCTCGTGAATAAGCGACAGCACATCTCGGTATCCAGCAATTTCTTCCTCTGCGCGGGAGCTTGGCTTGGCGGAATACGCCATGATCGCTTTGAGTCTTTTTTGGGTGGTAACAATTCCTTCAAGTCCGTTGGAGGACCGGGTGCTTTGGATCTTAGCCTCCTCCATTAGGGACGATAGAAGCTCGGGTTTGACTTGACTCAGAGCAAGCTGACGGCCTTTATGCTCGCGTATCGAGAGGAGGAGGTTGGTGATTGGAGTTGCTTCGAGTTCCGCTGGGACTGTGGTGTAATCGAACTGGCGCATGCGGCTCCTTTCGGTATCACGAACATACTTTCGATATCATAATATCATTAAATGATACCGAAAGTATGTTCGTGATACCGAAAACTAGAAACCATGGTTCATAACTGCTTGGAAAGTTTGGATTTGACTATCTTATGGTCTTGATCTGTAACAGGTAGGCGGTCGAAAGTGGGCTACGTGTTACAGATTGAGATCTTTCAGCCCTGGTCGCCCGTTCGTCTAAATCTATAACAGTTAAGATTGAAAATCCCTGCTAGATGTTACAGATCGAGACAAATGATCCGCTCGGGCTCACCAAAAACAAAAAGGCCGCATGCGATCCCGTGGAGGGACTCACATGCGGCCGACAGGGGGTATGCGGCAAAAGTTAGGCCATAAGCAGGCCGGTCTCCGCGACGTTCTTGTACCAGTACGCGCTCGCCTTGGGATAGCGCTTCTGGGTCTCAAAGTCGATGTAGAACAGGCCGTAGCGCTTGTTGTAGCCGTTGGTCCAGGAGAACTGGTCCTGCAGCGACCACACAAAGTAACCGTCGACGTTTACGCCGCCATCGATTGCCTTGAGGATCCATGCGAGATGCTGACGCATGTAGTCGATACGAGGGGCGTCGTCGATAAAGCCGTCCTCGAAGTCGTCCTTATAGCCCATGCCGTTCTCGGTGATGTAGATCTTCTTGTAGTTGGGGTAATCGTTCTTAATACGCAGCAGCAGGTCGTACAGGCCCTCGGGATAGATGATCCAGTCCCAATCGGTGGTAGGAATGCCTTCGCGCACGCATGCCTCGCCCACGCCCTTGAGGAACCAGCGCGAGGAGCCCTTGTCGCCGGTGCCATTGTGGTTGATGTCGTTTTCGCCCTCGGCGGCACGCAGGAACTGGCACTTGTAGGTATTGACGCCCAGGCAATCGTTGTAGGGGAGCGCGGCGGTCAGCGCGGCGATGTCCTCGTCGCGGACGTCGAGCTCGCCGCCGGCGATATGGGCCAGCTTGGTTGCGGCTTCCATGGTGTCGGCTGCATAGTGGCCGCGGAAAGTGGCGTCGAGCACCCAGCGGTTGTTGATGACGTCGGCCATGCGAGCTGCCTCGCAGTCGGCGGCATTGTTGGGGTCGAGGGGATACTTGGGCTCCAGGTTCTGGACAATGCCGATCTCGCCCTCAAAGCCGCCCTCATGGAAGGCGACGACGGCCTTGGCGTGGGCCACCATCATGTTGTGCATGAGCTGGAAAGCCTTGTCCAGGCGATACTTCTCGCCGTGCGGCCAGTTGCCGACGATAAAGCTGCCCTCGGCGGTCGCGGGAATCTCGTTAAAGGTAAACCAGTGCTTGACCTCGGTGAACTCGGCAAAGCAGAACTTGGCATACTCGACAAAGGCGTCGATCGTCGTGCGCGTTAGGAAACCCTCGCCGCCGTTCTGGTAAAAGGCCTCGGGCGTATCGAAGTGATCGAGCGTGACATAGGGGATAACGCCAGCTTTGTTGCAGGTGGCGAAAAGCTCGTGATAGAAAGCGACGCCCTCGGGGTTAATCTCGCCGGTGCCATTGGGGAAGATGCGGCTCCAAGCGATGGAGACACGGATACCGTTGATGCCGAAGCGCTGGCACAGGTCGATATCGACCGGGTACTTGTTGTAGAAATCGCTTGCGGGGTCGGGGGAGAAGCGACCCTGAGCAGCCAGGAAATCGTCCCAGGGCACTTTGCCCTTGCCGTGCGTACGGGTCTCGCCCTCAACCTGGTAAGCAGCGGTGGCGCCGCCAAACACAAAGCCGTCGGGGAACTGCATGGGGTTGGTCATGAGTCATCCTTTCTGTGGGATACGAATAGGGAGAGGTGCCCGAACTGGGGATCCGGGCACCAACAGAGGGAGGAACTAGTCGAGGTTCTCGCGGAGCCACTTGATGGCGCCAGCGGGGTCGCGGGTAAGGTCGATATATTCCTTACCGCGGGGAGCGAGCAGCTTAATGCCCAGACGATCGGTGTCGGCCTTCATGTCGTTGTAGTAGCTACGAACCTGCGGGGCGAGCACGATGACGTCGTACTGATCCATGATGGCAGTGTGCTGGCCATAGGCGCCTGCGGAGGAAGCGATGTTCTCTCCGGTCTGCGCAGCACCTTCCTTGATGGCGTTGGCAAGCATGGCAGAGGTGCCGGCGCCGGCGCACAGGACGAGGACCTTCAGACCGTCGACATCCTTCTTAGCGGATGCGTTGGCTGCGGGCTCGGGCTGATCGGCGACAGGCTTGCTGTCGGCGGCAGGCTCGCTGTCGGCGGCAGCGGCGGTCGGCTCGATGACGGGCGCAGGGGTGCTGGCAGCACCATCGGACTCGAGACCCAGCTCGGCGGCGCGCTCGGCCTCCTGGTCACAGAGCAACTTATCGTATGCCTTTAAGAACGGCAGGTAGATGATGGCGTCCAGCAAGATGATGATTGCGACAAACACCAGGGCGATAAGCTGGAAGTTTGTGGTGATGAAGATGCCGATGGGGGCAGGAGTAGCCCAAGGCACCACGAAGGAGAAGCCGTTCATGCCCACGTTATCGATAAAGAACTTGGCAACACTCACATTGACGCAGCCGGCGGCAACAAAAGGGATGAGCATGTAGGGGTTAAGGATCATCGGCGCGCCAAAGAGCAGCGGTTCGTTGACGGCGAAGGCAACAGGAACAATCGAGGCCTTACCGACGGCTTTGAGCTGCTTGGACTTCATAAAGAGAATCAGCAGAAGCGGCACGATGAACGTGGCGCCGGTGCCGCCGAACTCACCCACGAGCGACATGTTAAAGGTGAGGGAATGGGCGGGGTGACCACCGGCCAGCAGAACCTGCAGGTTCTCGGCCTGGTTGGCAAGACGGATGGGGTCGATGCCCGGCTGGACGATCGAAGGACCGTGGACGCCGATGAACCAGAAGAACGCGGTGGCCGCCTGAATAAGGATAAGGCCAGGATAGGTTTCTGCTGCAGTGAAGAGCGGGGAGAGCAGCTTGATGAGCAGCTCGGAGAACGGAACGCCCATGAGGTTGCGCACGACGACATCGATGATGCCGCAGATGATGACGGCGCCGCCAAAGGGGATGATGTCACGGAAGTTCTGAGCGATGGCGCCCGGGACCTCCTTGGGCAGCTTAATGGTCAGATCGCGAGAGACGCAGAACTTATAGACCCAAACGGTAATGAACGCGGCGATATAGGCCGAGAACAGACCGCGCGTACCCATGCTGGTGCAATCGAAGACCGAAAGCTCGGAGCCGTTGAACTTGGTGGTGAACTGCGTAACAGCGAGCAGCAGCATGCTGCACTGGGCGGCCACCATGGTGGAACCGTCGTTGAGCACTTTGCCGGCGGGCATGCGACGGTTCATGGAAGCCGTAAAGTTCTTGGCAGTGGTGCCGGCGACCATGATGCCCATGACGCCCATGGTGAAGTTGTACAGCTTGTTGCACCAGTCGATGAGCGGCTGGGGCAGCGTGATGCCAACTACGCCAGGAAGGGTGGCAATGAGCAGGAAGATCGAAGAGGTGAGGACGATGGGCATGCACCCAAGGAATCCGTCCTTAATGGCCTGGAGGTAGACGTTCCTCGAGATCTTCTCAAAGAACGGTTGATGCTTTTCGAGCATCTTTACGATGGCGTCCATAGAGCTCCTTTGCTGCTCGATGCGCGATGCATGTGGATGGAACTGGTCGTCGATGGATGGTCAGGACTGCCCGGAAACCTTCCTGTATAAGGAAGGCATTGCGAAATGACAACGTTGTCATTTCGTTAATGACAACGTAAGACATTTTTGGAAGAGCAACAAGGCTATACGGGTGAGCGGTCGATATTGTCCGGTAAACGGTTGATTTATCGGTCAGGCAGGTAGTGTATGCTAGAACGCAAAAAACAAGCGATGCAAAACCGACTGGAGAAGTAGTGGCAACGATGGACAAGAAAAATGTCTCAATGAATGATGTGGCAGTTGCCGCGGGCGTTTCTATCAAGACGGTGTCGCGCGTGATCAACGAGCCCGATAGCGTGCGAGAGTCGACACGCGATAAGGTCCATTCGGCAATGGAGGCGCTCGGGTTTCGAGCCAACTTTGCCGCGCGTTCACTCAAGTTGGGCCGTTACGGGTGCATCGGCGTGGTGATGTTCCACTTGTCGGGCGGCGCCGTGGACATGATTGACGGTATCGCCGATGCCGCCGAAGAACGCGGCTTTGCGCTCACGATGATTAAGAAGCGCGCGGGGGAGAAGATGACCCTGGCCGAAGCGGCGCGCAGGATGTCGCAGCTGCCTGTTGATGGCATGATCTTCAACCTGCGTCAGATGGTCGATGACTTTGATGCCTTTGAGGCACCGAAGGACCTCAAGACGGTGATTATCACGCCGATGGAGCATCCTACCTGCTCTACCGTTAGTGACGATCAAGAGGGTGGTGCGCGCATGGCGTGCGAGTACTTCTTAAATCGCGGGCACAAGAACGTATATTTCGTCTCTGGTAAGAAAGAGTCGCTGTCGAGCCAGTGCCGCATGAAAGGTTGGCGTGCGGCACTCGAGGCGCGTGGCATTGAGCCGCCCGAGCCTCTGCAAGGCGATTGGAATGCGGATAGTGGCTATGCTGCGGGCCTTGTGCTTGCCGATAAGCCCGATTGCACGGCGGTCCTCGCTGCTAACGACTGCATGGCAAACGGCGTGATGATGGCTCTACGTGACAAGGGGCTCAGTGTGCCCGACGACGTGTCCGTGATCGGCTTCGACGATGAGCTCTACAAGACGATTCCCAACTCGATTCTGACGTCGGTGAAGTTCCGTCACCGCGAGCTGGGCGTCCGTGCGCTTAACGAGGTCGTCGCAGGTCTGGAAGCCCCGAGCTCCAGAAGCCGTACGCTCGTCTCGGGCGTGTTGGTCGAGCGTTCCAGCGTAAAGGACTTGCGGGCGTAGACGTGCTCGGCCTATTCCGTTTGTCTCAATCTGTAACAGCTAGGACCCAAAAACTCGGCTAGATGTTACGGATCGAGATTTTTGGCCCGGCTTATTCCGTTTGTCTCGATCTGTAACAACTAGACGGTCAAAAGTGGTCTACATGTTACAGATTGAGATTTTCGGCTTGGCCTGTGCGTTCATCTCGATCTGTAACAGCTAGGACCGAAAAACTCGGCTAGATGTTACAGATTGAGATGAACAGGAGGACGGGTGCGGTCTAAACAAAATGGCCCGCGCATCACACATCGATGCACGGGCCATTTATTGTCTGCAAGCGGCAGGTGGTGTCAGCGTCTTATGCCTCGAGGTTTTCCTCGATCCAGGCGACGGCACCCTTGGGATCCTTAGTGAGGTCGATGTACTGTTTGCCCTTGGGCGACAGCAGCGTGATGCCCAGGCGGTCGGTGTCGGCCTTCATCTCGTTGTAATAGGTGCGAACCTGCGGAGCCAGGACGATGACGTTGTACTGGTCCATGATGGCGTAGTGGCTGCCGTAGGCACCGGCGTTGGCGGTAATGTCGATGCCCAGCTCGTCGGCGCCTTCCTTAAGCGCGTTGGCGAGCAGTGCAGAGGTGCCGGCGCCAGCGCACAGAACCAGAACCCTCAGATCCTTGCCCTTAAGGGCGGACGGAGCTGCGGAGGCCTCAGTGGCAGAAGCGGTCTCGACAACAGGAGCCTCAACGGCGGGGGCGGCAGCGGTCTTGACGGCCTTGGTCTCCTCGGCCTCTTCTTCGGCCAGGGTCTCGGCCTCCTGCTTGCACAGGACGTTGTCGTAGGCCTTGCAGAACGGGTAGTAGATCAAGAAGTCAACGACCAGCAGGACGACAACCAGGACCAGAGAGATCGGCTGGAAGTTGGTGTCGATGAAGGTGCCGATCGGTCCGGGGAGTGCCCACGGCATGGCATAGATAAAGCCGTTCATGCCCAAAAAGTCGATGAAGAACTTACCAATGAGGACGTTGGCCACGGGGGCAAACAGGAACGGGATCAGGAAGTACGGGTTGAGGATGATGGGCGCGGCGAACAGCAGCGGCTCGTTGACGGCGAACATCACGGGCACGACAGAGGCTTTGCCGACGGCCTTGAGCTGCTTGGAGCGCATAAAGAGCAGGAAGATGATCGGGACAATGAACGTGGCGCCGGTGCCGCCGAGTTCGCCGATGTAGTTACCGAAGTTTTCGGTCAGGGCGAGGGCGGGGTGACCGCCGGCCTGCAGCGTGGCGAGGTTGGTGGTGATGTTGCCAAACAGCGCGGCGTTGAGGGCAGGCTTAACGACCGAGGGGCCGTGGATGCCCATGAACCAGAACAGCGGGATCATGAACCAGATGAGGGCGAGGCCGGCGTAGGAATCGGCAGCGGCGAACAGCGGGCTCACCAGCGTGGAGATGACGTTGGCAAACGGGACGGCCAAGCAGGTGCGGCAGATAACGTCGATGACGGCGACAAACAGGATGGAGAAGCTGAAGGCGAAGATGTCGCGGAAGTTCTGGGCGATGGCGCCGGGGACTTCTTTGGGCAGCTTGATGGTGATGTCTCGCTTAATGCAGAAGGCATAGATGTTGACCGTGGCAAATGCGGCGACAAAGGAGCTCAGCAGGCCCTTGGTGCCCATGTTGTCGGTAAAGAACACCGAGACATCGGCGCCGTCGATCTTGGCACTCGTCTGGGTAACGGCCAAGATGAGCATAGCGCACATGGCGGCGACCATGGTGCTCGTGGCGTTGATGGCCTTGCCGGCAGGCATGCGGCGGTTCTTGGAGCCGGTCAGCGCGCTTGCGGTGGTGCCGGCGACCATGATGCCCACGACGCCCATCGTGAAGTTGTAAACCTTGTTGCAGAAGTTCACGACGTCGACGTTCCACCAGTCGGGCAGCGTAAAGCCGCCGACCGTGGCGACAACGCCCGGCAGGGTCGAAATAAGCAGGAAGACAGAAGAAGACAGGATGATGGGCATTGCTGCCAAAAAGCCGTCTTTAATGGCCTGAAGGTAGATGTTCTTAGAGACCTTGTCGAAGTACGGCTGACCTTTCTCCAAGAACTTAACGATCGATTCCATAGTTCACGCTCCTCTTTGCATGAAATCTTAATGGCATGGACGTTGAAAACCTATATGGTCTCCCGCTTGCTAAAAGCCCGGGTGCAGGCGGGGTCGGTCCCAGGGGGAGAGAGGGGAGCGGCTGGGTTTGTATCGCATAGGGCCGCTCCCCTCTCGGGGGAAAGCGAGGCGATGCGCTACTGCGCGTCCGCCATAGTGTCGGCGAGCTCCTTGTACCAGAGTGCCGACTGCTTGATGTAGCGTTTTTGCGTGTCGAAGTCGATGTAGAACAGGCCGTAGCGCTTGTTATAGCCGTTGGCCCACGAGAACTGGTCCTGCAGGCTCCAGATAAAGTAGCCCTGGACGTCGACGCCCTCGGCGCGCGCCCGGAGCACCTTCTCCATGTGCTGGTCGACAAAGTCGATGCGCTCGGGATCGGCGACGATGCCGTTTGCGTCGGGCTCGGGGTCCTTGTGGCCCAGGCCGTTTTCGGTGATATAGATGACGGGGAGGTTGGGATAGGTGGCGCTGATGTGCTTGAGCGTGTCGTAGAGGCCTTGCGGGTAGATGAGCCAATCCCAGTCGGTGGTGGGGATACCCGGCATATCGACCTGCTGCCCGACGCCCTTAAACTTAAAGCACGAGGTGCCCTTGTCTCCGGTGCCGTTAAAGCTGTTGGTGGACTCGCCATCGTAGGCGGCGATAAACGCCGACTGATAGTAGTTGAGGCCGAACATATCGTTGCGGGGCGCCGCCTTGGCGAGCTCCTCCATGTCGCTGTCCTCAACCGTAAGCGTGGCGTTGTTGGCACGCAGAATCTCGTTGATGAGTGAGAGGGTGCGCGCGGAGTAGTGACCCAGGAAGGCGCCGTCCATGATGAAGTCGGTGTAGAAGGCGTTGTACAGGTCGGCGGCGTGCTGGTCGGCGGGCGAGTCTGTGGCAGGATATGCCGGCGTCAGGACGTTGACCATGCCAATGCGTCCGCCCAGGTGCTCGGTCTCGTCAAGATCCTTATACAGGTTGACGGCGCGGGCGTGGGCAACGAGCTCGTTGTGCTGGCTCTGGATGCCGCTCGTCACATCAAAGTGATGGTTGGGCGGGAAGTTGCCTTGGATGTATTGGGAGTGCGAGAGGCTGATGAGCTCGTTGATGGTGAACCAATTCTTGACCTCGCGGAACTCGCGGAAGCAGAACTCGGCATAGCGCACATAGGCGTCGACGGTCTTGCGGTTGAGCCAGTCGCCCTGGTTGAACAGGGCGGCGGGGGAGTCAAAGTGATGCAGGGACACATAGGGCTCGACGCCATACTTTTTGCAGCAGGCGAACAGCTCGTGGTAGTGCTTAACGCCCTCGGCGAGGGGCTCGGCATCGTCGCCGTTGGGGAAGATGCGGGTCCAGGCGATGGACACACGGATGGCGTTGAGTCCATGCTCGGCAGAAAGGCGGATATCCTCCTCGTAGCGGTTGTAGAAATCACTGGCCGGGTCGGGCAAAAAGCGACCCTGGGCGACAAGGTAATCGTCCCACATGGTCTTACCCTTGCCTGCCACCTTCGTGGAACCTTCCGTTTGGTACGCGGCTGTTGCGGCGCCCCAAACAAAGCCCTTCGGCAGCTGCTGTACGCGGTTTAGCAAAGACATATGCATACACCCTCTCGTCTCGCTGTTCGATATTGTGCGTTTGCGCTCAGAAGGCTCCCTGGTTAGCGTTCAGCGGTGAAAAAGCCCGATAAACACTATCTTAAAATGATTAGAACCAAAATGAGCACGTGAACATTTGACAATGAGCACGTTAACATCCGGCTGGGATGTATAGAAACAAAACAACTTCAAACATCCGCGAACGGTTGTATTTGTTCGGTAAGCGGTTTTGATTGACAGAAGTTTTCATGTTGTGGTATATGGCTCGGGTATCATGAGCACGTTATCGATGTATGTACGATGCGCCATGGGCGTGGGGAATAGTTGGGAAGCAGGTTAGCGTGGAAGGCATGGCTCAGCAGACAAGGAATGGTCATTCGGCGAGCGCGGCAGAGGTTGCGGCGCTCGCTGGCGTGAGCCGCCAGACTGTGTCTCGCGTGGTCAACGGTATGCCCAACGTGACGGAAAAGACGCGCAAGCGTGTGCTGGCCGCCATGGAAGAGCTGGGCTTTCGTCCCAATTTTGCTGGAGCGGCGTTGCGCGGCGGGTCGTATCGTTCTATTGGCCTGTGCATGTACAACATCACACGTGTCGGTAACCTGGCGACGCTCGAGGGTATCATGCAAGCGGCGCGCGAGCACGATTTTGCCGTCACTATGATCGAGATGGGCGGCGACAAGCCCTATACACTTGCCGATGCCTCGCGCCGCATGGTCGAGCGACCCGTCGACGGCATGATTCTCAACATGAACCGCATGGCTCCCGATTTTGAGGAGTTTGTTCCCCAGCCGGGAGTGCGAACGGTCATCCTGTCCATGTATGCGCATCCGCGCTGCACGACGATCGACTCCGACCAGTATGGTTCGTGCGAGCTGTTGACCAATTATCTGCTGGAACATGGTCACTCGAATATGCGGTTTGTGGCGGGTCCGGAAAACTCGATTTCCTCACGTTTTCGTGAGGCCGGTTGGCGCGATACGCTGGGTCGTGCTCATGTCGATGCCGCTCCGATGCTGCGTGGCGATTGGAGTGCGGACAGTGGGTACGCCATGGGCGAGCGGATTGCGGCCGAGGTGCTTGCCGGCGGGTCGCAGGCGCCGACTGCCGTGCTTGCGGCAAATGACCAGATGGCGCTGGGCGTTATCGCCGCGCTCGAGAACGCGGGCCTGTCCGTGCCCGACGACGTGAGCGTGGTTGGTATCGACGACGCACTCGAGGGACTTGTTCCTCACAATCGGCTGACGACGCTGCGATTTGATTTGCGCGGTGTCGGTAAGCTTGCGTTTGAGGCGGCGATTGGAGAGAGCTCGTCTATCGAGGCGATTCATGTGCCGAGCACGCTGGTCGAACGCTCGACTGTTAGGGACATACGGGGTTAGGTCCTACTCCGTTTGTCTCGATTTGTAACAGGTAGACGGTCAAAAGCGGGCTACGTGTTACAGATTTAGATTCTTCGGAAAGAGCAATCCTGTTCGTCTCAATCTGTAACAGCTAGGACCCAAAAACTCGGCTAGATGTTACAGATTGAGACAAACGGACCCCGAACCGCCCAAAAAGGCCGGGGGCGGCGCGCCGTGTGACGTGCCACCCCCGGCTGAGAAATGGGGGACAGGTTATGTGGGCGGTGCAACTCCGCCAACCGCTCGTCGCAAGCCGCTAGTCCAGACGACGGGTTTGCGCCACGTGCTTATACCAGTATGCGCTTGCCTTGGGTGTGCGCTTCTGGGTTTCAAAGTCAACGTAGAAGAAGCCGTAACGCTTGTTGTAGCCATTGGTCCAGGAGAACTGATCCTGCAGGCTCCACAGGAAGTAGCCGCCCACGTTGACGCCCACCTCCATGGCCTTGAGCAACCAGCGCAGGTGCTGCTCGATGTAGTCGATGCGCGGCTGGTCGTCCACAAAACCGTCCTTGTAGGGGTCCTTGTAGCCCATGCCGTTCTCGGTGATGAAGATCTGCTTGTAGTTGGGGTAGCGCTGCTTAATGTAGACGAGCAGATCGAACAGACCCTCGGGATAGATGATCCAGTCCCAGTCGGTGGTGGGGATGCCAGGCTTGTTCACGTGCTCGCCAATGCCCTTGACGCGCCAGCGGCCGGTGCCCTTCTCGCCCGTACCGTTGTGGTGCAGGTCGTTCTCGCCATCGTAAGCCTTCAAGAAACGGCACTGGTAGTTGTTAACGCCCAGGTAGTCGTTGTAGAGCGCGGCCTCGCGCATGATCTCGAGGTCCTCATCCGGGATCTCGATGGTGCCGCCCGAGACGGCAGCCAGGCGGTTAGCGCACTCGAGTGTATCGGGCGCATAGTCGCCGCGGAAGGTGGCGTCGAGCAAAAACTGGTTCTGCAGCACGTGCTCGTTGTTGGCGGCTTTGATGTCGGCGGGGTCGTTCTCGTTGAGCGGATACTTAAACTCCAACGACTGGATGACGCCGATCTTGCCCTTAAAACCGCCGTTGTGGAAGGCCAGTACTGCCTTGGCGTGGGCGAGCATCATGTTGTGCTCGCACTGGAAGGCCTCGGCCAGATGCGCCTTGACGCCACCGGGGAAGGTGCCCTCGATGTAGGTGTTGGAGGCGTCGGCCCAGATCTCGTTAAAGGTGAACCAATAGGTCACCTGGTCGGCGTACTCCTTAAAGCAGAAGGTGGCAAAGTCCACAAAGGCGTCGATGGTCTCGCGGTTGAGGAAGTCGCCCTTCTCAAAGAGGGACAGCGGCGTATCAAAGTGATGCAGCGTGACAAACGGCTCAACGTGGTGCTTGTGGCACTCGGCGAAGAGATCGTGATAGAACTGGACGCCCTCGGGGTTAATCTCACCGGTGCCGTTGGGAAAGATGCGGCTCCAGGCGATGGAGAGGCGAATGCCGTTGATGCCGAACTCCTCGCACAGCTCCAAATCGACGGGGTACTGGTTGTAGAAGTCCGAAGCGGGATCGGGGGAGAAACGGCCCTGGGCCTCCAGGAAGTCGTCCCAGGCAACCTTGCCCTTACCGTGAGTGCGGGTCTCGCCCTCTACCTGGTAGGCAGCAGTGGCGCCGCCAAAGACAAAGTCCTCGGGAAACTGCGCGGGCGGGTTGGTTACGCTAGCAGGGTTAACGGACATGATGATCCAATCGTCTAAATCGAAGGGCCAGCCGGTCTCGGATAGTCGGCTGGCCCTGAGCGTTACTTACTTCGAGAGTTGCTCGCTTACGAAGGCGAGAGACTTGTCGCCGTTCTGGGAGAGCTCGATGTACTGCTTACCGCGGCAGGCGACGCATTTGTTGCCCACGCGCTCGCAGTCCTTCTGCAGGTCGGCCAGGTAGCTTGCGGCCTGCGGGGCCAGGACGACCAGGTCAAAGTCGGGGAGCATGTCAACGTGGTTGCCATAGGCCTCGGCAGCGGTCTCAAGATTGATGCCGCGCTCTTTGGCAGCCTTGGCCAGCGCGTTGGCGAGAAGGCCCGAGGTACCGCCGCCCTGGCAGAGCACGAGCACGCGCTTGCCGTTGAGGTCGCTGGCGGCCGTTGCCTCGGCAGCGGGTGCTGCGGAGGCGGCGGGGGCGTCGGCCTTCACGGCCTCGGCAGCAGCACCGGCGGCAACGCTTTTGGCGTCAGCCTTGCCCTGGAAGGCATCGTTAAGCTTGGCGGCCTTCTCGGCGTTCTTGGCGGCGAGCTCCTCCTGGGAAATCTCGGCCTCCTCGGCGCACTTCTGGGCGTCATAGGCACGGAAGAACGGATAGTACAGGACGAAGTCGACGACCAGGATAAGGGCGAGCATCACAAAGGCGAGCGGCTGGAAGCCCAGGCCCATGATGGTGCCGATGGGGCCGGGGACGGTCCAAGGCAGGGTGTACATAAAGCCGTTCATGCCCAAGAAGTCGATAAAGATCTTGAGGATCCAGATGTTGGCGATCGGGGCAAAGACAAACGGGACAAAGAAGACGGGGTTGAGCACGATGGGCGCGGCGAACAGCAGCGGCTCGATGACGGCAAAGCACACGGGGACGATGGCGGCCTTACCGACGGCGCGCATCTCCTGAGACTTGGCCAGGAAGCAGAACATAAAGACCAGGACGAGTGTGGCGCCGGTGCCGCCCATGCAGACGACGAAGTACTGGGCACCCTGGGTCAGGACAGCGGAAGCGTGCTGGCCAGCCTGGAACGCAGCCAGGTTGTCGGTCATGTTGGCAACGAGGGCGGCGGCGATGGCGGGCTCGACGATCGAGGGACCGTGGACGCCGACGAACCAGAACAGGCTCATGGCGCCGTAGATCACAGCGAGGCCGATGTAGCCATCGGCAGCGGTGAACAGGGGCTGGAACACCTGGATGACGCCCTGGGCAAAGCAGAAGCCAAAAGCAGCGCGGAAGACGATGTCAAAAACCCAAAAGACGGTGATGCAGACGGAGAAGGGGATGATGTCCTTGAAGGTCTGCGAGATGTTGGGCGGAACCTGCTCGGGCATCTTGACGGTGATGTTGCGCTTAATGAAGAACTTGTAGATGATGCCGGTCACAAACGCAGCGATGAAAGCGGTCAGCAGGCCCTTGGAACCAAGGTAGGTGGTGTTGAAACCGCTGGCAGCGTCCGTGGCGATGGTGTCGCTCGAAAGGAGCAAGAAGCCGATGATGGCCGCGCACATGCACGAGATGAAGTTGATCTGGTTGTTCTTGGGCAGATCGCGGTTCTGAGCGTCGGCGAAGTGCTTGGCCGTGGTGGCGGCGCAGGCGATGGCCAGGATGCCCATGGAGTAGTTGTAGCACTTCCACAGGGCGTTGTTGATGTCATCGGGCCAGTAGAAACCCCAGATGTTGGGGACCGAGGCTACCAGGCAGAAGATGGACGAGAAGATGATGATAGGGATGACGGAGATAAAGCCGTCGCGGATCGCCTTGAGGTACTTGTTGCGGGCGATCGCGTTGAAAAAGGGCTGGCCCTTTTCGATGATGGCGATGAGTTGCTCCATGCAATGCTCCTAAGAGTCGGTGGGTTAGCAACGATGGTAGCTTTTGGCGTCCGGTTGCCAAAATGTTGACGTTGCCATTTTGCGACACAAAAAAAGACGCGAACCGGTGGTTCCTGTGCCTGCGAACCGTCGATTCCTTACGCGTAAACGTTTGAGCCGCCCGGTGGCTCTGTGTTTGCACAATGGCAACGTTAACATTTGGTCGACAAAAGCCGTTCGGGGAAGCAAAAATGTCGGTGAACGGTAGGTTTTGGGTGGTGAGCGTATGGTGGGGGAGGCGTTAGATATACTTGAAGACGTTTCATTTGACTGCGCAGGGTGCAACCAATGGCATCGTTGACATAGAAAGATCGACCTATGGCCGCTGTTAAAAAATCGGTATCCGTCAAAGACGTAGCGCGCCTCGCGGGCGTCTCGGAGCAGACGGTCTCACGCACCGTGCACGATTCGCCCAGCGTGCGCCCCGAGACCAAGGAACGCGTGCGTGCCGCCATGCGCGAGCTGGGGTATCGCCCCAATTTTGCCGGTCGATCGCTGCGCCGTGGCAAGTTTAAGACCGTCGGCGTCGCCATGTTCAACATTACCGGTACCGGTAACCTCGACCGTATGGAGGGCTTTGCCGCCGCGGCCGACAAACATGGCTATGCCATCACCCTCACTAAAGTAGACGGGCATCCGTATACCCTCGAGAGCGCATCGTCACGCATGAGCGCGCTGCCGGTAGACGGTATGGTCGTGATCATGAACCGCATGCCGGCAGACTTTGGCACTTTTGAGCCGCTGCCCGGCATGCAGACGGTGCTCGTTACCATGCTGGAGCACCCGCTCTGTTCAACGGTCGATAACGACCAGTTCGATTGCTCGCGTCAAGTTGTCGAGTACTTGCTGGGGCGGGGGCACAAGACTGTGCACTTTATCTCATGCCCCGAGCGCTCGCTTTCGGGCATGCGGCGCGAGGAAGGCTGGCGCGAGACATTGCGCGCGCATGGCATTGAACCGCCGCGACTCGTCCGTGGGGATTGGACGGCACAGAGCGGATATGCTGCCGGTCAGGCTCTGTCGGAAGATCCGACCTGTACGGCCATTTATGCTTCCAACGATGCCATGGCCTACGGCTGCATTCGCGGGCTCGAGTCGCGCGGAAAGCACGTGCCCGAGGATGTGAGCGTGGTGGGTGTTGATGACAGTCTGGGCGACATCGTGCCCGATTGTCGCCTGACTACGGTGCGCTTTGACAACAAGCGCGTCGGCATGTGGGCGGTCGACAAGATTGCCGGCGCCGAGGGCGTTGAACCCGGTGTGGAGCACATGCTGTTTCCGGGCGTGCTCGTCGAGGGCGATACGGTGCGCGATTGGCGCTAGGGCGCGGGTCTGTTTGGGTTTCCGCTAATTGTGTTCGATATTGTTCAGATTGGTTTAAAAACCGTTCACGGGCGAAAAGTGACCGTTCATAGCTCGAAATTACGTTTTGCGCTGTTCTTTTTTGTTTGAATGTTATTGTTTCTGTCATACACAACGCAGTGCGTATGCCCGGACGCGATGCTCTCCATTGGTTCATATGTGAAAGGAACGCAACATGGCAACCAAAGAAGAAATCTCGATGGTTGGATTCGAGATTGTCGCATACGCAGGTGACGCCCAGACCGATCTGCTTGCAGCGCTCGATGCTGCTCGCGAGGGTGACTTTGAGAAGGCCGAGCAGCTGCACAAGGATGCCAGCGATGCGCTCATCGGTGCCCACGACACGCAGACCAAACTGCTTTCGCAGGAGGCCGGCGGTGGCGAGATGGAGATGACCTTCATCATGGCCCATGCTCAGGACACTCTCATGACTACCATGATTCTGGAGAAGCAGGCCCGCTTTACCATCGATGCCTACAAGCGCATCGCCGAGCTCGAGGCCAAGCTCGCCTAACGAGCCCTCACAACCAAGTCCCCTTCCAAAAGCTCTGCTGCTACCCGCGGCAGGGCTTTTTCTGTCCTCCTCCCCGCAACTCATCCCGAGATAGTCATCGGGGACGTTCTTAAACGACTAGTCATTGGGGACAGTCTTGGTGCGCTCCGTTCGTCCTCCCGTTCGATTTTTGCTCGGTGGGTATACTTCCTTTCGCATTAAACGCCGGAATGAGGAGGTATCCAAATGCCGGACAATGGATCAATTCAAAAGAGAGACGCGCACGAGATGGCTCATGGGCGTCCTGTCCAGATAACCGAGCACACGACGGTAACCGAGCTGCAGCCCAGCCTGTCCGATGTCGTGTGCGCAAACAAAAAGCTGCAGATTGGCTTTATCGTTGCGCTTGTGGTCCTGGCGCTGCTGTCGGGCTTTGTGGCTCGTCCGCATTTCGCCGATACCAAAACTTGGGACTCCACCATCGAGGTCATCGACCAAAAGAAGGGTAACGTACTGGCGCTCACGACCTCGTGCGTGGCGCTGTCTGCGGGCATTACCGCGCTGCCGGGTGATACGGGAACGCCGGTTGCCGAGCAGCTCGCGCAGCTTTCAGGCAACCTTGGTATCGTGCTTGCCGTGCTCTACCTAGAGAAATACCTGCTAACCATTTTGTGGTCGGTCGGCCTGGGCATCTTAATCCCGTTTGCGTTGGTGCTCTTTGCGGTGTCGCTCGGCATTCACGGGCGCTGGAGCACGAGCACTGTCCTGCGCCGTGTGGCGACGCGCGTGCTGGTGGTTGCCGTGATCGGCATGGCGCTCGTGCCCGCGAGCGTATGGGTGTCGCAAAAGGTCGATGAAACGTATCGCGTAAGTATTGAGCAAGCTGAGCAAAAGGCTGCGGACGCTGCGGACGCGGCCGACACCACGGACAAGTCAGCCGAGACCAGCTCAAAATCGAACAAGAAAAAATCCGAGGCCACGGAGTCCAAAAACGTGCTCGAGCAGTTGACTGATGGGGCCTCGAGCCTTGTTACGTCGGTGACCAGCGGTGCCAAGCAGATGACCGACGAGATCGTGCAGCAGGTGACCGACCTCATCGAAGGCGTCATCGTGATGGTCGTGACTTCGTGCGTTATCCCGCTGCTGGTGCTCGTGGCGTTCCTATGGCTAGGACACGTGCTGCTGGGGATCGATATTTCCGGCCCGGCGAACTATTTGACGGGCCGCTTTCTGGGTGCTCCGTCCAAGCACGCCAAAAAGGGTGGGCAGTCAGAGTAGGCGGCAAAGCGATCTTTGGAAAACCAACCGTAAGAAGGGCGGCCGAGATGCGTTCTCGGTCGCCCTTCTTGTTTGTTGAATACGTGACAAGCCGGGCATTCCCTGAATCCAAACGGTCAGCAATCATCCGTAAACGGTATTTGTTCAAAAAAGAACAAAGATAAACAAATAGTTGTTGCAGTTACTGTTCGAATGTGTTCAAATAAACATGAACAGTGAAGAACCGCACATTCAGATGCCCGGACCTGAACGCGATTCAACACTTCCAAACAGAAACTACGCACCTGCGTATCTCTCAAGGAGGATGTCATGAGGGTTGTAATCGCTTCCGATGCCGACGGTATGTCGATGAAGGAGTCCATCAAGGAGATGCTCATCGCCGACGGTCACGAGGTCGTCGACTATTCCGAGACCCCTGCCGCGGACTTTGTTGATTCCGCGACCGCCGTTGCCAAGGACCTGCTGGAACACAAGGATTCCCAGGGCTTCGCATTCGATAAGTACGGCGTCGGCTCCTATATGGCCGCCGTCAAGATCAAGGGCATGGTCGTTGCCAACATTTCCGACGAGCGTTCCGCCTACATGACCCGCGAGCACAACGGTTCGCGCATGGTCACCATGGGCCCGGGCGTTGTGGGCACCGAGGTCGCCAAGAAGATCGCCCGCGAGTTCCTGCGCGCCCAGTACGCCGGCGGCCGTCACCAGATCCGTGTCGACATGCTCAATAAGATGGCCTAACGAGAGCCACCGAGAACTCGAACTTCTACCTCAACTTGTGAATTCAGACGAAAGGACGTTCTGATGAAGAAGACCATCGCAATCGGTTGCGACCATATCGTTACGGACGAGAAGATCTATCTGGCCGACCGCCTGGAGCAGGCTGGCTATAAGGTGCTCGACTGCGGCACCTACAGCCACACCCGTACGCACTATCCCATCTACGGTAAGGCCGTGGGCGAGGCTGTTGCCAGCGGCAAGGCCGACTTTGGCGTGGCCCTGTGCGGCACCGGCATCGGCATCACCAACGCCGTCAACAAGGTTCCCGGCGCCCGTTGCGCCCTGGTTCGCGACATGACCTCTGCCCTGTATGCCCGTCGCGAGCTCAACGCCAACATCGTGGGCTTTGGCGGCAAGATTACCGGCGAGTTCCTGATGGCCGACATCATGCTTGCCTTCCTGGAGGAGCCCTACGAGAAGACCCCCGAGCACGATGCCCTGATCGCCAAGATCGATGCCTGCAACAAGGCCGATGCCGAGGCTCAGGCCGACCCGCACTTCTTTGACGAGTTCCTCGAGAAGTGGGACCGCGGCGAATACCATGATTAGCGGGTATCCGGCGTAATTAACTAGTCCGTTGACGGCTCGCGTTTCTGTGAGGGGGCGCGGGCCGGTTTTCTATCAGCCCTATTGACTTGGCGGGCTGTCGTAAGAAAGGGAAGGCTCCTATGGAGTTTGTTCTTGATAACGGTTCTATCCGCGTAGCACTGAGCACGGCGGGCGGCTCGTTCACCTCAATTGTGGACGACGGTCGCGAGTATCTGTGGCAGGGCGATCCGGCGGTGTGGTCGGGCCAGGCGCCTATTTGCTTCCCGATCTGCGGCGGTCTTCGTGACGGTCGCGCAATGACCATGGGTGGCCGCGAGGTTAAGCTCGCCCGCCACGGCTTTGCCCGCAAGCAGGAGTGGAAGCTCGAGGAGCAGGGCGACAACATGGTTGCTCTGAGCCTAAGCTCTGCCGACCATGCCGAGTTGCTCGAGCAGTACCCGTATCCGTTTAAGATTGTTGCTCGTTACACGATCGATTCGGAAAAGGTGGTCGTTTCGTACGAGGTGACCAATGAGGGCACCGAGGACATGCCGTTCTTTGTGGGCGGTCACCCCGGCTTTAAGTGCCCGCTCGACGAGGGCGAGTCCTATGACGACTACGAGCTCCGTTTTGAGCAGCGCGAGGCCGCCGAGCTCTGTACTGCCGTTCCCTCGACGGGCCTGATTGATGTTGAGCATCGCAGCAAGAACCCCATGATCGACCAGAACCTGCCGCTGACCCACGAACTCTTCGACTTCGCGGAGACCATCTTTGACGTGCTCGAGAGCCGCGTGGTTACGCTGACCAAGAAGACCGAGGACAAGGGCGTGCGCCTGACGTTCCCCGATATGCCGTACCTGATTGTGTGGAGCAAGCCCGAGGGCGACTTTGTGGCCGTGGAGCCGTGGGGCGGCCTGTCCACCTGCTCCGACGAGGACGATATCCTGGAGCACAAGCGCGGCTGCCTGGTTGCCAAGCCGGGGGAGACCGTTACCCGCGGCTTTGAGATCGAGATCCTTTAACGAGCTATCATATGTTTGGGGCCGCGCGTGTCGTGCCCCGGAAACAGGAGTTCATTATGATTCTGACCGTTACCATGAACCCGTCGATTGATACGCGCTATCAGCTCGATAAGCTGATCATCGACGATGTTAACCGCGTGATGCCCGAAAAGACCGCCGGCGGCAAGGGCCTCAACGTGAGCCGCGTGCTGCTGCAGCTGGGCGACGACGTGCTCGCGACTGGCCTGCTTGGCGGTCACATGGGTGCCTATATGGCCGAGCTTATGGATGCCGACGGCGTCAAGAACGACTTTGTGCCCATTGCCGGTGAGACGCGCATTTGCCTGAATATTCTGCACGAGGGTAATCAGACCGAGCTGCTGGAGAGCGGCCCGCAGATTGCGCCTGCCGAGCTCGAGGCCTTTACGGCCAAGTTCGCCGAGCTTGCAGCGAAGGCGGACGTTGTGACGCTTTCGGGCTCGCTGCCGCGTGGCGTCGATGCCGGCTACTATGCCGAGCTCGTCAAGATCGCCGAGGAGGCGGGCGCCAAGGTGCTGCTCGACACTTCGGGCGCATCGCTGGAGGCTGCGCTGGAGTCCGACGCTAAGCCTGAGCTCGTAAAGCCCAACCTGACCGAGATTAACGGCCTGCTGGGTACGTCCTTTACGACCGATGATGTCGATGCCCTGCGCGAGGCGCTCGCCGCCGATGACCGCTTTGCCGGTATTCCCTGGGTTGTCGTTTCGATGGGCGCTGCTGGTTCGGTGGGCTTCCATGAGGGTCGCGCGTTCCGCGCCAAGACGCCCGCGATTGCGGCTGTGAACGCGACGGGTTCCGGCGACTCGACCATCGCCGGCTTTGCGCATGCCATTGCTGCTGGTGCCGACGACGTCACCGTGCTCAAGACCGCCAATACCTGCGGCAAGCTCAACGCCATGGATCCCAAGACCGGCCACCTGGTCATGGACCGCTGGGACGAGGTCTACAACAGCGTTGTCGTGACTGAACTGTAGGGTTACGCGGTTTTACCAAACCGCGTAACCAGCCGACGCTGCAAGCCCGCCAGAGCGGCAATCTGCCTTTCAGCTTCGGCGGCATGACCAGAAGGTCAATGCCGCCTCGCTTCAAGGCACCTTGCTCGCTTTGGCGGGCTTTCGCTGTCGTGGCCAAAACATCGGCGTGGTCATTGGGGACGTTCTTAAATGAATGCGGCAGATAGGGACGTTCCTTTTAATATGAGCAGGACATTGTCAAGAGGCAAAATCGGGCCTGGCCCCAACGATATGGGGTCAGGCCCTCTCCCTATATCAGCCCGTCCGCGGCGACCTCGGCGTGTCTTACCGACGCTCGTCTTTGC
>DBEZHA010000042.1:0-13772 GCA_048189585.1 Collinsella sp. | reverse complement strand
GTGCCTGCCTTGTTTTGAGAAGTGGGCTCCGCGAACTTCTCAAAACAAGGCAGGCACCCCGGCCCCGCCGGCAAATAGCGGACACTCCGCATGCAATCTATGCAAACAAACAAGTACGCTTAGCTACATTCGGTAAGTTCGAGCACGCTGCCCTTAACGATAAGCGCCGGCTCCAGGACGACCTCTTCGGCACGCCTGCCGCCCCTACCGGCAAGACGCTTGGACATGCAGCCAAAAGCATGCTCCGCAAGGACACCAGGATCCTGCTCAATCGCGGTCAGCGCCGGCTCAAAGAGAACGTCGGCCGCCGAGTTGTCATAGCTCACCACCGAGATATCGCCCGGGATGCTCTTCCCCATCTCATGCAAGCGCTTGAGCAGACCGAGGGCGATGTTATCCGAACTTGCGAACACGGCGGTGGCGTCGGTTGCGAGCACCGCCTCCGAGGCCTCGTATGCGCTCGGAATGTAGTACTCGCTCTCAAACTCCAAACGCGCGTCGATAGGCAGGCCAACCTCGCGCAGCGCGCGCTCATAGCCGGCAAGTCGCTTACGCCCCGTATTGGAACGGCGCGCGTTAACCAAGCAAGCAATGCGACGGTGGCCCTGCTCGATCAGATAGCGGGTGGCCATGTAGCCACCCATCTCGTGGTCGAACATCACCTTGTCGCACTCGAGCCCCTCAATGGCACGGTCGACCATCACGGCAGGGATAGGCAGATGGCTGACTTCTTCGCGCAGGGCGCGGTCGTCGGAGAACTCGTCGCCTACGACCAGGAAGACGCCATCAACGCCGCGCGTCACCAGCTGGCGCAGCAGCTCCAGATCGTCATCGGCGCTTCCGCCCGAGCTGGTAATGAAGAGCGCATAGCCGTCCTCGCGGCAGCGCTTTTCCAGGCTACCGGCGAGCGAGGCAAAAAAGCGGCTCTCGATGTTAGGGACGATAAGGCCCAGGGTGCGCGACTCGCGCATGACCAGGCTGCGCGCGATCTGGTTGGGAACATAGTGGTTGCGCGCCGCGACCTCTTTGATGAGCTTGCGGTTTTCTTCCGAGATGCGACAGGGCCGATTATTGAGCACAAGCGAGACCGACGAGGGGGAAAGCCCCACCTCCTGGGCGATCTGCTTGAGGGTGACTTTGTTGGCCATCTCGCTCCTTCCGGGTTTACGCGCAATCTCTTGAAAGTATAGCGACTACCCCTCTACCTCGGTGATAAACACTTTACCAATCCGGTAGACGGCTGTTTTATCGCCGCCAGCGCACCAAATCCGTCCGGGTGGGGTATATTGCAATCGATTGATGACAACGACCACCAAAAGGCGGATATTCGTATGCACGAGAACGACTTTTTTAACGAGGACCTGCTGTGCGCGCTTGCTGGCGTTGCCGGCGAGGACAACGTACTGATGAGCGAGCCCATGCGCGAGCACACCACGTTTAAGATCGGCGGCCCGGCCGACGTCTTTGTCACGCCCGATACCGAGCAGGGCCTCGTCGCCACGCTCGATACCTGCTATCGCTGCGATCTGCCCCTCACCATTGTGGGCAACGGCTCCGACCTACTCGTCGGCGACAAGGGCATCCGCGGCGTCGTCGTGGCGCTGGGCGAAGGCCTCTCCGACATTACGATCGACGGCACGCACGTCACGGCGACAGCCGGCGCGCTGCTTTCCGATGTCGCAGCCGCGGCAGCCGAGGCCTGTCTCACCGGCATGGAGCCCATCTCGGGCATCCCCGGATCGGTCGGCGGCGCCTGCTGCATGAACGCCGGTGCCTACGGTGCCTGCATGGCCGATGTGCTGGAGTCCGTGCGCGTCTACAAACCCGCTCGCCAGCTCGACGACGGCACCCGCGGCAGCGGCAATATCATCGAGTTCGATGTCGACGAGCTCAACCTGGGTTATCGAAAGAGCCGCATCGCCGATGACGGCTTTATCGTGCTTTCGGCCACCTTCAATCTCGCTCCGGGCAACGCCGCGATGATCAAGGCCGACATGGACGACTACCGCCAGCGCCGCGAGGACAAGCAGCCGCTCGACATGCCGAGTGCCGGCTCCACTTTCAAGCGCCCCGAGGGCTACTTTGCCGGCAAGCTCATCATGGATGCCGGCCTGCGAGGACACGCCGTTGGCGGCGCGCAGGTGAGCGAGAAGCACTGCGGCTTCATCGTCAACGCCGACCACGCCACCGCCGCCGATGTCGACGAACTCATCCGCCACATCCAGGCAACCGTCAAAGACCAATTCAACGTAGACCTAGAACCCGAAGTCCACCGAGTCGGCGAATTCCTCTAAAAAAGAAGGCCCCGAAAGGGGCCTTCACCATATTTATTCAGATAACCCAGTCCGGTGTGTCGCGCTCAGGACCCGAGAGGGCCGGGACAGTCCGAGAGGCATAAGGTTGATCGCGAGTTCCGCACGAGCCGGAGAGCACTTAATGTGCTCTCCGTGCGAGCAGGACTGCCCGAGCAGGCAACCTTATGCCTCTCGGACTGTCCCGGACCAAACCGCCGTTACGACAGTGCAATACCGCCAAGCCAGCCCCAGCGCACGCCAGAGCCAGTACCATAAAAGCTAATGAACGAATCGAGCGACTTCGATGTAATGGCACCCTCGTTGCTCATAACGATGCCGCCGCCAACGTAGATACCCACATGACCGTAGATAAGGCCCGGAGCACCCGTGCCGCTGTGCGAGGAATCGGCCACGATCATGCCCACCTGCAGCGCCGAGCGGTCGGAGCTATAGCACCAGGCGTTAAACATGTCGCATGCATTGCCTCCAAAGTAGCCAACGCCGGCGTTACGGAAGACATTGGTGACCCACGCCGCGCACCAGTTCTGACCCGGCGAAGGCGTGGAGTAGCACGCGTTGACGACAGCCTGCTGCTTGCCCGAGCCGGCATTCTGCTGCGGAGTTCCGGGCGCGTACGATCCACCACCCGAGCTCGAACCACCCGAGTAGGAATTGTTCTTGTTCGCGGCGGCAGCGGCAGCGGCGGCCTTCCTGGCAGCCTCCTCAGCCTGGGCAGCAGCGAGGATCTCGGAATCGCGCTGAGCCATGAGCTCCTTGACGTCGTCGGAAAGACCGTTCAGAACCGTCTGGACTTCCTGCTGCTTGGCCTGCATGTCCTGCATCTGGGCAGTCTGCTGGTCCTTGAGCTTCTCTAAGTCGGCCTTCTGCGACTCGAGCTCGGTCTTTTGCGCATCGAGCTCTTCCTGGATGGTCTGAATGTCCTCGATGGCGTCGCGGTCGCTCTTGTTGATCTTCTCAACGTAATGCGCGTTGGCGACGAGTTCCTCAAACGAGCCAGAGGCCAGCAGCAGCGACAGGATGTTCGTGCCGCCGGACTTGTAGCTGGCGGCCACGCGATCGGAAAGGTCGTTGCGCTTCTTCTTGAGCTCGGCCTTCTTTTCATCGATCTGGGCCTGCGTGTCGTCAATCTTGCCCTGGACATTCTCGATGTCGTTGAGGGTCTGGGCATTCTTGTTGGCCAGCGCCGCATACTCATTTGCGATGCTGTCGAGCTGGGCCTGAACCTCGTCGAGCTGGGCCTGGGCGGCATTCAGTTTATCGGTTGTTTCTTTGGAAGCCTCCGCCGCATGGGCGCGAGCGGGCAGGCCAAAAAGAACTGCCGCAGAAGCGGCGCCGAACAGGGCCTTGAGGGCAGTGCGGCGCGAGAGCTCCTGGGAAAGGATGGAATCGCTGTTTGGTGACATATGTACTCCGTTACATGTTTATTTATATGTCGCTCAACTCATACATATTAGCGTACATATGGCGCGTCCCAACGATTTCCACGAACGGCAGGAAACTACAAGGTCAGCGGCTCGTAAGCAAATGCCAAAGATCAGGTTATGCGTACGCAAGCTCTTCTATGAGTACGTTAGCACAATCCTCTGCTTTTCCCACAGCGCACGATTTGGGCGTCCCTGCCTGCGCTATACTCCCCTGAAGAAGTGTTCCTGATTCGATAGGAGACTACATGTCCAAAGCACTCGACCCCAAAGACACCTGCGTCCTCGTTACCGGTGGCGCCGGCTTTATCGGCTCGCACACCGTCGTTCAGCTTCTCGAAGGTGGCTACCAGGTCGTTATCGTCGATGATCTCTCCAACTCCAGCGCCGTCGCCGTCGACCGCGTCAAGACCATCGTGGGCGACGAGGCCGCCAAGAACCTCACCTTCTACGAGGCCAACGTGCTCGACCGCGATGCGATGAACAAGATCTTCGATACCCATCAGATCGACCGCGTCATCCACTTTGCCGGCTTTAAGGCCGTCGGCGAGTCGGTGAGCAAGCCCGTCGAGTACTATCACAACAACATCGAGAACACCCTGGTGCTCATCGACGTCATGCGCAGCCATGGCTGCAAGTCCATCATCTTCTCGAGCTCCTCGACCGTCTACGGCGACCCGGACAACCCGCCCGTCACCGAGGAGGATCCTAAGAAGCCCGCGACCAACCCCTATGGTTGGACCAAGTGGATGATCGAGCAGATCCTTATGGACGTCCACACCGCCGACCCCGAGTGGGACGTCGTGCTGCTCCGTTACTTTAACCCCATCGGCGCTCATCCGTCGGGCCTGATCGGCGAGGACCCCAAGGGCATCCCCAACAACCTGGTGCCCTATGTCGCCCAGGTTGCCGTGGGCAAGCTCGAGGCCGTTCAGGTCTTTGGCAACGACTACCCCACCCCCGACGGCACCGGCGTGCGCGACTACATCCACGTGTGCGATCTGGCCTCTGGTCACGTTGCTGCCCTTAACTGGATGAACGGCAAGACCGGCGTCGAGATCTTTAACTTGGGCACCGGCACCGGCACCTCGGTACTCGAGGTCGTCGCCGCCTTCTCCAAGGCTTGTGGCAAGGAGCTGCCCTACGTGATCCGCGAGCGCCGCGCCGGCGACATCGCTGCCAACTGGTGCGATGCCTCCAAGGCCGAGCGCATGATGGGCTGGAAGGCCCAGTACGACATCGCGGACATGTGCCGCGATAGCTGGAACTGGCAGAGCCACAACCCCAACGGCTTCGCCGACGCCGAGTAGCAAAAACCTACATACCGCTCTTGCCCCGATCTCACGTTGTGAGGTCGGGGCTTTTTCATGGCATGTAACCATTCGCCGAAAATCGACCAACTTTTTTATCTTGCCTGTACATGTTTAAACAACATGTTTTACAATAGGCGTATCGAATCAGAACATCGGAGGCGGACTGCACACCCATCGGCAGGCCGACCCCACAACAAGAAGGTTGGTGAGCGCATTCATGGAGCGTGCAAGCGGCGTCCTCATGCCCGTCTCATCTCTGCCCGGACCATACGGAATCGGCGGCTTTGGTTGGAATGCCTACGACTTCGTCGATTTTCTCGCCTCGTGCAAACAACATTACTGGCAGATTCTGCCCCTTACGACGACCAGCTATGGCGATTCGCCCTATCAGTCGTTCTCGGCCCGCGCAGGCAACCCCAACTTCATCGACTTTGCCGAGCTTATCGAGGCAGGGTATCTGGAGCAGCGCGATATCGATGGCGTGTATCTGGGATCCGACCCCAGCAATGTCGACTACGGTGCCATCTTTGGTGGCCGCCGTCAGATTCTCGACCGCGCCGCCGAGCGCTTTGCAGCCGACAAGCCGGCCGATTTCGATGACTTTACCCAGGCCAACGAGGACTGGCTCATCCCCTACTGCGAGTTCATGACCGTCAAAGAGGAGTGCGGACTCAAGGCCTTTTGGGAGTGGCCCGCAGAACTGCGCACCCGCGGCGAAGCATCTGCCAAGGTCTGCGCCGCCCATCCCGCGCGCATGCTCTACCACCAGATGACGCAGTATTTCTTCGACCGCCAATGGAGCCGCCTCAAGGCCTATGCCAACGAGCGCGACATTCTCATCATCGGCGACCTGCCCATCTATGTCTCGCATGACTCCGTCGAGATGTGGGCGACGCCTGAGCTCTTTAAGATCGACGCCGCCGGCAATCCCGTGAGCGTCGCCGGCACGCCGCCCGACCAGTTCTCGGCCACCGGCCAGTACTGGGGCAACCCCATCTACGACTGGGACGCCATGGAGTCCGACGGCTTCTCCTGGTGGGAGGGCCGCATTCGCGCCGCCCTCGACATGTACGACGTCATCCGCCTGGATCACTTCCGCGGCTTCGAGGCCTATTGGGAGGTGCCGTTCTCCTCGCCCGATTCGTCCTACGGTTCGTGGACGCAGGGTCCCGGCCTCAAGTTCTTCAAGACGCTCGAGGAAAAGCTCGGCACGCTGCCCATCATCGCCGAGGACCTGGGCTTCCTCACCCCCGGCGTCATCGACATGCGCGACAACTCGGGCTTCCCCGGCATGAAGATCCTGCAGTTTGCCTTTGAGGGCACCAACTCGTACTACCTGCCGCATAACTACATCGCCAACACCGTCGCCTATGTGGGCACCCACGACAACGAGACGGCCTGCGGTTGGTTTGAGGGAACGGCCACCCCGCGTCAGCGCGAGCAGGCAGCCCTGTACACCCATCAGCAGGCCGGCGAACCCATGGCAGATGCACTCAATCGCACCATCGCCGCCAGCGTGAGCGACACGTGCATCTACACCATGCAGGACCTGCTCAACTTGGGCAACGAGGCGCGCATCAACACCCCTGCCACGCTGGGCGGCAACTGGACCTGGCGCATGCTCGACGGCGCCATCACCCGCGAGCTCGAGCACAAACTCACCGACTGGACCGAGACCTACTTCCGCATCCCGTCGGAAGCCGAAATCGAGCTTCCTCAATAGGAGCTACCGCGCCCGACCCCTCCCCACCGTGCGGACGCGCTTGCTTTTCCCGCGCGAGGCCACCCCAATCCCCTCGCGCGGGCTTCTTATGAATTGCAGACATGAAACAACCCATCACAGGAGAAAACATGCCCCGAATTAACCTCATGGAACTCGCCGAGCAGTCTTTTGGCACCTCGCTCGAGCAGCTCGACGACCGTCGCATTTACAAGCTGCTGGTCAAACTCGTGCAGGAGCGCTCCGCCACCTGCCCGCTCAACAACGGCAAGAAAAAGCTCTATTACATTTCCGCCGAATTTTTGATCGGCAAGCTGCTCATCAACAACATGATCGACCTCGGCATCTACGACGAGGTTAAGGACCAGCTCACCGCCGCAGGCCACGACCTCAACAAGATCGAGGAATTCGAGGTCGAGCCGTCGCTCGGCAACGGCGGCCTGGGCCGCTTGGCCGCATGCTTCCTGGATTCCATCGCCACGCTGGGCTTGACCGGCGATGGCGTGGGCCTCAACTATCACTACGGTCTGTTCCGTCAGCGCTTTGTCGACAACCAGCAGAAGGCCGTCCCCGACGAGTGGCTCGGTGAGCAGGACATCCTGGTCGACGATGACCGCTCCTACACCGTCGAGTTCGGCGATTTTGCCGTTACCTCCAAGCTCGTCAACATCGATGTGCCCGGTTACGGCCAGCCCAACAAGAACCGCCTGCGCCTGTTCGACCTGGCGAGCGTCGACGACGGCCTGGTCCCCGGCAGCTCCATCGACTTCGACAAGACCGAGATCGCCAAGAACCTCACGTTGTTCCTCTACCCCGACGATTCCGACGAGCAGGGCCGCCTACTTCGCATCTACCAGGAATACTTCATGGTAAGCAACGCCGCCCAGCTCCTGATCGACGAGGCCATCGAGCGCGGCAGCAACCTGCACGATCTGGCCGACTACGCCGTGGTCCAGATTAACGACACGCACCCCACCATGGTCATCCCCGAGCTCATCCGCCTGCTCACCACCGAGCATGGCATCGAGTTTGACGAGGCCGTGACCATCGTACGCTCCATGGTCGCCTACACTAACCACACGATTCTTGCCGAGGCGCTCGAGAAGTGGCCGCTCACCAGCCTGCAGAAGGTCTCCCCTGCCATCGCCGACATTATCGTCAAGCTCGATGAGATCGCGAAAGCCGAGCACGATGACCCGCGCGTCGCCATCATCGACGAGCACGACACCGTCCACATGGCCCACATGGACATCCACTTTGGCTTCTCCATCAACGGCGTAGCCGCCCTCCACACCAAGATCCTGGAGGACACCGAGCTTCATCCGTTCTACGAGATCTATCCCGAGAAGTTCTCCAACAAGACCAACGGCATCACCTTCCGCCGCTGGATCCATGGGGCCAACCCCGCGCTCGCCAGCCTGCTCGACGATGTAATCGGCACCGACTGGCGCAGCACCGGCGATCTGAGCAAACTCGCCAAGTTCGCCGACGACAAGGACGTTCTTGAGCGCCTGGCCGCCACCAAGGTCGAGGCCAAGGCCATCATGCGCCAGTTCATGGCGCTCGAGCAGGGCGTGACCATTCCCTCCAACGCCATCATCGACGTCCAGGTCAAGCGTATCCACGAGTACAAGCGCCAGCAGATGCTCGCGCTCTACATCATCTGGAAGTACCTCGACATCAAGAACGGTAACAGACCTAAGCACCCCGTCACCATCATCTTTGGCGGCAAGGCAGCGCCTGCCTATACCATCGCTCAGGACATCATCCACCTAATCCTGACGCTTTCCCAGTGGATCGCCAACGACCCCGACGTGGCTCCCTACCTGCAGGTCGTTATGATCGAGAACTACAACGTCACCGCCGCCGAGCGCGTGATTCCCGCTGCCGACATCTCCGAGCAGATCAGCCTGGCCTCCAAAGAGGCGAGCGGCACTTCCAACATGAAGTTCATGCTCAACGGCGCTTTGACCCTGTGCACGCTCGACGGTGCCAACGTGGAGATTGCCGAGCTCGTGGGCGACGAGAACATCTATACCTTTGGCGCCTCGTCCAAACAGGTCGAGCAGCTTTACGCCGACGGCAGCTATAACGCCAGCGCACTCTACCGCAAGCCCGGCATTAAACTGCTGGTGGACTTCATCACCAACCCGGCCTTTATGGCGACCGGCAACGTCGAGCGCCTGCAGCGCCTGCACGATGACATTAAGGGCAAGGACTGGTTTATGGCCCTGCTCGACATCGAGGAGTACATCCAGACCAAGGAGCGCGTGTTGGCCGACTACGAGGACCAGGACGCCTGGATGCGCAAGGCGCTCATCAATATCGCCAACGCCGGCACCTTCTCGTCTGACCGCACGATCTCCCAGTACAACGACGAGATTTGGCACCTGAGCTAATTTCGCTTCCCTTACCCATCCTCTTGAGAAACGGAGTCGTGGCAGCGCGGCTCCGCTTTTTGTGCCCGCACGCCACCCTGTGACCCGACTCGACCAAACAATCTCGATCTGTAACAACTACTCAACCAAAACGGTCCCAGCTGTTACAGATCGAGACAAACGACCGGCCAGACAACCCCAACACAAAGAAAGGCTCCCCTCTCGCCCAGTGGACGGGAGGGGAGCCTTATATGTGACCGCGGCAAAAGGATGGCAATACCGCAGCCGCCCAAAGGGAGGGCCTGGATGCACCGGGCCTAGATAAGGTTCTTGCCAGAGACCTTATCGAAGAGGTGGGTCGCGTTCTTCTCGAACTTGAACCAGATGGTGTCGCCAGCCTTGAGCGCACCCTTGGCCTCGAGGTCGACGACGGGGATAATCAGGACAAACTGGCCGTCGGGAGCGGTCACGTGGACATGCTCGGTCGAGCCCATGAGCTCGGTCACCTCGACGGTACCCTGGAGCGCACCCTCCTCGTCCTTGTCGGCAAGCAGAATCTGCTCGGGGCGCACGCCGGCCGTGATCTCCTTCACGTCGCCGCCGTCCCAGTTGAGAGCAAGCTGAGCGCAGGTCTCGGGGGCGAGCGCCACGTTCATATCCTCGGTCTTGACGGTGAAGCCGTTGCCCGAGCGCACCAGCTGGGCATCGAAGAAGTTCATCTGCGGCACACCGATAAAGCCGGCGACGAAGATGTTCGCGGGATGGTTGAAGACCTCCTGCGGGGTGGCAATCTGCTGTACGACGCCGTCCTTCATGACCACGATGCGATCACCAAGGGTCATGGCCTCGGTCTGGTCGTGGGTGACGTAGATGAACGTGCCCTTGATCTCGTGGCGTAGCTTGATGAGCTCGGCACGCATCTGGTTACGCAGCTTGGCGTCCAGGTTGGACAGCGGCTCGTCCATCAGGAAGACCTTAGGATCACGCACGATGGCGCGGCCGATGGCGACACGCTGGCGCTGGCCGCCCGAAAGCGCCTTGGGCTTACGGTCGAGGTATTCGGTAATGCCCAGGATCTCGGCAGCAGAGCGAACCTTACGGTCGATCTCGTCCTTGGGGACCTTCTTGAGCTCAAGCGTAAACGCCATGTTCTCGTACACCGTCATATTGGGGTACAGAGCATAGCTCTGGAACACCATGGCAATGTCGCGGTCCTTGGGCGCCACGTCGTTGACGCGCTTACCGTCGATGAGCACGTCGCCCGAAGTGATGTCCTCCAGGCCAGCGACCATGCGCATCGTCGTGGACTTGCCGCAGCCAGACGGGCCAACGAGAACGACAAACTCCTGGTCATGCACGGTGAGATTAAAGTCCTCCACCGCGAGCACGCCGTCCTCGGTAACCTTGAGGTTGTGCTTCTTCTCCTCGGTCTTCTTCTTTTTGCCAAAGAAGCCCTTCTTTTTGGACTCGTTGTTGGGATACACCTTCTGAACATGTTTGAGAACGATCTCGGCCATGTCTTTACCTTTCGATATGCGGCGCCGCGCTGAGGGGCGCCGCAGAAACTTGCAAAACAGTTACGGCATCAGCCCTTGACGGCACCCGCCACCACGCCGTCGATGATGTACTTCTGGCAGAGGATGTACATGATGACGATGGGGATAATGACCATCATGATGCAGGCCATCATGGGACCGAGCTCGACGTGGCCGTAGCCGCCGCGGAAGTACTGGATCAAGATAGGAATGGTCCTGTACTTAGTGGAGTCGAGGGTAAGGTAGGGCAGCAGATAGTCGTTCCAGACCCACATGGTCTCGAGAATGCCGACCGAAAGATAGGTGGGCTTCATGATGGGAAGGACGATCTTAAAGAACACCTGGACCGGGTTGCAGCCGTCGATCATGGCCGCCTCTTCGATCTCGAGCGGAATGTTCTTTACAAAGCCGGCGAACATAAAGACCGCCAGGCCCGCGCCAAAGCCAAGGTAGATAAAGCAGATGTTGAACGGCGTGTTGAAGCCGATGCGGTCCGCTAAATTGGACAGCGTGAACATGAGCATCTGGAAGGGCACGACCATCGAGAAGACGAACAGGTAATAGAAGAAGTTCGAGATCTTGTTGTTGACACGAACCACATACCAAGCGCACATGGAGCAGCACACCAAAATCAGCACGACCGACGTGACCGTGATGATGAGCGAGTACATAAACGCCGAGGCAAAGCCCTGCTCGTTAAGGGCGTGCATGTAGTTTGCGAGGCCGTTGAACGTCTCGGGCGTGAGCAGATCGAACGCTGTGGTGGTGCTGATTGCGGTCGCTTTCTTAAAGGAATTGAGCGCGATCATGAACACGGGGTAGATCCACGCGAGCGACAGAATCGTAAAGAAGATTGAGAGCGCGCGGTTGATAACCTTATCGCGTTTCATTACTGCTGCACCTCCTTGGACCTCGTGGCCTTAAGCTGAATCATGGAGATGGCTACGACCAGGATGCAGAAGATGACTGCCTTGGCCTGGCCAATGCCCTGCCATGCGATACCGGCACGCGAATAGAACGTGTTGTAGATGTTCAGGGCGAGCATCTCGGTGGAGTGCGCGGGGGCGCCGCCGGTAAGGGCGAGGTTCTGGTCGAACAGCTTAAAGCCGTTGGTGATGGACAGGAACAGGCAGATGGTGATGGTCGGCATCAGGTTAGGGATCTTAACCTTCCAAAACGTCTGCCATGCCGTGGCACCGTCGACCTTGGCGGCCTCGATGTAGTCGGACGGAATGGACTGCAGACCAGCGATGTAGATGATCATCATGTAGCCGACCTGCTGCCACAGGGTCAGGATGATAAGGCCCCAGAAGCCAGCAGCAGAGTTAAGGGCGATGAGCTGGGCACCCACGTTGGAGAGCAGGCAGTTGATCAGAATCTGCCAGATGTAGCCCAGCACGATGCCGCCGATCAGGTTAGGCATAAAGAAGATCGTACGGAAGATGTTGGTGCCCTTGAGCGCTTTGCGGGTGAGCGCCTGCGCGATGGCGAGGGCAATCACGTTGATGAGCACCGTCGACAGGAAGGCAAACGCCACGGTAAAGAAGAACGACGTGGCAAACTGCGGATCGGACAGTGCGCGCACGTAGTTCTCGATACCGACAAAGTGCGTGTTGTTGATGGTAATAAACTGGCAGAACGAGAGATAGAAACCCTGGATAAAGGGGATCACGAACCCGATCATAAACGCCAGACACGTAGGCAGCATAAAGAGCGGCCACCAGCGCTTGAGTGCTTTGCCCATAGAAGGGTCCTTTCAATATGCAGGGGGCGGGCAAACCAACGTCTGCCCGCCCCCTGTCGCTAATCAGATAGCTTGGGCAGCAACTACTTACTCGGAAGCAGCCTTCTCGGTCTTCCAACCATCGACGAAGGCGTTCTTGACGCCATCCCACTTGCTGTTGTCGGCAGCATAGGCGATCAGAGCCTGCTTGAGGTTCTTCTTCCACTCCTCAGAGGGGATGTAGACGAAGTCCCAAGCGACGGTCTTCTTGCCGTCCTTGGCCATGGCAACGGCCTGCTGCGAGAAGACGTTGGTGGTCTCCTTAGCGCTCTTGAACGGAGCGGTCAGACCCATCTTGTCGGCGATGATGCTGGTCGGGGTGTCAGCGGTGACGCACCAGTACATGAAGTCCTCGGTGGCCTTCTGGGCATCCTCGGAAGCCTGGGAGCTCACGCACCAGTAGTTCTCGCCGCCGGAGCACAGGCCCTGGTTCTCCTCGCCGTCGACGCCGATGTAGATCGGCAGCATGCCGAGCTGGTCATCGGTCATGCCGGCCTTGGTGAGGTCAGCGTAGGCCCAAGAACCGTTCTGATAGAAGACGGCCTTCCCGGTTGCGAACTCGTTGGTAGCGTCGTCGCCGGTCTTGGAGGCAAGCTGCGAAGGATCACAGGTGGAGTCGGTGATGTACAGGTCGAAAATCTGCTTGAAGTTGTCGAGATACTCGCCCTTGATCTCGTCGTCCTCCTGGTTGTGCTCCTTCTCGAACTCGTAGTAGAGCGGGAGGTTGGCGAGGTGGGTGGTGTAGCGCCAGCTGGAGGAGTCGTCCATGCCGGCGGAAGTGAAGGCGCCCTCAACGCCAAGCTCGTCCTTGCGGGCCTGGATGTCGTCGGCACAAGCCTTCAGCTTGTCGAAGGAGTTGATGTCCTCGGCCTTGTAGCCAGCCTTCTCGAGCAGCTGCTTGTTGTAGATAATGCCGTAGCTCTCCTGGACCCAGTCGATACCCAGATCCTTGCCGTCGGACTGCAGAGCCAGGGAGTCGTCAATGAGCTCACCGCGGAGCTTGGTATCGGACAGGTCGGCGCAGTAATCCTTCCAGTTCTTAAGACCGGTGGGGCCGTTGACCTGGAACAGGGTCGGAGCGGAGCTCTTGGACATCTCGGACTTGAGCTTCTCCTCGTAGGTGTTGGAGGCGGCGGTCACGATCTTGACCTCGACGCCCTTCTCCTTCTTATAGGCCTTGGCGATCTCCTTCCACTCCTTGTCGACCTCGGGCTTGAATTGGAGGAAGTAGACCTCGGCAGCGTCACCAGAAGCAGAGGAGCCGGAGCCAGCAGAACCGCCGCAGCCCACGAGACCCAGACCAAGAA
>DBEZHA010000041.1:0-5060 GCA_048189585.1 Collinsella sp. | reverse complement strand
CCGCACGCAAAGGAAAGCACTTAATGTGCTTTCCGTCTTGCGCAGGACTGTAGAGCAGGAAACTTAATTACGCGCCGCTCCCCGCCCGCGCCGGGCAAACCCTCCCTTGTACTCCATCTCACTAAAGTGTATGATTCTGAACGTTACATGACTCACTTTATCTAACTAAAGTGCCATCAAGGGGGAATACCATGAACACCGATATGTCTCGTCGTCAGTTTGTTGGTCTAGCCGGCTCGCTCGCTACGGTGCTTGGCCTTGGTCTTGTCGGCTGCGGCGGTGGTGCCGGCAAGGGCTCCGCTGCAGGCTCTGCCGCGGCCAAGGATGTGAAGGGTGCTGCGGAGTCCAAGAAGCTCGTGGTGGGCTTTGATAAGTCCTATCCTCCGTACGGCTTTGTGGGCGACGACGGCGAGTACACTGGTTTTGACCTCGATCTGGCCAAGGCTGTTGCCGATAAGCAGAGCTGGGAGGTCAAATACGAGGCCATCGACTGGGACGCCAAGGATACGCTGCTTAACTCGGGCGCCATCAACTGCATCTGGAACGGCTTTACCATGGAGGGCCGCGAGGACGACTACACGTTCTCCGAGCCGTACATGCTCAACGAGCAGGTGCTGGTGGTCAAGAAGGATGCGGGCATCAAGGGCTGGGACGATCTTGCCGGCAAGACTGTGATTACCCAGACCGATTCCGCTGCGCAGGATGTGCTCGAGGGTGATCAGAAGGATCTGGCGGCGACGTTTGCCACGCTCGATACCATCGGCGAGTACAACACGGCCTTTATGCAGCTCGAGAGCGGCGCGGTCGATGCCATGGCTTGCGACCTTTCGATTGCCCAGTATCAGCTTGCCGCCAAGCCCGATGCCTATACGCAGCTTGATGAGCCGCTGTCCAGCGAGCACTACGCTGTCGGTTTTAAGGAGGGCGACACCAAGTCGGCCGATGCCGTGACCGAGTCGCTCAAGGCGCTCTACGAGGACGGCACGGTCAAGGACCTCTGCGATAAATATTCAAGCTATGGTTTGTCTTTCGATAATTGGGTGCTCAAGTAATGTCTATTCAGGTCATGATGCAAATGCTTGGCCAGGGTTTCTTGGTCAGTTTGCAGTTGTTTGTGCTGACGCTGTTGGGGTCGATTCCGCTGGGAATCCCCGTGGCGTTTATGCGCATGAGCAAAATCGCGCCGCTTCGCTGGATTGCGCGCATCTACATTTCGATCATGCGCGGTACGCCGCTCATGCTGCAGATGTTTGCCATCTACTTTGCCCCGTATTACGTGTTTGGCATTTCGCTCACGCCCGATTCCAAGTGGACGGCGTGCGTCGTAGCGTTCATCATCAACTACGCCGGTTACTTTGCCGAGATCTATCGCTCGGGCCTGCAGTCCATTCCGCGCGGTCAATACGAGGCAGCCGAGGTGCTGGGCTATTCGCGCATGCAGACGTTTCTGTATATCGTGATGCCGCAGGTCGCCAAGCGTATTCTGCCGGCGATGGGCAACGAGATCATCACGCTGGTCAAGGACACGTCGCTGGCGTTTGCCATTGGCGTGGGTGAGATGTTCTCGACGGCCAGGGCGCTGGTCGCCTCGCAGGTGAGCATGGTGCCGTTTGCGATCGCGGCGCTGATCTACTGGGTCTTTAACTTTGTGGTCGAGATGCTGCTGGGCGCCGCCGAAAAGAAGCTGGACTATTATCATGACTAACTCAGTGATGAAAATCGAAAACGCGCGCAAGGCGTTTGGCGGCAATGAGGTGCTCAAGGATATCTCGCTTGAGGTGAAGCGTGGCGAGGTCGTGGCGATTATCGGACCTTCGGGTGGCGGTAAGTCCACGCTGCTGCGGTGTGCCACGCTGCTCGAGACACTCGACGGCGGCTCGCTCTCGTTTGGCGACCTTGCCGTTGCGACGGATGCGGGTTCGGGCGCGGTCTATGCGAAGGGCGATGTGCCCAAGCAGGCGCGCTCGCGATTCGGCCTGGTGTTCCAAAATTACAACCTGTTCCCGCACTATACCGTGATGAAAAACATCATCGACGCGCCGATCCGCGTGCTTAAGCGCCCGCGCGAGCAGGCGGAAGCTCGTGCGGGCGAGTTGATCGCGCAGATGGGGCTTACGGGCAACGAGAACAAGGTGCCGTGTGAGCTTTCGGGCGGTCAGCAACAGCGCGTGAGTATTGCCCGCGCCTTGGCGCTCGACCCGGAGATCTTGTTCTTTGATGAGCCGACCTCGGCGCTCGATCCCGAGCTAACGGCCGAGGTACTGCGTGTCATTAAAGACCTTGCCGCGCAGAATATGACGATGGTGATCGTGACCCACGCGATGCAGTTTGCGCGCGATGTTGCCGATCGCGTGGTCTTTATGGACGGAGGCCGCATTGTCGAGGAGGGTCCTGCCGAGCAGGTCATCGACCATCCGCGTGAGCAGCGTACCCGTGAGTTCTTGAGCCGTATCGAGGGATAGGCTCAGGTATTTACTCAACTATTACTTGAGGCGAAGCCGCCGCGGGTCTTACGGTCTGTGGCGGCTTTTTGTTTGCATCGACGGGGTTCAATAATCGCCTCACAAGCTTGTCTCTTCCTCTCGCCGCCTGTATTCATACGTGCGCCGAAAGGTATGCATGGACAGCCGCCCGTGAGGGTAGGGTGGTGGCATAGGACATTTGGAGGGTGAGTCGGCTCGGCTGCCGACCATGCTGCTCCCGGGATGGCACCGACCGCGAACTCTCCCCGTTGGCGTCGCGCATTGCGCGCGGCCCTGCAAGGAGGTCATCATGGGTGCTCCCAAGACCGGTAACGTAAGGAACGTGGTGCTCGTAGGCCAAGGCGGGGTGGGCAAGACTTCACTCGCCGAGGCCATGCTCCACCTTTCCGGCAAGACCGCCCGCCTGGGCGGCCACGACGGCACCAAGCCCACGCTCGACTATGACCCTGAAGAGGTTAAGCGTGCGTTTTCCATCTCGACGACCATTGCGCCGATCGACTGGAAGGGCGCGCGCATCAATGTGCTCGATGCCCCGTGCTACCCCGATTTTATCGGCGACGCCTTTGCCGCGATGAGCGTCTGCGAGACGGCTCTGTTTGTGGTCGACGCCGAGGCCGGCCCGCAGCCTACGACAGTTAAGCTCTGGTATGCCGCCGAGGACCTGCGCCTGGCGCGTGCGGTGTTCGTAAACCGCCTGTCGCGCTCCGAGGCCAGCTTTGCGACCACAATGGACTTGCTGCAGGAGCGCTTTGGCACGCGCCTGGGCGCCGTGACCCTTCCCTGGGGCGAGGGCGAGGACTTTGACGGCATCATCGACCTGGTGCGCATGAAGGCGCGCCATTGCAACGGCACCGAAGCCGTTGAGTCGGAGATTCCCGAGGAGTATCGTGCCCAGGCCGAGGAAGCCCATGACCATCTGTGCGAGCTGGTGGCCGAGGCTGACGACGAACTGATGATGAAGTACCTGGAAGGCGAGGAGACGCTGACGCAGGAGGAGCTTGAGGGCCTGCTGTCGAAGGCGATTGCCGAGCGCATCTTTGTGCCGGTCTTTGCGGGCGATTGCATTAAGGAGCAGGGCGTCAACTCGCTGATGGACGACATCGCGACGTACTTCCCAGCGCCGACCGACTACGGCGAGATGCCGCTCATCGACGGCGATTCGCTCAAGATTTCGAGCGACGATGACCGTCCGGTGGCGTTTGTGTTTAAGACCCTGGCCGATCCGCAGCAGGGCCGCATCAGCTTTATCAAGGTGCTGACGGGCACGCTTGAGCCGGGCCTTGAGCTGATCAACGCGCGTACCCGCAAGAGCGATCGTCTGGCTCACCTGTATGTGATGTGCGGTCGCGATATGACCGAGGTTGGCCATGCCTATGCCGGCGACATCATCGTGGCGCCCAAGCTGGCTGCCGAGACGGGCGACACGCTCTCGATTACCGGTAAGGTCGAGGCCGCGGCGTTTAAGTTTCCCAACTCGCAGTACCGCATTGCCATCGAGGCCGAGAACCGCGGCGACGAAGAGAAGCTCTACACGTTTATCGAGAAGGCCTGCAAGGCCGATCCGACCATGAGCATCGACCGCGACGAGGAGACCGGGCAGACCATCATCTCGGCGGTGGGTGAGGCGCAGGTTTCGGTGCTGCTCAACCGTTTGGAGGACCGTACCAAGGTCGTGGCCAAGAGCGTGCCGATCCGCATTCCGTATCGCGAGACCATCCGCCGCACGGCGAGCGCCCAGGGCCGCCACAAGAAGCAGACCGGTGGTGCCGGTCAGTACGGCGACTGCTGGCTGCGCGTGGAGCCGCTTATTGGGCCCGACGGCACGAGCGACGGCTACGAGTTTGTGGATGAGGTCGTAGGCGGCCGCATTCCGCGCTCGCTGATTCCCGCCGTGGACAAGGGCGTCCAGGAGACCATGAAGGACGGCATCATTGCCGGCTACCCGCTCACGGGCATTCGCGTGGCTGTGTACGACGGCTCGTATCACAGCGTCGACTCCAACGAGATGGCGTTTCGCGCGGCGGCTCGCATCGGCCTGCGCAAGGCATGTGCCGATGCCGACCCAGTGGTGCTGGAGCCCATCGAGGAAATTACGGTGACTATCCCCGAGAGCTACGCCGGCGCCGTGATGGGCGACATCTCGGCCTCGCGCGGTCGCGTGACGGGCATGGAGACCGATGAGCGCGGAGACACCGTGGTCATTGCCCAGGCGCCGCTGGCAGAGCTGGCGGATTACTCGACGCGCCTGCGCTCTATCACGCGCGGCACGGGTGACTTTACCATGAAGCCCGCTGGCTACGAGCAGGTTCCCTATGACGTTCAGGCCAAGTTGGTCGAGCGCTATGAGGAGGGTCGCGCCAAGTAGAGTGTGATTTTGTCTGCAATGTAGGTGCTGACGAAAGGGCCGCCCTGGGTAACCGGGGCGGCTCTTTTTGATTTCAAGACTTTAGTCTGCTGGCCGCGCAGCGGCCAGCTTTGAACCACCCGCTACGCGGGTGGAGACAAACGGCTTTACAAAGCCACCCCTCCGACCGATATTGACGATTGTTCAGGCCGTCAAGAATTCGAGTCGAAGGG
>DBEZHA010000040.1:0-42541 GCA_048189585.1 Collinsella sp. | reverse complement strand
GGAGGACAAGGATGCCTAAAGTTAGTGTGTTGATGCCTTGTTTTAATGGTGCTAAGTACATTTTGAAGGCAATTGATTCGGTGTTAAGCCAGTCTTTCCGCGATTTCGAATTATTAATTTTCGATGATCAGTCAACTGATGGAACATTTGAGATTGTTTCCAAGCTAACGGATTCTCGAATTAAGGTATTTAGAAACGCCAGTAATCTCGGTCTTGTTGGAAACTGGAATAATGCCATTGAGAAATCTTCTGGCGAGTATATTCATTTCCTCTTTCAGGATGATATTTTGTTACCCGGGGCTCTTGAGTCTGAGGTTGCAGCACTGGATGCTAATCCAAAGTGCTCCCTCTGCTTCAGCGCTTCATGTGTTATTGACTCGAATGGTGCCATTACAATGAAGAGGAGACCTTTTAAGCGGGATATGGTTTTAAAAGGCTCTGATTTTGCCCGCAAGACATTTCGAACTCATAATATCTATGGAGAGCCTTCTAATGTCATGTTTCGTAGAGATTGCTGGCAAAAGGTTGGACCCTTTAATGATTCTTTGTGTTACTCCCCTGATTGGGAGTATTGGATTAGTCTATCACTTAATAGTGATGTCTGCTATCTAGACTCAATTTATTCCTATTTTAGAGTGTGCAACGAATCTACTACGAACTCACTTTTTAAGGATAAAAAAGAGCAATTGAAACGCGATGAGTTTGATTTTGTGCGAGCAATCTGTTCACTCGATGGTATCAATATATCGTCGGTTGATTTAACCGCTCGTAAATTGTCGCTCTCAATCAGGAACATTGCTAAACGGATTTATTTTTCCGTTCACTGACTTTGGAAGTGATTGAATGAAAGGCATCATCCTCGCCGGCGGGTCCGGCACGCGCCTGTACCCGCTCACGCTCGTGACCTCCAAGCAGCTGCTGCCGGTCTACGACAAGCCCATGATCTACTACCCGCTCAGCACACTCATGCTGGCGGGCATCCGCGACATCCTGGTCATCTCCACGCCGACCGACCTCCCCAACTTCGAGCGCCTGCTCGGGGACGGCTCGCGCTACGGCGTGAACCTCTCCTACGCCGAGCAGCCGAGCCCCGACGGCCTGGCGCAGGCCTTCACCATCGGCGAGGAGTTCATCGCCGGCGAGCCGTGCGCGCTGGTGCTCGGCGACAACATCTTCTACGGCAACGGCCTGTCGCGCCACCTGACGCGCGCCGTGCAGAACGCCGAGTCGGGCCGCGCCACGGTCTTCGGCTACCACGTGGACGACCCCGAGCGCTTCGGCGTCGTGGAGTTCGACGGCGAGGGGAGGGCCGTCTCCATCGAGGAGAAGCCCGCCGAGCCCAAGAGCTCCTACGCCGTCACCGGCCTGTACTTCTACCCGGGCGACGTGGCCGCCAAGGCCCATGGGGTCGAGCCCTCGGCCCGCGGCGAGCTGGAGATCACCGACCTCAACCGGATGTACCTGGAGGAGGGGACGCTGTCCGTCGTGACCCTCGGCCGCGGCTACGCCTGGCTGGACACCGGCACCATGGAGAGCCTGCACGAGGCCGCGGAGTTCGTCCGCGCCGTGGAGCACTCCCAGGACCTTCCCGTGTCCGTGCCCGAGGAGATCGCCTGGGAGAACGGCTGGATCACCACCGAGGGGCTCAAGCAGGCCGCCGAGGCCTACGGCAAGTCGGTCTACGGGCAGCACCTCAAGAAGGTCGCCGCCGGCGAGATCGTCAACAGCCCGCGCGAGTACTAGGAACAAGGAGATTCGAACATGGCAGAGGAGACCTTCTCCCCCAAGAACGTCATCGTCACGGGCGGCTGCGGCTTCATCGGCAGCAACTTCGTGCACTACGTGGTCAACAACCACCCGGACGTCCACGTCACCGTCCTGGACAAGCTGACCTACGCCGGCAACCCCGAGAACATCGCGGGGCTGCCCTCCGACCGAGTGGAGCTCGTCGTGGGCGACATCTGCGACGCGGAACTGCTGGACCGCATCGTCCCGGGCCACGACGCGATCGTGCACTACGCCGCCGAGAGCCACAACGACAACTCCATCGCCGACCCGGAGCCGTTCCTGCGCACCAACGTGGAGGGCACCTTCCGCCTGCTGGAGGCCGTCCGCAAATACGGCATCCGCTACCACCACGTCTCCACCGACGAGGTCTACGGCGACCTGGCGCTCGACGACCCGGCCAAGTTCACCGAGGAGACGCCCTACCACCCGTCCTCGCCGTACAGCTCGACCAAGGCCAGCTCCGACATGCTCGTGCGCGCCTGGACCCGCACCTACGGCCTGCGCGCCACGATCTCCAACTGCTCCAACAACTACGGCCCCTACCAGCACGTGGAGAAGTTCATCCCCAGGCAGATCACCAACATCGTCGACGGCGTGCGCCCCAAGCTCTACGGCCGCGGCGAGAACGTCCGCGACTGGATCCACACCGAGGACCACTCCTCGGCCGTCTGGGACATCCTCACCAGGGGCCGCACGGGGGAGACCTACCTCATCGGGGCCGACGGCGAGAGGGACAACATCACGGTCCTGCGCATGATCCTGGAGGCCATGGGCCGCGACCCCGAGGACTTCGACTGGGTCGCCGACCGCCCCGGCCACGACCGCCGCTACGCCATCGACAGCACGAAGCTCCAGCGCGAGCTCGGCTGGAGGCCGGCCCACACCGACTTCGCCGAGGGCCTGAAGCAGACGATCGACTGGTACGTCGAGAACGAGCCCTGGTGGCGCCCGGCCAAGGAGGCCACCGAGGCGCGCTACCGCGCACAGGGCCAGTAGGAGGGGAGAGACAGATGGCAGACATCGCATTCGAGAAGGACCTCTCCGTCGCCGAGACCGGCATCGGGGGCCTGAAGGTCGTCGACCTCGCCGTCCACGGCGACTCGCGCGGCTGGTTCAAGGAGAACTGGCAGCGCGCCAAGATGACCGCACTGGGCATCCCCGACCTCAAGGTCGTACAGAACAACATCTCCTACAACGACAGCCGCGGCGTCACCCGCGGCATCCACGCCGAGCCCTGGGACAAGTTCATCTCCGTGGCGCGCGGCAGCGTCTTCGGCGCCTGGGTGGACCTGCGCGAGGGCAGCGCCACCTACGGGAAGGTCTACACGACCGTGCTGGACCCGAGCAAGGCCATCTACGTCCCGCGCGGCGTGGGCAACAGCTTCCAGGCGCTGGAGGACGGCACCGCCTACACCTACCTGGTGGACGCCCACTGGTCGCTGGAGCTCAAGAGGACCTACACCTTCGTTAACCTCGCCGATCCCGAGCTCGCCATCCAGTGGCCGATCCCGCTGGAGGAGGCCACCGTCTCCGAGGCCGACCTGAACCACCCGATGCTGGAGGACGTCGTCCCCATGGCGCCGAAGCGCACCCTCGTCACCGGCTGCGACGGCCAGCTGGGGCATGCGGTCCGCAGACTCGCCGAGGAGCGCGGCGTCGCCAAGGACTTCGACTTCTGCGACATCGACACCTTCGACATGTCCGACCCGGACGCCTACGCACAGTACGACTGGTCGCTCTACGGCACCGTGATCAACTGCGGTGCCTACACGGCCGTGGATAAAGCGGAGACCCCCGAGGGCCGCGTGACCGCCTGGAAGGCCAACGCGACCGGCCCCGCCCTTCTCGCCCGCACCTGCGCCGAGCACGGGATCACCCTCGTGCACGTGTCCAGCGACTACGTCTTCGACGGCACCGCCGAGGTCCATGACGAGGACGAGCCCCTCAGCCCGCTGTCCGTCTACGGCCAGACCAAGGCCGCCGGCGACATCGCCGTGGCAGGGTGCCCGCGCCACTACATCATGCGCAGCTCCTGGGTCATCGGCGAGGGCCACAACTTCGTGAAGACCATGAAGGGGCTGTCCGACCGCGTGGCCGACCCCGAGGACGGGCTCACGCAGGTCACCGTCGTGGACGACCAGCTGGGGCGCCTGACCTTCACGCGCGACATGGCCGCCGCCATCTTCCACGTGCTGGGGACGCACGCCCCCTACAGCACCTATAACTGCACCGGCTCCGGTGCGGTCAAGTCCTGGGCGGACATCGCCCGCGCCGTCTTCGAGGCAGCCAACGGCAACGGGGAGAAGGTCGTGCCGGTCAGCACTGCCGACTACTACGCCGGCGCCGTCGGCCCCATCGCCCCGCGCCCGGTCCACTCCGCGCTCGACCTTTCCAGGCTCGAGTCGGTCGGGTTCCACATGCCCGACTGGGAGGAAGAGCTAAAACTTCATTTTGATTAGATGCCTTTAGTACATTGTTTGCATTCTTAAAATCAGTGAGAATGCAAACAATGCCATGGGCATTTATGCCATTTTGCCAAGTTGCACCAGGAATTTTTTGGATGGTTTTCAATGCATTTTAAACTTGCAAATTTGATTTTTAACGGATCTGATGCGATGTTGCAGTATCCATTGCTTTGCTATAGGGCAACGGAGGGTCTTGTTATTCCAACTTCGAATGGCGCTATTGAAATCATGAAATCGACCAATGTTGATTTCACAACATATTTTAATGCGCTATCCATTTATAAGTGGCGAAAATACACTACTGCAAAGGCGTTTTATCTTCATATCGAGTATTGCGGCTCCGCCTTAACGCTTCAGCAGACGTATGCAAATAATTATTCTTGGATTCCTTCTACAATTGATGGCTCTGCGGTTAGTTTGCAACGATCCGATGAATGGAGTACGGCTGAAATCGAACTCTCCCTTTGTGAGGGAGAGATTCTGCACGCTTTTAATATCAGTACTGAAGGCCCTGTTAATATTCGGAATGCGTATTATTATTGCGATTGTGAAGAACTGGATATTCATCCAGTTGAGCTAGCGCTTGCAACTACTACGTTTAAAAAAGAAGACTATATTGTCCGTAACGTATCTCTTTTACAAAAGAACATTATTGATTCTGATGAAGAGATTGCTGATCATTTCCACGTACACATTATTGATAATGGCCGTTCGCTGAATAGTGCAAACCTGGATTCATCGCGTGTTACTGTTCATCCAAATCCTAATGTCGGCGGGTCTGGTGGTTTTGCTCGGGGGATGATTGAGTCACTTGAGCAGAATCCTAAAGCGACTCATGTTCTCCTGATGGACGATGATGTCGAGGTTCTTCCCGAGAGTTTTATCCGCACTTTCAACCTGCTCTCTCTTCTCAAAGAAGAATATGCTGAGGCCTTTTTATCGGGTGCCATGATGAGCTTGGAAGAGCCCAATTTGCGTACCGAGGATTTAGGGTTCTTTACTGCTAAGGGAACTTTTTCTCCCCTTAAGCCTGCAGGCTATATGACCTCACTTCATGATGTCGTTGAGACCGAGATATATAAGGCCCCAACTGGCCTTTATGAGGACACTGCCCAACAGTATGCTGGCTGGTGGTATTGCGTTATACCTACCGCAACGATTGAACGTGAGGGGTTGCCCTTGCCCTTATTTGTTCGTTCTGATGATGCTGAGTATGCGCTTCGTTGCAAACCCAAGTTCATGTCCATGAATGGTATTTGCGTTTGGCATAATTCCTTTAAGTTTAAGTATAGTGCTGCCGTGGAGCGTTATCAGGTAAGCCGAAATACGCTAATCAGTCAGGCGACAACTGGCGCTGCGCCTCTCTCTGATTTTCTTTATGAGATTCGTCGTGAAGTTGAGCTCGACTTGAAGAAATTTAATTACGATGAAGCTGCTCTTGCCGTAAAAGGTCTTGAAGATTTTTTGAGAGGTCCGGAGTGGATTTCTCATCCTGTCGCTGAATCCCGTTTTATGGCGGCAAATCGTGAAAGGGAACAATTGATTCCCATCGAGCAGCTCATCCCTCAGGCACAAGAATTGGGTGTCGACTTGACGCAACTGACTTTTGGCAATTTGAGCCTTGGGGGCGACAGGTCTAGGCTGCAGGCATTTAAGGATTATCTGACCATTAATGGCCACCGTTTTGTTAACGACTCCGCTAAACGTAACGGTAGGGTTGCTGTTATTGATGCTGCGGGATGGGTTTATCCCGCAGGTAAGATCAGGGATGTTGACACGCTTATTGTGGTAGATATGCCTAATAAAAAGGGTGCCATTAGACATATGGATAAGAAGCGATTCAAAGAGGTTTGGAGTCGTTTTCGTAAAGCCGAGAAGGAATTCAAGCGAAACAAAGATAAGATTTATACCGAATACGCTTCGTATAGAGATGTCTTTACCTCGATCGATTTCTGGAAACAGTATTTGAAAGAGGCGTCGGAGTAGTCTTCATGTGAGTGGGTTTCAAGGTGGGACCCACTCATTCTTTTGTATCATATGAGTAATTGTGCTTCGTTCATTGTTTGTTGTTGCGAAGGTTAAGCCATGTCCTTGCTTTCTACTATTAAAAAGATCCTCCCTGGCTCATCCCGATCGTTGCATGCTATGCATGAGGATATGGACCGTCGTTTTGACGAGGTTTTCGCCCGTATTGAGCAGGCCGATAACGGTATCAATATGAATATCAATTACAAATTCGATACTCGGCTATTTCCAGAAATTGAATTGCTCAAGCAACGCCAACAAAGTCTGTCAGAACAAATGAGGCTTCGCTTTGAATTGTTAGCGCGACGTGCGTACCCCGATCTCACCCCTTTTGAGCTCCGTTGCAAAATCTTTGATGCATTGCCCGACGCCGAGGGTGATATTCGATTGATGCAGCAGGCAAACGCGGCGTTGATGAGTAAGCTAGACGCGATTTGTGCTGCCAATAATATTCAATACTGGCTTTCTTATGGTTCTCTTGTTGGCACCTTGTCTCGATCGGGTTTTATTCCTTGGGACGACGATATTGATATCTGCATGCTTAGGTCCGATGTGGATAAGCTCACTGCCGCTTTAAAAGACGACCCTGAATATCAAATCACTCTTGTATATGACTGGTTTGTAAAGTGCCGTCAAGTTCGCTTTTGTTCAACTAATTCGCTTATACCTTGTTTTGTGGACATTTCGATTTACGACCGTGCGGCCGAGAATTCCAAGCGCGCGAACGATCGACTTAGGCAACTCAGAATTGAGCTTATGGATTTCTTTGACAAAAATGAACATGAGTTTAGTTTTTGGAAAGATAATCCTTGGATGTTTCATCCCGACAGTGGTCTTAGCGTGCAGTGCGGGGATGTTGACTTGGAAGCTCAGAGAACAGTTGTTTCTTCTGCGGAGATTGATCTTGTCCAGAGCGTATTCGATTCGTTTAACGAAAAGGCTCATGCACTTGGTTTGTTGACCGATGAGCCTCATGGCGATTTTGCATACGCGATCGATAACGTTTTTGATGCCCCTAAGCGAAAAAAAATTTGGGATCGCAACGATATTCTTCCCGTAAGAAAGCATCCGTTTGGCGGTTTCTCTTTTTCGGTTCCTGCGAAAGCGGAAAAGGTCGCTGACGCCTGTTATCCTGGATGGCCTTACATGCCTATGGACATCTGCGGGCATGATCATTTTGCAAAGGATGTTTTGTCTGATCCTGATGTTCGCTCCGCGATGGCAAAGTTTGTCGTCGAATGTAATTAGTAGTTACAACGGCTTTGATTAAGGTATTTGAAATGCAGTTTAAACTTGCGAATGTTGTACTTAAAGTTGAAAAGCATGCAAAGGATTTTCCCGAACTCTACTATCGCGTGCTCTCTGGTGATGCTTCGTATGATGACGACATTCATTCACTTCATATCAATGGAAACGTTGACTTTTTGACGTATGTGAATGGCTTATCTGCTGGCAAATGGCATCAATATGCGTCTGTTGGCGGCGTCGTCTTGCATATGGCTTTATTTGGCAGGGGCCGGGTTGTCGTTCATGGAGTGAGATCTTGCGAACTGAATCCCGTCGAGCTTAAATCTTATCCTTTTGATGGCGATAAAGTTGATCCTTGCGTTCTCGATATCGATATCGATACAACCGGCTACGACTTGATCGGTTTTAGGATTGAGAGTGATGAGAGCTATTCCGTAGACCTCTTGAACGCCTCTTATCTGACTGATGTTCCTGAGGACTCAATTAACCAGATCAATCTTGCTCTTTCTACTACTACATTTAAGAATGAGCAGTACATTCTTCCGAATATTGAACTCGTTAAAGCAGGCATCTCCAAAGAGGACGGTCCGATTCGCGACCACTTCCACATGTTTGTCGTCGACAATGGGCAGACGCTCGATTCTGCATCACTTTCCGATGGGCTAGTCACCGTGCTCCCGAATCCCAATACGGGCGGTTCGGGGGGATTCGCGCGTGGAATGATGGCGGCTACTGAAACTCCTGATCGGTTCACCCATATCATCTTGATGGATGACGATGTCTCTATCATGCCCGAGAGTTTGATTCGTACGTTCAACCTGCTCTCTCTTGCTAGGGGCAAATATAAGGATGCCTTTATTAACGGCGCCATGCTTTCGATGGAGGATCCCACTCGTCAGTTTGAGGATGTCTCGTATGTGACGACTACTGGTGCCTATCGTCGAGTAAAAGAAGATCTGAATGTTGGCAAGCTGGCTGACATTCTCGAAAACGAGCGTACGAGTGTTGAGGTTGACCAGGCCTATGGAGCTTGGTGGTATAGCTGCATTCCGGTGAAGGCTATCGAAAAGAACGGTCTTCCCATGCCTTTCTTCATCCGCTGTGACGATGTTGAGTTTGGCATGCGCAATAAGCCTGTCTACATGACCATGAATTGCATTTGCGTGTGGCATGCAAGCTTTGAGGGGCGTTTCCGCGCTTCGGTTGACTGCTACCAGTACTTCCGCAACTTCTTTGCCATGATTTCACTCAATGATTGTGCTGATGAGAAAATGTTTGTCCTTCGTATTCAGCGAGGGGTACGTCAGAACTTGCGCGATATGGATTATCAGGCTGCTGAGTTTATCCTTGATGGCTTTGAGGACTATCTGCGCGGCCCTGAGTATCTCCAGAAGCTTGATGGCGCCGCGACGATGATTGGTAAGGGTAAGTTAAACGAAAAGCTGATTCCTGTTTCCGAAATGGATCCAGAGCTTCTTCGCAAGGCTGGGGTTACGGAGCAAGTGCTCGCTAATGTTAATCTGGAATTCCATCCTTCGAAATTTATGAAGTATTGGAGATCTATTCCTTACGACAAACACTATCTTCCCGATGCGCTGTTGCGCGGAAAGCCCGGCTATGTGGTCAAGAACGGCAGCTGTACGCTTGAGGGCAACTCGACACGTTGCAAGACGCTGGTATTTCTTGATCCGACCCGCGAGAAGGGGGCGGTCCGCACGATGGATCGAGCGCGGTTCAAGAGTATTCGCCGCCGAGAGCACGAACTGATGGCGCGATATCGTAAAGAGGGCAAGAGCGTCAGGGGGGCATGGAAAGATGCCATGCCGTACATGACTTCGCGAGAGTTCTGGGAACAGTATTTAGGTCTGAAATAAGAAGAGGTCCGGATTAAGTCCGGACCTCTTCTTATTTTGAATAGGTTTTATAGGCTTGTAGCTCCCATTGTTTTCTTTCGACTTTTGCTACTGAGTCGAGGATTAGTCCCGTTGCTAGGCTCAACCCACACAGGAACATGAATGAGGCCGCAAGTATGGCCGTGGGGAAACGGGGGACTAAGCCGGTTTGGAAGTACTCCCTAACAATTGGAATTCCGAGGGCAAGGCCTATGATGGCGAAGATGAGCGCTATAAGTGTAAAGAACTTGAGCGGACGATAGTCTTTAAAGAGCGTTCCAATCATTGCGATGACCTTGATGCCGTCGCTAACGGTGTTGAGCTTGGACTCGGAGCCTGCGGGCCGATCGCGATACTCCACCGGCACGTCTTTAATTCGCCAGCGGTGATCGACAGCGTGGATGGAGAGCTCGGTTTCGATCTGGAAGCCCTCGCTCAAGACGGGGAAGGTCTTGACGAAAGGCTTGCTCATGGCTCGGTAGCCGGTCATCACGTCGTCAAAGCTGTAGCCGTAAATCCACTTAATCATAGCGCGAACAAGGTTGTTGCCAAACCCGTGAAAGGCTCGTTTATTCTCTTCGGCATAGGTGCCGTTTGACAGGCGATCGCCAACGGTCATATCCGCTTCGCCGTTAAGGATGGGCTCACAGAGTGGCTTGGCGGCCTCAGCAGGGTAGGTATCGTCGCCGTCGACCATCAAGTAGCATTCGGCGTCGATATCGCGGAACATTTGGCGACATACGTTACCTTTGCCCTGCCTGGACTCATGGCGCACCGTAGCCCCGTGCTGTTTGGCGATTTGCGAAGTGTCATCGGACGAGTTGTTGTCGTAAACATAGACAACTGCACCGGGTAGCTCTCGATGAAAATCGTCGACAACTTTGCCAATCGTCAGCGCTTCGTTGTAACAGGGAATTATGACGGCGGTATTCGAATAGTCCATGTAGGACCTCCTTTAATGACTCATCTGGTCGAAAGTATACCTATCGCTTGCCCCTTTGCTTAGATATGGGTTAGTTCTCCAGATTTGTTGCGGTGAGTTATCGTCATCGTGGGAGGGCTATACTTTCTACTGTTATGTTTTACGAGACAAGGAGATGGTCCGTGGCTGACAACGTAGAGAGTCAGATAGCGGTGGCTAAACCGGCCTCTCACGCTAAAAATGATTTTGAAAAGGACAAGTTCATTCTTAAGCAGCTTGTCACCAAAGATTTTAAAATCAAATATCGTCGCAGTGTTCTGGGTGTGGCATGGTCCGTGCTTAATCCGCTGTTGATGATGGTTGTTATGTCGATCGTGTTCTCGACAATCTTCGCGCAAGGTCGCAATGGTTCTATTACGCCCGAAATGTATCCGCTTTACTTGATCGTCGGTAACGTGACTTTCTCTGTCATGTCCGAGTCGACGAACCAAGCGCTTATGTCCATCATTTGGGCTTCCTCGCTGCTTAAGAAGGTCAAGGTGCACCGTTGGGTCTTTCCGGTGCAGAAGGTGCTGTTCTCGCTCGTTAACTTCGCCTTCTCTTTGGTTGCCGTCGCCTTGGTTATGCTTTGGTTCCACGTGCTTCCCACCTGGCATTTAATTCTTCTGCCGGTTTGCTTGCTCCTGCTTATGTGTTTCTGCATGGGCTTGGGCATGATGCTGTCTGCGCTGGCGGTTTTTTTCCGCGATGTTATGCACCTGTGGACCGTTGTTATCACGGCCTGGATGTATCTGACGCCGATTTTCTGGACGACCGACTTCATTAGCCAGATGGCACATTGGATTCAGGTGCTCGTGGTTGTCAATCCCATGTACAACTACCTTCAGTTTATGCGCGATATTTTCCTGTTTAACACCATGCCCTCTGCGCTTACCTTTGGGCTGTGTGTTGTTTGGGCTGTTATTGCTCTTGCTATTGGCTACACTGTGTTTCATAAGACTGAGCACAAGTTTATTCTCTACATCTAAGGAGCGCTGTTCATGACTGAATCTGCTATTGATTACAGCAAGCAGCCCCTTGCTGTTGAGGTCAAAGACGTCACCATGATCTTTAACATGGCGTCCGAGTCGCTTACGAACCTCAAGGAGTACTTTATTAAGCTCGCCAAGCACGAGCTGTTCTTTGAGGAGTTCCGTGCGCTTAAGCACATTTCGTTTAATGTGCATCGCGGCGAGGTCGTTGGCCTTGTTGGTACTAACGGCTCCGGTAAGTCTACGATGCTCAAGATTATTGCTGGCGTTTTGGAGCCCAGTGAGGGCGAGGTTAAGGTCCATGGCAATATTGCACCTCTGATTGAGCTCGGCGCTGGTTTCGATCCTGAGCTTACCGCGCGTGAGAATATCTATCTGAACGGTGCGCTGCTTGGATACACGAAGGAGTTTATTGACGCTAGCTTTGACGAGATTATTGAGTTCGCCGAGCTTAAAGACTTCGTTGACATGCCACTGAAGAACTTCTCTTCGGGTATGGTTGCACGCATTGCCTTTGCTATCGCTACGATTACCGAGCCCGACATCCTGATCGTCGATGAGACGCTTTCTGTTGGCGATGTCTTTTTCCAGCAGAAGTGCGAGCGCCGCATCCAGCACTTTATCGAGAGTGGCGACGTCACGGTCTTGTTCGTTTCTCACTCTATGGAGCAGGTTGAGCGCATTTGCCAGCGTGCCGTATGGATTGAGAAGGGCGACCTGCGCATGGATGGACCCGTGGACGAGGTCTGCAAGGCGTACCACGACCAGTTCAAGTAGGTTATAATTTATTAGCCGTGTGAACTTGTACCCGCTTGGACGCGCGGCTTCAATGCTCCATTAGCTCAGTTGGATAGAGCAGGGGACTTCTAATCCCAAGGTCGACGGTTCGAATCCGCCATGGAGCACCAATAGAGTTTTTTAAGACCCGGTTATTGTGCCGGGTCTTTGCTTTTTGGGGCGCGTGCGCATGCAGTGTTCCCTCAACAATAAGTCCGATGCAGCGATGCTGCACCGGACTTTCTACATCCCAGAATGGCTATCAGTCTTTGGCTGTTGGGCTTTTACGCCTCAGTCGGCTCCACGCCCAGCTCGTTGCGGACGAGCTCGAAGGCGGCGGCGATGGCCTTGTCCATGTCGTAGTACTTGTAGCCGCCCAGGCGTCCGGCGAAGATCACGTCGCCCTCCTGCGCCGCCAGCTCCTCGTACTGCCTGTACAGGGCCTCGTTCTTGGCGTCGTTGATGGGGTAGTAGGGCTCGTCGCCGGGCTTCCAGTCCGCCGGGTACTCGCGCGTGATGACGGTCTTCTCCTGCGTGCCGAACTCGAAGTGCTTGTGCTCGATGATGCGGGTATAGGGGACCTCGCGCTCGGTGTAGTTGACCACGGCCACGCCCTGGTGGTCCTGCTCGTCGAGCGTCTCGGTCTCGAAGCGCAGGCTGCGGTACTCGAGCGTGCCCAGCCTGAAGTCGTAGAACGCGTCGATGGGGCCGCAGTAGATCGTCTTGGCGGCGATATCGGGCTCGGCGGCGGCCAGCTCCTTGTACTCCACGCCGCAGCGCACCTCGACGCCCTCGAGCATGTTGGCGACCATCTTGGTGTAGCCGCCCATGGGGATGCCCTGGTAGCGGTCGTTGAAGTAGTTGTTGTCGTAGGTGAAGCGGCAGGGGAGGCGCTTGATGATGCTCGCGGGCAGCTCCTTGCAATCGCGGCCCCACTGCTTCTCGGTGTAGCCCTTCACGAGCGTCTCGAAGATGTCGCGGCCGACGAGCGACAGCGCCTGCTCCTCGAGGTTTGCCGGCTCGCCGATGTTCTCGGCGGCCACCTGCTCGGCGATCTTGGCCTTGGCGTCGGCCGGCGTGACGACGCCCGGCCACATCTTGGCGAAGGTGTTCATGTTGAAGGGCATGTTGTACATCCTGCCGTGGAAGTTGGCGACCGGCGAGTTGACGTAGTTGTTGAACTCGGCGAAGCGGTTGACGTAGTCCCAGACGTCCCTCATGGAGGTGTGGAAGATGTGCGCGCCGTAGCGGTGGACCTGGATGCCCTCGACGTCCTCGGTGTAGATGTTGCCGGCGATGTGGTCGCGGCGGTCGATGACCAGGACCGACTTGCCGGCGCGCTTGGCGGCGTTGGCGAAGACGGCGCCAGAGAGGCCGGCGCCGACGACGAGGTAATCGTACTGGGACATGGATATGCTCCTTTGTATGTCGATTGGACAGTTACTTTAGTTTAGGGACAAACATATCTAATGTCTTTGTCCCAGGGATTAGTGTAGCAGATGCTCTTTCAACAGCTCCAACGCGTGGGCGTAGCCTTGGAGGCCCTCGCCGGTGATGGTGGCGAAGCAGGCCAGGCGGGCGTAGCTCACCTGGCGGAAGTCTTCGCGGGTCTCGACGGCGCTGATGTGGACCTCAACGGCGGGGATGGCGACGGCCTTGAGGGCGTCCAGGATGGCCACGCTCGTGTGCGTGTAGGCAGCCGGGTTGATGACGATGCCGTCGACCTTGCCGTAGGCCTCCTGGATCTTGTCGACGATGCTGCCCTCGTGGTTGGACTGGAAGACCTCGACCTCGTCAAAGCCCTGCGCGGCGCCTGCCTCCTGGCAAATCTGGACCAGGCGGTCGTAGTTGTCGCTGCCATAGATGCCCGGCTCGCGAATGCCGAGCATGTTGAGGTTTGGGCCGTTGATGACGAGTGCTTTCATGGTTGCTTCCTTTGCGGTTGGAAAACCACCACAAAGGTGCCTGTCCCCTTTGTGGTGGTTTTGGTTAGAGAGCGGGTGGGAGGGTGTCGAGGAGGGCTTGGGCGGTGTTGGTGGCGCAGTCGCGTGAGTCGATAATGCAGTCGGCCCAGGCGCAGTAGCGCGGCATACGCTGCTCGGCCAGCTTGTCGATGCCATCGCGGGCGGTGATGGGGCGGCCCTTGTGGGCGAGCTCGTCGAGCTTGCGGTTGAGCATCACAATCTGGCTGTTCTGGTGCAGCAGCGGATAGTTCTCGTCGCGCGTTACCACGCCGCCGCCGGTGGAAAGCACCAGGCCGCTGCGCTTGGAGATGTCGGCCAGGGCCGCCGTCTCCTGCTCGCGGAAGGCCGCCTCGCCGCGCTCGACGATATAGTCGGCACAGGGCATGCCGAGGCGTTCCTCGAGGGCGCGGTCCAGGTCGATGTGCTCGCGACCCGTCAGCATTGCGATCTGCTCGCCCACGCGGGTTTTGCCCGAACCCGGCATGCCGATCAGCGCGATGTTCTGTTCGCGACGTGACAAGCGCTCCGTTACGTCCAGGATGCGCTCGCGCGGGGTGACCTGGCCGGTATAGCGCTCGACGGCCTGTGCCGCTTGGGCAACGAGCATCAGCAGGCCGCCGATGCAGGGGATGCCGCGGCGCTCAGCCTCGAGCATCAGACCCGTGCGGGCGGGGTTGTAGACGATGTCGATGACGCCCTCGAGTGCATCGAGGCCTTCGAGCGTGCAGGGAGCGTCGGGGCAGTGGGGGAACATGCCGGCAGGCGTGCAGTTGACAAGCAACGCGGCATCTGACTGCAGTGCGAGGTTACCGTAGTTGACCTCGCTTGTGCGGCCCACGGGCACCACGGTGGCGCCAAGGTCACCGAGCACCATGCTGGCCGTGGTGCCGGCACCACCGGTGGCACCGAGCACAAGGACCTTCTTGTCGGTAACCTCTACACCCAGCTCCTCGACCAGGCACCGAAAACCAAAGTAGTCGGTGTTGTCGCCGCGCAGGCGACCGTCAGGTAGGCGTGTGATGGTGTTGACGTTGCCCATGCGCTCGGCCAGGGGACTCAACTCGTCCAGGTAGTCCATGACGGCGCGCTTGTAGGGGATGGTCACGTTGGTGCCCTCCCATTCGTCGCCGGTCATAAAGGCCTCAAGATCCTCGGGCTCGCGCTCAAATCGCACGTACTCAAGCCCAGCGAGCTCCTTGTAGATGGTCGGGGTGTAGCTGTGGCCCAGCACGCGGCCCAGGACGCCGTAGGGGCGGGTTGCGGCGGTATCGGTCATCTAGAGCACCTCCGTGTAGCTGCCAAAGTAGGTGAAGCTCTCACATACGTCGTCGATCGAGTCGAGCAAGTCGTCGAGGGCCTTGCTGCCAAAGGGGCAGTCCAGGTCAAAGTAGAACATAAACTCAAAGTCGCGACCGGGGATGGGACGGCTCTCGAGCTTGATGAGGTTGATGTTGAGCGCGTAGAAACGTTCGAGTACGCGATAGAGCGCGCCCGGCTCATTGGCCGTGGTGATCATGAGCGAGGTGCGATTAGCGCCGGGGTAGACGCGCGGCTCGCGGCTGATGACGACAAAGCGCGTATAGTTGTTGTCCGAGTCCTGGATGTTGGGCTCTAGCACCTCCAGGCCATAGAGTGCCGCGCAGCTGCGCGAGGCGATGGCGGCAACATCGGTGCGCTCGGAGCTGGCGACCATTTCGGCCGACATGGCCGTGTTGGGGTACTTGGTGGCGTGCAGGCCGCGGCGCTCGATAAAGCTAGCGCACTGCGCGATGGCCTGACCGTGGCTGTAGACCTCGCGCACGTCGGCGAGCTTGGTGCCGGGTTTGACGAGCAAGTTGTGGTCGATCTTGAGTCGCAGCGAGCGCACGATGTGGAAGTCGAACTGGGCGAGCAGGTCGTAGACGGCGTTGACCGAGCCAGCGGTGGAGTTCTCGATGGGCAGCACGCCAAACTTGCAAAAGCCGTCGCGTACGGCGCACATGACGCCCTCGAAGGTCTCGAAGAACGCGATATCGGGCACGGCAAAGAGCTTGCACGCGGCGATCTGGCTGTAGGCGCCCTCAACGCCCTGGCAGGCGACGCTGGCGGTCTGGGGGAAAGGCGTGTCGGAGGCTGCAGCCGTGGCGTGGGCCTTTTGCGAGACCGTGATGCCCTTGAGCTCGTTGATGTAGCGCTGCTGCTCGGCCTTGCTCATGCTCATGAGGAGACGGAACAGGGCGATGGTCTGGGCCTCGTAGCGCTCGGGTGCGCGGTCGGCGAGGTTGTTGAGTTTGGAGCGCTCACGGGCGGGGTCGAAGACGGCCTTGCCCATCTCGATCTTTGATTTGGCGACCTCGGTGGCAATGTCCATACGCTCGACAAAGCTGTTGAGGAGCGTGGTGTCGATGCCATCGATGGTCTGGCGAATATCGGCAAGGTCCATGGAGGCCCCTTTCACGTAATGACAGAGTTGATGGGCAACTCAGGTGAGTCGGGTTAGAACTGGCCTGCGTCCTCGAGGAGGGCGTCCCAGATGGCGAGGGCGGCGGCTGCTTCGGCTACGGGGACGGCTCTGGGGACGATGCAGGGATCGTGACGGCCGTGGACCGAGAGCTCGGCATTTTCCATGGCGTCCATGTCCACGGTCTGCTGCTCGCGGCCAATAGAGGGCGTCGGCTTTACGGCCATGCGCCACATGACGGGCGCGCCGGTCGAAATGCCGCCCAGGATGCCGCCGGCGTTATTGGACTCGACCTCGATCTCGCCGGTCTCGGCATCGATGCGATACGGATCGTTGTTCTCGCTGCCGCGCATGGCGGCCACGGCAAAGCCCATGCCAAACTCCACACCCTTTACGGCGGGAATGCCAAACGCGATTTGCGCGATGCGGTTCTCGATGCCGTCGAACATGGGGTCGCCGATGCCTGCAGGCAGGCCGTAGATGCCACACTCCACGATGCCGCCGATGCTGTCGAGTTCGTCGCGCGCGGCTAGGATCTCCTCGCGCATACGGCCGGCTGCGGCGGCGTCAATGCACGGCAGATCGTTCGTAAGGATCGCCTTGCGGTCGGCCTCGCGATAGACCATATCGTCCATCGGCAGGTCGGAGATGCCGCCGATTTGCGCCACGTGAGCCATCACCCGAATACCGCGGGCCTCGAGTGCCTGCAGCGCAATGCCGCCGGCGATGCATAAGGGGGCCGTTAGGCGGCCGGAAAAATGCCCGCCACCAGCGACATCGTGCATGTTGTGATACTTCACGCGCGCAGGGAAGTCCGCATGTCCGGGACGGGGCTTGCGGCGCAGCTCGGAGTAATCCTTGGAGCGCGTGTTGGTGTTCTCGATAATCGCGGCGATGGGCGCGCCGGTGGTATGTCCATCGACAACACCGGCGATGATGTGGGCGGCGTCGGCCTCGCGGCGCTTGGTTGCGGTCTCGTCGCGACCGGGGGCGCGACGGTCGAGGAAGGCTTGCAGCTTCTCCTGGTCCACGGCGATGCCCGCCGGGATGCCGTCGAGTGAGCAGCCGATAGCAGGGGAGTGCGACTGGCCGAAAATGCTCAGATGCAAAACGTTGCCAAAGGTCGAGGACATGCTATTCCTCCTCGAGTGTGACCTTGCCGCCCAGCAGGCGGTAGTGGTCGAAGAAATCGGGATAGGACTTGTTGACGGCCTCGGCGCCGTGGATCACGACCTCGCCGGTGGCGCGGCTCGCGGCGATGGCGGCCATCATGGCGATGCGGTGGTCGTTGTGCGAATCGACCTCGCCGCCGGTGAAGGCATCGACGCCCTTGATGATGAGGTCATCGCCGGCAATGCGCACCTGCGCGCCCAGCGCGGTGAGCTCGCGGGTGGTGGTGGCCAGACGGTCGGATTCCTTGATGCGCAGACGGGCGCAATCGCGGATAAAGGTGCGGCCCTGTGCCAGTGAGGCCACGGCCGAGATAACGGGCACGAGGTCGGGAATGTCGTGGGCACTCATCTCAAAGCCGGCGAGCTTGTCGGACTGCACGGTGGCGGCGTTGGTGGAACGCACGATGCGGGCGCCAAAGCGCGAAAGCGCGGCAAGTACGTTGCGGTCGCCCTGTGCGGAGCTCAGGGATACACCCTCGACGGTGATGGGGTCGGTGCCGATGGCGCCGGCACACAGCCAAAAGGCAGCGTTGGACCAGTCACCCTCGACGGCCACGCTGCCGGGCGTGCGATACGAGCCACTGCTCACGCGGAAGTTCGTGACCTCGGGCTGGCCGTCCCGGGCGGGAATACGCTCGACGTTGACCTCGACGCCAAAGGCCTTCATTGCCTGGATCGTCAGGTTGATGTAGGGGCGGCTCTCAATGAGGCCGGTCACCTGCACGCAGGAGGGCTGGGCGAGCAACGGGGCTGCCAGCAGCAGGCCCGAGATGTACTGCGAGCTCACATTGCCCGGCAGCATAAAGGTGCCCGGGCGCATGCGTCCGCTCGTCTTGAGCGGAAAACCGCCCAGACCCTGTAGGTCGCAGCCGGCGGCGATAATCTCGTCCGAGAGCGGGGACAGCGGACGGGCGCCCAAGCGTCCCTGACCCACAAAAGTTGCTTCTGCGCCCAGCGCGCAGGCGACGGGCAACATAAAGCGGAGCGTGGAGCCGCTTTCGCCGCAGTCGAGCGTGCCGCCGGCAAGGGCCTTGAGCAGGCCAAACTCAACACTCTTCATGGTGGGGTGGACTTGGAAGCCGTCCTCGACAGTCTCGATGCGGGCGCCGAGCGCCGTGAGGCAACGCACCGTGGCCTCGATATCGGCGCAGGTAGTGTTGCAGGTAACGTGCGTCTCGCCGTTGGCAAGCGCGGCGCAGATGATGAGGCGATGCGCCATCGACTTGGACGCGATGGCGGGAACGTTGCCCTTGAGCGGGGACGGGGTGATGCGGGCTAGCATGCGGAAGCGTCTCCCTTCTGGCCGAGGCCCTCGGCAATTAAATCGTGGAAGGTGGAAAGCGGCGTGCGGTCGATGCTGCAACGGCCAATGCCATGCGGAATTACCAGGTCGATGGTGTCGCCCGCGCGCTTTTTATCGTGGAGTGCCTCGGCAAAGACGGCGTCGGCGGAAAGCTCGCAGCGGGTCTTGAGGCCGTGACGTGCACAGAGCTCCTCGATGCGCCCCGGCAGTTCGGCGTCGCAAATGTCATGTAGCGCTGCGGCGCGCGTGATGATGCCCATGCCGATCGACACACAGTTGCCGTGTCCGAGCTCAAAGTGCTCGCAGGCTTCGACGGCGTGTCCGGCGCTGTGTCCAAAGTTGAGGAGCTTGCGCTGGTTGGTCTCGCGCTCGTCGGCGACGACCACGGCGCGCTTGATGTCGATATTACGGGCGATGATGAGCGCTACGCGGGCCACATCGCGGTTGAGCAGCTCCAGCGTGAGCGGGGTCTTCTCCAGCTCGGCGAAAAGCTCCGGGTCGGCGATCACGGCGTGTTTGACAACCTCGCCGCAGCCGTCGGCGAACTGCTCGGGCGTGAGGGTGGCCAGGCACCCCACGTCGGCGATAACCACGCTCGGCTGCCAAAAGGCGCCGGCCAAGTTCTTGCCTGCAGCCAAGTCGATGGCGGTCTTGCCGCCCACCGACGAATCCACCATGGCGAGCAGGCTCGTCGGGATCTGCACAAACTTGCAGCCGCGCATGTAGGTAGCGGCCACAAAGCCCGCCACGTCGCCCACGACGCCGCCGCCGAGTGCCACGATCACGTCGGAGCGCGAAAGCTCGTGCTCGGCCACAAACTCCAAAATTGCAACATAGGTTTCGGCGCGCTTATGGGCCTCGCCGGCCTCGAAGGTGCAGATGCTCACCTCGTAGCCTGACGCCTCCAGGCTCTGCTTAACGGGCATCTGGTAGAGCGGGCCCACGTTGGTGTCCGTCACGATGACGGCCTTGGTGCCGCCAGCAGTGGCGCGCACGAGCGGTCCCGCCTGCTCCAGCAAAAACGTGCCAACATGCACCTGGTAGGGGCGTGCAGTGTCGATATCGATGGTAATCGCCATAAGCTTCGGTCCTTTCGACCTGGCGTGATAGGTGGTTTAGTGGGAGGCCTCGTCGTCGAGTGCGCGCTTAATGCGGTCGCCCTCGGCAAGGAGATTCTCCAGATAGCGCTGGTCGCGGTCCTTGAGCGCACGGCTGTAGGCGCCGAGCGAGTCGATCAGGTGGTCGATCTCGAAGGCGAGAGCATCGGCGTCGTCGATCATGAGCTCGGACCACATCTGCGGATTGAGGTGCGCCACGCGGGTGAGGTCGCGGTAGCTGCCGGCCGAAAAGCCGTGGTGGACCTGAGCGGTCGGGCTCTTAACATAGGCGTTGGAGACGACGTGCGCGAGCTGGCTCGTAAAGGCGATGACGCGGTCGTGCTCGGCGGCGCTCGTTACGCTGAACTTGCCAAAGCCCAAGGGGCGTACCATCTCGCGCACCTGGCCCAAAAGCTCCAGCTTAAGTGCGTCGTTCGCCGCGGGCGGTACAAGCACGAGCGGTGCTCCCTGGAACAGGTCGGCGCGGGAATGCGCGTAGCCCGAGAACTGCGTGCCCGCCATGGGGTGCGCGCCCACAAAGTAAAAACCGTGCTCGCGGGCAAGCTCAAAGGCGCGCTCGCACACGATGCCCTTGACGCCCACGGTGTCGATCACCACGGGGCCCATGATGGCCTCGGTGTCGGTGGCGTCGGCGAGTGCCTGGGCGTGCGTCTCGAGCCACTCGATGCAGGCCTCGGGGTAGCAAGCCAGGACGATGATGTCGCACTCGCCGAGCGTCTCGTCGTTGAGCTCGCCGGCGACGGTGCCCATGCTGGCGGCCGTCATGACGTCGTCGTTGGGGTCCCAGGCCAGCACGCGGACGCCCGCCTGCGCATAGCCGCGGGCAAAGCTGCCGCCGATGAGGCCCAGGCCCACGATGCCGGCGCATTTGGGGCCGCCCTGGTTGACGCGTGCGTTTCTCACCGTACCCATGGGCTACTCCTGAACGGTCTCTTGGCAGACGACCTCGCGGATGGCGCGGATGCGGCGCATGGTGTCGTCGAACTGGTCGGGGGTGAGGGCCTGGGCACCGTCGGACCAAGCGTGGCTCGGGTCGTCGTGGACCTCGATCTCCAGACCGTTGGCGCCGCAGGCAGTCGCGGCGAGCGCCATGGGCTCAACATAGCGGGTGTAACCGGTGGCGTGGCTGGGGTCGGCGACGACGGGCAGGTGCGACAGGTGGTGCAGCACCGGCACGGCGTTGAGGTCGAAGGTGTTGCGGGTGCGGGTCTCGAAGGTGCGGATGCCGCGTTCGCACAGGATGACGTTGTCGTTGCCCTCGCTCATGATGTACTCGGCTGCCATGAGCAGCTCGTCGACGGTACCGGACATGCCGCGCTTGAGCAGGATCGGGGTCTGCGTCTTGCCGACCTCCTTGAGCAGGGGGAAGTTCTGGGCGTTGCGAGCGCCGATCTGCATGACGTCGATCTTTTTGTCGAGGAAGACCTGCACGTCGCGCGGATCCATGATCTCGGTGACGATCGGCATGTCGAGCTCGGCGGATGCCTCGCACAGCAGGTCCAGGCCGGCGGGACCCATGCCCTGGTAGGCGTACGGGGAGGTGCGGGGCTTGTAGGCGCCGCCGCGCAGCATCGTGGCGCCGGCGGCCTTCACGCGGCGGGCGATGCGGATGAGGTTCTCGCCCTCGACGGAGCACGGGCCGGCGATGACCTGGAACTGGTCGCCGCCGATCTTGACGCCGTGGCCGCAGTCGATGACGGAGTCCTCGGGGTGGAACTTGCGGTTGGCGCGCTTGAACGGCTCGGAGACGCGCTGCACGCGCTCGACGACGTCCATGGACTCGAGCAGGAACGGGTCGATCTTGGTCGTGTCGCCCACCAAGCCGATGATGGTCTCGTTCTCGCCGCGCGAGACGTCGGTCTTGAGTCCCTTTTTCTCAATCCAGCTAACAATGTGGCTTACGGCCTCGTCGCTGGCGCTCTGCTTTAAAATCGCAATCATGGTGTGCCTCTCACCTCGATGAATAGCCCTTGCAAAAACGGCCCGCATCGCGAGCCGTTATATATGTGCTTGAGAGTTTATACTATCTGACTCGCTTTTGCCGCCTAAAGCGCGCCGTCGCGGCGCGTCTCCCACGTAATTGCAAAGCTTTTTCTATTATTTTGTTAGCCCGTGGCGCACTTGGGTATAATGCCAACCGTTCGCCCTATTAGCTCAGGGGATTAGAGCGTCTGCCTCCGGAGCAGAAGGCCGTTGGTTCGAATCCAACATGGGGCACCATCGAACGTAAGACCGTCCGAACCTCGCATGGTCCGGGCGGTTTTCTTATACCGACGCGACGTGATGGGACGTGGTATGGCAGCAACGGATATCGAGCGCGGACTCTCGACCGCCGAGGTCGAGGAGCGGATCGCCGCTGGTAAGATCAACCGCAACATGGAGCTCAAGACCAAGTCGGTCCGCGAGCTCATCATTGAGAACCTCTGCACGCTGTTCAACTTGATCAACGTGGTCTTGGCGATTTTGGTGTTGCTGACCGGTTCGTTTAAGAATCTGACGTTCCTGTTCGTGGTGTTCTTGAACACGGCAATTGGCGTCATTCAGTCCATGCGTTCCAAGCGGATGGTCGACAAGCTTACGCTGCTCACCTCTAAGAAGGCCATCGCGGTGCGCGACGGCGCCGAGGTGGAGCTCGACCTGGACCAGATCGTGCTCGACGATATCATTCGCTTGGGGCGCGGTGACCAGATTCCCGCCGACGCCGTGGTGGTGTCGGGCGAGGCGCTCGTCAACGAGAGCCTACTGACGGGCGAGAGCGACCTTATTAAGAAACAACCAGGCTCCGAGCTCATGAGCGGTAGCTTTATCGACTCGGGCCTGCTGCGCGCCCGCGTGATCCATGTCGGCGCCGATAACTACGTCGCAAAGATCAACAACGAGGCCAAGTACGTCAAAAAGGTCAATTCCGAGATCATGAACGCACTGAACGCCATCGTGCGGTTCGCGAGCATTATCATGATTCCGCTTGGTCTGGCGCTTTTTACCTCGAGTGTGAGCGAGCTGTGGGATGCCGCGGGAACCCCGGGCGATAGCGCGCTTTCCTGGTGCTTCTCCGAGCTGCTGGCCGGTCGTGTGCCTTCTTCGGCGCTGCTGTCCACGGTGGGTGCCCTGCTGGGCATGATTCCGCAGGGCCTGGTGCTGCTGACCTCGTCGGTGCTCGCGATTGCCACGGTGCGCCTTGCGCGCCGCAAGGTGCTGGCACAGCAGCTCTACTGCATCGAGACGCTCGCGCGCGTCGACGTGCTGTGCCTGGACAAGACGGGCACCATTACATCGGGCCGTATGGAGGTCGAAGGCACCTACCTGCTGCCTGTTGAGGGTGTTGGCTTTGGCACGGACTCGGACGAGGCGTCTGTCCCCGTCGAGACCACGGTGCTCGACTTTGCGCTTGCCAACGTGGCGCGTGCGACCTCGGCGGATGCCAACGAGACCTGCCAGGCGCTGCTCAACTACTACGCCGATCGTCCGGTCGAGGTGTCCGAGCCGCTGTCGGTCATTCCGTTCTCGTCCTCCAAAAAGTGGAGCGGCGCGTCGTTTGCGCAGGGCTCCTATGTGATGGGCGCCGCGCAGTTTGTGCTCTCGGACCGCGTGTTTTCACAGGTCGAGAACCGTGTCGCCGAGCTCGCCGATACCTGCCGTGTGCTCGTGGTGGCGCGCGTGGACGGCTTTACGCCCGACGGCGACATGGTGGGCGAGGCCGAGCCCGTGGGCTTTGTGACCATTCGTGAGGAGATCCGCACCTCGGCAGCCGAGACAATTGGCTATTTTAACGAGCAGGGCGTGACCCTCAACGTGATCAGCGGCGATGACCCGCGTACGGTGTCGTCGATAGCGCGCGTGGTGGGCGTCCCGGGCGCCGACGCTTACGTGGACGCCACGACGCTCGATACGCCTTCCAAGCTCGATGCGGCGGTAGACCGCTATCACGTCTTTGGGCGTGTGACGCCGCAGCAGAAGCGCGAGCTCGTGCAGGCGCTCAAGCGCCGCGGGCACACCGTGGCCATGACGGGCGACGGCGTCAACGACGTCCTGGCGCTCAAGGAGGCCGACTGCTCCGTGGCGATGGCCGCCGGCTCCGATGCCGCGCGCAATGTGGCCGAGATCGTGCTCGTCGATAACGACTTTGCCTCGATGCCCGCTGCGGTGGCCGAGGGCCGTCGTTCTATCAATAACCTGCAGCGCTCTGCCGCGCTCTTTCTGACCAAGACACTTTTCTCGATGGGCCTGGCGGCGCTGTGCATCGCGCTGCCGCCGTATCCCTTCGAGCCCATTCAGATGACGCTCATCAACTTCTTCTGCATCGGCGCGCCGGGCTTTGTGCTGGGCCTGGAGCCTAACAACGCCCGCGTGAAGGGGTCGTTCTTGACCAACGTGCTTAAGCGTGCGCTGCCGGCGTCGATTGCGGTCATTTTGGCCGCGGCGCTCGATATCTTTGTGGCGCGCGTATTTGGCTTTAGCCAGCTTACGCTTTCGACCATGTGCCTGCTCACGTCGTGCGCGGCGAGTGTCAGCCTGATCTGGCGCATCTCGCAGCCGCTCACGCCCTTGCGCGTGGTGCTTTTCGTGTTTGTCGTCGCTGGTATTTTGACGGGCGTTATCGGGTTCCCGGAACTGCTGTCCATCGCCAACCTGTCGATGGGCCAGATGGTCATCTTGGCGGTTATCATCGTCTTTACCTGCGCGGTGTTCTTTAAGCTTGCCACGATGATGGACTCGCTTAAGCCCCGTCGCCGTCATGCGGCTACCGGCTTTGGACGTGGCGTGCGCGTTCGCCTGGGTCGCGGTGGCGGCAAGGTGAGCTCGACGGGATCGACCGCCGGGCGTTTTGCCAAGCGCGTTGCCGCCGATATGGCGCAGCGCCGTGAGGCGCGCACTGTCCGCGAGGCCGAGGCCCGTGCACTCGAGGGCGTGGCCCAGGCCCAGCCCAAGAAAAAGAAGAGCGCCGTTGCCAAGCGCTCCCGCGTGACCAAATCGGCCCAGGGCATCAAGGTATCGATGCCCAGCAAGAAGAATAAGCCCGTAAAGAAAGACTAGCCCCAACGCCTCCCTAAGTTGCGGTGAAATAGGGACTGTTTAAGCGTTTTAACCTCCTATTCAGTCCCTATTTCACCGCAACTTAGGGGTGAGCGGCGATGTTGAATTGGTGCCTTGCGCTTGTGGGGCCGTGTCGATGTTATGCTCTAACCTCAATTGTTTGAATTGCTTCGGAAAGAGGATGCCGTGATCTGCCCGCATTGCCTAAAGACCATCGAGGACGGCGCCTCGTTCTGCCCCTATTGCAACGCATACGTTGGTCCGGGCGATGGCCCCGAGCATACCGAGTTCGTGTTTTGCGACGGCTGCGGCGCCCGTCTGTCCCCGCATGACCGCACCTGTCCCAAGTGTGGACGCCCCGCGCCGGGCATCCTTTCCGAGGACGCGGCCGCATCCGACCTGGCCGCAGGGCGTACGGCCGGCTTTCCGCGCCTGACGCAGGAGCAGATCGATACCGAGGTGCCCCATGCGCCGGCGTCTGCCGCCGCGGTGCTCTCCGACGCAGCCGACCCCAACGAGACCTGCGTGCTGCCTGCCTTCGATAAGGACTTTGGCATCCCCAAGGTGGATATCCCCACGCCGGTGTCCCTGCGCGATGATGCCCAGCCCAAAAAGCAAAAGCCCAAGCGCAAGGTGCACCCCGACGAGGACGCCTATCACAAGCACAAGCGTCATATCCCCAAGCCGCTCATCGTCATCGCGGTCCTTGCCGTCCTTTGCGGCGGTGCCTATTGGTTCGTGACGGCCGATCCCATGGGTGTCATGCCTGGCTTCTACGACCAGTTTGGCCAGGCCGCGCAGACGACCTTCCCTACGCGCCAAAAGGGCGAGGCGACTGAGGACGATACCAAGCAGGACGATTCTGCCGAGGTGGTCCAGGAAGAAACCGTGCTCACCGATGATCAGCTCTATACCAGGCTCGACGGTCTGTATCAGACCATCGTGTCCTACGGTGATGAGGACCAGATCGGCGAGGTCATCGATTCCTTTAACAACGGCTATCTCCGATCGCCGCTGTCCACCCGTCAGGAGCTGTCGCAGAGTGCCTACGCCCTGCGCGACCAGATCAAAAAGACGCAAGATGAGCTCAACAACCTTAAGTATCAGGACGATACGGTCTATGCGGATGACATCGCGCACTTAAAGCAGCTTGCCGAGTGGATGTACGAGCGCGTCGACGTGATCTGCCAGAGCTGGGATATCTCGCTGGCCATTCCTGATGGTGAGTCGATGAGTTCCCACCAAAGCGAGATCCTGGCGCCCATCGCGCAGGGCGGCAACAGCGCGCTGAACCAGTACGACGCCAATGTGGGTTCCTGGAAGCCGCAGCAGCGTTCCTAAAATTAGTTCGCCATAGTCGGCATAACCTACGTGCGCAATTGATGTAAGCGCATGCTTATTGCTACAATTCGTACAAATATGCTTTAAACGCACGAGGAAGGAACCACATGTTTGGTTTTAAGAAAGAGCTCTACACGCCCGAGTATCAGCTTGCCGGCGACGAGTGTGCCGTTATCGAGACGTCGAAGGGTACCATCAAGGTCAAGTTTGACGGCGAGGGTGCTCCCATTCATGTCGCGAACTTCTGCGAGCTTTCCACGATGGGTTTCTACGATGGCCTTAAGTTCCATCGCTATGTGCCCGGTTTTGTCATCCAGGGCGGCGACCCCAATACCCGCGATATGTCCGGCGCCGACGTCGCTGCCGGTCTTGAGGGCCCCGACGGCATGCCCGGTACCGGTGGCCCCGGCTACTGCATCAAGGGCGAGTTTGCCACCAATCCGCGCAACAGCCATGTCGATGGCGCCCTTGCCATGGCACGCTCCATGGACCCCGATTCCGCGGGTTCGCAGTTCTACTTCTGCCTGGGCGCCCAGCATAACCTCGATTCCGGTTACACCGTCTTTGGCACCACGGTCGAGGGTCTCGATGTGATTTCGCAGCTGCGTGCCGGCGACGAGATCGTCCACGTCGAGATCGTTCACGAGTAAAGGGGACTTCCTTGAATAGCCAGCTGATCCAACAGGGCCGCGCCGCTTACCGCGCGGGTGATTTTTCCGCTGCAGCCCAGATGCTTGGTGCGGCAAAGACTCCCGATGAGATTATGGGCGAGGCCGATCACCTTCGTGGCAACGCCTTGATGCACCTGGGCATGTATGCCGAGGCCGCCGAGGCCTATGCCGCCGCCCTCAACGACGGCACCTACGGCAAGCGCGGCGCGCTGCTCACCAACCGCGGCAAGGCGCTCGCCGCCGTGGGCGACTACACGACGGCCGCTCAGGCGTTTTCTGCCGCTACGCAGGATGCTTCCTATGCCACGCCGTTCAAGGCCTATCTGGGCCTGGGTAACGCGCTGTTCCAGTCGGGCGACTATGCCAACGCAGGAACTGCCTTCCGTCAGGCTGCCATCGACGGCGCCAATCCGGCTCCTGCCGCCGCACTTGGCGAGCTCGGTCGTTGCTTCATTAAGCTCGGCCGTCCGGCGGATGCCGTGGAGACCTACCGCACGGCTATCGACTTTGCCGGTCCCCGTGACGACACGCGTGCGCTCAACGCCGGCATGGGTCAGGCGCTTTCTGCCGCCGGCCGTCCCTCCGACGCACTCGACGCCTTTAACGCCGCTACTGCCGATGGCATCTACCAGCTCACCTCCGAGCAGGCCGATGAGCTTGCCCGCGTGCACGATTCGCTTGCCGCGCTGTCTGCCCAGACGGCTATGGCCACGGCTCCGGCGCCCGCGATGGACGCTCCTGCCGTCGATCCGCTCGATCCTACGGGCGCGACCGGTCAGTTTATGCCCGATCCCTCGGACACCGGCTTCTTTACGCTGTCCGAGTCCGAGATGGTCCAGCAGGACCGTCAGGATCGTAAGCAGGCCAAGGTCCGTCGTCGCCATCGCCACACGGGTCTCAAAGTCTTCATCGTGCTGCTTCTGCTCATTTTGATCGCCGCGGGCGGTCTGGGCTTTGCCTACACGCGCGGCTTTGGCTTCCCGTCTCAGGAGTCTGTCGTTTCCGATCTGTTCCAGGCTGCCGGGGACGGTGACACCGCAAAGGCCGAGTCTTGCCTGGCCTCGAGTCTGTCCGAGGACGCCAAGTCGATGATCATCTCTTCGATTCCGCAGGGCGCCACCGTGTCCGTCGAGGGCATGGATCAGTCCATGACCGAGACGACCGCTAAGGTGAAGGCATCGCTGTCCAAGGGCGGCGAGCAGGAGTACACCGTCAAATTCGTGCGCTCCGACAACCATATCGGCTGGGCCGTTTCCTCGCTCGATATGGATTTCTCGGCTGCTGACAACCGGTAGTGACCTTATGGGATTTAGCTTTGCCCGGCGCTTCACCGCAAGTGAGGTGCCGGGCTTGCGCTAGTATGATGAGCTAGTAGTTTTCCAGCAATCATCCAACACATCAGGAGTTGCGTTGTTTTCTTTGATGGATATGTTCTTCGGTAGCTATGCGGGCGATCTTGCCATCGACCTCGGCACCGCAAATACGCTTGTCTCCGTGCGCGGCAAGGGCATCGTCATTCGTGAGCCCTCCGTCGTCGCCATCGACAAGAACGACGAGCGCATCCTGGCGGTCGGTATCGAGGCAAAGCGCATGCTTGGCCGTACGCCCGGCAACATCGTGGCCGTTCGTCCCCTGAAGGACGGCGTCATCGCCGACTTCGATGTTACCGAAGCCATGCTTCGCTACTTTATCGACAAGGCTTCCGAGAAGCGCTATCCGTGGACCCCGCGTCCGCGCGTTGTCGTCTGCGTTCCCTCCGGCGTCACGTCGGTCGAGAAGCGTGCCGTATTTGAGGCCACGATCCAGGCCGGCGCTCGCCAGGCCTACCTGATCGAGGAGCCCATGGCTGCCGCTATCGGCGCCGACCTGCCCGTCGAGGAGCCCACCGGCTCCATGGTCATCGACATCGGTGGCGGTACCACCGAGGTTGCCGTTATCGCTATGGGCGGCATCGTCGTCTCGCAGTCCATCCGTATTGCCGGCGACGAGTTCGATCAGGCCATCCTCACGCACGTTCGTGATGCCTACAACCTGGCCATCGGCGAGCGTACGGCAGAGGACATCAAGATCAAGGTCGGCTCCGCCGTGCCGCTCAAGGACGAGCTCGATGTCGAGGTCAACGGCCGCGACGTGATCACCGGTCTGCCCAAGACCGTGCGCATCGAGAGCGAGGAGATTCGTCGCGCACTCAACAAGCCACTCGACGAGATGGCCAAGGCCGTCAAGGACGCACTCGACGCTACGCCTCCCGATCTTGCCTCTGACCTTATGTACTACGGCATTTTGCTGACCGGTGGCGGCGCGCTGCTGCGCGGTCTCGACGTGCGCCTGCGCGATGAGACCGGCGTTTCGGTCAACGTCAGCCCCACGGCGCTCGATAACGTTGTTAACGGCTGTGCCCGCGTGCTCGAGGCCAATGCGTTTGATGGCGGCTTCGTCCAGACCAATGCTTAATTTCCAAAAGGTGGATTCCATTTGGCACGATCTTCGGGTTTCTCCACAAATCTGAATACCAAGCGACAATCAACGGGTATGCGCCCGTTGATTGTTTTCAGCCTGATTTCGGTGTTGCTGCTCACGTTTTACATCCGCGAGGGCGAGGCAGGACCGATTCATGCCGTGCGTTCGGGCGTAACGACGATTACCTCGCCGGTGCGCTTTGTGGGCTCGGCTGTGGCGGCTCCCTTCAATGCGATCGGCAACGTGTTCTCTAACCTTACGGCGTCGCAGGACACGCTTGACGATCTTAAGAAGCAAAACGAGGAACTGACCTCTAAGGTTGCTGAGCTCTCCGAGGCTCAAAAGACCGCCGAGCGTCTGGAGGGGCTGGTCGGCCTGCAGTCGACCTATAACCTCAAATCGACCGCAGCTCGTATTGTTGGTGCCTCGGGCGATGCCTGGACCTCGACCGTCACCATCGACAAGGGCTCTGCCGACGGCCTTACCATCAACATGCCTGTGACGAGTTCGGCCGGTGTTATCGGCCAGATCATCGAAGTCTCGGCCAAGACGTCCACCGTGCGCCTGATTGGCGACGAGAACTCGGGCGTGTCCGCTATGGTGCAGGACACGCGCGCCCAAGGCATGCTGCAGGGTCAGGCTGACGGCACGCTGCGTCTTGAGTACGTGAGCGTCGACTCCGATGTTAAGGTTGGCGACATCATCGTGACCTCGGGCATTGGCGGTGTGTTCCCCAAGGGTCTACCGCTCGGCACCGTCTCGTCGGTCGAGAAATCGGCAAACGACGTGTACTACACCATTGTGGTGCGCGCCCAGACCACGGCCGAGAACAACGAGGAAGTGCTGGTCATCACCTCGCTGACCGACGAACAGTCGGCCTCGGATGAGGACGTGAGCACGGCCAACAGCACGCCGCAGGGAATGTCGCGCGATGCTGCGACCAAGACGAAGGACGAGAGCTCGGATGACAGTTCCGACACGTCCGAGACGACCGATTCCGGCTCGAGCGAATAGGGGGCATGTCCATGGATCTACACGAGCAGGGGATGAGCTCCCGCACGTTTGTAATCGCCGCCATTGTGTGCGTGCTGCTGCAGGCAGGCCTGGCACCGCAGATCTCCATTGCGGGCGGTCGCGTCAACTTCATGATTATCCTGGTGTGCCTAAGCGTGTTCTCGGGCGACCCGACCCGTGCCGTCGTGTGCGGTTTTTGCAGCGGCTTGTTCTATGACCTGTCCGCTGCCGTGCCGGTGGGCGTTATGTCGCTCCTGCTGACCGTGGGTTCTTTTGCCCTGGTGCACAGCGCCGTCGGTCAGACGGGCGGTACCCCGAGTGCGCGCGGCGTCACTGTGGGCGCCTTTGCGCTCGTCATTAATGTGATTTACAGCATCATCTTGCTGTTTATGGGTTTAGAGACGAGCTTTGTTGTGGCGATCTTCGGCCATGCGCTGCCGTCCTCGATCCTGACGGGTCTGGTTGCCATTCCGTTTTTGATGTCCGGCGTCGTGCCGCAGTCCGGCTATGGATTCTCCGCACGTGGCGGACGCCAGACGGGTATGCGCTTTAAGCCCAAGACCCGCAAGCTCAAATAGGGGAGGCCCGTAGATGTCTTCCCAGTTGACGGTTATTATCGCCGGTATCGTGCTGGTTGTGGCCATCGTGGTCGCGCTGGTCATCATGCGTCGTGGCGATTCCCGTTTTACCTACGATACGCAGCATGGAACGGCCCCGCGCGCCACCGAGGGCGAGGGCAATACCGCGGCGACCGCCTTTAAGGGCCGCTTTTCCATCCTCACCACGGGTGTGGGCGCGATGTTTGCGGCGCTCGCCGTCAAGCTGTGGGGCATGCAGATGGTCTCGTCGGACTATTACGAGAAGCAGGCTAATAGCAATCAGACTCGCACTGTTACCACTCCCGCTGTGCGCGGCCGCATCCTCGACCGCAATGGCGTGGCGCTTGTCCAGAACCGTCCCTCACTTGCTGTCGTGGCCTACCGCGACCTTGCCGAGGATGAGGTTCTGGTTCGCCATCTTGCCAACGTGCTCGGAATGCCTTACGTGGCGGTCCTTCGCAATATTCAGGACAATACAGAGGGCGCTCAGAGCCTGCATACCATCGCGACGGACGTCCGTCGCTCCACGGTCGCCTATATTCAGGAGCATGCCGGCGAGTTCCCGGGCGTCAAGATTGCCGAGCGTACCGAGCGCCAGTATCCATATGGCGAGACGGCATGTCATATCTTGGGCTATACCGGCACCATTACCTCCGAGCAGCTCGAGGCCCAGAATAAGAAAACCTCTGGCGATGATGATGCTTCTGCTGGCAAGATTACGTACCAGTCGGGCGATATCGTGGGCCAGGCGGGCGTTGAGAGCTACTACGAAAACCTGCTGCAGGGTATTCGTGGCGAGCAGACCGTCAAGGTCGATGCCTCGGGCAATGTGACCGGTCAGGCCGGCGCCGTGCCCGCGAAGGCCGGCTCCGACATTAAGCTCACGCTCGACCTTAAGATCCAACAGGCCTGTGAGACGGCACTGGCGAGCGCTATCGAGCTTGCCAAGACCACTGGCTACAGCAATGCCGGCAACGGCGCTGTGGTGTGTCTCGATCCCAACAATGGCGAGATCCTGGGCATGGCGAGCCAGCCCAAGTTCGATCCGTCCGTCTTTATCGGCGGCGTCTCAAATGACGTGTGGACCGAGCTCAATGATGACAAGGGTTCGCACCCGCTGCTCAACCGCGCCATTAGCGGACAGTACATGTCGGCTTCGACCATCAAGCCGCTCTCGGCACTGGCCGGTCTTGAGTTTGGAACCTACACGTCGGGGCAGACGACCAACTGCACGGGCTATTGGACGGGTCTGGGCAAGTCGTGGGGCAAGTACTGCTGGCTGCATTCCGGCCACGGCACCATGACGCTGCAGTCGGGTATCGCCAACTCGTGCGACCCCGTCTTCTACGACATGGGCAAGGCGTTCTTTTATGACGAGAAACATTCCGAGGGCCTGCAGGAGGTCTTTCGTCGCTGGGGTCTAGGCAAGACCTGCGGTATCGATCTGCCGAGTGAGGGCGCGGGCCGTATTCCCGATGCCGAGTGGAAAGAGTCGTACTTCACCGACGCCTCTGCCGAGGACCGCAAGTGGAATGCCGGCGATATGACCAACATTGCTATCGGTCAGGGTGACATCCTGGTGACGCCCCTGCAGATGGCGTGCGCCTATATGGGTCTTGCCAACGGCGGCAAACAGTACGTGCCTCACGTGTTTTTGTCTGCCGTGTCGCGCGATGGCGACGGCGATGCCTATAAGTACAACGGCAAGGGCAAGAAGAAGCGCCTGGAGGCCAAGATCAACAGCGATTCGGATTTGGCTCTAGTTCGCAACGGCATGCACGACGTGATTTACACGGCATCGACGTCCCTGGCGGCGCACTTTGGCACCCTGACGCCGCAGGTATACGGCAAGTCGGGCACGGGCGAGAAAAGCGGCGAGGACGAATACGCTTGGTTCTGCGCCTATGCACCGGCCGATGACCCCAAGTATGTCATCGCTACTGTCCTGGAGCAGGGCGGCGGCGGCTCGGATACCGCGATGCATGTCGTGCGCGACGTGCTCGGCGTGATTTATGACGAGCCCGATACCTCTTCGGCCTCGGGCGATTCTTCGGTTCGATAGGAGGTTGCGATGGATTTTTCTCCGGCGGATCTGTTCCGTTCAACCAAGACCGGCTCTCGCAGCAGCCTGGACCGTGTCAACAAGCAACTTTCGGCCTCGCGCGGCACGTTTCGCCAAAAGGTGCATATCGGTGTGCTCGTGGCTACTGTGGCGCTCGTCGCCTACGGTGCCATCATTATCTGGTCGGCTTCGCAGTTTAAGGCCGATGCTTCGTTCTCACGTCATCTGCTGGGAATTGGCATCGGAGCGGTGCTGGCGGTGCTCGTCTGGCGAACCGACCTGCGCGGTATTTCCAATTTCTCGACGGCGTTACTCGTCATCGACCTGATCGTGATCTTCTCGCCCAAGATTCCGGGTCTGTCCTATACGGGCGGTCTGGGCATGACGGGCTGGATCAAGATTCCCGGTATCGGCTTGACATTCCAGCCGGTTGAGCTTGCCAAGCTCATCACCATCTTCTTTATTGCTACGCTTGGCTCGCAGTATAACGGTCGCATCGATACCGTTCGCGACTACGTCAAGCTCTGCGGCATGCTGTCCATTCCGTTTTTGGCCGTCGTCGCCATGGGCGACCTGGGCTCGGGCCTGGTCGTGCTGGTTTCGGGCGCCATCGTCATTTGCATGAGCGGTGCACGCCGCGAATGGGTGCTGTCGACCCTGGCCCTGCTCGTGGGCCTGGTGGCCCTCGTCCTGGCGCTCGATTCGGTCTTTGATTCGCTGCTCGGCCACGATGTGCTCATCAAGCAGTATCAGATGAACCGTCTGACGGTCTTTATCGACCCCGATAATGCCGATTCGGACGATGCCTACAACCTGCAGCAGTCGCTTATCGCCGTTGGCTCGGGCGGCTTCTTTGGTAAGGGTTTGGGCCATGCGACGCAGTCAGCCGGCGGCTTTCTGCCTGAGTTCCACACCGACTTCGTCTTCGCCTTTCTGTCCGAGACCTTTGGCTTTTGTGGTTCCTTTTTGCTCCTCTGCCTCTACGTGCTGCTGATCTTTTCGACGATTCGCGTCGCCTTTAAGTGTGAGTCGCTGTTTTTACGTCTTTCGTGTGTGGGCATCGTTGGCATGTGGGCGTTCCAGACCTTCGAAAACATCGGCATGTGCATCGGCATGATGCCGATTACCGGTATTCCGCTACCGTTTATTAGCTTTGGCTCGTCTTCGATGATGATTCAGCTGCTGACGGTGGGTATCGTACAATCCATATGGCGGCATCGTTCGGGCGCCGCGTAACCGCTGGAGGGGTTTGCTATGAAAATTCCCGTAGATAAGCTGACCCGCGCTTTTAAGATGGGCGCGTCCGTTAAGAGGGATTCCGATACGCCGGTGCGCGTTTCGGTCTATCTGGATTCGTCCGCCTCGCGCTTTCTGGCCGAGACGGTGCGTGACGCCTTTGTGCCGCAGACGACCTCGGGCATTGTGCGCGTCGAGCGTCTGGGGGAGGAGCGAATTGCTCCAAAGACCGATACCGATGTGGTACTGGTGCTCTCGTGTGGTTCCGATCGCTTGGAGAGTGCCGTGCAGGAGCTCGTGATCGCCGGCGCACCCGTGTGCGTGCTTGCCGAGTCTGCTGTGGAGGTGCCGTTTATCGAGGAGTCTACGCCCATGCTCGGCGTGGTAGCGGCAACCGATAAGACGTATCTGCTCGAGACGCTTGCCCGCTGGATTCTCGACCGCACCGACAAGGAAACGGCTTTTGCGGCGAACTTTGCCTTCATGCGCATCGCGGCGGCCAATCGTATCATCACCTCGTGCGCGCTCACCAATATGGCGACCGGTGCACTGGTGTTTTTGCCGGGCGCCGATTATCCCGTTATGGCGCTGGCGCAGGTGGGCATGCTCTTTGAGCTCGCTGCCGTCTTTGGACGCGGCATTAAGCCTGAGCGCGGCTACGAGGTCGCGGGCGTGCTTGCCGGCGGTCTTGTGATCCGCGCGGTCACCCGCGCGCTCGTCAAACAGACGCCGCATATTGGGTTTGCCGTCAAGGCGCTCACTGCTGCCGCGGGCACCTACGGCATGGGCCGTGCGCTTGTTTCGCTCTACGAGCGCGATGTCGACTACAGCCGTGCCAACGAGGTGGTCACTGCCACGTTCTCCCGCGTTCGCGATCTGGTGACCACGGTCGCGGGCGCTACCCGTCCTATGGCGTCCTATCAGGACGCATCAGATCTCGCTGCTTAGGGGTTTTCCGTTGCGCGTTGCATACCAAGACTGTTTTCATTTAATTGAGCCGTTGCTCGCCAAGGTCGAGAAGCCGAGCCGCTATATCGATCACGAGTGGGGCACGCTTTCCAAGGCCGATGCCGACTACCGTTGCTGCCTGATCTATCCGGATGTGTACGAGGTCGGTCTGCCCAACCAGGGCATCGCCATCCTCTACAACATCCTTAACCAGGCCGAGGGCATCTCCTGCGAGCGCGGCTATGTGCCGTGGCCCGATATGGGCGACGCCATGCGCGAGGCGGGTATTCCGCTGCTATCGCTCGAGGGTGCAGCGCCGGTCGCTTCGTTTGATATCGTCGGTCTGCATGTGCCGCACGAGATGGCGGTGACGAACTTCCTCGAGGCTTTGGACCTCGCTGGCATTCCGCTGTTAGCGGCCGACCGAGGTGAAGACGACCCAATCATCATCGCCGGCGGTCCCTCGGTGTACAACCCCGAGCCGTACGCGGCCTTCTTCGATGCCATCCTCATCGGTGAGGGCGAGGAATCGCTGCTCGAGACCTGCCAGCTGCATCGCCGCCTGCGTGACGAAGGGGTCCCGCGCGCGCAGATTGTCGAGCAGCTTGCATCCATTGCCGGCAACTACGTGCCGTCGCTCTATGAGGTTCGTCACGACGAGCCCTGCTCGCCGCATGGCTACACCGTGCCGCGTGAGGGCAAGGATGCGCCGACCGTGGTCTACAAGCGCGTCGTCGAGGATTTCGGCGCCACGAATCCGCTGTCGCAGTCGTGCGTGCCCTATGCGCAGCTGGTTCACGACCGCCTGTCTATCGAGATCCTGCGCGGCTGTGCCCGCGGCTGTCGTTTTTGTCAGGCCGGCATGACGTATCGCCCGGTGCGCGAGCGCTCGGCCGACCAGATCGTCTCGTCGGTGATTCAGGGTCTGGAAAAGACCGGCTATGACGAGGTGTCGCTGACCTCGCTTTCCACGACCGACCACTCCTGCATTCGCGACGTGCTCGGCAGGCTCAACCGTCGCCTGGAGGATACGGGTATACGCGTGTCTATTCCGTCGCAGCGCCTGGATTCGTTTGGCGTGGATATGGCCGAGTCGGTCGCCGGCGAAAAGAAGGGCGGCCTGACGTTCGCGCCCGAGGCCGGTAGCCAGCGCATGCGCGACATCATTAACAAGAACGTGACCGAGGAGGACCTGGACCGTGCGGCCAAGGCGGCCTTCGAGGCCGGCTGGAACCGCATGAAGCTCTACTTTATGATGGGCCTTCCCGGCGAGCGCGATGAGGACATCGTGGCCATCGCCAATCTGGCCGATCACGTGCTGGAGCTCGGTCGTTCCGTGGTGCCCAAGGCTCGTCGCGGCTCGATCTCGGTGTCCATCTCGGTTTCGGTCTTTATCCCCAAGGCTGCCACGCCGTTCCAGTGGTGCCCGCAGCTCGACTACGACGACGTCAAGCGTCGCCAGAAGTTGCTTATCACGAGCGTTCGCAACCGTGCCGTCCGCGTGCATTACCACGATGCCGAGACCTCGCTCATCGAGGCCGCGCTTTCCCGCGCCGGTCGTGACATGACGCCCGTCATCATCGATGCTTGGCGCTCGGGCTCTCGCTTTGACGCCTGGGTAGAGCATTTCTCGCTCGATAACTGGAAGGAAGCTGCTGCCAAAAACGGCATCGACCTCAATGAGCTCGTGCACCTGCCCTACGAGTTGGACTGGCGCCTGCCGTGGGAGCACGTGAGCCCCGGCTGCACGCGCGGCTTCCTCGAGCGCGAGTACCGTCGCTCGCTCGAGGGCGTCACGACTCCCGACTGTACCCGCACGTCGTGCACCGGCTGCGGGATCTGCCCCACGCTCCACGCCAAGAATGTATTGATGGGTGATCGCGCATGAGTGAGCGCCTGACCGACAACCCCTCGCTCTTTAGGCTTCGTGTTCGCTATGGCAAGCGCGATCGCCTTAAGTACCTGGGCCATCTCGAAGTAATCCATACCATTGAGCGCATCGTGCGCCGTGCGGGACTTCCCTATGCCGTCACGCAGGGCTTCTCTCCGCACATGCGCGTGGGCTTCTCTTCGGCGCTGCCGGTGGGTACGTCGTCGACCTGCGAGTGGTATGACCTGTTTATGACCGAGTTCGTGGCGCTCGACGAGGCGTTTGGGCGCCTGGCTGCGGCGTCTCCGGCCGATCTGGCGCCCATCGAGGCGGCGTACATCGACGTGCGCACGCCGGCGTTGACGGCGCAGCTCACGCGCCTGTCGTATCGCATCGACCTGCACTTGGATCCCGAGGCGCCCGTAAGCGCCGACGAGGTGCGTCGTGCGATCGACACGCTGCGCGCGGGCCACGGCATCGACTACGCGCGCGGCAAAAAGAGCAAGCGCTTGGATTTGGATCACACGCTCGTGGGCTATGAGCTCACGGCGGGGGAGCGCCCGGACCATTTGGTGCTCATGCTCGACACCCATGCCGACAACGAGGGCTCCATGCGTCCGGAAATTTTGCTTTCTGCTGCTGATGTTTTGTTGCAGGGCTTGACCCCGGGCGTGGATGCACCTATTGTTTCCACCGGTATGCAAGACCTCGTGACCATCTGCTCCTACGATGTCGAGCGTCAGAATCAAGCATGCGAGGACGACGAGGGCCGACTCGTCAGCCCCATACCTGTGCGAACTTGTGGATTTGCTCCACATACTCGTTGACGGGGGTATTTTCGCCTGCTACTATATTCGGCTGTTGCACTAACTGATGCATGAAGGGCAAGTAAACATGTACGCAATCGTTAACACGGGCGGCAAGCAGTACAAGGTCGCCACCGACGATGTCATCACCGTCGAGAAGATCGAGGGCAATGAGGGCGACAAGGTCACCCTGCCGGTTATCTTCCTCAACGATGGTAAGAAGATCGTCACCGATCCCGACAAGCTGGCCAAGGCCAAGGTTACCGCTCAGATCGTTGAGCAGTTCAAGGGCGAGAAGCAGCTGGTCTTCAAGTTCCACAAGCGCAAGCGCTATCGTCGTCTGAAGGGTCACCGTCAGCAGCTCACCAAGCTGAAGATCGTGAAGGTTCAGGCTACCTCCCGCGCCAAGAAGGCTGTCAAGGCAGAGGCCGAGGCTGTTGCCGAGGCTCCCGTCGCCGAGTAGATTACACTCGTAACGAAAGAGTAGGTATACACAATGGCACACAAAAAAGGACTCGGTTCCTCCCGTAATGGCCGTGACTCCCGCGGTCAGCGCCTTGGCACGAAGCGCTATGCCGGCCAGACGGTAACCACGGGCACGATTCTCGTCCGTCAGCACGGCACGCACATCCACCCGGGTGAGAACGTTGGCCGTGGTAAGGACGACACGCTGTTCGCGCTGGTCGACGGTACCGTTGAGTTCCACAAGGGTATCAAGCACAGGGTCAGCGTACGCCCGCTCGCGAACGCGTAATTCACCCTTCATAGAGCACATATGTGGGAGGCACTTGAGTTTTAGGATTCAAGGGTCTCCCTCTTTTTTGTAGGAGGCGATTCTGTTGTCACAGTTCACCGATATCAGCCGCATTAACGTGTGCGGCGGCGACGGCGGAGCCGGATGCATGTCGTTTAGGCGCGAGGCATTTGTCCCCAAGGGCGGCCCCGATGGCGGCGACGGCGGTCGTGGCGGCAATGTCGTCATCCAGGCCGATGCTCAGCTGTCTTCGCTGATCGATTACCGCTTTAAGCATCACTTTCGCGCCGAGCGCGGCACGCACGGGCAGGGTGCCCGTCGTAACGGCAAGAGCGGCGAGGACCTGATTCTCAAGGTCCCTATGGGTACCGTGGTGCGCGAGCTCGATCCCGAGACGCAGACCCCGATGTTTGAGATTGCCGACCTGGTGCACGACGGCGAGCGCGTCGTCGTGGCGCCCGGCGGTGCCGGCGGTCTGGGCAACACGCACTTTGTGACGTCGGTGCGTCGCGCTCCGGCCTTTGCCCAGTTGGGCGAACCGGCCGAGGAGCACTGGATCGAGCTCGAGATGAAGCTTATGGCCGATGCCGCGCTCGTGGGCTTTCCCTCCGTGGGTAAGTCATCGCTCATCGCGCGCATGAGTGCCGCCCGTCCCAAGATTGCCGACTACCCGTTTACCACGCTCGTGCCGAACCTCGGCATGGTGCGTGCCGGTGAATATTCTTACGTCGTTGCCGACGTCCCCGGTCTTATCGAAGGCGCGAGCGAGGGTAAGGGCCTGGGTCACCAGTTCCTGCGCCACATTGAGCGTACGGCCCTGATCATGCACGTCGTCGACATGACGGGTGGTTTTGAGGATCGCGATCCGGTCGAGGATTACCACATCATCAACCGCGAGCTCGAGCAGTATGGCGCCGAGCTTTCGGAGCGTCCGCAGATCGTCGTTGCCAACAAGTGCGATGCGCCGGGCACGGCCGACAAGATTGCCGACCTCAAGCGCGCAGCGCTCGACGATGGACATATGTTCTTTGCCGTGTCTGCCGTGACGGGCGCCGGTCTCAATACGTTGATGCTTGCCGTAGGTGAGCAGGTGGCCAAGCTCCGCGCCGAGCTGGCGGTCTCCGATGAACCGGTCGACCTGCGCGACGATGAGTGGGAGCGCCGCCGCCTGCAGCGTGAGAAGCGTTTCCGCATTGTCCAGGAAGAGCCCGGTGCCTTCCGCGTGGTCGGTCGTGCCATCGAGCGCATGGTCATCCAGACCGACTGGGAAAACGAGGAAGCCGTCATTTACCTGCAGCATAAGTTTGCGCGTATGGGTGTTGACGACGCGCTCGAGAAGGCCGGTTGCCGTGCGGGTGACGAGGTCCGCATTTGCCAGCGCGCCTTTGACTTTGAGGGCGCCGAGGACTTCTCGGAGTACGAGGAGCTCGAGGATGCTGGCGAGGACGTTGCCGTTGAAGCCATTGACGTGGCCGATGCTGCGGATGAGGGAGTCGAGGTTGTCGATGCGGCGGATGCCGCGGGCGATGCCGAGACCTCGGAGGGCGAGTAAGCCATGTCGCTGCGCGGTGGAATCGGTCTGCCCGAGCTTCCTCTAGAGGACGGGCAGGAGTTTAGGCTCGGCATTATGGGTGGCACCTTTGATCCCATCCATTACGGGCACCTGGTGACCGCTGAGCAGGCGCGTGAGTCCCTCGACTTGGATGCCGTGCTCTTTATGCCGGCGGGCACGCCTGCCTTTAAGCTTGACAAGCCGGTGACGCCTGCCGAGGACCGTTATGCCATGACGGTCCTCGCCACCGCTGCGAACCCGGCCTTTTTGGCGAGTCGGTTCGAGATTGACCGTCCGGGTGTAACCTATACGGCCGATACGCTTCATGCCCTTCGCGACTTTTACCCGCCGCAGGTAAAGCTCTACTTTATTACGGGCGCCGACGCGATTATCGATATTGTTACCTGGCATGATGCCGAACGAATCGCTGAGCTTGCTACCTTTATTGCGGCGACACGACCGGGCTTTGATATCGATACGGCGCGTGCCCGAATCAAAGAGTCGGGGCTGCCGTTCGACGTGCGCTATATTCAGATTCCGGCGCTGGCGATCAGCTCGACGAACATTCGTAAGCGAGTAGCTCGCGGTATGAGCGTGCGCTATCTTACGAGCGAGTCCGTGCTCGGCTACATTCGCAAACGCAGGCTATATGCCGATTTGGGCCAAGAAGATTTTGAGTGATGGGGGTCTACGTTGTCGGTAGAGGATCAGTTTGAGGGCGATGAGCGCGCGCTGCTCAAGCGCATTCAAGAGCTGCTCGATGTTCGCATGAAGGATAAGCGCAAGCGCTATGTGCATTCGCTGGGTGTTGCCGAGACCGCACTTCATCTGGCCGAGGTCTACGGCGTTGACCGCTTTGATGCCGCTGCCGCCGGCCTGATCCATGACTGGGACAAAGTGCTCTCCGACGACGAGCTGGTCACGCGCGCTCTGCATTACGGCATTAAGATTGCCGGCTCTCCTTCCGCCGCGACGCCGCTTTTGCATGGCCCTGTTGCCGCCTATGAGCTTCCGCAGCTTTTTCCCGAGCTGTCGCCGGCCGTTTTCCAGGCTGTCGACCGTCACACCGTGGGTGCCTGCGACATGACGCCGCTCGATATGGTGGTCTTTGTGGCCGATGCCATCGAGCCCAACCGCCACGGCGACTATGCGCATGCGCTGCGCAAGATGGTGGGGGAGTCGACGCTCGATGAGTTGTTCTTCTCCTGTTTTGCGCAGGGTCTGGTCTATGTGATCCAGTCCGGGCGCTATCTTTATCCCACGGCTATTACGATTTACAACCATTACGCCCAGCTGCGCTAGCTCGGGCTGTCTAGAAAGAGGTATTCCATGGCCGACGAGACCATGACCGACGAGCAGATTCTTGAAGGCGTGGAGCACAAGAGCTTCGTCGCCACGTCCGACCGCACCGCCGCCTCGCTGTCCGCGAGCGGTGTCGCCGCCGAGGATGTCGCCCGCGCCGCCGCGCAGGCCGCCTACGACAAGAAGGGCGAGGACGTTCAGGTGCTCGACCTGACCGAGCTTTCCGACGTGTGCGACTACTTTGTGCTTGCCACCGGTACCAACAACCGCCAGGTCGATTCCATCGTCGACGAGATCGAGGAGAAGGTCGCCGAGGCTTGCGGCGAGCATCCGTTCTCCATCGAGGGCCGCGAGCAGAAGACCTGGATGCTCATGGACTACGGTTCGGTTGTCGTCCACGTCTTCACTCCCGAGGCACGCGACTTCTACCGTCTGGAGAAGCTCTGGGGCGACGCTCCCCAGCTCCCCCTCAACCTCCTCTAGAGCTTTGCTTAGGCTGGGGCTTTTTTAACTACCCTCTACCGTTCGCCGGGCAGTTGCGGTTTTCCGCACCTGCCCGGTTTTCTTTTTGCCCAAAAGTAGCTAATTTGGGACGGGGCTTTTTTAGCTACTACCTACCGTTCGCCGAACATCGCGATTTATAGCTCCCAGTACGTTTTTTCTACTCTGGCTCGGGTAACGTAATTGTTATCTGTCGAGGAGGGGATGCGTATGACTCGGACTGCGCGAGAAATCTCTGTATATGGC
>DBEZHA010000039.1:0-29088 GCA_048189585.1 Collinsella sp. | reverse complement strand
CCACCAATCCACCCTCAATATGTTGTAAAACACCCCCGAGCATATGTTCGAAAACACAATATGTTGTGTTTGCAGCAAAGGCGTGATGCCACCTGTAGAACCACGCCCGCGAACCTCAACCTTCAAGTTGACCTTGAGGCGATTTTTACGTCCCTTTACACGCCGTTCACATCGCCCCCAAACTCCCCCGCCCACGGTACACACGGCCCACCACCGCGTCGGTGTCTGGCGAAAAATGGGACGGGCCTCAGATTGCCCATGCGCGCAAAAGTGCGTCTCGGCAATCTGGGGCCCGTCCCATTTAATATTTATAAATATGCAGGTCAGCGAGGTGCTAGCGATGTGCTAGCGGATGCGCCGCCAGATAGACCTCGGTCAGTTGCGTTCGGTCGACATGCGTGTAGACCTGCGTGGTCGATATATCGGCATGTCCCAAGATCTCCTGTAGCACACGGAGGTCTGCGCCGCCCGCAAGCATATGGGTGGCAAAGGAGTGACGCAGCGTGTGGGGATGGAGTCCCACCAGCCCCACCTGGCGCCCGTAGCGCTCACAGATGGCATGAATGCCCTGGCGCGACAGACGGCGGCCGTTCTTATTTAAAAAGACCGCCGAGGTCTCGGTTCCGCGGGCATGGGCCGCCAAGCGAGAACGCCCCTCAGTTACATAGAGCGTCAGAGCTCGCGCCGCGCTTCCCACCAGCGGTGACAGGCGTTCCTTTGAGCCCTTACCGCGAACGAGCACAAAGCCATCGTCGATATGGATATCGCCCACATCGAGCCCCACCAACTCGCTCACACGTAAACCGCATCCGTAGAGCACTTCCAAGATGGCATGGTCGCGCAAGCCCATCTCGCCCTCGGGGAAGTCTTGATCGAGCAGCGCCGAGACATCCTCCACCGATAGATACTCCGGCAAACGCTCAGCCTTTTTAGGCAGGCGCAACGCCGCCGTTGGATTTTGGGCCACAGCCCCATCGCGCACCAAAAAGGCATGCAGGCCCTTCACGGCCGCAAGCGCACGCTCCACCGAGGCATCGGAATAGCCCCCATCGCGACGGTCGGCAACAAAGCCCTCCACGACCTGACGGGTCACCTCTTCAAAAGACACAATACCCGCCCGCTCCAGATAGGCGCAGTACGTCGTCAGGTCACGACGATAGGCCGCAATCGTGTTGCGCGCCAAACCCCGCTCGACCGCGAGGTAATCGAGATACTCCCCCGCCGCCACGGCGAGCGACGAGGGAGTAGCTTCGGTATGTTCCTTATTCGCCGGCACCCTTAGTCCGTAGCGAGGTTCATGGGCGTCACCTGCAGACGGTCGACACCCTCGTGCTGGCCGATCGAAGCGCGCACGAACTCGCGGAACAGCGGCTGCGGGTTGGTCGGGCGGCTCTTGAACTCGGGATGAGCCTGGGTTGCCACATACCACGGATGCACGTCGCGCGGCAGCTCGACCATCTCGACCAGGCGCTCGTCGGGCGACAGACCCGAGATAACCAAACCGGCGTCCTCGAGCTGGTCACGGAAGGCGTTGTTGAACTCAAAGCGGTGACGGTGACGCTCGTAGACGAGCTCCTCGCCATATGCCTCGCGAGCAAGGGTATCGGCGGCGAGCTTGCACGGATAGGCGCCCAGGCGCATGGTGCCGCCCTTCTCGGTCACGTCCTCCTGCGAGCTCATCAGATCGATGACGCTAAACGGGCCGTCCGGATCGAACTCGGAGGAGCTGGCGCCGGCAAGGCCGACGACGTTGCGGGCGAACTCGCACACGGCCACCTGCATACCCAGGCAAATGCCCAGATACGGAATCTTGTGCTCACGGGCAAACTCGGCCGCGAGGATCTTGCCCTCCAGGGCGCGCTTGCCAAAGCCGCCGGGGACCAGGATGCCCGAGGCGTCGCCCAAAACCTCGGAGACATTCTGCTCGTCGAGGCTCTCGCCGTCGACCAGCTGGACGTCCACATGGCGATCGTAGAAGACGCCCGCATGGTGCAGGGCCTCGATAACCGACAGGTACGCATCGGGCAGCTGCGTGTACTTACCCACGACGGCGATCTTCACCTTGTCGGCGTGATGGTTGGCGTGATTCTGTTTGCGCAGGAACTCGTTCCACTCGCTCATGTCGCGCTCACGCGGATCCAGACCCAGGCGTTCGCAAATGCGCAGGTCAAAGTCCTGCTCGGCAAGCAGCTGCGGAACATCGTAAATGCTCGCGCAGTCCTCGTTGGTAAAGACGCAATCGGTGTCGACGTCGCAGAAGCTTGCGATCTTTCCGCGGATAGCGTCATCGATATGGTGGTCGGAGCGCAGCACGATGATATCGGGCTGGATGCCAAAGCTGCGGAGCTCCTTGACGGAATGCTGCGTGGGCTTGGTCTTGACCTCGTGGGCGGCGGCGATATAGGGAACGAGCGACACGTGGATGTAGCAGACGTTCTCGGGGCCGGCCTCCTTGCGGTACTGGCGGATGGCCTCGACAAACGGCTGGGACTCGATGTCACCGATCGTGCCGCCCAGCTCGGTGATGACTACATCGGAGCCGGTCTGCTCCTCGATGCGGCGGAACTTGTCTTTAATGGCATTGGTGACGTGAGGAATCACCTGCACGGTACCGCCCAAAAAGTCGCCGCGACGCTCGCGGGCGATCAAGCTCTTATAGATGGCGCCGGTCGTAAAGTTGGAATCGCGGGTCAGGTTCTCATCAATAAAGCGCTCGTAATGACCCAGGTCCAAGTCGGACTCGTAACCATCCTCGGTAACGAAGACCTCACCATGCTGGAAGGGGCTCATGGTACCGGGGTCGACGTTCAGATACGGGTCGGCCTTCTGCATCGTTACTTTGTAGCCACGCGACTTGAGCAGACGGCCCAGCGAGGCCGCGGTGATACCCTTGCCCAGGGACGAAACCACGCCACCGGTTACGAACACATGCTTGGTCATATTGAGTTACCTGCGCTTCCCGTAGAAGTTGTTTATCCACATCTTACGGGTCTTCATTGTAATACTCGCGCCGCGGACCGTTCGCAATTTTTCTCGCGTGCGATTGCATTTCTCAATCTTGAAACAAAACGCCGCCCGGTTTCCCAGGCGGCGTCGCTGTGGCAAGGGTTACATGCTGCTATCGATCAGCAACCTCGTCCTCAAGCATTTCTTGAACGAGCATGCCGGTACGGACGCCCTCAAGATACCACTCGCCACGTTCGGTGAGGCAAATGCCATTTGCAAGCTGACCGCCGTCGTCGCTATAACGCGAGACGACATCAATCATGCCTTCGGAATCCAAGCGATCGATTGCGGCGCGGACACGATACGGCGAAACCCCCACGCGCTCGGCAAGCGTTTTGCGCGAGAAACCATACGGCCCGCCATTGTCTTCGGTTTGCTGGTCGATCTCCATCAACACCAGCACCTCGACACGCTTCATATCGTTGACACTCGCACGACCCTTGCCCGCCATAGCAGCCTCCTCAAACCGAGCACGAGCATCTAACGCGCCGTGCGCGACCGACACACCTCACGATGGCAGGTAATATCCATCATGCGGCATCCCGCTAAGGATGAAACAGTTACGGTTATTATATACCGCTCAAATTGTTTCTAGGCAGGTAAACAGCTATTTTTTCGCCGAAATAGGCGCTTTATTGATCAAAAAGCCGTACCGGGCGCTAACCCGATACGGCCAAAATGCAATGCAATTACCGCGGTGCTTCAAACTTAGCGATGGAAGAAACCGCGGCGCTCAAACTTGGGCTCGCAGCACACGTTGATACCCAGTTTGCGCAGTACCGTCTCGTCCGTCGGCGAGATAATCACGCTAAAGAAGGCATCGCAACCGCGCAGCTGCTCCAGGCCCGAAAGGACGCGAGCGGCCGTCTCACTCGTGGCCGAGGTGATCGACAGCGCCATAAGCGTCTCGTCGGTGTGGAGGCGCGGGTTTTTGCTGCCCAGGAAATGCGTCTTGAGCTTGCTGATGGGCTCGATCGCCTCATCGCTGATAACCTCGAGCTCAAGGTCGACGCCCGAGACGTGCTTGAGGGCGTTCATAATGAGCGAACTTGCGGCGCCCAGGCGCGTGGAGGTCTTACCGGTCACCACGGAGCCATCGGGCATGACCATGGCACCCACGGGACCACCCGTCAGTTGCTCCCTGGTGAGGGCCGCCGAGCGCGCCGGTGAGTAGTTCTTATCGATGCCGGCTTTCTTCATAATAATCTTGAGACGGTCGACTTGCTCATCGCCCACGCCGGTACGGCGCACATTTTCGACCGCGGTAAAGTAGCGGCGGACAATCTCCATCTTGGAAGCGTCGCGGCAGGCATCGTCATCGGTGATGGCAAAGCCGACCATATTGACGCCCATGTCCGTAGGGCTCTGGTAGGGGCTCTTGCCCAGGATCTTTTCCATCAGGGCACGGACTACCGGGAAGGCCTCGACGTCGCGGTTGTAGTTGACCGTGGTCTTGTTGTAGGCCTCAAGGTGGAACGAATCGATGATATTGGCGTCGTCGAGGTCAGCCGTGGCGGCCTCGTAGGCAATATTGACCGGATGCGTCAGAGGAAGATTCCAGACCGGGAAGGTCTCGAACTTGGCATAGCCGGCGGCGGTACCGTGCTTATGCTCGTGATACAGCTGCGAGAGGCAAGTGGCGAGCTTGCCCGAGCCGGGGCCGGGTGCCGTCACGACAACGAGCGGACGCGTGGTCTCGACAAACTCGTTCTTGCCGTAGCCATCGTCGGACACGATCAGATCGACATCGTGCGGATACCCCTCGATGGGATAGTGCAGCTTGGCGGGAATACCGAGCGCGTTCAGGCGGTTGCGGAACACATCGGCAGCAGGCTGGCCGGCGTACTGGGTGATGACCACAGCCGCGACGGCAAAGCCGTTGCCGCGGAACAGGTCAACCAGGCGCAGCACATCCTCGTCATAGGTAATGCCAAGGTCACCACGCGCCTTGTTCTTCTCGATATGGTTCGCGTTGATTGCGATGATAACCTCGACATCGTCGGCGATGCTCTTGAGCATGCGGAACTTGCTGTCCGGTTCAAAACCCGGCAGCACGCGGCTCGCATGATAGTCATCGAACAGCTTACCGCCAAACTCCAAATAGAGCTTGCCACCAAACTGCGAGATGCGCTCCTTAATGTGAGCAGCCTGCAGCTCGATATACTTCGCGTTGTCGAAACCCTGGCGCATGTATGGCTCCCGTCCCGTTTCCAATTAATGTTCTAGGCGATTATAACGGAGCCCGCCCTCCCCGATACCCAGACCATCAACAGGCACCAACCAAACACGCCCACCGCAACCACCGGGGACCCGGGGTAGCTCATTTGGGACGGGAAACAAGGCACTCAGCACCAACAATGAAAACGTCGCTGGCAGAGCCAAAGCCAGCGAACGGGCACCAGAGCGAGCAAGCTACCCCCTGCACAAACAAGGGGAACGTCGCAGGTTGAGCATAAGCCAGCGAAAGCCCGCCAGAGTAGGCAAAGCGCCCTCTGCACCAACAATGAAAAGCGCCGCAGGCAGAGGACGGACAGCGAGCGCCGTCCAGAACGTACAAGTTGGCATGAAAAAGGCAAGGCATAGACCTTTTGGTCATGCCTTGCCTTTTGAATGACAAATTGTCGTTCTGGACGGCGCGCAGCGTCGACTGGTTGCGCGGTTCGTAGAACCGCGCAACATAAGAGCGCCCCCTCCCGCGCGGAACAGGAGGGGGCTAAAGGTAGGAGTCTACCGGTGGGTTGACCCCACCGGACAGACGATGACCAGATGATCCTTTACAGGATCGTCAAGGTTTCCGTGGAGTACCCGTTGGGTACTTAGAGCAACACGCAGGCGACGGTCAGGATGATGGCGCAGACGACGGAGAGCGCGACGATGAGCTTAAGGGCAAACTTGAGCCAGGTCGTCCACTCGATCTTGGCCAGGGCGAGACCGCCCATGATGGCGCCGGAGGTCGGGGTGAACAGGTTCACGACACCGATGGCGGCGGAGAAGATCATGACCATGACCTCGGGCGAGAAGCCGAGCTTAACAGCCAGCGGTCCCATGATGGGCATGGAGACGGTGGCCATACCGGAGGTCGAGGGGATCAGGAAGGACAGGCCGAAGTAGACCAGGAAGCTCATGGGAGCGAAGATCACGCCGGACAGGCCAGCCAGGGCATTGGCGGCGGCGTCGAGGACGTAGACGTCGAGGCCGGTGTTAGCCATGAGGACGGAGATACCACGAGCGAGGGCGATGACGAGGACAACGGACATCATGTCGGCAGCGCCGGTAATGAAGGTGTTCACAATCTGCTTCTCGGACAGGCCACCGATGATACCGATCAGGACAGCCATGAGGAAGAACCAGGTGGAAGCCTCGTCGAAGTACCACTGGCCAATGGGCAGGCCGGTGATCAGGGCAGACCAGCCCTGAACGATGGCGTTACCGTCGGCATCGTAGACAGCGCCAGCGTCAAAGAAGTTGGCGACGCCCTCGTTGAGGTCGGCCAGCGGGATGAAGCCGACGATCATGACGACGAAGGTGAAGGCGAAGGCGATCAGAACACCCTTCTGACGACCGGTGAGCTTGACCTCCTTGTGGACCTCGGAAGCAGCCTTGCCGTGAGCCTCTTCGGCGTCCTTGAGCTCCTGCATCGACAGGATGGTGGAACCCTTGTCAGCCTTGACCTTCTTGGCGTAGCTCATCACGAAGAAGATGGACATAGCGGTAGTGACAATCCACAGGACGGCACCGAGGCCGATAATGATGGACTGGTTGACCTCAATGCCAACGCCGGTCAGAGCGTCGACGGCAGCGCCGACGGCGAACGGGTTAACCGTGGAGCCCAGGCAGCCGCAGCCAGCGCCGAGCAGGACGGTAGCGGCACCGACCATCGGGTCGAAGCCGGCAGCCATCATGGTAGCGGCAAGCAGGGCGTAGAAGGGAACGGTCTCCTCGCACATACCATAGGTGGTACCACCGAGGGAGAAGATGAGCATCAGCACGGGAATGAGCATGATCTCGTTGCCCTTAAGCTTCTGCACCAGGACGGCGATGCCGTTGTCCAGAGCGCCGGTCTCGGTCATCATACCGAGGAAGCCGCCCAGGATCATAACGAAGAGGCAGACGGGCAGAGCGTCAGCGAAGCCCTTAATCGGGGCGGTGCAGAAATCGCTCAGACGGGCGGCAGTAACCGCGCCGCCGGACGTGCCGGAGACGATAACGGTAATTACTGCAACAATTGCCAGCAGAGCTAGAAGAATGGTGAACGATGAAGGCATACCGCGCTTTTTCTTAGCGGTCTCAGTCATGGTTCTCATCCCCCCTTCATAAATCATTTAACTTTCTCGCGCGAAGCGGATCTTCCGTGCCGTGCCCACCGCCCGACGCGAGATATTTACCAGGCAAAGCCGCTCGGGGTGTGCAGCAATACACCCCGAGCGAGATGCTAGATGCTCTTACTTGAGCGTGGCGTACATGACAGCCTTGATGGTGTGCATGCGGTTCTCGGCCTCGTCGAAGACCTTGGAAGCGGGGCTCTCGAAGACCTCGTCGGTGACCTCCTGCTCGGTGATGCCGAACTGCTCGCACTTCTCGGCGCCAATGGTGGTGTTGGTGTCGTGGAAGCTGGGCAGGCAGTGCAGGAAGATGGCACCCGGGTTGGCCATAGCCATGACCTCGGAGGTGACACGATACGGGGTAAGCTGAGCGATGCGCTCGGCCCAGACCTCGTCGGGCTCGCCCATGGAGACCCACACGTCGGTGTAGATAACGTCGGCACCGGTGACGCCGTCCTTGACGTCGGTGGTCAGCTTGATGGTGCAGCCGTTGGCCTCGGCGATGGGCTTGCAGGCCTCGATGACGTCGTCGGCGGGCATGCACTCCTCGGGGCCGCAGGCCACGAAGTTCATGCCGAGCTTGGAGCAGACGACCATGAGGGAGCGAGCGACGTTGTTCTTGCAGTCGCCCATGAAGACGAGGGTCTTGCCCTTGATGTCGTAGTTGAAGTTCTCCTGGACGGTCAGGATATCGGCGAGCATCTGGGTGGGATGCCACTCAGTGGTCAGGCCGTTCCACACGGGCACGCCGGACTTAGCAGCGAGCTCCTCGACGTCGTCCTGGGCAAAGCCACGGAACTCGATGCCGTCATACATGCGGCCGAGAACGCGGGCGGTGTCCTCGATGGACTCCTTCTTGCCCATCTGCGACGAACCGGGATCGAGATAGGTCACGCCCATGCCCAGGTCCATGCCGCCGACCTCGAAGGCGCAGCGGGTACGAGTGGAGGTCTTCTGGAAGAGCAGAACGATGTTCTTGCCCTCGAGATAGCGATGCGGAACGCCAGCGCGCTTCATATCCTTGAAGTTCTTGGAGAGCTTGAGCAGGTACTCGATCTCCTCGGTGGTGAGGTCGAGAAGCTTGAGGAAGCTACGGCCGGAGAGGTTAACACCCATGGTTCGATTCCTTTCGAAGAAATGAATTACGTAAGTATCAGTGTTGCCCGTTTAACGGGCGAAGCCGGTGCGGTTGTAGGGGGACCGCACCGGAAACGGAAAGACTTAGAGGTCCTCGCGCCAGAAGGGCATGCTCATGCAGCGCGGGCCGCCGCGGCCGCGGGAGAGCTCGGCGGAGGGCACGACGAGAAGGTCCAGGCCCTCCTTGTACAGCACGTCGTTGGTGACGGTGTTGCGGGCGTAGACGCAGATCTTGCCGGGCTCGACGCACAGGGTGTTGGAGCCGTCGTTCCACTGCTCGCGGGAGGCCGCGATCGGGTCGCCGCCGCCGCAGGGGATCAGCTTGACCTGGTCGACGCCGGTGGCGTCCTCCAGGACGTGCTCGAGGGTGTCCTCGATCAGGCGGATGTTCACGTCGCCCGGGTTCTTGCCGGCGGTCAGCTCGTAGACGCGCAGGGTGCCCATGATGGCGGGGTGGATCGTGAACTTATCGACGTCGATCTGGGTGAAGACCGTGTCGAGGTGCATGAAGGCGCGCGAGACCGGGATGTCGAAGGCCAGGATGCGCTCGACCTTGGAGTCGGAGTTCCAGAAGATGTTCTGGGCCATGACGTCGATAGCGGCGGCCTGGGTGCGCTGGGAGATGCCGACGGCGAGGGTCTTCTCGTTGATGTTCAGCACGTCGCCGCCCTCGGTGTGGAACTGGCAGTCGCGGCGGAAGTACAGCGAGACGTCCTTGTAGTCGGGGTGGTACTTGAAGACGTACTTGCCGTACAGGGTCTCGCGGTTGCGGGTGACCGAGTACATGCGGTTGAGGTTGACGCCCTCGCCGACGACCGCGAACGGGTCGCGGGTGAAGTAGAGGTTGGGCATCGGGTCGATGATCAGGTCGGACTCGGACTCGGAGTTGACCAGGGAGTCGAGGGTCGTGGACGCCGTGAGGGGCATGTCGATCTCGGACTTGGTCATGCCGGCCATGGTCTTCTTGACGAACTCGAGGTTGTCCTCGATGGAGTCCAGCTTCTCGCGGACGATCTGCGGCATGTGCTGGCCGCGGATGCCGGCCTCGGCGATGTACTGGTCGGTGAACTCGGCGCGGGCGCCGGGGACCTGGTCGAACACCTCGGCGACGAGGTTCTCGAGATAGAGGACCTCCACGCCCTGGTCCCTCAGGATCTGGGCGAAGGTGTCGTGCTCCTGCTGCGCGACCTCCAGGAACGGGACGTCGTCGAACAGGAGTCGCTCGAGCTCGTCGGGCGGCAGGTTGAGGAGCTCGTCGCCGGGACGGTGCAGGCAGACCTTCCTGAGCTTGCCGATCTCGGAAGGCACGTGCAGACCTTTCGTCATGGCCTCCTACCTTTCTTTCGGGCCTTACTGGCCGAATGTATCAGCGCCCCTCCGTATGGGACGCTGCTTGCTGACAGCTCTAGTTATATCCAAATTCCACCCGCAATTCCACCTCGCCCCCGAACGGTCAGCAAAGTGCGATGAACGGTATTTCGCATATGATTCCCCCATGATGCACTTCGGTTCTCTAAAGCAGGTTTTCAAAGGTAAATGTTCTTTTTTCTAAGGAATTAAGCTAGATTGCACAAATATTTTCATGTTTAGGAATTGCATAGCTAAAACGGTTTTCTGCATATATATGTCGTTTGTCCATGATTCAATTTGGATTCGATTATATTCAGCTCGCAATCATTCTTATTCATACATCCTCACCAGTTGAGTATGGATATAGATTGTTTCCAAACGAGTTGGGCAGTTAGTTGCATGCCTTGGCAGCGTAAGAAGTAGGTAAAGATACCGTTCACGCGATACGTCCGTGCCAGCGGTCGACTAAATTGAGACAATAGTGAAAAGTGTTAGGCTACCGTCCTCTACGGGGACTGAACGGACAGATGCATATGCCGAGCAAAATCGAAAAGAAGCAAGCCGCCGCAAAGCTGCGCAAGCCGCCGCGCGACTTTTCGTACACGCAAAACCGAGAGCTTAGCTGGCTGCGCTTTGACAACCGCGTGCTTGACGAAGCCTTCGATGAGACCGTTCCGCTGTTCGAGCGTCTAAAGTTCGTGTCGATTTTCGAGTCTAACCTCGACGAGTTTCTCATGGTGCGCGTGGGCGGCCTGTCCGATCTGGCAGAGCTCAAAAAACAACCTGTCGACAACAAGAGCAATATGACCGCCTCCGAACAGGTCGATGCTGTCATGGCCGAAATGCCCGGGCTCCTTACCCGTTGGGAGTCCATCTTTAAGAGCATCGAGGGCAAGCTCGACACCTTGGGCGTTCACCGCGCCCACATCGATTCGCTTACGCCCGAGGAGCGCACCTTTGTAACCCGCTACTTCCAGGCCTACGTGTCGCCGGTCATCTCGCCGCTGGTCATCGATCCTCGCCACCCCTTCCCCAACCTGCGCAACGGCGCGCTCTATCTGGCCTGTGGTCTGGACGGCGCCACCGACGAGGAGAGCCTACTGGGCCTTATCGAGATTCCCGCCTCGATGAACCGCGTGGTCGAGATCCCCTCGCCCACCGGCACCTACTCCTACATCTTGCTCGAGGACGTCATCCTCGCCTGCCTGGACAGCTGCTTTGGCTCCTATAAGCCGCTGGATCGTGCGCTGATCCGCGTCACCCGCAACGCCGACATCGATCCGGACGGCGAGGGCGTCGAAGAGGAAGAGGACTACCGCCAGCACATGAAGCGCATCCTCAAGAAGCGCCTGCGCCTGCAGCCGGTAGTGCTCGCGGTCTCGGGGTCGCTCGAGAAGGCGACGCTCAAGACTATCCGCAAGGCGCTCGAGCTTTCGCGCCGCTCTGTCTTTACCTGCGATATCCCGCTCAACCTGGGCTACGTCTTTGGCATTGAGGGCAAGATTCCCGAGCACCTGCGCAACGAGCTGCTCTTTACGCCGTTTAAGCCGCAGCCCAACCCCACCATCGACATGACCCGCTCCATCCGCGAGCAGGTGCTGCAGCACGACAAGCTGCTCTTCTACCCTTACGAGGCCATGAATCCGTTCCTGGATCTGGTACACGAGGCAGCCTACGACCCCGAGTGCATCTCGTTGCGCATCACGCTCTACCGCGTGGCCAAGCAGAGCCGCCTATGCGAGTCGCTGATCGATGCCGCCGAGAACGGCAAAGAGGTCACGGTGCTCATGGAGCTCCGCGCGCGCTTTGACGAGCAGAACAACATCGAGTGGGCCGAGCGTCTGGAAGAAGCGGGCTGCACCGTCATCTATGGTTCCGAGGGCTTTAAATGCCACTCAAAGATCTGCCAGCTCACCTATCGCGAGGGTATGGCGCTCACCCGCCTCACGCTTTTGGGCACCGGCAACTTTAACGAGAAGACGGCCAAACTCTACAGCGACTTTATGCTCATGACAGCCCATCCCGGCATCGGTGAAGACGCCAACCTGTTCTTCCGCAATCTGTCGCTGGGCAACCTGCGCGGCGACTACCGCTTCCTGGGTGTGGCGCCCGTCGGACTGAAACCGCTCATCATGCGCGGGCTTGACCGCGAGATCCAGCGCGCCCTTGCCGGCGAGCCCGCCCGCGTGTTCTTTAAGCTCAACTCGCTGACCGACCGCGAGGTTATCGACAAGATCGCCGAGGCATCGTGTGCCGGCGTGCGCGTAGACATGATCATCCGCGGCATCTCGTGCCTCAAGCCCGGCGTTTCGGGCAAGACCGAGAACGTGCATGTCCGCTCCATCGTCGGACGCTTTTTGGAGCACGCGCGTGTTTACGCTTTTGGCGTGGACTCGGACATGATTTACCTGAGCTCAGCCGATATGATGACGCGCAACACCGAGCACCGCGTGGAGATCGCCTTCCCCGTGCTCGACCCCACCTGCCGCGCCCTAGTGCACGAGTACATGGGCATGCAGCTGCGGGACAACGTGAAGGCCCGCAGCCTCACGAGCGACGGCACCTGGGTCCCCGTGGAGCGTGCAGAGGGTGAGAAACCCTTCAACTCGCAGGAAGCTCTACTGGAGCGTGCCTATCGCAACGCCGAGGCCGCGCCCGAGCCCGTCATTGAGGCGGAACCTGCCTCCGAGGCCGAGCCGCAGCCAGTAGCACCCAAGGTCCAAGAGGTCCAGGCGACCGTCATTGAGCCCGAGCCTGCACCTGCACCTCAGCCCGATCCGCAGGTCACCAAGCCCGCACCCGAGACGAGCGCCCGTCGCGATAAGCCCGCTGGCAAGACCAAGGCCATCGAGCGCCATCGCCCCGGCCGCGTGCGCATGGGCCTGGGTCTGATCGGCCTGGGTCTTAAGACGCTCATTACCGGCAAGACGAAATAGTCGTTTGTAGAAGCAGTTTGTAGAAGCGCCCCGCATTTGAGGAAAGCCTCGGATGCGGGGCGCTTTTCCCTGCTACCATGGTGCGAACAACAACGCGAATGACAGGCAGGAATATGAAGCTCACTATAGAATCGATGACCTACGGCGCCGACGGGCTGGCGCACGCCGACAACGGCAAGGCCGTCTTTGTGCAGGGTGCCGTGGCAGGCGACACCGTCGAGGCCGAGGTCGTACAGGACGGCAAGTCATTCATGCGCGCCCGCACCACCGAGATTCTGGAGCCAAGCCCCAATCGCATTCAGCCTCCCTGCCCCTTCGTGGGCATCTGCGGCGGCTGCTCGTGGGGCAATCTCTCACGCACGGCACAGCTCGCCGCCAAGGAGCAAAACCTGCGCTCCACGCTCGAGCGCATCGGCAAGTTCGCTCCTGAGCTGGCAGATGAGTTGGTACAGCCCATCTGCCACACCAAGGACGACTGGGGCTACCGCAATAAAATCGAGCTCGAACCGACCGTCGTCAACGGTCGCGTGCGCCTTGGCATGCACGGTGTCGACCCCAGCAAAATCGTGACCGTCGATATGTGTCCGCTGTTCGATAAGCGCTTCCCGAAGGCACTCAAATCGGTCGTCGGCGCACTCAACTATCTAAGCGGCAGCCATGACTTGGGGCTCGAACGCGTGGGCATTCGCGCATCGCGCCGCACCAAGGCACTCGAGGTCGCACTCTGGACGCCCACAGGCTCCTTCCCGCGCTCACAGGTCTCGCGCGTTCTGGCAGATGCCGCACACCCCACGAGCGTAGTACGTGTAATGAGCAAGGGCGAAAAGAAAGCCCGCCGTGTCTCCAAAGTCGAGATGCTCGCCGGCGAGGGCTCGTGGACCGAGAATATCGCCGAAGGCCAGATGCGCTTATCTGCCCCGTCGTTTTTCCAGGTCAATACCAAGGGCGCCGAGATTTTGATTGAGCTCGTTATGGACGCCCTCGACCCGCAGGAAGACGAGCTGGCCGTGGACCTATACTGCGGTGCCGGAACCTTTACCCTGCCGCTCGCCCGCCGCTGCGACTTTGTTGCCGCCGTCGAAGCCTACGGTCCGGCCGTGCGCGACCTGCGCCGTAACCTCGAGATCAACAAGCTTGATAACGTCGACGTCATTGGCGGAGACGCGGTGCGCGAGTTCCCCGACCAGGATGCCGATGTCCTGGTGGTCGACCCGCCACGCGCGGGCCTGGCGCCCGAGGCCATCGACCTCATCGCCAGCACGAGTGCTCGCGATGTCGCCTATGTGAGTTGTGATCCGGCCACCCTGGCACGCGACCTCAAGCGCTTTGTCGAAGAAGGCACCTTCTCCCCCGTAAAGATCACGCCAGTCGACCTGTTCCCACAAACCTTCCACTGCGAGACCGTCGTCCACCTTAGGCGCAACTAGCCGCTTAATCATTGCTCAGAAAATCATTGGGAAATCGAGCGTGGCAAGCGGAGGTCTTCGGGGTATAAGACGGCTAATTGTATGCCGCCTATGAAAGGAACCCTCATGCCCAGCGTTGCCGTTCTCGCCGCCGATGGCTTTGAAACTATTGAATGCTTGACCATGGTCGACGTCATGCGTCGTGGCGGCGTGCGTGCCACGCTCGTCTCGATCATGCCCACGCGCGAGGTCGTGAGCTCGCTGCAGATTCCCGTGACCTGCGATGCGCTCTTCGACGAAATCAACTTTGATGAGTATGACTGCGTCGTGCTACCCGGCGGCCTGCCCGGTGCCACCAACCTGCGCGCCGACCAGCGTGTCTGCGATGTCGTCTGCGAGTTCGCCGCGACCAAGCACGTTGCCGCCATCTGCGCCGCCCCGTTTATCCTGGGCGAGCTTGGTCTACTCGAGGGACACCGCGCCACATGCTTCCCCGGCTTTGAGAAGAGCTTCCCCGAGGGTGCTTATACCGGCGAGAAGGTCACGCAAGACGGCAACATCATCACTGCCAGCGGCATGGCACAGTCACTCCCCTTTGCCTTGAAGCTGCTGCGCACGCTCGCCGGCGACAAGGCCGTCGAGAAGGTCGCCGAGGGCATCCAACTATGATTTTGGCTTCGCAATCGCCGCGCCGCATCGAGTTGATGCGCGAGGCAGGCTACAACATTCGCGTGATTCCCGCGGATATCGACGAAACGCCCTTTGATGGCGAGGCCCCGCTCACGCTTGTCGAGCGCTTGGCACGCGCCAAGGCGGCTGCCGTTGCTGCCGAGTATGCCGAACCCAATGAGCTGACGGTCGCGGCCGACACCATCGTCACCTTTGACGGCAAGATTCTGGGCAAGCCAGCAACCGAGGACGAGGCGCGCACCATGCTCCGTGAGCTTTCGGGCCGCACGCACCAGGTCGCAACCGGCGTCTGCATCGTTAAGGCAGGCGATACGGCCGCCCCGCATGCCGCCGAGAGCCTGTCCTTTGTCGATGTGACCAACGTGACGTTCTACGAGCTCACCGACGAGCAGATCGAGCACTACGTTGCCTCGGGTGAGCCCATGGATAAGGCAGGCGCCTACGGCATCCAGGGCACAGGCGGCCGCATGCTCGTGAACGATATTTCGGGCGACTTCTATAACGTGGTGGGCCTACCCATCGCCCGCGTCGCACGTGCCATTCAAAAACTCTCGTAATTGCATCTGGCGCCGGATGTCCCCCAGCGCCTACAATTTTGGCGTACCGTACGGATCCCGACCGGGCACAAGGCGCGGCGGAAAACCGATAGGAGTTAAACATGGATACACTGCTCGAGGCCATTGACGTCTGCGATGTCGATGGCTTTTGCTATGGCAACTATACGGACGAGGAGGCCGGCACCGGTTGCACCGTAATCGTGGCACCCGAGGGCGCCACCGGCGGTGTTGACGTTCGCGGCGGTGCTCCCGCTTCGCGCGAAACCGACCTGCTGCGACCTGAGAACACCGTCGACAAGGTCCACGCCGTCTGCCTTTCGGGCGGATCGGCCTTTGGCCTCGAAGCCGCAAGCGGCGTGGCCCGCGAACTCGAGAGCCGCGGCATCGGCCTGCCAGTCGGTCCCACGCAGGTGCCCATCGTATGCTCCAGCTGCATCTTCGACCTCGCCTTTGGCGACCCCACCGTACGCCCCGATATTGAGGCCGGTATCGCCGCCGTGCGCGAGGCGCTCGACCACACTCCCGCCACGCTCGAGCAGGGCAACGTGGGCGCCGGCACTGGCGCCACCGTAGGCAAGCTCATGGGGCCCGCCACCTGTATGAAGGCCGGCCTCGGAGCTGCCGCCGTGGCACTCGGCCCCGTCAAGGTGGGCGCTGTGGTCTCGGTCAACGCCTGCGGCAACGTCATCGACCCGGCCACTGGCGAATGGGTCGCCGGCATGCGCGCCGCAGCCGATAGCGACCAGATTGTCGACATGGAGCTCGCCGCCTTTGCCGCCGCCGGATCTATGCAGATGCCGCTCGACCGCACCAACACCACCATCAGCTGCATCGTCACCAATGTGGAGCTCACCAAGGCTCAGGCCACCAAGGTCTCCCAGATGGCAGCAGATGCCTACGCGCACGCCATTCGCCCCACGCACACCACCAACGACGGCGACACCATCTACACCCTTGCCAGCGGCAAGCTGGGCGCCCAGTCTAGCGCCGCCGTTCCCCTAGACCTGCTGGGCATGCTCGCCGTAAGGGCCCTGGAAACCGCCATCGTAAACGGAGCCAAAACCGCCAAAACCTCCCACGGCATCCCCGGCGCCGCGAAGTAAACTAGCTCGTCCGGTTGTCCGGTGGGTCTTGGTTATGTTTGCTGCTCTACAGTCCTGGCTCGCACGAAGAGCACATTAAGTGCTCTTCGGCTCGTGCGGAACTCGCGACAAACATAACCAAGCCCCACCAGGCAACCTACCAACCAAGTCTTTTCAGCCCAGGCCCCTGTGTGCCGCGCGTCCAAGATCTTCAAATTCTGCTTGCTAACACATAGCGAGACACAGCAGAGGACCCCTGGTCCTTAACTTGATACGAGTTCCGCACGCAAAGGAGGCGCCAGTGGCGCCTCCGTCTTGCGCAGGACTGTTCGAAGTAGCAAGTTAAGGACCAGGGGTCCCCGTTACCCGAGCGCTTCTGTGCTAGTTGAATTTGAAAATCTTTGAGGCAAGACGGTATAGGCCGAGTGTGGTTTTGTCACCAGCACGGCCGCGCAGGTTGGTGAAGAAGCCAACCACACCGTAGCGTGCACGACGATACATGCGCTCGTCATAGGCCTTCAGATCATTCCACAACGTCTTCAGGCGCTCGTCGGCACAATCCTCGTCGGAAAGCTTAGTAAGCACCGAGCAGATTGCCATCATCATGGTGAAATAGCCCATCATGTACGAGCGCAGACGCGACGACTCGACATCGCCGTACAGATGGAACGACTCCATCATGATGCGCGTCACGCGGAACTGCTGATCCAGACGCTTGACCATTGTGGCTTCGTTGACGCTTTGGCCCTCACGGCCGATAAAGTAGCGATAGAGGTCGATGTCGGCGTAGTACATGGTCTTGCAACGCGGCAGCGGCACGTAGGCGTAGATGTTGTCTACATAGAACGTGTGCGGCGGCATAGGCAGATTGGACGCGCGCAGCACATCCGTGCGATAGCACAGGCTGTGCATGAGTAAATTCTGGTCCGGACGGAAATGACCAATCTGGTCCCAGGTAAAGATCTTTTTGCGCGGCAGGGCAAACTTGTAACCAATAGCGGTATGCGTACCCTCGTAAACCTTCTCGTACACATAGTTCGAGATAAAGAGGTCGACGCGCTGGTCGCGCTCCTCAAAACCGCGCAGAATCGAAAGCATTGTCGATAGGGCTGCGTCATCGAGCCAGTCGTCCGAGTCGACGACCTTATAGTAGGTGCCCTGCGCCTCGCGCAAGCCCGAGAGGACGGCGATGCCGTGGCCGCCATTCTCCTGATGCACCGCACGGATGATACCGGGATAACGCTTCTCCCATTCATCGGCCTTGGCTGCCGTATCGTCCTTGGAACCGTCATCGACGATGATAATCTCGATATCGGTGGCGTAATTGCTCCCCTCCAAGATGGAGGTGATGCAATGGTCCATGTCCTTGGCGGCGTTATACGAGGGAATACCGAATGTTATGACTTTATGCATGGCAGGCGATAATCTCATCCGAAAGATCGAGGGCGGAATTGGTCACGGCGTCCATATCGTAGTAACGATACTCGGCCAGACGACCCACCGGGTGGAAGTTCGTCAGGTTCTGGACGCGCTCAAGATAGCGCTCATAGAGCTCACGGTTCTCGGGCTCAAGAATGGCGTAGTACGGCGTCTCGCCCGAGCCGGGCGTATAGGCCTTGGAGTACTCCTTCATGATGGTGGTCTTGCCGGGCAGGACCTGACCGGTCATGTTCTTGAACTCGGTGATACGCGTGTAGTCCTCGCTCGTGGTGTAGTTGACGGTGCCCACGGGCTGGAACTGGTCCGTATCGAGCGTCTCGAACTTCATATCGAGCGTGCGGTACGGCAACGCACCCAAGTCGAGGTTGAACAGCTCGTCGAGTGGACCGGTATAGACAATCTCGCCACCATAGACCTTGCCGTCGATCTTGACGGTGGTCTCGTCGATCTCAAAGAGATCGCGGGCGTCCACGTCGCAGAACACGTCGATCAGGTCGTGGTCGAGCATGTGCTCAAAGAGCGCCGTGTAGCCCTCCTGCGGCATGCCCTGGAAGGGAGCTTGCGGGAAGTAGCGGTCATCATCGCCCACAAAGACGGGAACGCGGCCGGTGATCGAGGGGTCGATCTGATCGGGCGTCTGGCCCCACTGCTTCATGGTGTAATGCAAAAAGACGTTCTCGTAGACGTAATCGGCGACCTCGGCAAGATCCGGGTCGTTCTTCTTACGCAGCTCCATAATGGGCACCTTGACATCCTTGCCAAAGGTCTCCACGAGCTTCTGATACAGCTCCTCGCCGCGCTCGTCACCAAAGGCGAGCTTGAGACTCGCATGGTTGAAGGGCACGGGCATAAGGGTACCGTTGATGTTGGCGAGCACCTTGTGCTGATAATCCGTCCACTTGGTAAAGCGCGACAAGAAATTGTGCACGCGCTCGTTAAAGGTGTGATAGATATGCGGACCGTACTCGTGGATCAGGATTCCGGCCTCGTCAGTGCAGTCATAGGCATTGCCCGCAATGTGGCTACGGCGCTCCAAAACGGCAACACGATAGCCGATGGTCTCGGCAAGACGGCGGGCGCAAACGGCACCGGCATATCCAGCACCGACGACAATCATGTCGTACGCGCCGGCGTTAAAGCCTTCAGGCAGGCCTGAGGTAATCTGCATCGATACTCCTTGTCAAAAGCCACGGGCTCGTTAGCTGGGCTTTTCTCGAACATTCTTCGAGACATATTTATCAGACCGATTATAGCGCTAATGCGTCCTATAATGAGCTTGCCACACAAGGAAAGCTCAAGCACCGCGGCGAACATAATTGAAAGGTAGACCCGCTAGCAGCGGGTTTATTCGTGAACAGCCGGGCGCCTGGAGCTTAGCGAAACGCTTGTAAGGAGTAACATGAGCGATTTCCTAAACCGTATGAAGTCTGCCGCCAAGGCTGACCTTAAGACGATCGTCCTGCCCGAGGGCGAGGATCCGCGCACTATCGTCGCGGCCACCAAGATCATCGAGGAGGGCCTGGCAAAGATCGTCATCCTGGGCAACCCCGACGAGATCAACGTTCCCGGCGCCACCGTCATCGACCCGCGCAATGCCGAGAAGCACGAGGAGTATGCGCAAAAGTTTGCCGAGCTCCGCGCCAAGAAAGGCGTTACCATCGAGCAGGCTCGCGCCCAGGTGATGGATGCCACCTACTTTGGCACCATGATGGTCAAGATGGGCGACGCCGACGGCCTGGTCTCCGGCGCCTGCCACTCCACCGCCGACACCCTGCGCCCTGCGCTTCAGATCCTCAAGACCGCCCCGGGCACCAAGCTGGTCTCGGCCTTCTTCGTGATGTGCACCGACACCCCGCAGTTCGGCACCGACGGCACGCTGATCTTCGCCGACTGCGGCCTCAACATCAACCCGTCCTCCGACGAGCTCTCCGAGATCGCCATCGCCTCCGCTCACTCCTGGTCCACCTTCATGGGCAATGTTGAGCCGCACGTGGCCATGCTCTCCTACTCCACCATGGGCTCCGCCGGTGGCGAGGTCGCCAAGAAGGTCCAGGAGGCCGTGAAGTTCTGCAAGGAGAAGGCTCCCGAGCTCGCCATCGACGGCGACCTGCAGCTCGACGCCGCCATCGTCCCCACCGTCGCCCAGCTCAAGGCTCCCGGCTCCTCCGTCGCCGGTAAGGCCAACGTGCTCGTGTTCCCCGACCTCGAGGCCGGCAACATCGGCTACAAGCTGGTCCAGCGCTTCGCCGGCGCCGACGCTTACGGCCCCATCCTGCAGGGCATCGCCAAGCCGGTCAACGACCTTTCGCGCGGCTGCTCTGCCGACGACATCGTGGGTGTCGTGGCCATCACCGCCGTCCAGGCTCAGATGGCTGAGTAGCAGACATATCCCCGCCGAAGGCAGCGCAGGTTAACCCCTGAAAACGTCCTCGACCAATGAAACGCCCCCGTTCTGCTCCTTCGGAGCTACGAACGGGGGCGTTTCTGGTCTGCGGAGTGTTTTCCGGGGTTAACCTGCGCTGCCTTCTACCGTCACGTGGCATTCAGGGCATCTGGAGTGGACGGCGGCTTGGCTACGAGCTGGAGCTGAGAATCTGAATGGTCGGGTTCCGTTGCTGGAAGTGCAGGCGTTGCCGGCGATGGTCACTTTGGGACTGGAATTTCCGCCTGCTAGCAAAAAGGCCTCCCGAGCTGCTGCTCAGGAGGCCTTTCGTTCGATCACAAGCGAACGCGTTAGTTGTTCTTGGTCAGACGCTCGACGTCGTGGGCGATCATGTATTCCTCGTCGGTGGGGATGACCATGACCGTGACGGCGGAACCGGCGGCACTGATAACCTGCGGGCCGTTGCCCACAGCCTCGCGGTTCTTGTTGTTGTCGATGCGTACGCCCAGCCACTCAAAGCAGTCGCAGAAGGCCTTGCGGATCGACCAGTCGTTCTCGCCGATGCCGGCGGTAAAGGTGATGGTGTCCACGCCCGCCATGGAAGCGATCATGGAACCGGCCTGCTGCATAGCCTTGTAGGCGAACATATCGAAGGCGAGCAGGCAGCGCTCGTCGCCCTCGGAGGCGCGCGTGCGGATGTCGCGGGCGTCGTTGGAGATGCCCGAGATGGCAAGCAGACCAGACTGCTTGTTCATCATGTCATCGACTTCCTGGTAGCTGTAGCCGCCCTCGCGCTGCAGGTAGCACACGGTGGCCGGGTCGATGGAACCACAACGGGTGCCCATCATCAGGCCATCGAGCGGCGTGAGACCCATCGTGGTGTCGCGGCACACGCCGTCCTCGATAGCAGCGAGCGAAGCACCGTTGCCCAGATGGCACGAAAGCAGGCGGTGGCAGCGCGAACCCAGGATCTCCTTGGCCATCATCCACTCATAGCGGTGGCTCGTGCCGTGGGCGCCGTACTTGCGCACGTGGTACTTGTCGCAAACGTCCTTGGGCAGCGCGTAGGTGTAGGCAACCTCGGGCATGGTCATGTGGAACGAGGTGTCGAAGACCGCCACGTTGGGCAGCTCCGGATACTTCTCACGGCAATACTCAATCGCTGCGGCCTCGCCGTAGTTGTGCAGCGGAGCAAGCGGTGCCACCTCAAGAATCTTGGCCATAACCTCGTCGTCGACAACCGCGGAATCATCGAAGTGCCAGCCGCCCTGAACGATACGATGCCCAATGCCATCAATCGTAAAGTCGGTCTTCTCGAGCTCCTCGAGCACGCGAGCGATAGCAGAGCGATGATCGGGGAAAGGGACCTCCTCGGTCTGCTTAGCGCCACCGTTCTCGGAGTGGCCAAAGATGCCCATGTCCGATCCGATACGCTCGCAGTTGCCCTTGGCGAAAACCTCGCGGGTATCGGTATCCAAAAGCTGATATTTGAGGCTTGAGCTGCCGGCGTTGACAACAAGTACGTTCATGAGACTCCTTTGCAGTGCAATACGGTCGACGCAGACCCCTTAAGGCGGCCGCATGTTAATAAGAAGTTATCATAACTTAATAAATAGCTATCAGGCATATCGCCCAACGAGCACAAAAGAAGGGCCGAACGGCACTCGGTCGTCCAGCCCCTCCCCTCTTACAATTACTTGCCGTTGACGATGCGCTCGACGTCGGAAGCGATCATGAACTCCTCGTCCGTGGGAATGACGAAAATCTTGACCTTGGAATCCTTGGCAGACAGGCACCAAGCGCCGTCACCACGCAGGGCGTTGCGCGCATGATCCATCTTGACGCCCATAAAGGCCAGACGGTCGGCAACGCCGGCGCGAACAGCCGGAGCGTGCTCGCCGATGCCGGCGGTAAAGACCAGGGTGTCCATGCCGCACATGGAAGTGGCCATCTCGGCAGCCTTGGCGGCAATCTTGTAGACGAACATATCGAAGGCGAGCTGAGCCTCGGGGTCACCGGCAGCGGCGAGCTCCTCGACGTTGCGGCAGTCGTTGGTCTTGCCGCCGGTCACAGCCAAAAGGCCGGACTTCTTGTTCATCATCTCATCGACCTCGTCGAAGGTGTAGCCGCCTTCGCGCTGCAGGTAGCACACGGTAGCCGGGTCGATGGAGCCGCAGCGGGTGCCCATCATGACGCCGTCGAGCGGGGTGAGGCCCATGGTGGTGTCCATGCACTTGCCGTCCTCGATGGCGCACAGGGAAGCGCCGGAGCCGATATGGCACACGACGACCTTGCGAGCCTCGCCGTTGGTCATCTCGGCGACCTTCTTGGAGATGTAACGGTAGCTGGTGCCGTGGGCGCCGTACTTACGGATGTGCAGCTTGTCGCAGACGTCCTTGGGCAGGGCGTAAGTCTTGGCGACCTCGGGCATGTTGAAGTGGAAAGCGGTGTCGTAGACCGTGACGTTGGGCAGGTCGGGATACTGCTCCAGGCAGTACTCGATAACGTTGGCCTCGGGGTTGTTGTGCAGCGGCGCCAGCGGAGCGACCTCGCGGATCTTGGCGAGGACGTCCTCGTCGACGAGGGAGGAATCGCCGAAGTACCAGCCACCCTGAACGATACGGTGACCAATGCCCTCGATCTTGACGCCGTTGGCCTCGAGGTCCTTCAGAACGACCTCGATGGCGACCTTGTGGTCGGGGAACTCGATGTTCTCGGTCACCTTCTTGGAACCGTTGGCAGCATGGGTGAAGGTACCGCCGGTAAAGCAGACGCGCTCGCAGGAGCCCTTTGCGGACACCTTGTGGGACTTGGTATCGATGACCTGATACTTAAGGGTCGAAGATCCTGCGTTGACGACCAGAACGTTCATGTGTCTCCCTACTAACAGGCGGTGTGGCACCGCCAGGTTACATACGCTTCAATAATAAACCCAAACGCCCTCGCGCTCGGGTTTATTGCGTTGATATATAAGTTATCGGTGCCTAAATACTCATGGCCTTTGACTTGTAAGACGAAATAGCGCGGGGATATACACCAGGGAAGAAATCCCGAGCGCAACAAGCAATACGACTCGAATGCCCGCAACGCTACTCAGCACAGAGTTGAGCAGATAGAAAAGAACAGCACCCACCGCCACCATCTGGCTTTGAACCGAAATCAGTGAACAGCGCATCGATGAATCGACAGCATTTTGAAAAATTGAGTATTTAATTGGAGCAAATAACGAGTAGGCGACCGTCTGCAACACATAGAACACGGGCAGCAAATAGACCGGAGTAAAGGGAATCAAAAATAGAGCAGTCAGGGAAAGGCGCACGATGCCGCAAATACGCGCAAAACGGCCCTTGTCGACATGAGCAATCACACTGGGCACAATAAGCCCCATGGAGGCCGAGGCAAGGAGCTGGACCGCAATGATCACACCCGAAGCGACGGCATTCATTCCGCGACCCGCAAGCAACAGTGAGAAAAAGTCTTCCAGGGCGACAAAAGCAAATGCTTGAGAACAGTCCATGATGAACGCTGACCGAAGAATGCCATTACCCGCAATAGCAGCACCGATCATCTTCGGGCTAATTCCATACTCAGGTGTCACCGCGGTGCCCTCTCTTCTCACCTCAGGAATACAGACAACGACAACCAATGTCAGCACCATTGCGATGATATCGACCGAAAGCCCAATGAGATACGCGCCAGCGGACGAAATGAAACCGCCCACACAAGCGGAGAGGGCATAAGACACATAGAAGATGAATCGCTCAACGACATTAAGTCTTACGAGCTGGTCCTGAGAGACGCTGTCAATGTAAATCGCTTCTATGGATCCGCTCATACATGCAACGGCAAAACCTTTGAGAGCAAACGCGCCGATTAAAAGCAGAGGAGAACGGACGAGAAGCAGGGCGACATAGTATCCAAGCATCCCCACGACGCCAACGAGACCACTTGTCTTTCGTCCAAACCTATCGGCAATATAGCCAGTGGGAACTTCAAGGATGAACTTGCTCACTTGATATGCAATCATCATGCTAGAAATCGCCACCATCGAGAATCCGACGAATTCAAGGTAAACCGTCAGAAAATACAAAATGGTGCTGAAGTTCGACAGAAAAACAAACGTCATATAAAGCAAAATCGTACGATCGTTCATGCTCCGCCCTCCAAGAGCCAATAACCCAAACCGAAATCTTGGAAAAGCATGAGGGCAGAGCCGTCAGTCATGTGTTACAAGGCGTCAACATTCACTTGACGCCACGAGGCCAAATGACCTCACGAAGCAAGGTGACGCAATAGGTGAAGAAATACCGTCTGGTGTCGATCGGTCCAGACATTTTGTCGATAGCAAAAGTAGATGGGCAAGGCTACGTCATGCGAGCCTTCAATGGAGCACTCGCTCACTTCCAGTCCATCTGATGCGAGAGAAGAGCCAGAAAAACTCAATATCAATCCCCCGGCCTGAAGAAACTCAGCCTGTGCCCTGTTTCCGTATTCGACATCGCGAAAGCGGAAATTAACCAGCTGAGCTTCGGGGCATTGATTGATTGCATTGAGACAGGGCGACAAATTAATGGGAACAGCTAACCTGCCGCCCAGTAACTCACGAACGGTCATAGCGCCCACAGATTGATGACCCGCTGGGCAAGAAAGAACCTTGAGCTCCTTTTCACCCAAGTATTTCGAAGAAAGGACGCTGTCCCTTGGCTCCTCAAATGAGATGGCCGCATCCGAAATGCCAAGCACAAGTGATTCAAAGCATGTGGCCGTTGGCTGATGCCAAACATCAAGGTGAATCTGGGGGTGCGAGCTTTCAAACGAGTCGTACCAGTTTTCGGCAAAAAGACGCCCCCGCCCGTGAAGACAGGGGGCGTAAAGACGGAAGTGGCCGTCGGGCGAAACGCCACCGTTCCCCGATTGAGCGTACTTTTTGAGATCGTCGACTTGTGCCAGGATCACGCGTGCACGACGCGCAAATTCTCTGCCCGCCGGAGACAAAACAGCCTCCCCCGCCGATCGGTCGAGCAAAACAATCTGATACTCAGATTCCAACTTTTTGATTGCCGACGAAACGGCCTGTGGGCTCACGTGAACGGCGCGAGCCGCTTTGCGCACGCCGCCGTAGTTCGCTACCGCTTGAAGGTATTCGAGTTGAGAAAGCTGCATAGGTTACTCCAAAGGCAGCCAAGGCGACGGGCTGTGCGTCCTCAGATGAGGTTCTCGCCCAGGTTCTTGCCGCCGAGGACGTGCATGTGGAAGTGCATGACGGTCTGGCCGGCATTGACGCCCTTGTTGGAGATGACGCGGAAACCGTCCTCCAGGCCCTTGGCCTTAGCGACCTCTTGGATGGCGTGGGCCATGGCGCCCATGGTCTCGGCAGGCACGTTGTCGGCGATGTCGCTGTAGTGCTTCTTGGGGATCACGAGCGTGTGGACCGGCGCCTGGGGGTTGAGGTCGTCGAAGGCGATGACCTGGTCGTCCTCATAGACAACGGTCGAAGGGATCTCGTGGTTGGCAATTTTGCAGAAGATGCAATCACACATGGTAGGTTCCTTTCTCACAGACCAAGGTAATTATATTTGGTCGAGATGGTTAGAACGAGAGACTGTCGTCGGTGTTGGCGGCCTCGCCGTCAGCGAGCACGTCGTTGCCGTCGACGTCCTTCAGAAGCACCGAGACCTTCTGCTCGGCATCGGACAGACGGGTGCGCAGGCTCTTGAGGAGCTCGACGCCGCGGGTATAGCTCTCGAGCGACTCCTCAAGCTCCATATCGCCCGACTCCAAGCTGCGGATGATGAGCTCCAGCTCCTGCGAAGCCTGCTTGTACGTAAGCTGCTCGACCGGGGTCTTCTCTGCCATATCTGTTTCCTTTCCTAAAGGTTTATCGCTGTGAAACGCGGCCTATTCGACCGTATTGACCGTTGCCGCAACGTTGCCGTCTGCCATGCGCACGCGGATGGCGTCGCCGGGCTTAAAGGTCTTGGCGCTCGTAGCCACACCGTCATCGCTGTATACGATGGAATAGCCGCGAGCAAGCACCTTAAGCGGCGACAGGGCATCGAGCGACGCAGCAGCTCGGCCCAGGTCGGACGCGGGTTTGCTGAGCATCGTACGTCCCTGATGCTCCAGACGGGAACTCGCAAGCGTGAGCGCATGGCGCTTGCCATCGAGTCCCGAGGTGCTTGCAGCCAGACGCTCGGGCAGGCGTTCAAAGCTGGATCGGAAAGCCCCGACCGAGCGCGTTATGGCACCGGACAAACGATCGGCCGTCAAGGCAAGCTCTGACTCACGACGCTCGACCATAAACGTCGGATCGTTGAGACACGGGCGGCATGCGGCCGCATCGAGCGCGTCGCCCAAGCGAGCCGTATAGGTATCCCAGGAACGACGGCCACGCTGATCGAGCATCTCCAGGTCGACCTGGGCCGACCCAATCATCGATGCCATCGCGGCACCCAGACGCTGATGGCGCGCCTCGAGCACATCGGCCAACTCCGTCATGGCCGGCGCCACCGATTCGGCCGCCGCCGTGGGCGTGGAGGCGCGGCGGTCGCTCACCATGTCGCAAATCGAGGTATCGGGCTCATGGCCAATGCCGGTCACCACGGGCACAGGGCAAGCCGCCACCGCGCGGGCAAGCTCCTCGTCGTTAAAGGTCATGAGGTCCTCGAAGGAACCGCCACCACGCACGAGCAAAATACAGTCGGGCGCCGGCGTAATGGCAGCGGCGCGGCGCAAGCCTTCAATAAGCTCTGCCGGCGCACCCTCGCCCTGGACCTTTGCGCCCACGCAGACGAGCTCGACGAGCGGGTTGCGTCGGCGCAGCGTACGCTTGACGTCGTCGATTACCGCACCGGAAAGCGAGGTGACAACCGCCACGCGTGAGCAGAACACCGGGATGCGGCGTTTGCGCGCTTCGTCCATCAGGCCCTCGCGGCGTAGCTTTTCGGCCAGTTGCGCCACTTGTTGACGCAGCAGACCCTCCCCCGCCAGCGAAAACGAGCGAGCGACAAAGCTCATACGACCCGTGGGCTTATAGAGGTTGAAGCTGCCCTTAAAGCTCACCTGCATGCCGTCACGCAGATCGAAGGTACGCTTGAGATAGGCGCCCTTCCAAATGATGCAGTCGGCGGCGGCCGAGTCGTCCTTAATCTGGAAGTAGCAGTGGCCGCTTCGGGCGTTGGGACCACGGAAACCCGTGACCTCGCCCAGAACGCTCAGCTGCGGAATGGCATCGAGCGCACCGGCAGCGATTTCTACCGCCTGGCTCACGCTGAGCTCCTTGCGCTCCTGCTCATCCGAACCGTCAAACTCGGCGGAAACGGCATTGCCGGTTAGATTCCAGCCCGCCACGCAGCCTCCTTTCGTCATCGTGCACATGGACTCCGGCCCTGCGCAAATTTAAGTCCAACACATAGTACAGCGCCGCGGGGACACGAATCCCCGCGGCGCCCAGCGATCCAATTTGTTATCGGTTGGAGTTTCTGTTGTAGCGAGCCATAAGATAGAGCAGCTGAATAATCGAGGTGAGCGCAGCGGCAACATAGGTAAGCGCGGCGGCCGTCAGTACCTTCTTGGCACCGTTGACCTGCTTGGAACTCATACCCGACTGCTCGATGTACGCCACGGCGCGTCGGCTGGCGTCAATCTCGACAGGCAGCGTAACGAGTTGGAACAGTACACTAAACGAGAAGAAGATCAACGCGAGGGATGTGAGCCCGGCAATGTTCATAAACAGGCCCAAGAGCAACACGATGGTCCAGGTGTTCTGGGTAAAGTTGACGACCGGCACGAGGGCGGTACGTACTTTCATCATGGCATAGCCGCTTTGACGCTGGGCGGCATGGCCCGCCTCGTGGCAGGCGACGGCAACGCTTGCGACCGAACCGCCCGAACGGTTGGCATCCGACAGATACAGGTTGTTATCCTGCGGGTTGTAATGGTCGGTGAGCTCACCGGCGACACCCTTGATACCCACGGCATTGCAACCGTTGGCGTCAAGCATGCGGCGAGCAACCGTGGCGCCCGTGTCGCCGTCCGAGCGAACCTTGGACCAGGTCTTGTACGTCGAATTGATATAGCTCTGCGCAGCAAGGCCAAGCACTGTACAAACAAGAACAACCAGCAGGTACAGCGGGTCGATACCAAAGCCGTAACCATAGTAATAGGGCATGCGAATTCCTCCGAATCGAGTTACACGTTGGAGGCATTCTACCCATTCGACTGACCAGCAAATCAACATCGATGTTTTGGCAATGTCAGACACTATGACCCGATCCGAGGGCACGGAAACGACAGGAGCCCCCGCTCGTGACCGCGGGTCGGGGCTGCGACAATGTTGTTGAAGTGCCAGAGGCGCAGCCGCGCCGCAACGAGGTTGGGAGGCTCCCGTGCCTAGATATTCTACCGCCTTCGGAATGGACGTACACCTCAGGTCCACCACCGTCTGCGCGCTCGACGCGGAGACGGGCGAGGCCGTGGCGAGGAGGTTCCGCGGCAACCCGTGGGGCGAGGTCGCGGAGTGGATGTCGGGCTTCCCGGGCCCGTCGCTCGCCGCCTACGAGAGCGGCTACCTCGGCTTCGCGCCGCAGAGGGAGCTGTCGGCCCTCGGCGTCGACTGCGTCGTCGCGGCCGTCTCCAAGGTCCCGAGGTCGGCGGCAGACCTCTCGTCCAAGAACGACCGCAACGACGCGGCCAGGATGGCCAAGGCGATACTGTCGCACGACGTCACCCCGGTATGGGTGCCGTCCCCCGAGATCGAGGGGCTCAGGGACCTCGCCGC
>DBEZHA010000038.1:0-6362 GCA_048189585.1 Collinsella sp. | reverse complement strand
ACCCAGACCAAGAACCGCAGCCGCGGAACCAGCAAAGCCCAGGAACTGCCTTCTGCTCATTTCGTTCTTCATTACAATCCACCCTTTCACACCGTGGCGGCACCCTTTGCCGCCGCCTTCGGAGATTGGCTCGGGGACTTTGCCCCTTTTGCTGATTTGTACGATACGCTATTTGGCTAGTTGTTTGAACAAGTATTACTAGAGCGGTAGAAAAACTTCGGTGAACGGTAATTTCAACTTGATACTTGACAAGTTTTGTATAAACAATTATTTGTTATCGAATGCAGAGAAAACGCCCGGTCAAGCCGATGCATCGTCGGTTTGACCGGGCGTTTTCTCTTTGATGGCATGAGTCTCGTCAGGCTGCGAGCTAGCCGGCTATCGCTTGGAGTTGACGCGGTAGTGGAAGATCTCAGGATGCGTACGGGCGTGCGTAACCTCGAACAAAATGCCATCCGAGGTGTATGACTGGCTCTCCATGACGGCGACACAGTTGTATTTACCAAGGTCCAAGTAGCTGCAGTCCTCATCGTTGGCAAGCTCGACACTCACCGTACGACGGCTCGCCATCACTTTGACACCGCGCTTGTGCTCCAGATAGCCGTAAATAGAATCTGCCGCGATCTCGGGAGTCAGGCCCTTGGCGATCGACTCCAGAAAATAGCCGTGGTCCACCTGGCGAGCGCTACCGTTAAGGCTACGGACGCGCACCACGCGAATCAACTCCTCGCCCACCTTAAAGCCCAGGTGACGAGAGAGTTGCTCGGTGCAGACCAGATGTTCAAAAGACTTAACGTCCGTCGATGCAACGGCATTGTTGCGCTTTGCAAACTCGCCAAACGACTCAACCTCTTCGAGTGCGCCCAACATGTCAGTTTCGCCCTTAAGCCAAATAACGCGCACGCCCTTGCCGTGTATGGGCTGCACAAACATCCCGTCGGCCAGCATACTCAAGGCGCGACGGACGGTATTGCGAGTGCATCCGAACTCCGCGGTCAGCTCGGCTTCGGTTGGCAGCATCTCCTGAAACGCATAGGTCCCATTAATGATGCGCGAGCGTATTTCTCGGTAGATTCCTTCGTATATCGCTTTTGGCATTGTTTCACCTCTACATTATTCATTTCCGGCTAGGCACGATAGCATTTCTTAAAGTTGTTTAAACCGAATATCGGTAAAGCGACAGGATTTAACCGTTGACGGTTTCTGTCATGCCCAAATCGGTTTCGCTCAAAACTGCCGGTACGACAATCGTCTGGTCCTCTACAATGAATCCATTGTTTAAACGTTTTCCCACGCGCAACGCGCCTCGATATTCGGAAGGCAGAACATGCTGCAAAAAATCCAACGCTTTGGCGGGGCAATGTTCGCGCCCGCCATGCTGTTTTCTATATCGGGCCTCATGGTCGGCGTCTCCGCTCTCGCAACGACTGCGGACATCGTCGGCGATCTCGCCGTATACGGAACCCCTTGGTACGTTTTTTGGACCATCATCCAGCGCGGCTCGTGGACGGTCTTTAAACGCCTCCCGCTCCTTTTTGCCGTAGCGCTGCCCATCGGTCTTGCCCAAAAACAACCGGCTCGTTGCTGCCTCGAGGCTCTCGTCGCCTATTTTGCCTACTGCTTCTTTTTGAGCGAGATCATTAAGCTGAGCGGAGACAACCTTGGACTTGAGTACCCGTCATCTTTGACCACCGCCAGCGGTATCACCGTCATCGACGGCATCAAGACGCTCGACACCGGCATTATCGGCCCGCTGGCGGTATCGGCAACCGTCGTCACCATCCATGACCGCTTCTACGATGCCAAGGTTCCCGATTGGCTCGGCACCTTCTCGGGCTCCTCGCTGGTCTACCTCATCAGCTTTTTTGCCGTGTTTGCCCTTGCCGCCATCTCGGCCGCCATCGTGCCCTTCGTATACGCTGTGACCGATACGCTGCGTCACGCGCTTGCAGGCGTCGGTCCCTTTGGCGTGGGCATCTTTGTCTTTTTAGAACGAGCACTCGAGCCCTTTGGCCTGCACCACCTGCTCTACATGCCGATCTACTACGACAACCTGGTCATTAACGACGGCATCTACGCCACGTGGAGCAGTTTGCTCCCCATCCTCTCCCATAGCACGCGCCCCCTTAATGAGCTTGCGCCGTGGGCCGGTTTTACCGCCACCGGCTGGGTCAAAGTCTTTGGCCTTCCTGCCATCGCAGCTGCGTTCTACTCCACCGCAAAATCCGAGCGCCGCGCCGGCCTCAGGGTCATCCTTGCTCCCGCCATCATCGCCTCGGTGGTTTGCGGCGTTACCGAGCCACTCGAGTTTCTCTTTATGTTCACCCACCCCGGGCTCTTTTTGCTCTACGCCGTCTTATCGTCTTGCCTTGCCACAGCCATGAATCTCTTTGGCATCGTCGGCATCTTCTCGGGCGGCCTCATGGAGATGGCAGCCTTCAACTTTATTCCGCTCATGCGCACGCATGCCGGTGCCTATCTTTTGGCGCTCGGTATCGGCCTTGCCTTTAGCCTCATCTTTTTTGTTAGTTTTCGAGCACTCATCTTGGTCTATGACCTTAAGACGCCGGGCCGCGAGAATCATGTCGCCAATCGCGCGGCAATCGATTGTTTAACGGGAAGCGACTTTGCCAAAGAGCAATCTCCCAATGACGAGGTCAATAGTCGATCCGATCAAGATCACGTCCTCGCTGAGCGGGTAATTCAGCTTTTAGGTGGCGTTGGCAATATCGTGGGCGCAACCAACTGCGCCACGCGCCTGCGCGTCGAGGTCGCAGACCCTTCCATCGTTGCAGATAACGCGTCGTTTGTCGCGGTGGGCGCCAAGGGCCTCATCATTACGGGCAAGACCGCCCAGGTGATCATCGGCATCTCCGTTCCCCGCGTTAAAGAGCATTTTGACCAGATCATGGGCCTCGAGCCGGGATTTGTGCCCACCACCTCGGCCTCCCCTGCCGCCAGCGCAGCCCATAAGCGCGGCGATATCTGCTTCTTCGATATCGACGGAACGCTCGCCTGGCAAGACCCTCGAGTGGCACAAGAGCTTCCCGAGAGCGAGCGTGACCTGTCCCCTTATCCCAACGAGGCGGTCTCGCAGGCCATCCGCGATTTCGTTGCAAACGGCAACATGGCCTTTATCTGCACAGGACGCACCCTCAGCTGCATCCACCCCAAACTTCTTGAGCTGCCCTGGACCGGCATCGTCTGTCTTGCGGGCGGTTACGCCGAGATCGACGGACACGCAATTCGCGATCTGTCGATGACGCCCAGTATGCTGCAGCGTCTTGCCCCCTACCTTGAGCAATCGGGCGAGGTCATCCGCTTTGAGGGCCTCAACGGCGTCGTGCGCATGAGTGCCGATGCCCCCGATGCTCCCGGATACGCGCGCACCCTGGGCGACGCAGTCACGCAGCTGCAACATTACAGTGTCTACAAGATCTTGATGTCTACATCGCTCGCCAACCACATCGCTCAAGATAAGGCACTTGAGCCGCTGCTGTGCTTTAACGAGCTCGAACTCGAGGTAACCGAAATCTCGCCCCGCGAATGCACGAAGCGCGGGGGCATCCAGTCTGTACTCGACGCCCTCGATCCCCACCACGGAACCGTGTACGGCATCGGCGACGCCAGCAATGACGTCTCGCTGATGAACGCCGTCGATGTCGGTATCGCCATGGGCAATGCGCCAGACTATCTCAAAAAGCGCGCCGACTACATCACCGACTCGGTCGACAAAGATGGCGTCGTCAAGGCGCTCGAGCACTTTAGGCTTATATAAGCAGCCGGCACGCGCACGCGTCCCGTTTCTCCAAATCGCCAAAACAGACGCGCCGGCAACTCCAATGTGGCAATATGGTATCTGCACACCGCAACGATGTAACCCAAGAAAGAATGCGAGAACCCGTGTCCAGTCCGTTTACCAGCTTTTTAGCCCAGCACTTTGACCAGATTAACGACTATCTGGCCACGTTCTTTGACGGACAGGCGACCTCTGCCGATATCGAGCGCTACCTGTATGCGCCGCTCTCGGCTTTTACGGCCAACGCCGGCAAGCGCCACCGCCCGCTTATCTGTATGCTCGCCGCAACCGCAGTGGGCGGCAGCTTTGAGAGCGCCCGCAGCGCCGCGGCAGCCATCGAGCATTTCCAGTCGGGCGCGCTGATCCACGACGACATCGCCGACAACGGACAGCTTCGTCGAGGCAAGCCCTGCATGCACCTTACCGAGGGCACGGGCCTTGCCATCAATTGTGGCGACCTGGCGCTCACCATGGTCACCAAGACGGTTCTCGACGACCCTACGCTTGAGTCCGACGTGAAGCTGCGCGTGCTCCACGAGCTTACCGAGATGATCGTCCGCACCATCGAGGGTCAAGCACTCGACCTGGGTTGGGTCCGTGACGGGCGCTTTGATATCTCGGTTGATGACTACCTGGACATGGCAACGCACAAGACCGCGTTTTACAGCGGAGCCACGCCGCTTGCCGCCGGAGCCATTATCGGCGGCGGCAGCGATAAGCAAATCGAAGCGCTGCGCGCCTTTGGCCTGCACACGGGCCTTGCCTTTCAGATTCAGGACGACCTGCTCAACCTTGTCGGCACTAAGGAAGCCGCCAACAAGGACTTCCGCACCGACATCACCGAGGGCAAGCGCACGCTTGTCGCCGTACATGCCCTCTCTGATGAGCGCTACCACGACGAGGTCGAGGCGATTCTTTCCTCGGGCACCGATGATCCCGCGCAGCTCGCACGCGCCGTGGAGATCTTCCAAGAGACCGGCTCCATCGATTACGCCCACACTTACGCGCTCGACCTGACCGCTAAGGCCAAAGCGGCCATCGAGAACGTTGAGCTTGATCCGCACGCACGCGAGCTGTTCCTCTCCATGGCAGATTTCTTTGTGGAGCGCCTTAACTAACGGGGGTTATAAAACCTGTCAGCAGCGTATTTAGGCACAACTTGCTACACTGTTGAGTGCATGTTTATGCATCCCTTTGCGTTGTCTATCCGACAGACGCTCAAATAGTACGAATGGTACGCCGAAAGGGGTTCGTTCATGGAACCTATTACAACGGGCATGCAAGGAGCAGCCGTCGAGGACGTGCAGTCTCGTCTCCTGCAGCTCGGCTACACGATTGATGCCGCCGAAGTCACCGACAAGTACTTTGGAGCCACCACTGAGCAGGCCGTCAGCACCTTCAGGCTCGACAGCGGCCTTGCTGCCGGTCATGCCGTCGATATCCCCTGTTGGAGCGCCCTTGTAGACGCTTCGTATAAGCTGGGCGACCGCACCCTCTATCTGCGCATGCCCAATTTCCATGGCGCCGATGTGCAGGCCCTGCAGCGCGCTCTCAACGTTTTGGGCTTTGCCTGTGGCGAAGACGACGGCTACTTTGGTCCGCATACCGAGGCCGCCCTGCAGCAGTTCCAGGAAAATGTCGGCCTGTTTGCCGACGGCATGGCCTTCCAGGACACCTACGCCTACATCAACCGCCTGCACCATGTGTGGGAGGGCAAGCCCTCGGTCACCGAAGCCGAGTCCCGCATCGGTTTTGCTCGCGCCGCCAACGTGCTCGAGCGCTTCCAGATTGCCGTTATCGGCGAGGACCCCATCGCACGCAGTGTTGCGTCGCGCATGTGGAATATCGCCACGGCAACGACCGACAACAGCGGCATGATGCTCTGCGACTCCGAGGTCCCAACCGACGTTGACCTGGTGCTCGAGATCGCAAGCGACGAGCTGCCCGCCGACGCCGCACCGCGCGCCACGATTGCCCTCGCCGAGTGCCACAACCTGGCCCAGCGCATCCGCACTGCCAATGTCGCCGCACAGCAGAAGCCGGCACGCATTCGCATTGAGCTCACGGGCATGACGCGCTACAACGGCACCTTCACGGCCAGCGACGCGCAGACACTCGCCGTACGCCTGCTCGATGGCGTTTGCGATGCCCTCGCAGATTAGGTAAACTAAACGAGTTGCTTTTGGGCAACACCACACATTGGGACGTAGTTCAACGGTAGAACTCCGGTTTTTGGTGCCGGCTGTTGGGGGTTCGAATCCCTCCGTCCCAGCCCTTAAGAACACAGCGCTCCAGGCCCTTATGAACCTGGAGCGCTTTCTTGTGGGCAAGCGGAGGAATTCGAACCCGCAAGGGTGCGGAGCTGAGGAAACGCGAAGGCGCCCCAAGCCCATTAGGACCAAGAGCGCTTTACATCTTGAAATATCAGCCCAATTCCGAAAAGCGAGCCGCCTTCTACAACGTGCCGTGTGGTCCCGACGGGCCGGGCATTAAGTTTGTCGCGAGTTCCGCACGCAAAGAAGGCCACTTAATGTGGCCTTCGTCTTGCGCAGGACTGTAGAGC
>DBEZHA010000037.1:0-49369 GCA_048189585.1 Collinsella sp. | reverse complement strand
ATGAGTTCCGCACGAACAGGAGGCGCCAGTGGCGCCTCCGTCGTGAGTCAGGACTGTCTGAAATTGAGAGGCAAGGCCCTGCGCCCGGCCCCTCGGTTCCCGCTTACGAGAGCGACGTTCTCAGCAACTCGTTGAAGAGCTTCGGGTTGCCCTTGCCGCGGCTCGCCTTCATGCACTGGCCCACCAAAAAGCCGATGACCTTCTGGTTACCGTCACGATACTGCTGCGCCTGATCGGCACAGTTTGCCAGCACCTCGTCCACGATCGGCTGCAACGCACCGGCATCGCTCACCTGACGCATGCCGCGCTCGTCGACGATCTTGTTAGGGTCGTCGCCGGTCTGGGCCATGGCCTCAAAGACCTCGTGCGCCTGATTGGAGCTGATGGCATCGGTCGCCAGCAGCTTGGCAAGAGCCGCCACCTGAGCCGGCGCGATGCCAGACTCGGCGAGCGACACGCCCGCGCCCTTAAGGTAGGCGATCATCTCGTTGACCAGCAGGTTCGCGACCGTCTGGGCCTCCTTGCCAGCCATACCGGCAGCGGCAGCCTCAAAGAACTCGGCAAACTCCGGGTCGCCGGCAATCTGCTCGGCATCGGCCGCCTTAATGCCAAAGTCGGCCTCAAAACGGACGCGCTTGGCATCGGGCAGCTCGGGGATCTCGCCACGGCAGCGGTCGATGAACTCATCGTCCAGATCGAACGGCGCCAGATCGGGGTCGGGGAACAGACGATAGTCGTCGGCCGTCTCCTTCACACGCATGACCACGGTGCGCTTGCGGCTGGGCTCCCAGTGGCGGGTCTCCTGATAGATGATGCCGCCCTCCTCGAGCACCTCGGCCTGACGGCAGATCTCGTAGGCAAGGCCGTCGTGCAGGCTCTTAAACGAGTTGAGGTTCTTGAGCTCGGTCTTGGTGCCCAGCTTGGTCTCGCCGCGGCGGCGCAGCGACACGTTGCCGTCGCAGCGCATGGAGCCCTTCTCCATGGAGCAGTCCGAAATGCCCAGCGTCACAAAGATGCGACGGAGCTTTTCCATAAACAGACGCGCTTCCTCGGGCGTGCGCAGATCGGGCTCGGTGACGAGCTCAATCAGCGGCGTGCCGCAGCGGTTGTAGTCGACGAGCGACTCGGCCGCGGCGGTAATGCGGCCCTCGGCACCGCCCACGTGAACCATCTTGGCGGCGTCCTCCTCCATGTGGATACGCAGGATGCGGATGGGCACCGTGTAGGAACCGTCCTCGCGACGCTCGGGCATCTGCAGGTTGGACGCGTCATAGCTGGCCAGATGGCCGGCACGCTGATTGCCCTCGCGCATGGTCGACGTCATGGATGTGGACAGGCCCTCGGCGTTAGCCGAGGCGCTCGCCAGGCTCTGGGCCTCGGCCTCGCCAAACGCGCAGTCGGGGCGCTCGGCGGCACCGCGACCGGTCACGTCCAGGTCCAGGTGACCGTACATGGCAAAGGCGACCGGACCCTGCGTGGTCTGGAAGTTCTTGGCCATATCGGGATAGAAGTAGTGCTTGCGGTAGAACATCGAGTGGCGCTGGATCTCGCAGTTGGTGGCGAGACCGGCCTTGACGATGCTCTCGATGGCGCGCTTGTTGGGCACCGGCAGGGCTCCGGGCAGGCCCAGGCACACCGGGCACACGTTGGCGTTGGGCTCGTCATCGTGGCTGAGCTTGCAGTTGCAGAACATCTTGGTATCGAGTGCGGTGAGCTCGGTATGGATCTCCAGGCCGATCACGGCCTCCCAATCCTGCAGGACCTCGGAAAGCTCCTTCATTACAGCTCGCCTCCCTTCCCGGCAAAATCGGGCGCGACGGAAAGCGCGGGCGCACCCGTAGCGGCATCGGCAAAGCCGCGCTCCAGGGCGCGGGCAAACGTGAGCAGCTGACGGTCCTTAAACGCCGGACCAACCAGCTGGGCAGAAACGGGCAGCTGAGTATCCTCGCCCAGGCCCAGCGGCACCGAGATGCCACCGTTGCCGCAAATGTTGAGTGAAATGGTGTACAGATCGGAGAGATACATCTGCGTGGGGTCGCTGATCTCGCCAAACTTAAAGGCCGTGCGCGGCGAGGCGGGCATGAGGATGGTATCCACCTTGGCATACGCGGCGTCGTAGTCCTGCGTGATGAGCGTGCGGGCCTTTTGTGCAGCGTAGTAGTACTTGTCGTACACGCCCGAGCTCAGCAGGTAGGCGCCGAGCATCTGACGGCGCTTGGCCTCGGCGCCAAAGCCGTGGGCGCGCGAAAGCGAGCTCTGGTCGGACAGGTTGGCGCAGCCCTCCTCCTGATAGCCGTAGCGAATGCCGTCGAAACGTGCCAGGTTGGAGAACGCCTCGGCCGGGCCGATGACGTAGTAGGCGGCGATGGCGGCGTCCAGGTGCGGCAGGTCGACCTCGACCAGCTCGGCGCCCTGGTTCTGCAGCTCCTGGGCGGCGCGCTGAACAGCGGCCTTGACCTCGGGCGTCAGGCCCTCGGCCTCCATAAACGCGGGAATGATACCCACGCGCTTGCCCTCGATGCCGTCGTTGAGATGCTCGGTAAAGTCGACGGCGCAATCCTGGCTGGTGCAGTCGTACGGATCATGGCCCGCGCCGGTAAGCGCGTTCATGGCCAGCGCGACATCCTCGACCGTGCGGCCAAAGGGGCCCACCTGGTCGAGCGACGAGCCAAAGGCAACCACGCCGTAACGGCTCACGGCACCATACGTGGGCTTAAAGCCCACCACGCCGCACAGCGACGCCGGCTGGCGAATGGAGCCGCCGGTATCCGAGCCCAGCGAGAGCGCGACCTCGCCCGCGGCGACGGCTGCAGCGGAGCCACCCGAGGAGCCGCCGGGCACGCGCTCGGTATCCCAGGGGTTGTTGGTCCGGTGGAACGCCGAGCTCTCGGTGGAGCTGCCAAAGGCAAACTCGTCCATGTTGGCCTTGCCCATGGGCAGGCAGCCGGCATCGAGCATGCGCTGGACGCAGGTGGCGGTGTAGACGCTCTGGTAGTCCCCGAGCATGCGGGAAGCGCAGGTGGTGCGCGTGCCCACAAGGTTCATGTTGTCCTTAATGGCCAGCGGCACGCCCGCAAGCGGGGGCAGCGACTTGCCTGCGGCACGGTCGGCATCCACGCGCGCGGCGGCCTCGAGCGCAAGCTCGGGCGCCACCTGCAGGAATGCCTGGACCCCGCCCTCGCGCGCCTCGATGGCGGCAAGGGAGGCCTTGGCCACCTCGGTAGCGGAAAAGTCGCCGGCGGCAACGCCCGCGGCGATCTGGGCGGCGGTAAGGGAATCGAAGCTTAGCGCCATTACTCGCTCTCCCCCTCTCCCAAAATGGACGGCACACGGAAGTAGCGGTCGCGCGCGCTGCCGGCGTTTTCGAGCGCAACGTCGAGCGGCAGGTCGCGCTCGGGCTCGCGCAGGTCATCGCCCATCACGTTGGACAGGCTTCCGATGGGATGGAACGTGGGCTCCACGTCGGGCAAGTCATATTGCAAGACGGGCTCGAGCATCTGGACGGCGTCGTTCATGTAGGACGTCATCTGGGCGAGCTCGTCATCGGTCAGTGCGATCTTTGCGTACTCGGCGATGCCGCGCACGTCTTTCTCGCTGAGTGCCATAGGCGCTCCCTTCCGCATAACAGATAAACCGCTCTAGTATACAAGGCAACGCCGCTTGGAGCAGGCGCTTTACCTAAATGCAGCGAAAACGTAACGATGGCGGCGGGCTGGCGGTTCTGCAGCGAAACCGCACCGTCCACAATGAAAACCGTCCCGCCCGCAACGAAAACCATCACAACATTCGACGCTTTTCGTCAAAATCGCGATTTTCATCGAATGTTGTGATGGTTTGGAAGCCCTGACCACCACAAAGGTGCCTGTCCCCATTGTGGTGGTTCTGGAGAATGTCTTATGCCGAGACCTTGGCCTTGTGGCGCTTGCGGACCGCGTGGATCACGATGTCCAGCAGCAACAGCACAATGGCCACGACCACGATAAGCACGGCAAACTCGCGCTTGCCCCAGTGGCGGCCGGCCAGCGACTTTTGCCTGTCGACGTCCTTCTTGCTGTACTTGGTGCGCACGCAGTGCACCAGCAGGCGATGGTCGTTCACGCCATAGGGCGTGCAGGTGACGAGCGTCACCTTGTCGGCGCCGGGCTCGATGGTCAGCGACTCCATCTCCTCGGGCAGCACCACCTCGGAGTCCACCATCTTGTAGGCGAGCGTCTTGTTCATGGTGTGCAGCAGCACCAGGTCGCCGGGCTCCAGCGAGTGGATGTCGTCGAACATGCTCAGGTTGCGCATGCCCGAGTGCGCGGTGAGCACGCAATGCGTCGAGGTGCCGCCCACCGGCAGGCTCGTGCCCTCCAGGTGGCCGACGCCCGCCATAAGGACTTCCTCGCTCGTGCCGTGGTAGATGGGCATGCTCACGTCGATGGAGGGGATCTCGACCCAGCTCATCATGGGGTCGCGGTCAAAGATGAGCTGCTGAGCATAGGGCTCAATCTGGTCGGCGGGAAGCTCGGTGGCCTCGCCCGCCAGCTGCTCGTTAAAGGAGCGCGCCTGGAGCAGGATGCGCTCGCGCTCCTCGGCAGACAGCGCGTCCACGGTGCTGGACACCGTGCTGATCTGGTTGAACACGCCCGAGGCCTCGAGCCGGTCCAAGATCCACGGCCAGGTCATAAGGCCCACGCCAATAAGGATGATGACGATGGTGATGAGACGGTCGGCCCAGCGCGGCAACCGCTTGCGACGACGCTTGGGCTTTGGTTGAGGTTTGGGTTGAGGGCTTGAGCCGCCGTTGGCCGCGGCGTTATTGCTCTTCATATGTTTGGCGCCCTGCACCATCGCCGGTCACTCCTCTATAGCTCAGGTTGTCTAAACAAATAATAGCCGATTAGCGAGCTTCCGCGCCGGACAACGCAGCTAGACTGCACCGTCCGGGCCACGTAACCACACTCAACCAATCAAGCCATATGTTGCTTTCATCGTCTCAAGCAACTGCGCCATCGTTGCGCCCGCAACCCCGATCTGTTTCAGATTGACGTCGCCCACCTCACAATCTTTAACAAACGCAATCATATCGTCCTTCAGTTCTCCGCGCAGGTCGACACCTTCCGACTCGCCAAGCAGCTGAGCAAGCCTCAGCGCATCGCGTTTATGCTTTTTTACCTTCTTCGAATCAACGTTCTCCCCCGCTTCCCTTCTAGCTTTTAGGTCGAGATACGCCTTCGCTTTGAACGGGACAATGTATTCCGTACCCAGGACCGAAACGCCGCCTACGGTCCGAATTCCCTGAAGGAACAAGCTGTAGTAAGCATCGTCCAACAAAATTGCCGAAAGACTGCTTATGTTTTCATCAACGTGAATTGGCGCCACATCAATCCCCTCACGACCCTTTAGAAAGTCGGGGCACTTCGCGAAGAGTTCGATCATATGGGGGTAACCCGGCCTCTTAGGCTCTGTGAACCGATAAAAACATGAGCCTTTGCCTTCGCCCCAGCCGCAGCGGTAACCGCCATCACGCACCAAAGTCCATATGGCTTCTGCCGTCTGAGGCAACCGGTCATCGGCGACAATTACCACATCAAAATCGTGAGTCGCCCTAAACGGAAGTCCCGCCTCCGCGAGCAAAATGTCGCATGCCGTGCCGCCGATAAGGGCATACGATCCTGCAGCTTCTTGCATATGCTGCTGAAATTCTTGGAGGCCTTCTACAGCGCTTCTTGCCATGGATATTCCCTTTCAAACATTCGATCGACTTCGAGCTGAATTCGCTCATCGTCAATTGCCGCCAAAGATAGCGCAAGCGAAATGTTGTCGACACGGGAGGAGTCGGCAAACACGGGCGCATAGCGCCACACTTGGATCATCGCCGTCTCGTTATCCGGCAACTCCCCGTCTGCGACTTCGAGGTCGCTCAGTTGACGCCATGCACTTCTTAAGACGGCCTTTTGTTCCATGCCCGGCGCAGCGAGCATCGAACGCGCGGCGAGCGCCGTCTCCCCGGCGTCAACAAGACAGTCGATCTGCGGCGTCTTCCTTGCAAAAAAGACCTTCGAGACAGGCGAGGAGAGCTCTGCCATGTGCTCACTGAGCAAAAGATCAACAGCAACAGGGAACACGACGACACGTCGCTCGCGACGCTCGCGCCTCGCGAGCCCCCTGTCAACAAGCTCGGTTATGGCCTCACTCGCGCGGCTTGCCGAAATCCCAAGCGCACGACAAAGGTCATAGGGACGATATGGCTCCTGGGCTACTCCCCAGATTGCGGCAGCCTGTGCGTTGGGTGACATCTTGGTCGCGCGATTGCGAAACCGGGCACCGCCCCTCTCCGTGCAGGCTGTGCCCATAAATGGAAGAAAAGCCTGTCTACCTGGGCAGACAAAAGGAATCCCTTGTGCGATCAATGCTTTGCGCTGACGTGCATCGGCATCAGGAAACGAAACGACAACAGGAGTCTCCGCGCGTAAGGCTAGCTGACTATAGACTCTCTTAGCCTCGGGAAGCCCGACGCCAGTAGGCAAACTTGCAAGCAAAAACGAAAAACCGTTTGCGTCAACAGCGCGGACCTCAACCGCCCGCAGATGCAGCGGCAAGCGTGTGGATCCAGGCCAAGTTTTGGCCTTGGCGGAGAGGCCTAGTGCTTCTTGTAAGTAGATTAGCGCTTCGTTCATTTCCATCATTTTCGTTTGATTCCAGTTTATATTGGAATTATACATAATTTTCGGAATTGACGAGATTCCTTTCGTGCATAAGCCCGCATTTGAGTTTTCAAAATGTCCCGAATCGGCTGAGCGATTCGGGATACAATGTCAATAGAAAACGACGCATCCCGCGTAAGTGTACGAGAGCGCGGGCGGCCTAGTTTTCAGCTTTAGTTAAATGCCCGGGCTCCGAACCCCGGGCATTCTTATTTGCGCTTGTTGCGGCGCAAATGCCTTCTACCGTCCGCACCGCGCGTGCGCCTACGGACCTTAAACCGAACTTCATACGAGTCAAGAAACGTGATGACGAACGTGCCCACCGCCGCGAGGGCGGCGAGCGCGTTAAGGAATTTCAGCATTTGGGGACCTCCGATCGAGTCGTCGGCCGCCCGCGCACGGGATGCGTCGCAAGGGTATTTTACTGCGAGCACTCGCACTTACAGCTGGTAAACGCAATATTAGCAAACATCTGTTCGCTAACCATACGCCCGATCCTACGCGCAACGGCACTCCGGCTGCTATGTCCAAAAAGAACGGGGCAGACTCCAGCGCGGAGTCTGCCCCGAAAAGAGAATGGCAAAGCAAGAACGTGGATGGACGAGAAAAGTGTCCGCAAGTCTCATGGCCATCACATCCCACCTGCCAAAGGGATGGTTGAATGAGCGTTACTCCTGCTCGGACTCTTCAGCCTGCTTACGGCTGCGGATGAGGTGCGCCACGCCGATGCACAGCACCGCGCCACCAGCGATCCAAGTGAAGGTCACGCCGTTAAGGCCGGTGAGGGGAAGGCCTGTGCCCTTCTGGTCGACAATGGTGAAGCTGAGCTTACCGGTAGCTGCAGTGGCATTATTGTCCTGCACGACGCCATCTGCCGCCTTGATTACGGATTCCGTGCTAGGCGTAACGTCCTCGCCGGTCTGATTAAGGCTGCGCTTGATAGTAAAGGTAACGCCACCTGCTGCGGAGTTGTTGTAGCCAGGCTTCGGGGTGACCTCTGTAAGGGTGTAGGTGCCCTCATCGAGACCGACAACGTTTATCTTACCGTTTGCGTCGGTCTTCAGCTTGGCCTGCTCGCTATCAGCCGTCTTGGTACCGTCCGCTTTGATAAAGTTGCTCGTATCACCGTTCTCCTGCAGCGTGAACTCAACGCCCTCGAGCCCCTTAGCTTTGTCATCAGAGCCCACCTTGGTGACATCGATGCCGTAGGTGTAGTCATAAGCAAGGTGCTCGACCGTGGTGCCGACACCCTCAGCATGCGGATTGTTGGAATAAGTCAGCGTAACCATATTCTTCTGGGCTTTACCAACCAAGCCATCGAATTCTTTTTTGATCTTGCCATTATCGAAGATCTTGGTGGAGTCGAGCTTGGCCTTGTACTCGACAGTCACCTTCGAGTCACTGTTCAACGAAATGGCAGTGCCTTCCACGTCCGTGCAATTCTTGAGATTGGTGAAGTCGACAGTTATCGTATCGTTCTCGTACTTGGCGGTGTAGCAGCCTGTCTTGACCTCGGTATCACCGATCTTGACCGTGACGTCTGGCGTCGTGCTACTATCCTTAAACTTCGGCGTCATGGATTTGGGAAGCTTATCCGTGAAGGTGTACTTGTAGGTACTGTAAGTGTTGATGTTGCCCGCAACGGTACCGGTAAGCAGGTAGTCGACATAGTCGTCCATCTGAGAGTCCGCAGCCTTATTGGGATCCTCGGGTGCGCCGAACGTGCTGTCCTTTGCGTCGTCCTTTACGGCCTTGGTCACAGTGGGGACCTGCTTCTTGGGAGTTAAGATCTCATCGGAACCGCCAACAACGGCGAAAATGGGCGAAGTAAAGGTATCCGTGTTGACCTCGTTGTCAGCACTTGGATTCTTGCCGACACTCTTAGTCAAAAAGAGCCAATAGCCGGTATCCAAGCTACCAAAAGAGCCGTTAGCACCAGCATTTGCCCAGCCGCCAGCGCCTTCAGTAATATTCGCCTTCTCAACAGCAGCAGCGATCTTGTCGAGCACGCTTCCGGCCTTGACGTTGTTACTCTCATCAGCATCGAGCCCGTGCTCTTTGATGAACTGGGCCCACGCCTGAGCAGATTCAGCATCTTTGCCAGTCGGCAAGCCAGCAGGCTTGGGCTCATCGTTATTAAATGCCGCAGTCACTGCGATCTTTACGGGACCACTTGCCCAATCGATATCGGAAAGCGTCTTCTCCGCAGTGAGGTCCCAGGTACCATCATCCTTCTTGTCTTGCGTGACCTTTGCCGAGAAAATCTTGATTCCCTTAAAGGTCGTGTCATTGTAATCCTGCTGTATTATCTTCACGATGCCATTCGGAGCCACCATCGGCGTACCATCAGCAAACGCCATGGTCACCGGGGCCATTACGCCGCCGAAGCTCAGCGCTGCTGTGAGACCGGCGGTTACCGCCAGGCGTGCGATGTTCTTGCTCATGCTCATCTTCTTTTCCTCTGCTTTCTGCTCGAATTCCATTTGATCTAAATCTGTCTGTCTGTGTCTTAGCATCTGTTTCGCTACGTCTCGCCCCGCTCTCTGCAGGGCTGCCAGCTACTCTTTATGGCTGCCACCTCCCCGCTTGACCAGGAGCGCGACCACGATGAGCGCAGCTCCGGCGACCGCTGCGGCGGCCGCGGCGTACATTGCCATATCGCCAGTCGAGGGCATAAAGCCTCCGGTGGTAATGCTAGGGGGTGTGCCGGTGGGCGTGTTGATGAGCGACGCCTCCAGGCTGCCCATCGACCCGTCCGCGCTGTCGGCGCGCAGGGGCGACTCGGCCGTGATGGTGAGCTTGGGCTTGGCGGCGGCCACCTGGTCGACGTCCAGGCCCCCGGCCTTGACCGTCACGGAACGCGTGCCCTCAAAGGCGGTGTAGCCCTTGGGCGCCTTGAGCTCGCGGACCTCCAGCTTGCCCGAGTCCACGCCCGAAACGGTCACGCGGCCGTCCTCGCCCGTTGTGACGGTGGCCTTGCCCTCCGCATCCCACGTGCCGTCGGCCGCCAGTGTGCGACCGCGGTCGTCGGCGATGCTCAGGACCGCCCCGGCAAGCGGCTTGTCGCCGTCGCTGCCGCGCTTGGTGAGCGCGAGATCCCAGGTGTAGGCGCACGCGTCGTCGCTCGGCGTGCAGGTAAAGCCGGCGTCGCCGGACTGGTCGGCAAAGGGAGAGCGCGGGTAGCGCAGGTAGACCTCGTTGGGGTTGCCCTTCGCGATGCCGTGATTGCATGCGCTGTTGAGCGGCGCATTGTACACGACGACCACGCGGGCGCCCGCGGCAAAGGCGTCGGCCCCGCCGAGCGCGGCGATCAGGTCGCCGGTGCGCACGGTGAAGGTCTTGCCGTCGGCCGCTACCTTGGTAGCGCACTGAGCCGTGATGTCGGTCCAACCCTTCGCGGGTTCGGTGCCGGCGCGGCCGTCCTTGTCGGCCGAGACGGCGTCGAAGCCGCCGTCCGCGCCCGCCGCCACGTACACGCGCATGCTCGCGACGACCTTGGAGGGGTCAAGCCCCGCGCTCATGGTGTCGACGAACTGCACCGTATAGGTGTCGTAGGCGGCAAGGCCCGCCGGGACCGTGGCAGAGAGGCGCCAGTACAGGTCGTCGGCGACCGTGGCGTCGGCGGCCTTCTGCCAGGCGGCGGTGCCGTCCTCCAGCACGTGCTTGGCGACCTTGGGGGTCGCGGCCTTGGGCTTGACGGTGACGGCGCCGCCGCCCACCAGGGCCATGATCGGCGCGGTGCCGGCCTCGTTCTGGGCGATGGCGTCGTCGTCGGCGACGATGAGCAAGTATCCGCTGGGCAGCTCGGCCGCCGTGCCCGCGTTAAGGGCCATGGACACGGCGCCAGAGCTCTGGAGGGAACGAGCGAGCTGTGCGCTCAGCGCGCTCGTAAGGTGGGAATCGGTGTTGAGCCACTCGGCAGCTTCCTGCGCGGTGGTCTGGGAATTGGGCATGCCGGCGCTGTGCAGCACAGGCAGCGCAGCGTCGCGCACGGCGTCGCTTGCCCAGGCGAGGTCGGTGGCGATCTTGGCGTCGCTGTCGCCGTCGACGACGTTGGCGCTAAAGATCTGGTAGGTGTCGTAGCTGCTTGCCACGGTGCCGCTCACCGTGATGGAACCGGTCGAGGTCGGCACGGCCTGCGCGGATGCGGGGAACACAACCGCGCAGGTGCCAATCAGGAGGGCAAGCAGCGCAATCAAGATCGGGAAGGAGCAAACTTTCTTATTCACGACGCTTACCTCCCTTCGCATTCGCCTTGCGACGAATGTGCATCCAGGCCGCAGCAGCGCAAAGCACCGCCGCGCCGGCAAGGTACGTCAGAGTGACGCCCGACATACCAGAAAGGGGCAAAGAGGTGGAGTAGGTGTTGGTGAAGGTGGGGGTGGAATTGTCGGTGAGGTCGTAGGTCGTGCCGTTGGTCACTGACTTGCCGTCACGATCCTGAATCTGCTTGTAGGTAGCATTGACGTTAATCTTGCCTTGAGAGTCGTCAACCGCGTTGACCGTAATCTGATAGACCGACTCGTCGTACTTATAGTGCGCAAACGGCGTGTTCGGCTGCTGTTCGCGGACGTAATAAGTAAAGGTCTTGCTTGCACCGCGGCCAGTGGAATCAGCCGGAAGTTTGTTGAGTTGATCGAGTTTGTACGCGATCTTGTCGAAGCTCAGGGTCTGGGACTTGCCGCCGTCGGCAGTGGTGATAATCTCGCCCATGGGGTTGGTCACAACCGTCTTGGCTTCATTGAAGTCCAAGTTATCCGCAAACTCGAGCGTAAACTCCTTCATCTCGCCACCCTTAACGACCTTAGTCGCCATAGGCGTCCAGGTGCCTTTGGAGCTGTACGGGGTGTACCGGTTGGTAAATGTCGCGCCGCTGCCGCTAGCACTGCCGAGGGCATAGACCCCATCGGCGTCGGCGGCGAGCGGAACTGTGCTGTCGCCTTTTTTGCCGTGACACTCGTAATCGTATAGTTATGGATGAGAAGTTTCTTCATTCCGTTCGGATTATTCTTTTCCGGGACAGTCATGAGCTCGGTCGGGTTATCCTTGACCGACACCACAATCTCATACACAGCGGGGTCATAAGTGATATCGGAATCATCGCCGGCATCTTCGACCAAGTAGTATGTAATTTTGTTAGCCTCAACAGTCTTATCAATGAACTGTTCGCCAAGGTCAAAGGTGATGTTGCCGTCCGCATCATTCCTGGCGGTTCCGACCAAGGTGCAGCCGCCACGGTTGAATGTCTTGTCATTCCAAAAGGGCTCCGTCGCGTCATCCGAATCCTTACGGTAGACCGAGAAGGAGAACTGGTCTTTGGCGAGCGCCATGCTTTCCTCGGACTGCTTATTTTTCATTTTCAGCGCCTTGGTCGCCTTCAGCTTAAGGCTCGGGTAGACGTACGTATCCGCAGGCACGCCTAGGTACAAGTCGCCATTTGACATGATGCCGCCGCCATGGTTCCAGGAATAATTGCCCGTGATAAACGTCTTTGCCTCGTTTCGCGCCTCATTGATCGCCGCGAAGTCTTGAGGGTCTTGAGCATTAACACCCGAGCTCAGGCCGATGCTGTTATATACCTGCACGCCACCGTTAGCGGGGATAGTAATGGGACCTCTAAGCTCTTTACTTCCCGAGTACTTGGCATCACCGCCGCCAAGCATCTTGCCGGTCACTGCCGCGATTGGCTCGCGGTGACCCTCCGCCGCAAGGAAGAAATCGGCGTGACCGTTTTCGCGAAAGTCAGGACTATTGTAGGCGGTAGTATCCTGGTTCTTTTTGTGGACAAGGCCTTCGTAGCCACCAGCGGATAGGTGAGGGGTGCCTTCGTTGCCGCTATTTTTCTCAGAATTATAATCATCTTTTGCTTCACGCTGGTCTTTGGCAGACGTATTGCCAAAGATCGCTGTGCCGTAGGTGTTCGTCACCAAGGTCTTGCCCGTCGGGCAAACCGCAACGCCGCCACCGTAGCCACCGGCCTCATTGCTGCTTATATAGGAGTTATAGACAAATAGCCTGCCCGCATTAGATGCGGTATCCGAATCGCCCTGGACAAAGATACCGCCTCCGCCCCAGTCAAAGCGAGACATGCAGGAGTTATTAGTGATATAGACTGGAGTAGATTTTGACGCACCTTCTATCATCGCGTCAACCATCTGGCCCACGCGAATGCCAGCACCCTCGGAACGGTTGCTCACATTTGCGGCAATAGTTCCCCCCGTAATGTTGAGCCATGCCATTGTCTCGCGAGAACTCACCCCGTGTCGATCGACATCGGTAATGTAAACGCCGCCGCCTGCTTCCTCAGAATAGTTGCCCGTGATCTGGCCGCCCGAAATGGTGACATGAGTACCGTTTCTAGCGGCAAGTCCAGCGCCGCCATGATCGCCATAACCATCATGGCCACAGAAATTGGCATATTTATTGTTAGTGATGTAGCCACCGGAAACAGTGACGCTGCCGCCTTCGGCCATGATGCCGCCACCAAAGCCAGCAGAATCAAGCGTGCTGTTGCCGGAGATTACGCCATTAGTTATAGTGACCGTGGAGCCTTTAGCATACACACCACCGCCACTATAAGCGCTGTTGCCGGCAATTACGCCACCGGTCAAATTAAGGGTCGAGGCACTACCTTTCTCGTTGGAAACCATAATGCCCGCGCCCGCGGGCGAGCCAGAAGCGCCACACACATAGCCGCCGCTCATGTTGACAGTAGAGCCGTTCTCGGCATAGACCAAGCTGCTAACGCTGCCACCTTGTTTTTGCGTGATCACGCCGCTCACAAGGTTAAACGTGCCGCCCTTGCCGTTGTTGTTATACAGATTGATGAGCTTTAGATTTGCGTTGCCGCCGCACGCCACGATGGCACCCTTAATATCGACGCTATGACTGACAAGCGTCTCGATTGTCCCTGTACCACTCGGGGTCGATTTGGTCACGTAGTAGGTAAGATTAGACGGAATGCCATCAACGTAATTTAGCACGGCTTTCTTGCCATAATTATCGGGATTCAGCTTCTGCCCCTGATCAGTCAGCTGTTGGACATCGTTGACCGTCTCAGTCACCGGCGCGGAGTCCTTAATTTCGTCCTTAATTGTAAGTGTTGCGCCATTAGCAACATCAAATAACGGCTTATCGGTGTTCAAGCACTTGATCTTATGACCGTTTAAGTTCAGCGTTATATTGCTGCCGCTCTTCTCAAGTTTGATTTCACCAGCATAGTCAATATCAGCTGTAAGCTCGAAGCAGGCAGTTTGGTTTTCCCCAACGCCTTGAAGCTTAGCTGACAAATCATCGGCGTTAGCAATGTTAGTAATAGCTGTGGTTGTCTCTTCGCTCTCTGCAGCCTCCTCGGCTGACGCGACAGCGTTAACATCCATCGCATCATTATCTTCCGCCTGCGACTCGTCCTTGGACTGCTCCTCCGGCCGAGCATCGTCGTCGCTCGCAGCATCGTCGCTGTTCTGGTTTTCGGCGTCTGTGCCGGCATCCCCGTTAGTACTGTTGTCTACATCAGTAGACTCACTTGAGGAACCCCCCCATCACAGTTTCCTCGGCAGAAACTGTCTGATCATCGTTGGCAATGGCCTGCGAGATCGGAGGCATGACGAGCGACAGTACCAGGCTCAGCACGGAGGCTCCGCACAAAATGCCTGCCAGTACACGGCGCGTCGTTTTTTTACTCTGCTTAGATTTGTCTGAATTCGCTTTCATCGATGTCTCCTCCCCAAGAGACCGCGATCTTGCTCTTTCACTATCAAACGTATCTGCGCAACCTGTAATTGCGCACGTTTAGTAATCCATATTGTAACGATTGTTTGAACATCTGAGCAACAAAACCGACAATTTTGTAGCGAATTCTCAATTCTCTTGACATTTTCTCAGATTTACCTTCGTTTATTCGCTATTTATTTTTTGTTTCTACTGGTAATTTAGTTGCCAATCATTTTTTAATGGCATTAGATTAATTTGCACAACATTTTGCTCAAGAGTAAACATCCTGTGAACAGTCGAAAACGACCATGAACGGTAGATCATTAACCGGGATGAATATCCTACCAAATTGATGAGAATATCTTAAACCCATCGGTGGTTAGAAGCATGATGTTCAGACAACAATATTTGAATTTTCACACAGATTTTTGGTATCAATTCGCCCAAATCGCCTGAGGCCACCACAAAGGCGCCTGTCCCCTTTGTGGTGGTTCTCCCCCAGCGCTACAGCAGATATCCCTCGATAAAGATCGCGATGCCGTCTTTGTCGTTACTCGCGGTTACAAAGTCGGCGGCGGCACGGGTGGCGTCGCTGCCATTTGCCATGGCCACGCCCACGCCGGCGTCAACCACCATGCGGGTGTCGTTATCGGCATCGCCAAACACGCAGATGTCCTGGAGCTCTATGTCGTTGAGCTCCGCCACGCGCACAAGGCCGCGCGTCTTGGACACGCGCGGGTCCATGAACTCGTAGAGCCGCTGTGTGGTTTGCAGAGCCGCCGCCTTGACAGTGTTATCGGCAAACGTCGACGCCCGCTCAATCACCCGCGGCATTACCTCGGGCGCCATGGTAAACATCACCTTGGGCTGCGGTTCGCGCAAAAACTCGGCAAAATCGACCACCTGGTAGGGCACGCCGTCGACGCGCGACAGGTGCTCGACGCACGCGTTGCTCTCGGGCACGTAGAACACGCCGTCTCGGGGGCAGACGGGCGTTGCCGGAAGGTCCGCCATGTGCTTGCAGATGCGCGCGATGGTCTCGCCCGGCAGCGGATAGCTCAGCTCGTTAATGTCGTGCGCGGGGTCGATGACCTCGGCACCACCGCAGCCCACGAGCACGTCCACCAGGCCTTCGATACCCCAGAGCTCGTACATGGCCTCGGTCGCCTGGGCGTCGCGCCCGGTGCACAGGCCAAAGAGCACGCCGCGCTCGCGCAGGGCGCGGATTGCCGCCACGGTGCGAGGGGACACCATGTGCTGGCTCGTGAGCAGCGTACCGTCGATATCGCAGAACACGGCTTTGATGTGGCTAAAGGTGGTGTCCATGGGGGCCTTTCTGGGTTGTGTGGCGGTGCTGAATGTGGTCGGAAATGGCGTACATGGTATACCAAGGCGTAAGCGCGGCCCGCCAACGCAAAAACCACCACAAAGGTGCCTGGCCCCTTTGTGGTGGCCGAACCCGAAGGGTGGCCTGGCCGGAGCGCAAACCATCACAACATTCGACATTTTTCGACAAAATCGCGATTTTCATCGAATGTTGTGATGGTTTTTACTGCTTTGTGGCACGATCCAAGTGCCAACGACCAAATAGCAGCAACGCCGCGGGAACCGCCGTCACGACCATGCCCGCCCCGATGAGCGTCTGCTGCACACCAAATGTCGCCGCCAGCCAGGGGGCAATCGCCAGCGGGGCCACGCCGGCGAACATGTTGCCAAAGCCCATGACCGAGTTCACGCGACCGAGCTGCTCGAGCGGGGCCGTCGTTTGCACGATCGTGTTGTGGAGCGGGTTGACGATGCCCCAAGCTATGCCCAGTACAATCTGGCCGACAAGGGCTACGCCCACGTACGGCGTTCCCACGTAGAGCAGGCTTCCCAGACCCACGGACATGAGTGCAGCGAGCAGCGTTTTGAGGCTGACGAAGCGCCGCGGCAAGCGGAGCGCGAGGACGGCGCCCAGCACCGCACCCACGCCGCAGGCCGACGAGAGCCAGCCCATCCACTCAACACCGACATGTAGAACATCGCGGTAGAAGAACGACTCCAGCGGATCGAAAGCTCCATAGCCAAAGTTCGAAAGAAAGATGATGAAGAACAGCAGGGCGAGAACGCTGTTGGTAAAGACTGTCTTGATGCTGGTCGCAAAGGTGACACGAGAGGACGTGTTGGGGTCGGGGCTTTGGCTGGCCTTATCCGATGTGATGTCGCCGACCGCGGGTTTGCCTTCGTGTGCGGCGGCCTGACCTGCACTTTGTCTAAAGCCCCAACCGGCAATGAGCGCCAACGCGGTAAAGAGCATCATGAGCACGAACACCGCGCGCGACGACGCAGCCGCCGCGACAAAGCCGCCCAGCGTGGGACCAACGATGATACTCACGTTTGAAAACATGGCGATGGCGGAGTTGATGTCTTTGAGCTCGACAGGATCGTCGGTAAGGTAGGCTGGATAGGATGTGGCGATGGGCTGGGCGAACCCCATCACGAAGCCCAGGAGCACCGCGCCGAGCAGGACGATGCCGGTCGCGCTGCCAAAGGCGATGATTGCCGCGCCGGTTGCCAGCGTGCCCACGATGCTCAGCAAGAAATGGCGGCGTGGGCCCAAAGCGTCGAGCGCCGCGCCGCCCGCAAAGGACCCCAGGATCACGAAAACGTTCATAAACAGGACGGCCAGCGATGTCGCCACGACCGAGGCATCGTCTGCATAGGTGAGCGTTCCGATGACGCCGATAAAGTAGCTGGTCTGATAACCGGTGTAGATGAGAAAGCGCATCGCCACCAGGCGCTTGGCCTGCACGGACAGCGATGATTGAGGCTTTGAGAAAAGAGAGGCGAGCATGGAGACTCCTTGTTTCATACGAATGCGGACGGCGGGCATTCGCCACCGTCTGTCAAATCAATCTGTCCGCATGAAACATTAAGGACGCATCAAGCCCCTTCTCTCCGTTTTTCGCCCGTCATGAACTACTTGGTAGATTGTAAGGCATGCCCCACACATCTACCAACGCAAAAACCACCACAAAGGTGCCTGGCCCCTTTGTGGTGGAAACAACGTTTGCCCAGATAAAACCTTCCAAAATAAACCTGTCCCTTTTTGGCAGGTTTTAGGCCAGATGGTCCTGAATCAGATCGCAGATGGCTCGGGCGTCGTTGATGTTGATGGCTCGGGTCGCAAAGCCGGCGTCGAATGCCTGGCGTGCCAGGGCCTCGTTGCAGGCAAGGGCCAGCGTGCGACCGTCGACCAGGTCGAGCGAGCTCTTGCCGCGCAAACGGTCGACACCGGAGCGCGCGACCACGATGTTGTCGAAGCCCTCGGTCTTGTAGCCCTCGATGATCACCACGTCGACATCGTTGTAACGCGACAGCAGCTCGCGCGCTGGCATCTCGTCCTCCTCGCGCGTGTCGGCGTACTCCGCCCAGCGCGTGGCGCAGATGAGTCCCACGTGTTTGGATCCGGCCTGGTGATGGCGCCAGGTGTCCTTAGCGGGCACATCGATATCAAAGCCGTGATGCCCATGATGCTTGAGCGAACCCACGCGCAGACCGCGGCGGGTGAGCTCGGCGATGACCTTCTCGACGAGCGTGGTCTTGCCCGAGTTTTGGTAGCCGATAAACGCGATCGCGGGGACAGCCGGAGTAGGAGCTACGGGCGCGACGGCGACGGGCGCGCTTGTGAGTGTGGCACCGTCAGCGGCCACGGCCTCAACAGCAGCGGCCTGACGCTCGGCACGATCCCACACGCCCGAGCGGCCGCCCTCCTTGTGCAGCAGGCGCACGTCGACGATCTCCATGCCGCGATCGATGGCCTTGCACATGTCGTAGATGGTCAGACACGCGGCACTCGCGCCGGTCAGGGCCTCCATCTCGATACCCGTCTTGCCCGTCACGCCGGCCGTAACCAGTACGTGAAAGCCAACCTGCCCGTCCGCGCGCGCCGGCGCCCAGCCCTCGGGCACGTCCTCGGCCGGCGTCCCCGCCGCAGCGATGGGCGCAATGTCGCACTTGCTCTTGGTAATGAGCAGCGGATGGCACATGGGGATGATGTCGCTCGTGCGTTTGATGGCCATGATGCCCGCCACGCGCGCGCAGGCAAGCACGTCGCCCTTTTTGGCGCGGTCCTGCAGCACCATGGCCTGCGTCTCGGGGTGCATGAGGATGGTGCCCTCGGCGATAGCAATGCGATGGGTCTCGGCCTTGTCGGACACGTCGACCATGCGCACCTCGCCCTTGGCGTCCACGTGCGTCAGCTCATCGCGACGGGCGTCGCGGGCGGGCTCGGTGGCAGTGCTGGCAGTCGGCTGCGCGGACGCGTCGGCGTCGCTGTCAGTAGCCGTGACTTTGTGGGCAGACATCGCGGCCCTGCGAGCGGCCTTGGTGGCATCGGCGTACCTGCTCTTGGCCATATGATCATCCTCCGATTTGGGACATGAATCGTTGCGTGCCCTCAATTATCGCGTGTTCCTGCGGTTTGTGGGCCACGGCATCGCGCCAAATCGAAAGTACCTGCATATCATCACCACGGCGCAGCGCCTCACGCACCGGATACTCGGCATCGCTGAACAGGCACGGACGCACGTTGCCATCGGCCGTCAGGCGCAGACGGTTGCAATTCGCACAAAAATGATTGGACATGGCGCTAATAAAGCCAACCGTTCCCGCCGCGCCAGGAAAGTGCCAATAGCGCGCAGGGCCCGCGCCGGCAGGAGCGTCGTTGATGCCGAGCGGCTCGAGCTCGCCCAGTCCCGCCGCGGCTGCCCCGGCATTGATGCGCGCCCGCAGCTCGTCGCTCGGCACGGTATCACTCGCGTCCCACAGCTCGGGATTGAGCGCGGGCGCATGCGGGTCCACAGCGCAATGCGAGCTCGTGCGTTCGTCGCCGATGGGCATGTATTCGATAAAGCGAAGGTGGATGGGGCGGTCGACGGTCAGTCGCGCGAGGTCAGCCACATCCTGGTTGAGCCGGCGCACCACAACACAGTTGACCTTAACGGGCTCAAAGCCCCAAGCCAGCGCCGCGTCGATGCCAGCCATGGTCTGCTCGAGCCGACCCAGGCGCGTGATCTTTCCAAACAGCTCGGGATCGAGTGTATCGAGCGAGATGTTGACGCGGTTAAGCCCGGCATCTTTGAGCTGCGGTGCCAGCTTGGGCAGCAGGGCGCCGTTAGTGGTAAGCGAGATGTCCTCGATCTGCGGAATCGCGCGGATGTCACGAATGAGCGGGATGATACGGCGGCTGACCAGCGGCTCGCCACCCGTCAGGCGCACGCGGCGAATGCCCTCCCCCGCTACCAACCGCACAAAGCGGGCGATTTCCTCGGCACTGAGCAGCTCGTCGTGCGCGCGGGGTGCCACGCCATCGGCTGGCATGCAGTAAATGCAGCGGAAATTGCACTTGTCGGTAACGGCAATGCGCAGGTAGTTGATGTCACGGCCAAAACCGTCATGTTGCACGTGCCCGTCCACGCAGCCCTCCCCTCACGCGACGTTTTATTCTTCGGAAAACATAATACCCCACGAGAGAATCATGCCGACACCCGTACGACAGGACAGGTTGCTTTGAGCAAGACCGGCTTTCCAAGCCCATCCTCAGCATACAAACCATCACAACATTCGATGCTTTTCCCGATTTTGGCAAAAAACGTCGAATGTTGTGATGGTTTGCCTGCCCGCAGCACCCCGTAGAAAGGCCAAAGCGCCCCTAAAGGCCGCCGTCCCAGCGCCTAATCACGAATTCTCGCAGGTCGTTCTGACGTTTCTGGAACGCTTCGCTTCGGTCGCACTTAAGGCCCATAGCGAGCGCGATGGCGTTCATCGCCCGATGCAATTGCAGCTGATGGGCAAACTGAGTCCCGGTGAGGACGATCATTCTAAAGCCCAGCGCGCTCAGCACGGTCATACGCTCCGCATCCGACGCGCTGCGCTGTTTATCAAGATGGTCCGAGCCGTTGTATTCAATCCCCGTACCGCTCGCAGGCGCATATACGTCGATCTCGAAATACCCGGCCTTTGCGAGATACTTGAACTCGCTGGGAACATCGAACCGATGGTTGAGCTCAATCTTGGCGTATCCCAGCCCTCCCTGGGAACGTTTTGCTACGACCATGATTGCGGTGGCCGTCTCCATGGGCGAACGCGCGCCATCGTGCACGCGCTTGAGCACGGCGGCCGCGCGTATAGCCCCCTGACGAGATCGGTTCTCATTGCAATAAGCAATCAAATCGGCAACGGTATACCTCTGCCCCATCTCAATATAATCGCCTGTCGACAGATGATTCAAATGGTATCGGGCACAGATTTCGTAGCCATATTCCAGCTGCTCGGGCTCGCTCATCCACGAACCCGCTTGGACAAAACACATGACCTCATCAACCACCAGAAGGCCCTCTGCCACCTCGATAAGATGGCCTGGAGGTATCGGCGCCCCAAATACGTGACACCTAAATCCAGCCGGCGTCGAACGCTCAAAATCGAAGTTGACGAGCGTGTCGATATGATCGAGCTCTTCTCGCGGAATACCGAGCGAGACCAGATAGTCGGCAACGATTCCAACTGCCGTTGAAGCCCTCAGCCCCTTGGCATCGAGTCCCAATTTGGGCAGGCTCGCGGTCGGCTCCGCCTCGTTAGCAAGCGAGTCCTCATCGTATAGGCTGCTTGCTCGCGAGAGCGGCTCGGACGGGCGCGCCACGTTGTGGTACAGCCAGGCAGTCTTATGGGACAGGACAATCGGCAGGTCCATGAGCCCTCCAATGGAGTCGGATAACCAACCTTATTCCCCTGCCCACGGGTCCGCACACCTTCGTGCACAAGAAAGCGATTCCACCCGGTCGAGTGGCAGAAAAACCATCACAACATTCGATGCTTTTCCCGATTTTGGCAAAAAACGCCGAATGTTGTGATGGTTTGAGGCGAGGTGAGGGGCACGGAGGGGTCAAAGTATCGTGCTCGAACGGGTTAATCCAACTCTTTTAAGCCATGCGCCAGCTGCCAGTACTCGCCGTGCTGGGCGAGCAGCTCTTCGTGCGTGCCGCGCTCGATGATGCGGCCGTGTTCGAGGACCATGATGGCATCGGCGTCGCGGACGGTGGACAGGCGGTGCGCGATCATAAAGGTGGTGCGTCCGCGCATGATGCGGTCCATACCGCGCTCGATGAGCTTTTCGGTACGCGTGTCAATGGAGCTCGTGGCCTCGTCCAGGATGAGCACCGGCGGGTCGGCCACGGCCACGCGCGCGATGGCGAGCAGTTGGCGCTGGCCCTGTGACAGGTTAGCGCCGTCGGCCGTAACCGGTGTGTCGTACCCTCTAGGCAGGCGGCGGATAAACGAGTCGGCGCAGGCTGCCTCGGCAGCGGCGCGCACCTCCTCGTCGGTCGCGTCGAGCTTGCCAAAACGGATGTTCTGCGCAATGGTGCCGCTAAACAGGTGCGTATCCTGCAGCACAATGCCGAGCGACCCGCGCAGGCTGGCCTTGGCAATGTGCTTGACGTCGATGCCGTCGTACGTGATCTCGCCGTCATCGACCTCGTAGAAGCGGTTGATGAGGTTGGTAATGGTCGTCTTGCCGGCGCCCGTGGAGCCCACAAACGCAATCTTTTGCCCCGGCTTGGCAAACAGGTTGAGGTCCGTGAGCACGCGGGCGCCTGGCACGTAGGAAAAGTCCACGGCATGGAAGCGCACGTCGCCGGCAAGCGGGACCAAGCCGCACGTGAGCTCGGTGCCGTCGGCGGCCACCGCGCGGCCCGACTCATCAACGGCTGCCACGTCATGCAGGTGCCCGTAGACGCCCACGCCCTGGTCCTCGGGAATTTTCCACGCCCACGCGGCATCGCCCGTCTGCACCAGCTCCACGCAGCCCTCGTCCACCTCGGGCTCAAGGTCCATGGCGGCAAACAGGCGCTCGGCACCGGTCAACGCGTTGAGCAAGAAGTTGCCGAGCTGCGTAAACTGGTTGATGGGCATGGCGGCCTGGCGCACAAAGACCAGGTAGCTCGCGAGCGCACCTACGTCGGCGAGCCCCTTGATGCAGAGCATGCCGCCCGCCACGGCGACGATGGCATAGTTGACGTAGCCAATCACGACAGTCATGGGCACCATGGAGTTGGCATAGCTCACGGCGGCGGTGCCGGTGCGGCGAAGCTCGTCGTTGCGGAAGGTGAAGCCGGCAACATTCGCCGCCTCGCGGTTAAAGACCTTGATGACCTTTTGACCCGAGACCATCTCTTCGATATATCCGTCCAGGTCGCCAAGCGATGCCTGCTGGGCGGCAAAGAAACGCTTAGAGCGCGCGCCCGAGTAGCGCGCATACAGCACAATGGCCGCATCGCACACGAGTGTGATAATCGTGAGCTGCCAGTTAAGGATGATGAGCATAGCCGTGGTGCCCACAACCTGAATGGCGGCCTGAATCACGTTGACAAAGCTGTTGTTGAGCGCCTCGGAGACAGTGTCGACGTCGTTGGTGAAAAAGCTCATGATGTCGCCCGAGCGCGTGCTGTCAAAATAACTGAGCGGCAGCGTCTGGATGTGCGCGAACAGGTCGCGGCGAATATCGGACACCACGTGTTGGGCCGCGCGCACCATGATCTGTGAGTAGCCCAGGGCCGAGAGCACGCCCGCGGCGTAGATGATCGCCGTCAGGATGACCTGCTTGGCGAGCAGTTCCTCCCCGCCCGTAGCCAAACCGTTAACGATGGGGCGCACCATGTAGGTGCCGGCGAGGCTCGCGATGGCGGCAACGGAGGCGAGCACGCCCACCGCGAGCAACGAGAACTTGGCATGCCCCATGTAGGAGAGCAGGCGGCGCACGGTGCGCTTGAGGTCGGCCGGGCGTGCTTGGGCTGCGGTCTTAGGCATGGCGCTCACCCCCTTCCAAGGGTGATCCGCATGCGACGGAGGAAAACGGATCATTCGCGCAGCCACCGTCGTTGCCATCGCCGGCGTCCGCGTTCCCCGCAAACTCCATCTGCGAGGTGTAAATCTCCTGGTATATGTTGTCGCCCGCCAGCAGTTCCTCGTGCGTGCCCACGCCGTGGACACGACCGTCGTCCAGCACCACAATACGATCGGCATCCATGACACTCGCGATGCGCTGGGCGATGATGAGCACGGTCGCATCGGGAATCCGAGCGATGTGCTCGCGAATCTTTGCGTCGGTCGCCATATCGACCGCGCTGGTGGAGTCATCAAAAATGAGCACGCGCGGATGCTTGAGCAGCGTACGCGCGATGCACAGGCGTTGCTTCTGGCCACCCGAGACACCGGCGCCGCCTTGGCCCAACTCGCCGTCCAGCCCGCCGATGCGATCGAGGAACTCGTCCACGCACGCCGCGCGGCAAGCCGCGAGGAGCTCATCGTCCGACGCCTGCGGATTGCCCCACTGCAGATTCTCGCGCACGGTGCCCGTAAACAGCACGTTCTTTTGCAGCACAATGCCCACGGCGTCGCGTAGGGTCGCGAGGTCGTAGTCACGCACGTCACGTCCGCCCACAAGCACGGCGCCCTCGGTAGCGTCGTACAGGCGCGCAATCAGCTGCACAAGCGAGCTCTTGCCCGATCCCGTACCGCCGAGGATGCCCACCGTCGAGCCGCTCTCGATGCGAAGGTCGATATGCTCGAGCACATCCTCGGCTGCATCCGCGCGGTATTTAAAGGAAACGTCGCGAAACTCGATACTGCCGTCCGCTGGTGCCGCAATCGCGAGGTCTCCCGCGGGGTTGGCGATAAAGGGTTCCTCATCGAGCACCTCGGCGATACGGCCCACACTCGTAAGAGCGCGCGTGAGCAGCAAAAACACGTTGGAAATCATCATGAGCGAATTCATGATCAGCAGCACGTAGCTCATAAAGCCCGTGAGCGAGCCCACGCCCAGCTTGCCGGCGAGAATCATGCGGCCGCCAATCCACAGGATAGAGAGCGCAGCCACGTACATCGACAGCTGAAACACCGGCAGGTTGAGCACGGCGGTGCCGAAGGTCTTGGTCGCCGTGCCGGCGAGCTCGGTATTGACGGTGTCAAACTTTTCGCACTCGTGCTCGGCGCGCACGTAAGCCTTCACGGCGCGCACGGCGGTAAGGTCCTCTTGCACCACGCCGTTGAGGTGGTCCATCGAGGTCTGGAGTTGGCGGTAGAGCGGACTGACGCGATAGGTGATGACGCCCAGTACGATTGCCAGCACGGGCAAGATGATCGCAAAGACGTTGGCGAGCGGGCGCGACAGCATCAGCGCGTAGATAAGGCCGACGATAAGCGTCACCGGGCCGCGCACCATAGGGCGAAAGCCGTTGCCCACAGCATTTTGGATAACGGTGATGTCCGTGGTCATGCGGGTGACGAGCGAGCTGGCGTCGTAGTTGTCCAGGTTACCAAAAGCGAGCGTCTGAATCTTTTTGTACTCAGCCTCGCGCAGGTTAGCGCCTAGGCCCGAGGCAACGCGGGCGGACGTGTGTGCATAACCCAAGCCCAGTACCAGCGAAAGCGCAGCGCACACCAACATGTACGACCCCTGCAGCAGCATGTAGTTGATATCACCCGCAGGCACGCCCACATCGATGATGTTGGCCATGATGACCGGGATAAACAGCTCGAGCACCGTCTCGACCGACACAAAGAACACGCCGAGGATGGCATCGCGACGGTATGCCCCTAGATAGGAAAACAGTATTTTGAGATTGCGCACGCAGGTTCAACCCCCATCAAACGTTGTTCGCAAACGCACGTATTATTGCGCGCCGAATAATGGTGTCAAGTATTCCGAAATCGTTTTCTGCAAGGTTAGCGCCGGCGGCGAGTTCTCGTGATGTGTGTCCATATTCACTCGGAATAATGGTGCGCGAGACTTTTTCGCCCCGTCGTCAACACAAACCTTGACTCTACAATCGTTATAGGGTTTTCACTACACTGGTACGTAAACAAACCCAGCCAGAAAGCCCCACCTATGGAACACGACCTCACACGCGGCAATGTCCTTAAGACCATCGCGGTCTTTGCCCTGCCTTATATGCTCTCGTACTTTTTGCAGATGCTCTACGGTATGGCCGACCTGTACATGATGGGGCAGTTCAGCGGCGCCGCCGGCATCACCGCCGTTGGCAATGGCGCGCAGACGCTCTATATCATTACCGTAACGCTTGTGGGCCTGGCCATGGGAACGACGGTTATCGTCGGCCACGCCGTGGGCTCGCGCCGGTTTGACCGCGCCGAGACCGCCATCGGCAACACCATTACGCTCTTTATGGGCGTCTCGTTGGTGCTGGCCGCTGTCCTGCTTGCGCTGTGCCCGCAAATCGTGGCGCTTATTGGCACGCCGGCCGAGGCAGTCGAAGGAACCGCCGCCTACCTGCGTATCTGCTTTATGGGCATTCCCTTTATCGCCGCGTACAACATCCTTTCGGCCATCTTTCGCGGCCTGGGCGATTCGCGCTCGCCTATGTACGTGATTGGCGTGGCATGCATCATCAACATCGCACTCGATTTTCTGTTTATCGGCCACATGGGGCTCGGCCCCGTGGGCGCGGCGCTTGGCACGGTGACCGCGCAGACGGCCAGCGTTGCCCTCGCGCTCGTGTGGCTCAAGAGCCGTCGCACGAACATCCACGTTAAGCGTAGCGACCTGCGCCCCCAGCCCGAGGTGCTCGGCAGCATTCTTAAGATCGGCGTGCCCGTGGCCGTGCAGGACGGCTGCATCCAGGTGGCGTTTATGTTTATCACCGTCATTGCCAACCATCGCAGCCTGGTCGACGCCGCCGCCGTGGGCCTGGTCGAAAAGATGATCAGCTTTTTGTTCATTGTGCCGAGTTCCATGGGTGCCACCGTCAGCGCGCTCACGGCGCAAAATGCCGGCGCGGGCAAGGGCGACCGCGCGCGTCGGGTGCTCAAGGACGCCATGACCATCTCGGTAGTGTACGGCTGCCTGATCACGGTGCTGATGTGGCTGGTGGCGCCGGCGTTTATCGGCTTTTTTGCCAAGGACCCCGCGGTGGTCGCCGCCGGCACCGGCTATATGCGCAGTTATATTTTCGACGCGATTTTTGCCGGCATCCACATTTGCTTTAGCGGCTTTTTCGCTGCATACGGCAAGAGCTATATCGGCTTTGCGCACAACGTGCTGGCCGTGGCGCTCATTCGCGTACCGGGCGCGTGGCTGCTGTCGAACGCCTATTCCGACACGCTGTTTCCCATGGGCATCGCGTCGCCGTGCGGATCGATTTTGTCGGCAGTCATCTGTGTTGTCGCGTTTACCGTGCTCAACCGGCGCGGGGCTTTTGACAAGTTGGTAGCGTAGCGAGGCGACGCAGGCCTGGCATCCCTCCCCGACTCCATTGAAAGGAGCGGTCCTGTGACCGACATGCCAAGTGAACATACCGAGGGCCTGCTCCGCATTGGCGAGGTGGCGCGCCTGTTTAACCTGAGCGTGGGGACGCTACGTCATTACGAGCAGATGGGCTTGCTGGACCCGGCGTACATCGATCCGGCAAGCGGGTACCGCTACTACGGATCGCGGCAGCTCTCCACCCTCAACACCATCAGCCACCTGCGTGTTCTCGACTTGCCGTTGGCGCAAATCCGCGAGTTTGTGACCACGCGCGATGTGGACCTCATGCAGCGGCAGCTAGCTCAGCAGCAGGAGCTCATCGAGCGCAAGCGCCGTGAACTTGAACGCGTGTCGCGCAAGATCGATAACCGGCTTGCGCTGCTGCATGATGCCCTGAACACCGAGCTCGATACCATCTGCACAATCGATGCGCCCGAGCTCCGCTGCGCTGTGCTGCGTGAACGCGTCAACCCTACCGACGCCTATGCGCTGGAGTGGCAGATTCGTCAGCTGCAGAAGGGCCAGCACGAGACCTTTGTTTTTCTGGGCAACTTAGGCGTCGGGATTAGCGCCGAGCGCCTGGCCGGCGGCGACTTTGACGGCTACGACGAAGTCTTTCTGCTGCTGGATGACACGGACGATTACCTACCTGGGCGATGTCGAAGTACGTCCCGCCGCGCGGTGTCTGACGGTCAGCTTCCGCGGCACGCACGGTCAGGCGGCCCCGCGCTATGAGCGCTTACTCGATTACATGCACGAGCGCGACCTGTCCCCCGCCGGTCCCTCGCGCGAAATCGCCCTCATCGACGACATCATCAGCGACGACCCGGGAGCGTATGTGACGAGGATCGCGATACCGGTCCGCTAATCACTACCATTTATCGAGCAATTCCATCCATTTACCTTAATCCGAATTAGATTGTATTTTGTAGCAAATAAAATGACAGCATATTGCCCCCCATAGGCAGGAGACATTATGCCCAGAGTTCAATCACGTCGCTCGTTTCTTCTCGGCCTAGCCTCGATCATCGGCTTATCCGCGTCACGCCCAACAAGAGTATTCGCTGCCGACTCAAACTCATCCGTCGCTTTTACATCAGACCTAGCACAAGACTACGCGCTTTCCCTGTTGCCCATCGTCGACGGATCCGCGAACTTAGAGATCGAGCAAATCGTTCCCGTATGCCAACAAATCGGCCTTATCTGTGGCTATGAAATCAGTGTCACAAGGGAAGGAAGCCCTTACGGTTATTTAATACTTGACGCATCATATCCTGGGCTTCTGAAGGAGATAACCCTCGGCGATACCATTCTTCCGATTTCAGCTTCTCTATCAAACGCCATTTCAACTTATTCCGGCCAACAGGCCACAAACCCAACCGTACTAATTTCGTACAACGATATTGAATATGGAACTTTGGTGCCAGGAACTAGAGACTGTGTAACCAACTATAACAATATACGGTCTGTCCCGATTGTCACCGAAAAGGGTATAGCACCTCAAAGCAATAACCCAACTTCATGGGATGCTGTCATTATCAATGAAGATGACTTGATGTTGCATTTCCAAATAGACGATTTAAACGGAATACCGTTCCGAGGAGTCTCGGAATCATTAGTTGAAGCCCGCACTAATAAGTATGCATGCGTCGTCTCTGCCTTGTACGCTGTATCAATGCATTACGGTCTCACCAGTTCAAACGCTAATCAATTTAATCCCGATTATTATAAAGAAATATGGAACGTCACTGGCACAACAACGTATAAGACCAATGATCAGGGCGTCGAGTACGGAAGCACGATCATCCCAGATGGAATTGTTCCGTTTAAAAGTCTTGCCGCTCAAAAGGGTAGAGCACTTAATACTCAATTTTTCGGTTATCAGCCTCAATTCGCTCAGTACAGAGCAACTATCGATCAAGGGAATATCGGCTTGTATCATATGTGGATCAACAGCCGAAACAGTGAAGGATCCGTCGAGCTATCAGGTCATACGGTCACGGTAACTGGCTATTTTACTGGGCATAATGGAAGCTCTGGCATCGAACTGCAGTGGCTCGAAGTATTCGACGGATGGAACACTTATCCCCGAGCGATTAACTATGCAACGCCCAATATGGTCAAATTGAACGGAACAGTCTTTTGGTAGACCGGATGGCACCATCAAAATGCTATGGCACCACGGCCTTTGCCCTGGTTACGATATTGGTGATTTTCGCTATGTTTGCATCCGTTTCTTCATGCACAGATAGAGCCCGCTATAGCGGAGGAGATGATTACCTTGTCTTTGGAGCCGGCAGCGTTCATTCTATTGAGGGAACGGAACTCGTAATCCAAACAGACAACAGTCCCCGCTACACCGACGCTGGAAAGCAAACCCGGATTACATTCCCCTCATCTGGCCGAATCAAAGACAAGCTTTCCCAAATCAAAGTTGGGACAAGAGTTTCCTACTCACGCTTTGAGTCGGTAGACGCATCTGGATCATACGAGGGAAACGATATCGAAATTGAACAGGCAAACACTATAAGGAGATGTTGAGGAACTGAGCCTCTGCGCAGTTCCTCAACAAATCATTATGCCTCCGGGACCCTACCCGTCGCCAAAATCTGTTCAAGTACCGCCTCGTCCAGCACGGGTACGCCCAGCTGCTCGGCTTTGGTGAGCTTGGAGCCCGCTTTGGGGCCGGCGACCAGATAGCTCGTCTTCTTTGAAACACTGCCCGAAACCTTGGCACCAAGCACCTTGAGCGCCGCGCCCGCCTCGTCGCGCGTGCGATTGACAAGCGTGCCGGTAAGCACGAAGGTCAGGCCCGCGAGTGGTTGTGCGTCGGCGAGCTCGCCCGCCACGCCAGCGTCGGCTGCGGCTTGCGCGTGTGCAGCGCCCAGGTCGACTTCGAGCGACAGGCCCGCTTGGCGCAGACGTTCCAGTACGGCAAGGTTCTCGGGCACGGCCAGGAATTGTTTGACGCTCGCCGCAATCTTGGGACCGATGCCCTCGCACTCGGCAATATCCTCTTCGCTCGCCAAGATAAGTTTGTCAATCGACAGGAATCGCTCGGCGATGACCTCGCCCACGCTCTTGCCCACGTGGCGGATGCCCAGGGCAAACAGCACGCGACCGAGCGGCTGGCTCTTGGACTTGTTGAGCTCGGCGATGATTTTCTCAGCCGTCTTGAGGCCCACCGGAATGGGGTCGCCCTTCTTGACGCCCTTTTTGCTGTTGGAGCTGGCATAGGTGCGCCCCGTGTCCAAGCCGGCGATGTCGTCGACCGTGAGCTGGTAGAAGTCCGCGACATCGTGGATCAGCCCGGCGGCGATCATCTTGTCGACAATCTCGTCGCCTAGGCCGTCGACGTCCATGCAGCCGCGACTCACCCAGTGGAGCAGGCGCTCCTTGAGCTGCGCCGGGCAGTCGATGGAGACGCAACGGTAAGCGACCTCGCCGTCCTCGTGGACCACGGGGCTGCCGCACACGGGACAGGCCTCGGGCATCTGCCAGTCGACCGAATCGGCCGGGCGCTTATCGAGCACCGGGCCCACGACCTCGGGGATTACGTCGCCTGCCTTGTGCACGATGATGGTGTCGCCCTCGCGCACGTTTTTGCGACGGATCTCGTCGATGTTGTGCAGCGTGGCGCGCGCGATGGTGGAGCCGGCAACCGTCACCGGGTCGAACTCGGCGACCGGCGTGAGCACACCGGTGCGGCCCACCTGGATGCGAATTTCGCGCAAGACGGTCTGCTTTTCCTCGGGCGGGAACTTAAAGGCAATGGCCCAGCGCGGCGCACGGGCGGTAAAGCCCAGGTCGAGCTGCTGCTGAAAGCTATCGACCTTTACGACCACGCCGTCGATGTCGTAGTCCAGGTCGCCGCGGTGCTCGAGCGCCTGGGCACAGAACTCGTGGACCTCGGCCGGCGTGGCGCAACGAGCCACGTTGGGGTTGACGCTAAAGCCGGCGCTGCGCAGCCAGTCCAGAAACTCGCGCTGACTGTGAACATGCAGCGGGTCGGTATCGGCGATGGCGTAGATAAAGGTAGCCAGGTCGCGGCGCGCCGTGACCTTGGGATCCTTTTGGCGCAGGCTGCCGGCGGCGGCGTTGCGCGGGTTGGCAAAGGGGTCGCGGCCCTCGGCATCGGCCTCGTCGTTCAGGCGCACAAAGCTGCCCTTGGGCATGTAGACCTCGCCGCGCACCTCGATGGTGCGCTCGCGATCGGCGCCCATGTGGGCGAGCGCCGGCTCGGACAGGTGCATGGGCACATCCTTGATGGTACGCACGTTGAGCGACACGTCCTCGCCCGTGGTGCCGTCGCCGCGCGTGGCGGCGCGCACAAAAGTGCCGTTTTGATAGGTAAGCGCGACGCCCAGACCGTCGATCTTAAGCTCGCAGGTATAGGTGACGCTACCGGCACCGAGCGCATCCTCGGTGCGCTGGAGCCACGCGTCAAGTTCATCCAAATCCATGGCATCGTCCATGGAATACATGCGTGCCATATGCGTGACCGGCGTAAACTGCTCGCTCACGTAGCCGCCCACGCGCTGGGTATAGCTGTCGGGCGTCACCAGGTCGGGGTAGGTCGCCTCGATTTCCCGCAGCTCAACGAGCATTTTGTCAAAGGCGGCGTCCGTGATCTCGGGCGCATCGAGCATGTAGTAGCGATAGGCGTGGTAATCGAGCTCGTGGCGCAGCTCGGCCGCACGCGCTGCCGCCTGGGCACGGGCATCGGTCGGTGCGGTGGTTTCCGCGGTCGCGGGCGTTTCGGTATCGATGTCCACACCGTCACCAAACAGGCTCGATTGCTCCATAGCGGCACTCCTTCGCTCGATTTCAAACGGATACTAGAGTACCACCGGCCGCAACGGGGCCGAATAGCGGTCTCGAACCGCACCGAATCGGCAGCCGCCAGACTGGGGTGGACAGTTAGTTCAGATACGTATAAATCCTAGAGCTGAATCAGGCACGAACACCCCTGTTTCAACTAATTTGGGCTCCTCGAGACCATGTAAACGTCCCACTCTCCCTTCCAAACGCCCATCCGAGCCCCATCCCAATCAACAATCGCTCAAAACGCATCCCAAGCTGCCCCAGATTTATACGTATCTGAACTAACTGTCCAGACCATTACGAACCAGGCCTCTTGTCAGCCCCAAGTGATCCGTTTTCCTCCGTCCCCAACGAATCAATAAGAAAAGAGGGGCTGTCCCGCGTTGGCGGGACAGCCCCCTCTAGCATCGGTATGTGCGATATAGCTCGTTAGAAACCCTGACCGTAGCCTTGACCCTGGCCCTGGCCCTGCTGGCCCAGCAGCTCCTCCAGATACTGGCGCAGCTGCTCGTCGGTAATACCGCCGTTGCCGGTGTCGGTCGCGCTATCGTCCTGCTGCTGGTTCTGCAGCTCCTCGTCGGAGCCCAGCTCGACGGTGACCTTTTTCTCTTCCTTGCCGCGCACGAGCGTAATCTCGACCTTCTCGCCCACCTCGTGGCTGCGCAGTGCGATGATCAGGCCATCGGCGCTCGTGATCTCGTCGTCGCCCAGCTTGGTGATGACGTCGCCCTCCTGAATGCCGGCCTTGGCAGCAGGACCGTCCTCGACGACACTTGCCACATACGCGCCGCTATCGGTGCTGAGCTTGTTAGTGCGGGCGTTAAGCGCATTGACGCTCGAAAGCGTAGCGCCCATGTACGGATGCACCGGCGTCTTGCCGTCGATAATCTGGTCGGCAATGTTCTTGGCGTAGTTAACGGGAATAGCAAAGCCCACGCCCGAGCTGGAGCCCGAGTAGCTCTCGATGAGCGAGTTGATGCCCACGAGCTCGCCGTTGTCATTGACGAGCGCGCCGCCGGAGTTGCCCGGGTTGATGGCGGCATCGGTCTGGATCATGTTGGCGTAGATGGTGTTGCCGCTGGTAGAGCTCATGGCCGTGGAGCGATAGAGCGCCGAAACGATACCCGTGGAGACAGACTGCTCGTTGCCAAACGGCGAACCGATCGCCATGACCCACTCGCCCACGTTGAGCTTGGAGGAGTCACCGATCTCAATCGGCGTGAGCTTGGAGGCGTCGGCGTCCTTGAGCTTGATGACGGCCAGGTCGCTCGAAGCGTCGTTGCCCACGAACTCGGCCTCGTAGGTGGTGCCGTCGTCCATGGTGACCACGTACTGGTCGTAGCCGTCGACCACGTGGTTGTTGGTGAGGATGTGGCCCTCGGTATCGAGCACGACGCCCGAACCGACGCTGCCCGAGCTGTCCGACTCATCAGCAGACTGCGAAAGCGAGCCATTCTGGCTGCCGCTCGAAGTGGCAGTGATGGAAACGACGGAGGGCAAGGCCTTGGCAGAAACGGCCTCGGCCAGCGTGGTGTCCTCGGAGTCGATCGTGATCTTTTGCGTCGATGAACCCGAAGCGCCCGCCGTCACGGCATTCTTGCCGCCACCGATATCGAGCGTGCCGCTCATAATGAGCGCAATGACCAGCAGGGCTCCGCAGGCACAGCCGGCGAGCGCCGTAATAAAGATCGGCAGCTTTTTGGTCTTGGTCTTGACCACCGTGTGCTTGTTCACGACCTGTTGGCCGCCCAGCGGCTTGCCGGTCTGCGTGTCGTAAGCCTGCACGTAGGGAATGTTGCTACCGGCAGGCGTCGACTCCACCTGCACACGCGGCTGCTGCTGGGTCTCGCCGGCGTTGCCCGCATCCTGGGGACGCTGGGAATCGTTCTCGCTCATAGCTGCGATCCTTTCGTCAAATAACCAAAGGCCCGCCAAACATGTGGCGGGCCATCATTGTTCACGTTGAGTTGTACCCCAATATGCGGGTGCACGTGTATGAGAACGCAATCTTTTAGGAAGGCTTAAGTTCTGCTGCAGACCCGAAAGGACCCGGCCTACGGCAAAACCACCACAAAGGTGCCTGTCCCCTTTGTGGTGGAAATCTAGTCCTTAAACAGATAGCCCACGCCGCGGACGGTGGTGATGTGTGCCGCGATCTGCGGGCCTACCTTGGAGCGGATGCGTCGAATGTGCACATCGACGGTGCGCGTGCCACCGCAGTACTCAAAGCCCCACACGCGGTGCAGCAGCACCTCGCGGCTGTAGGCGCGGTTGGGGTGCGTCGCCAAAAAGCTCAGCAGCGAGTACTCCATCAGCGTCAGGTCGATGGGCTCATCATCGAGCGTCACCTGGTAGGTAGCCAGGTTAATCTCGAGGTTATCGATGTTGAGCACATCGTCGGCGGTGACGGTCTCCTCCTCGCCCATCAGGCGCTGCGCACGAGCCTTGAGCTCGTTGGGTGTCGCCGTGGGGCATACAAAGTCGGCATGCGCGTGATTGGGCAGGCGCAAGGTACCGAGCGCCTCGTCGTCGACGATCACCAACATGGGGACGCCGCCACGATCGTCAAGCCACTTGGCAATCTGATCGATACGGTCGCTGCGGATGCCATCGGAATCGAGAATCAGCAGGTCAAAGTCGTGCGCTGCAGTCGGCGAATCGGGGGTTGCCAGGCTCACCTCGACACCCAGGGTGGTCGTCAAGCTGCGGGCAAACTCGTGGAAGCGCGTCGTGCGCGCCATGAACAGGGCACTCTTATCGGACATATCGGCCTCCAAGGAAATGAGCTCAATCGTACTGAAACAAGCCAGCGCGATTAGGAGTTCGCCAGGTAGTGCTTAATCTCCCACTCGGTGATCGTAGACTCAAACTTATGCCACTCGTCGCGCTTCTTTTTAAGGAAGAAACTGTGGATGTGCTCGCCGAGGGCATCCTTCATAAACTGCGAGTCCTCAAACACGTCGAGCGCCTCTTTGAGCGAGCGCGGCAGCGGCGTGTAGCCGGCCTCGAGCATCTGACGGTCGGTAAGCTTGAGCGTCTCGGCCGTTGCCTCGGGCGGGAGTTCCAGCTTGCGCTCGATGCCGTCGAGACCAGCCGCCAGCGTGACGGCGTTGACCAGGTACGGGTTGGCCATGGGGTCGGGGCTGCGAAGCTCAATGCGCGTGGACAGCTGCTTGCCGGGCTTGTAGACCGGGATGCGGACCATACTCGCGCGGTTGCGCAGGCCCCACGTGGCGTACTGCGGCACGGAGTCGCCACCCGTGGTAATGCGCTTGTACGAGTTGACCGTGGGGTTGGTGATAGCGCTAATCTCGCGGGCATGCGCCAGAATGCCGGCCATGTAGTGCTTGGCGACGTCGGAGAGGTGGTACTTCTCGTCATCCTCGCCCCAAAAGACGTTGTTGCCGTCGTGGTCGAATAGCGACTGGCACAGGAACATAGCGCTGCCGTCCTCGCCCGCCAACGGCTTGGGCATAAAGGAGGCGTGGCAACCGCTCTCGTAGGCCTGCTGCTTAATGATGAGTTTGGCCGTGGTGATGGCGTCGGACATGCTTAAGGCCTCGGCGTGGCGCAGGCTCATGCCGTGCTGCGAGCGGCCGGCGGCGTGGAAGGTGTACTCCACGGGCACGGACATCTTCTCGAGCGTGAGGACCGTGTTGCGGCGCAGGTCGCGGGCGGCATCGCTCACCGAAAGATCGAAGTAGCCCACGTTGTCGAGCGGCTCGGGGGTGTGCTCGTCGGGGAAGTAGTAATACTCCAGCTCGGCACCCACGTTGAGCAGATAGCCAGCTTTCTCGGCCTTGCGGAACATGCGGCGCAGGGCATCGCGCGGATCGCCGGCAAACGGCTTGCGGTCGGGGGTGCACACGTCGCAGAACACGCGGGCGACGCCGTTGTGGCTCGGGCGCCACGGCAGGATCTGGAAGGTCGAAGCATCGGGGAACGCCAGCATGTCGGCTTCCTCGGGCGTAGCAAAGCCCTCGATGGCGGAGCCGTCAAAGCCAATACCCTCCTCAAAAGCGACCTCGAGGTCCTCGGGGCTAATGGCAAAGTTCTTGAGGCGGCCGAGAATGTCGACAAACCACAGACGCACAAAGCGGATGTCACGCTGCTCTACAGAGCGGAGTACGTAATCGATGTTCTGCTGGTTCATGTCGCTCCCCTTTCTTTCGGGCGGGTTTCGACTGGTCTATATCGCAGATACTATCGCAGAAAAATGTTTCCGCAGGGTTAAAGCGTATCAAGCGCTCAAAAAACGTGTGCGAACAGGCAGTTACGAACGAGCGGCTAGCGTTCAGATTCGGAGACAATTTGTCTACAGGCTCGTTCCAGCGCAGGGAACTCCATCGTCACTGCATCCCAAACAACCGAGCGGTCGACATTGCCGTAATCATGCGCAAGATAATTTCTCATGCCGATAATTCCACGCCATTCAATTTCGGGATGAAGCCGCTGCGAGCGTTCCGACAATTTGCCCGCTTCTTCCGTCACCCTAAGCGCACACATCAAAAGGGAGTCCGCCAACGCCCTCGTCCGCACGTCATTCGCATGCAGAAACTGGTCCTCGGTGATATCAAAAGCCTTGATGCGCTCGTTCGTTTCGGAGATGGCCTCCAAAACCTCTTGGGCGCGAAGGCTGTCTGACTTACGCGCGATCATAAAGGATCACTCCTTCGCGCTCGATTACCGCGGCAAGTTCGTCATCAAGATGATCACTAGAGACGAGATCAACCTGCCTCCCGGTTTCTTTGCGCACCGCCTCGCCAAACGCCGACAGCGCAAAAAGACCAAAGCCCTGCTCGCGATCGACTTCGAGACGCAAGTCAATATCACTATCGGCATGCGCCTCGCCACGGGCATACGAACCAAAAAGAATCACGGTTTTGATGGCGGGAATCGAGCTGGCCGCCTCGCGGACGGCGGACTCAATCTGGGCAGTATCCAAAATGCCCGTCGCGGCGCTTTCGCTCGCAGAGCTTTTACCAAGTGAAGGAACAAACGGCAGAGAGCGCTCGCGCAGCATCTGCCTCATAAACATATTGACCGCAACAGACGAAGTCATGCCAAGCTCTTCGCACAGTTCGGCAAATGAGTCTTTAATTGACGAGTCCACTCGCACACTCAGCACAGACGCAGCCATGGATACCTCCTGTATGACATTGTCTATATATTATCACACAGGCTAGCGCGAGGTCGAAGCGCGGTGTTCGATGTGGCCGGGAATCTCGATGCGCTTGGGGGCGAGCTTTGCGGCCTCGCCCACGGTGGTGGTAACAACGTCGATGCGCTCGGAAAGGCGCTCGACTACGCGCTCGGCAATGGTGAGGGTGTCCTGCGCGGCCGTGGTGACGCCGCCAAAGAGCACGTGGTTCCAGGGGTAGTCGTCAAACGTTGCGATCTTGAGCCCCGCCGGCAGCGAGGGACCAAGCTGCGCCAGCGCCTCGGTCAAACGCAGGAAAACCAGGCCGTTGACGGCGATAAGGCCGAGCCTTTTGCCCGCGTAGTCGCGGATGGTCTTGTCCAAACGGCCAACGCCCGTGGCGCCACCGTCGGCCAGGGTGACGACCTCGCCCGCAAGGCCGCGGCGCGAAAGCTCGTCGGCAAAGGCCTCGGCGCGCTCTCGACGCACGGGGCTATCGTCGCTTGCCTCGGTGAGCAGGCACAGACGCTCGCTGCCCGCAGCTGCCAAGGCGTCTACCAAGCCGGCGACCAGCTCACGGTTGTTAGATGTCACCAGGTCAACACCGCCGTCGGCAACGTCGCGGTCGAGCAGCACAACGGGCAGGCGCCCCGCGGCCGCGGCGATCGCCTCGTCATTGCCTCCGCAGGTGTTGACGACCAGGCCGTCCACGTCGGCATCGATAAGTCTCGTGAGCGACTCCGCTTCCTTTGCGGGATCGTTGCCGCTAATGGCCGTCATAAGCGAGCAGCCGCGCGCGGCGGCGCTGGCGGAAAGCCCTTCGAGCATGGCGCTCGAGAACGGGTTGGCGATGTCGGCCAGAATCACGCCGATGAGGTTGGTGCGCGAGCTGCGCAGATTGCGCGCAGCGGCACGCGGGCGATAGCCGGTGCGCTCGATAACCGCCGCGATGCGAGCACGGGTTTCCTCGGTCATCTGCCCGGGGCGGTTGTTGAGATAGCGCGAGACCGTGGCCGGGCTCACGCCCGCCTCGGCGGCAATGTCCTTGATTCTCATCTGCGCCATAGCGCACCCCGTTTCCCATTTGTCGGCGGTCTGAACCATTTTAGGCATTTTTTTAAAAATCTCGGTTGCAAAACGCTGTAGGTGAGTATACTACAACTCGAAACGAAACCGATTTCGTAAACCGATTTCGGCAAGCGTTGGTACGCAGGTGCAAAGACGCACCCTACCGTCTTGGCACCTGCGTACCAACGCCATATCAAAGGTGTACGCACGAGTAAAAGGAGCTGCGCGACCATGGGTAAAACGGTTCTTACCTTCGGCGAGATCATGATGAGACTCTCGCCCAAAGACCACCTGCGTATTGAGCAGGCAACCGAGTTTGACGTCCGCTATGGCGGCGCCGAGGCAAACACCGCGCTTTCCCTGGCCTACCAGGGCGACAAGGCCGCTTACGTCTCCGTTGTCCCGGCCAACCGTCTGGGCGAGTGCGCCCTGCGTTCATTGAAGGCCTACGACGTCGACACCACGCGCGTCGTGCGTCAGGGCGACCGCCTTGGCTCCTATGTGTTTGAGGTCGGTGCCTCGCAGCGCGGTAACGGCTGCGTCTACGACCGCAAGTACTCTGCCATCAACATGGCCAGGCGCGATGTCTTTAACTGGGACGAGATCCTCAAGGGCATCGATGTCTTTTATTTCTCCGGCGTGACCCCCGCCGTCTCCGATGAGATGGCCGCCGCCTGCAAGGAGGCGCTCGCCGTCTGCCGTGCCAAGGGCATCACCACCGTATGCGACGTGAACTATCGCGGCAAGATGTGGTCACCCGAGAAGTCTCAGGCCACCATGAAGGAACTCCTGCCGCTCGTCGACATCTGCATCGCCAACGACGAGGATGCGCCTGCCGGCCTTGGCATGACCTGCGTCTCTGGTTCCCTTGCCCACGGCATCGAGGAGCGTGACACCTACGTCGAGATGGCCCGCCAGATTTGCGCCGAATACGGTTGCAAGAAGGTCGCCTCGGTCGTCCGCAACATCTCCTGCGTCGAGCGCTCCATCTGGATGGGCATGCTCTTTGACGCCGAGAGTGGCGAGCACTGGTTCTCCCCTGCTCACGACGTACACGTACTGGAGGGCGTTGCCGCCGGCGACGCTTTCAACGCCGGCCTCGTCCATGCCCTCATCAACGACTTTGACCCGCAGGATGCCGTCAACTACGCGATTGCGGCCTCGATCCTCAAGCTCACCATCAAGGGCGATTCCAACTTGGTGACCGCAGACGAAATCGCAGCCGTGGCATCCGCCGCCGACGGTGGCACTCGCGTCGCGCGCTAATCCGTCCCCATTCCACGGGCCGCAGCTTTCCAATCCCATACCCCTGCGGCCCGCTCCCCGATTCCTCCGGTCGGGCAAAACCACCAGTCCCATTCCGGTTTTGCTTGGCATTCCCTACATGACTGGTCGAGCAGCCGGTTTTGGAATTGCTTGAACCCCAAGCAGTGCCTCCGATAACCAATCCAAAATCGGCTCCTGACCAGCACATTTGGCAATCACGCGCCCATGCGCGCCACATATCGAAAGGAACATCATGTTCGATCAGTTCTACACCACGCTTGAGTCCCTGGGTATCGTGCCGGTCGTCGTGCTCGACAAGGTCGAGGACGCCGCCCCGCTCGCCCACGCTCTTATGGCAGCTGGCATGAAGTCCGCCGAGGTTACCTTCCGCACCGCCTGCGCCGCCGAGTGCATCGCCGCTATGGCCGAGGCCGAGCCCGAGATGTGCGTTGGCGCCGGCACCGTCCTGACTGTCGAGCAGGTTGAGCAGGCCCGCGCCGCCGGTGCCAAGTTCATCGTCTCCCCGGGTTACAACGAGGACGTCGTGAAGCATTGCATCGACATCGAGCTGCCCGTCCTTCCCGGCACCGTGACCCCCTCCGAGGTCACCGCAGCCGAGAACCTGGGCCTCAAGGTCACCAAGTTCTTCCCCGCGTCCCAGTATGGCGGCCTGAACACCATCAAGGCCCTCGCCGCTCCGTTTGTCGGTCACCGCTTTATGCCTACCGGCGGCGTGAGCACCGCCAACGTCGAGGAGTACCTGAGCTCCTCCGCCATCATCGCCTGCGGTGGCACCTGGATGGTCAAGCCGGCCCTGTTTGCCGACGGCGACTTCTCCAAGGTCGAGCAGATCGCCCGCGAGGCCATGGACGTCGTCAAGAAGGTCCGCGGCTAGGTTTAGCTCTCTATCGTGAAAGGGGGCGTGCCCTAGACCTCGCCCCCTTTCTTTTAAAGCGGCTCGGAAGCGCGCCGTTTCCGTCACGAACAAGAACCAAAACCGTCTTGTATGCTGATAGAACGTGACGGAAGCGACACGCCCCCGAGCCGCTTTGTATAATCGGCTGGCAGTCGCGCTCAACTGAGCCACTTCGGTAAAAGCCGAGCCATCAAAACAGCTGCGGCGCCGTCTGGAGGAATGGACCCTTGCTTCCGGTCTTTTCCTCCAAGCGGCGCCGCAGCTTTTTTGTGCCCCGGTAGCGTCTCGCACTTGCGGTGAAATACGGACTGTTTACACCATCAGAGCCGCAAAACAATCCCTATTTCACCGCAACTAATGAAGGGGGCGAGTTAGATGGCCGAGTCTTTGGACAGCTCAAAATAGTCGGGATGCAAGGCGATAACCGGGCCCTGCTCCTCGGGCATCAGGTGCAAGTGTGTCTCTGCCAGATAGCTCGCCGCGTCGGTATCACCCCTCTTAATGGCCTCAAGAATCCGACGATGCTGCCGACGAATCTGCTCCCAATCCAGGTCCTGCGACACCATACGCAACCAGTTGTATCGCTCAAAATGCGTGTTGATGCTCTTCATCCAATCCCACAACATGTGACGACCGGCAATCTCAAAACACGTCTCATGGAACAGGTTATCCAGGTCAAAGAAGCGGCGCGTTTCGCCATGGTCGAGCGACTCGGACTCGGTAAGAATCTGCTCAAGCCGCTGCTTTTGCTCGGGCGAGGCGGCCGAACAGCATTTAATAAGCACGCTTCTCTCGAGCTTCTCGCGCAAAAAGCAGGCGTTCTCGGCGCGCTCCATGCTGATTTTCGAGACATAGGTGCCGCTTTTGGGACGCGTTTCCACCAGCTCCTGCTCACGCAGGCGCACAAATGACTCGCGAATGGGCGTGCGCCCGATTCCCGTCTCCTTTTCCAGACCAATCGCCGAAAGGCGCGTGCCGGGCTTGAGCTCGGCATAGATAATCTTGGAGCGCAATGCGTTGTATGCCTGATCTTGCAGGCTCTGATAATGCTGGTGCTGTTCCATAAAGCCCTCGGATAAACCCTCGGTTAGTCGAATACCACCATGCAATACTATCGCATCGACACGCCCCAGCTCCCAATCAGTCTTTTTGGGACGGGGCTCTTTTAGCTACCCTGGCCCGCAGATCGGCCCCCTTGCCACAAAAGTGGCCCATCTACTACGTTAACACGGATAGCCTCGGCCATACCGAAAACCGTGAAAACAAAACCGCAGGTAGACAGCTTGTCGATTTTCGAAAAAGCCGGCTATGGTTGACCCCTGCGGCTTAAACGTAGTAGATAGGCCCTTTTCGTGGCGCAGCACTACTGCACCCCAAATTGGCACCCGAGCCCTCGTGAGTTGCCAACAAGCTGTTTGACCAGCGCTTTATCCGCGCGGCATTTGGAAAATAGCACCACCGCAAAACCCGCGAGTAGCGCTTACTTTGCTATATCTCACTATACTTTGCTATATCTTGCTATACTTTGCTATATCTTGCTATATCTTGAGCAAAGGTGGCTCACATGCAAACAAACCCTTTTAAGCCCACAGCAGGTAAAACACCTCCCACGATTATCGGCCGCGAAGATGTGCTCGAAGAATTCAGTGAAGGCCTCGTCAACGGGCCTGGTGCCCCGGGGCGCCTAATGCGCATAGCCGGCGTCCGTGGAACAGGCAAGACGGTCCTCCTTGACGAGTGCTCACGTTTGGCGCAAAGCCGTGGCTGGACGGTCATAAAAGGGGTCGCAACCGAGGGACTTTGCCAACGCATTCTCGAACAGCTGCAGCCCAAATTCCAGGCCAAACACGACAGATTTGAGCCCACCGTAGCTGGCATATCCATCGGCAGCATAGACATTGAGCGAATCGGTCCATCGCTACGCGACGCCATGAGACAGACAATATCCAAGAATGGAACTGGCCTGCTCATCACTCTCGACGAGGTTCAAGACGCAGAGCTCGATGAGGTCCGAACGCTCTCCATTGCGATTCAGCAGGTTATCGGCGAAGACCTTGATATCGCCTTTGTTTTTGCTGGGCTGCCTTCGATGATTGAAAGCATCATCAACGGAAAGACACTTACGTTTTTGCGCCGTGCCCTCCCCTTTGATCTGAAGGCTGTGGCAGTAACCGAAGTGTCGTACTCCCTCGAGGAAACCATTGAAGCGTCTGGCATGGAGTTGCAGCCAGGTATTGCCGGCCAACTTGCCGAGGCAACGCAAGGCTATCCTTTCATGATCCAACTCGTTGGATACTACGCATGGCAGTTGGCAAGACGCGCACATACAGCGATTATTGGAGAAGAAGAAGCCGAGCGTGGCATTGCAACGGCACGCGAACGCTTCTGCGCCATGGTGATTGAGCCCGCGCTGCAGCGCATTCCGCCCACGTGTATCGCTTATCTGCTGAGCATGGCGTCTTTGGGGCAGACGAGCTCGACCAGCATGGTTGCCGATGCCCTAAACAAAACGCCTCAACAGGTGAGCTCCGTCCGCAGCCGCCTGTTAAGAGAATCGATTATCGAGGCTCCTTCGTACGGCAAGGTCTCATTTGCCATCCCCTACATGCGCGACTACCTCTACGAACACAAAGCCGAACTGGAAGTTGAACTGTAGAAACGGTAACTGCCCTGCAAGACGAAAACCGTTTTCATACGGATTTAAAGCAGACGTAAACGGTTTTCGTCTGTTTTACGTTCGGGAATAAGACGCAAATTGCACTTTCGTATGGTTTTACGCCAAACGCAACACGCTTTCGTCCGGCTATGCGTCCCCAATCCAGACGAAAAGGGCCCCGAGCTCGTGTGAGCTCGGGGCCCTTTGTGCCGCACATCTATGAGATGGAATCGATGCGCACGGGCGCTACTCCATGTAGCCACCCTGGGATGGCGGAAACCTCGTCGTTCCCCGCCTGATGGGCGTGCTCAAGGCATCCGTCCCCCTCTTTATCGACGTGACCGGCAAAAAGCTCGTCGAGGAAACTATCCGCACGCACCGCGATGTGGCCGACGCCATCGCCTCGCGCAATCCCACCGCCGCGCACGACGCGATGTATCTGCACCTGGTGTATAACCGCAACATGATTGCGGAGGGAGCAGAAGCAAAAGGCATTTAGGGCCCGACAATAATCTTTCTTTGGCAAAACGCAGGCGGCGGCTGCCCAACACACAGGGCAGCCGCCGCTTTTTGCAATCGATTGGTGCAAAGGGGTTGGCTAGAGGGCGCAGGCAACCTTGTAGCCATCGCCGATGGCATCGCGGATGTTGCCACACTTCTGGGCATCGCCTAGCACGTGGACAGCAACACCGGCAGCGGCAAGGTCGTCGACCAGCTTGGTATTGGGACGATAGCCCATGGCAAGCACCAGCGTATCGGCATCGGTGATGGTGTGGACCTCGCCATCCTTCTCGTAGCTGATGGTGTCCTCGGTAATCTCGGTCACCTTGGCCTCGGTCAGCACGTGAACGCCCTTGGAGAGCATGCGCGTGATGAGCACCGCGCGACCGGCACCGCCCTCGTTGGCAGCGAGCGTCTTGGTCATCTCGATGACGGTGACATCGCGATTGGCCGGCGACAGGTCGTTGACCAACGGGGCCAGGTAATCGGCCGTCTCGCAACCGACGGTGCCGCCGCCCACGATGACGATCTTCTTGCCCGGGAAAGCCTTGCCGCCCAGCAGGTCGTCAGCCGTCATAACCTGCTTAAAGCCCTGCATGAAGGCCGGAGCGATGGGCTCGGCGCCATAAGCCAGGACGACCTCGTAGCCCGCGTAGTCACGTTGAATGTCCTCGGCCGAAAGCTCGGTACCAAAGACGCACTTCACGCCCGCCTCAGCAAGACGGCGATACTGGTATTTGATCACGCGGGTGAGTTCCTGCTTTGCCGGCGGAACGGCTGCGATGCGCATCTCGCCGCCCGGCTCATCCTGCTTATCCACGAGCACCACGTTGTGTCCGCGCTTGGCGGCAATATAGGCAGCCTCCATACCCGCAGGACCAGCGCCCACAACGAGCACGTTCTTAGCCTCGGCGGCAGGCTCGTAACCAGCCTCGTCGCGCTCCACGTCCGGGTTGACGGTGCAGGAGATGCGCTTGCCGAACATAATGCCGTTCAGGCAGCGCAGGCAACCGATGCAGGGACGGATGTCGTCGGCGTTGCCGGCAGCGGCCTTGTTGCAGAACTCGGCATCGCACAGATTGGCGCGGCCCATCATGCAGATGTCGGCAGCGCCGTCCTCGATCAGCTCCTCGGCAATCCAGGCCTCGTTGATGCGGCCGACCGTGGCGACGGGAATGTTGACGTGTTTTTTAATCTCACGCGAGCAGGCAGCGTGCGACGCCTGCTGGGTACCGGCGGCGGGAATCGCGGAGCCGCGCTTGATGGTGGTGCCGCCCGACACATGAATCATGTCGACGCCGGCCTTCTCCAGGCGACGTGAGACGTAGATCATGTCGTTGAGGGTCAGGCCGCCATCGGTGTACTCATCGCCCGAAATACGGACGTCGATGATAAAGTCCTTGCCGCAGCGCTCGCGAATCTCGGCGATGACCTCGAGCAAGAAGCGCATGCGGGCGTCGAGCGAGCCGCCGTACTCGTCGGTACGCTTGTTGTAGAGCGGAGTCAAAAAGCCGCCGAGCATGCCGTGGGCGTGTGCCGCATGGACTTCAACGCCATCGACGCCAGCCTTCTGCATACGCACGGCAGCGTCGCCAAACTGATGCGTGAGCTCGTGAATCTCGTCGACCGTGATGGGGCGCGGTGCCTCGCGGGCATAGGACGGTCCCACGAAGGACGGAGCGATCAGGCGCGGCGTGCCCGGAATGTTAAAGGCCATGTAGGCGGGGTGGAAGAGCTGCGGCATGATCTTGCAGCCATACTCGTGGACGGCCGCGGCGAGCTTTTCCCAGCCGGGGATGAACGTGTCGTCGTAGCAGCACATGTCGCCCGGCAGATAGGTATAGGTGGGCTCGACCGTCACGACCTCGGTGATGATCAGGCCCACGCCGCCCTTGGCGCGGGCACGGTAATGATCGACCAAATCGTCGGTCACATAGCCATGATCGGCCAGGTTGGTGGACACCGGCGGCATAAAGACGCGGTTCTTGACCTCGGTCGTACCGACCTTGATCGGGCTAAAGAGCATCGGATAGGCAGAGGACTCCATACAGGGTTCCTTTCGTTTGAGCCGCTCGGCGGCAGTTGCTAACGTACTTATCGTATCAGCAACCGCCGCATCCGCAGTCATACATGCCCAAAAGCCGGTCGGCTAATGAATACCGCGGCCCAAGTCTTCGGCGATTTTGTCGACGCCTTTCAGCGCGGCACAGGTCTTTTTGTTGGAGCAATGCCCCGTGCAAACGCCACCCTGAGCGCAGTCAGCGCAGGTGCCCTTGCGGTAGATGCGCACGCATACCGCGACAAACGCAATACCGATAACAGCCAGTACAACAATATCGATAGGTGCCATAGCAAGCCTCCTCTAGTTAACCACCACTTACTTTACCCCATTCTCCACCTACCAAAAAGGGACAGGTTAATTTTGGTCGGTTTTATCTGCGGAAACGCCACATCTCCCCCACCAAAAAGCCCGAGTGTCGCTGGGACACTCGGGCTCGTGGAAAGGGGTTAATCCTTATTCGGACTTAAGCGGAAACTGCAGCGGAAGCGGTGTTGGTCTCGTCCTCGTCCGTCCACGCATGCTTAGGCATGGGACGGAAGATCTGGAAGAGCATCGCGACCAGCAGCACAATCGCCACAACCGTCCAGATACCAAACTGCCCAAGGACAAGCAGGTTGTAGAACTGGTTGATGAACAGGCCAATCACCCAAGCGAAGGCGCACTCGTAGCCGATGGCAATCGCGGTCCACTTGCCAGAGTCCATCTGGTTGCGGATGGTGCCAATGGCGGCAAAGCACGGAGCGCACAGCAGGTTGAAGGCGCCGAAGGCAACGCAAGCGCCCATGGTGGGGAACATGCCGGCAAACGCGGTCCACAGGCTCGGGTCGGTCTCGCCCGCGTCTGCGACGGACAGCAGCGAGCCGGCGGTGGCGACGACGTTCTCCTTGGCGACGAGGCCAGAGACAGTCAGTGCGGTGGCCTGCCAGGTGCTAAAGCCGAGCGGGGCGAAGATCCAAGCGACCAGGTTGCCCAGCATGGCAAGCACGGAGTAGTCCATAAACTCCTCGGGGATGCCGTCCATCGCAGGCAGGAAGCCAAACGCGCCGTTGTAGCTACCAAAGTTGGAGAGGAACCAAACCACGACGGTGGATGCGAAGATGACCGTGCCGGCCTTCTTGATAAAGGCCCAGCAGCGCTCCCACACATGCAGCGCCCAAGAGCGGATCGCCGGGAAGTGGTAGGCAGGAAGCTCCATGACAAACGGGGTCGGACGGCCGGCGAAGAGCTTGGTCTTCTTGAGCATGAGGCCCGAGGCGATGACGGCAAAGACGCCCAGGAAGTAGAAAAGCGGGCTGATCCATGCGGCCGTGGTGGAAGAATCGCCAATGATGGAGCCCATGAGCAGGGCGATGATCGGCAGCTTGGCGCCGCAGGGGATGAACGTGGTGGTCATGACCGTCATGCGGCGGTCCTTCTCGTTCTCGATGGTCTTGGTGGCCATGACGCCGGGGACGCCGCAGCCTGAGGACACGAGCATGGGGATGAACGACTTACCGGACAGGCCAAAGCGGCGGAACACGCGGTCCATGATAAAGGCGACGCGGGCCATGTAGCCGCAGTCCTCCAGGAAGGACAGCATCACGAACAGCAGGAACATCTGCGGCACAAAGCCGAAGATGGCGCCCAGGCCGCCAACGATACCGTCGCAGACCAGCGAATCGACCAGGCCACCGTCCTCGGTGCCACCCGCCACGAGGGCGTCGTGCACCATGGTGGTGATACCCGGGACATAGGGGCCGTACTGTGCCGGGTCGACCGAGTCGGCGTCGTCACCCGCGGCCTCGACAGCCTCATCGTAAGCATCGCGGCCCTGACCGAGCACATACCAACCGTCGGTGCCAAAGAGCTGATCGTTGGTGAAGTCGGTCACCGTGCCGCCCAGGGTGGAAACGGCGATGTAGTACACGCAGAACATGATGACCACAAAGATCGGCAGGCCCAGGATACGGTTGGTAACCACACGGTCGATCTTCTCGGAGGTGCTCATCTTGGCCGGGGCCTTGGTGAGGCACTCGTCGATGATGTGTGCGATCACGCCGTAGCGCTCACCGGTGATGATGGACTCGGCGTCGTCATCGCAATCCTGCTCGCACTGGGCGACCAGTTGCTCCACGCGAGCAGCCTTCTCCTTGGTGAGGTTGATGAGTTTGCAGGCGTCTGCGTCACGCTCAAACAGCTTGACGGCGTAATAGCGACGCTTGTTAGCGGGAACGCTCGCCGGAAGGTTGTTCTCGATGTGCGTCAGAACGTCCTCGATGGAGGAGTCGAACTTGTGCTCCGGCACCTGCCCCTTGGAAGCAGCGGACTTTTTGACCTGCTCGAACAGCTCCTTGATGCCCTTGTTCTTAAGAGCCGAGATCATCATAACCGGGCAGCCGAGCTTCTTGGAGAGCTTGTCCGTGTCGATCTTGTCGCCGTTCTTCTCGACCAAGTCGGCCATGTTGAGGGCGACGACCACGGGCAGGCCGGTCTCGATAACCTGAAGCGCCAGGTACAGGTTGCGCTCCAGATTGGTGGCATCGACAACCTGGACGACGACATCGGGCTCACCGCTCATGAGGTAGTCGCGCGAGCACTGCTCCTCGGGGCTGTAGGGGGAAAGCGAGTAGATGCCGGGGAGGTCCGTGATGGTAACGTTCTTGTCGCTTAGGAGCTTGGCCTCCTTTTTCTCAACCGTGACGCCGGGCCAGTTGCCAACGTAGCCGTTGGCGCCGGTGATCAGGTTGAAAAGCGTGGTCTTGCCGCAGTTGGGGTTACCCGCCAGCGCGACATGGATCTGAGAATCCGCCATTCAATCCTTCTTCCTTGTGTGCCCGCGCTGCTTTCTCCGCACGGGCTGGATAATGTGCTTCAAAAATGCTGCATTAAGTTAGAAATACCTAACTTTATCTGCAGAAATATACGCCGCCGGCCCTTACTGGACCTCGACGACGGCCGCCTCCTCCTTGCGGATGGAAAGCTCATAGCCGCGCACGTTGATCTCGACCGGATCACCGAGCGGTGCAACCTTCACGACCTTGAACGAAGTGCCCTTGATGAGCCCCAGGTCCATAAGGTGGCGGCGAAGCGCACCCTCACCGTGAAGCTTGACGATGGTGGAGCTCTCGCCCACCTTAACGTCACCCAACGTCTTCATCCTCTTGTCCCCCTTTCGGTATTTATGAAATGCTGCGAACTAACCGACGGTCATGATGTGCATGGCAACCTTGGAATCGATGCCAAAGCGTGCGCCCAGCACCGTGACGATGATATTGGCGCCGCTCGAGCTCACCACGTGGATTTCGTTGCCCTCGACAAAGCCAAGGTCCTTGAGGTGGTGTTTCATGTCCTCATTGCCCTTTACACGAGACACGCGCACGGTTTCGCCCGCTTTTACCATCGAAAGCGGCATTGCCGGCATCTGCGGTCCGCAAGACATGAGTGGCTCCTAACGTCAGTTCGTCCTCAACATCGACGCGATAAAAGTTAACCACGTCTATGTTCGCTTTAGTAAACTAACACGTGGTTAACTTTTTGGAAAGGGTTCCCATTCAGATTTCGGAAAAGTTTCCTATACGAAACAAAAGAGGCACCGCAAAGACCATCTCTTTGCGGTGCCTTGTCATACCAATTTATGCAACAAAGGGGACTGTCCCCTTTGTTGCATTGTTGAGATTAGAGCGAGAGGTTTCTGATCGACGTGACGCAGGAGGCCTCATCCACACCCGAAACGCGGAACACGATGTCCTCGCCGCACTCGCCGTAGAGAGCCATGAGGCCCATAACGTCGCGACCGTCGGTATGGCGGTCGCCGATGCTGACCGACACGTCGCTACGATGCTTGGCAATGATGTCATAGAGCAGCGCAACCGGGCGGGCATGCAGTCCCAACGGATCTTTAATCGTCTTTGTAAACTCGACCATATCCCCTCCCGCGGCATCGCACATTCGGCCGGCAAAACCCAGCCACGTGGTAGCTATTGTACCGTTAGATGCTTCTCGAGAGCTCCTCTGAACACCTCGTGGTCAAAAAGTGGCAAATATGAGTACTGTCACCAATTTAGTAGCAGCAAAATCGAGAGTAAATTGCCTAATTTGAGCGATTCGAAGGGTAGCGCGCAGAGATGTGGTGTAAGAGGCGGGGCATGCCCCGCCTCTTCTCTTTCTTGAAAGGGAGGGGACACCGCCTAGAATTCGTCGTTGGAGTAATGAAGGTGACGAATGGAAGGAAAGGCGATGCCCCAAGAAGAG
>DBEZHA010000036.1:0-10804 GCA_048189585.1 Collinsella sp. | reverse complement strand
CTGCTCTACAGTCCTGCGCAAGACGGAAAGCACATTAAGTGCTTTCCTTTGCGTGCGGAACTCGCGATAAACTTAATTACGCGCCGCTCCCCGCCCGCGCCGGGCAAACATCGTTGGACTTATCACTGACAGGAAATGGCCGCTTGCATATCGCCCGCTGGCTTGGCACGGTACAATGCTTGCAGCTTTTAATTCATGAATTAGTGGAGTTTTTGATGGCAGAATCTCGTGCGGAGCGTAAGGCTCGTCGTGCTTTGATCGAGGCGGCTGAGGGGTCGGGGGAGAAAAAATCTTCTAAGAAATCCAAGTCGTCTCTGAATGCGAAGGGTAAGTCGGCTAAGGGCAAGGCTAAGACCAAGCGTCCCGGCTCTCGTCGGAACGACGATAAGGCATCTCAGAATCGCTCCAAGCGCCCGTATAAGAATCCGGTTCCGTCTGCGCGTAAGGCCGTTGATCCCAAGTCTCCTTGTTCCATCATGAAAGCTTGCGGTGGGTGTACGGCGCTCAATCGTCCTTATAAGAAGCAGCTCGCCGCCAAGCAGGCTGCTATGGAGAAGCTTTTTGCTTCGCTTTGTGAGCGTGAGGGCATTGCTGTAGATCCTATTCGTGGCATGGGTGTCACCCTGGGCGACCCGGGCAAATATCCTGCGCCGCGCGGTTTTCGCCATAAGGCCGCCACTCCCTTTGCTCCCGGTAAGGAGGGTGCTGTCCGTTGCGGTTTCTTTGAGCGCGGCACGCACAAGATCGTTGCCGTACCCGAGTGTCCTGTCGAGGCACCGGGTGCCCGTCAGATTCTCAACGGCATCGCACGCGAAGCTGAGCGGCTGCATATTCCCGCCTTTAATGAGGACAAGCATCTTGGTTTGCTTCGCTATGCCGTCGTCCGCTGCGGTTGGCGTACCGACCAGGTCATGGTTACGCTCGTGACCGCTCAGCGCGACTTGCCGCATGCGCAGGAGTTCTTTGAGGCTGTCGCCGCACTCGATCCGCGCATCGTCACCGTCGCCCAAAACATCAACGGACGCCCCGGCAACGCCATCCTCGGCGAGGAAACCCGCATCGTGTATGGCGCCGAATGCATGCGCGACCAGCTACTCGGCTGCGAGTTCGATATCTCCCCCACCGCGTTCTACCAGACCAACCCGCAACAGACCGAGCTGCTCTATCAGCTCGCTATCGACGGCATGGATTTGCACCAGGGCGATGTGCTCATGGATGCCTACTGTGGCAGCGGTACCATCGGTCTTTGCGCAGTTAAAGATGCCCAGGAAAAGGGCATCGGCATTATGCTGCTCGGCGTGGAGCGCAACCCGGCGGGCATTGCCGACGCACGTCGCAATGCCGAGCTCAACGGCCTCACCCGCAGCGCCTGGTTTATGGCCGACGACGCCACCGATTGCATCCTGGATGCCGCCGATAACAACGAGCGGGTCGATGTCCTTTCCATCGATCCGCCGCGCGCCGGCTCTACCCCCGAGTTCCTCGAAGCTGCCTGCGCGCTTAAGCCGCGCCGCATCACCTATATCAGCTGCAACCCCGTAACTCAAGAGCGCGACCTGCATCAGCTCCTCGACGGAGGCTATCGCCTGCTCAAGATCACGCCCGTCGACATGTTCCCTCACACCGACCACACCGAAACCGTAGCGGTCCTCGAACGCCGCTAACCAACCTCAGTATATTTTTGGGACAAGAAAGGTGGCGACCCGCCTGGGCCGCCCCCTTCGCTTGGTTTATAAACTCCGCTACATCCCATTGCGCAGATCGCACACGCCGGCTGCCGCCATCTCGCGCAGCAGCGTCTCGCGGTCGCGCGTCACGATCAAATCCAGCGGGAAGTGAATCTCGTCGAGCATCTTGCGCGCGTGATCGAGCTTGCCAATGGCCATGCCAATGTGGGCATCGGTCGACACGCCAATGCCCACGCCCAGCTCGGCGCAGCGCTCGGCGATCTTGCGGCATACGGCCCAATGCTCAGTGTCGACACCGTGTTCAAGACTATGGTTGTTGATCTCGATAATCTTGTGCTTGGCCTTAGCTGCCAACAGTACCTCGTCGATATCGAACGGCACGCCCGAGCGACCCGCGTGGCCCAGCATGAACACCTTGGGGTGTTCCAAGGCATTGACATACATCTCGGTCGTTTGGGCCAGCGTCGCGCCCTCAGCAATCTGCGGATTATGCACGCTTGCAACCAAATAATCCAAATTACGCGTAACCAAATCGAACAGTGAATGCTGACGGCTGTACGAATCGCCGGCAATATCGAGCGTGACAGGAGTGTCCTCGCCAAACAGGCTTCCGTCCAGCGAAACGATATCGGCCTCGGCACCACGCAGCACCAGCACGCCGCTCCAAATGCGCGGCCAGATATCCTGGTTGATAAAGAATTGGTAACTGCGCAGGTCATTGGGGCAAGCCGTAACCATAGAGCTCAGATGGTCGGCAGATCCGAGCACCTGCAGGCCACGCTCTGCCGCCCAGTACACATTCTCCTCAATGGTCGAATATGCATGCGCAGAGAACATCGTATGGGTATGAATGTCACAAGAAAGCAGGTAGGGCATCAGGTCTCCTTATCTGGCACGGCCGTCGCTTATATTCATTGTACGCATAGCCTTCGATAGTCGTAAAACCGCTCCATCCCAAAGACACAACGTCCATGACAACGGGGTCCGGCTTAACACCAAACCCCGTTTCACGTAAAACATTGTAGGCAGAGCGCTTTACTTTTAACGATACTCGTCCGCCAACTGTTTCCAAGCGGGTAGCGAATTGACAATCGTTTCGTAACTCACGCAATAGCCCAGGCGGAACCAACCCGGCATACCAAAGCTGTCCGAGGGAACCGCAAGCAACTCATACTTCTTTGCGCGCTCGCAAAACGCATTCGCATCGGGCTCCAACGCTTTCACCCATAGGTAGAACGCGCCATCCGGCTCAACATACGTGTAGCCGTACTCCGCCAAGGCGTCGGTAAGCGCCGTGCGGTTGCGTGCATAGGCCTCAACGTCACTCGGCTCATCGATGCAATCGATGATCACGCGCTGGAAGAGTGCCGGTGCGCATACAAAACCCAGCGTACGGGCAGCACCCGCAACAGCCGGCATCAGACGGGCAGCCTGCGGATTGGTGTTGGGAACCAAGATCCAGCCCACGCGCTCGCCCGGTAGCGACAGCGACTTGGAATACGAGTAGCACACGACGGTGTGCTCGTAGATCGAAGGAACCCAAGGCACCTCGGCACCGTACACGATCTCGCGGTACGGCTCATCCGAGATGAGCATGATCGGATTCTCGGGATCGCGCTGAGCGTTGGCCTCGCGCAGAGCATTGGCCAGTCGCGTCAGCGTGTCGCGTGTATATACGGCACCAGTCGGATTGTTGGGAGAGTCGATGATAACGGCAGTCGTCTTATCGGTAATCGCCTTGAGCACGTTGTCCACGCTCAGCTGGAACGTATCTTCATCGGCGAGCGCCTCAACACACGTACAGCCGGCCTTCTCAATCCAAACGCGATACTCCGGAAAGTACGGGGCGATAACAATAACCTCGTCGCCCGGATTCGTAACGGCGTTGAGCGCGCAGGTGAGCGAAGCCGCGGCACCCACCGTCATAAAGACGTCTTTGCCCTCATAGCTCGTGCCAAAGCGGCGGTTGAGCGATTCGGCCACAGCGGCACGACATTGCGGCAGGCCCGGTGCGGGCGTGTAGCCGTGCAGCTGGTCGCTCGGCAGCTCCAGGGCCTTCTTAATGGACTCCGACACAGCAGCGGGTGCCGGAACGCTCGGATTGCCCAGCGAAAAATCGAATACGTTTTCCGCACCGATCTGCGCCTTGCGCTCAAGGCCATAGCTAAAAATCTCACGGATGATGGAGCTTTCCGCACCGCGAGCATACATAGTTTCGTTGATCATCTGTTCCCCTTTCGCATAGGCGCTATTGTACGCTTTAGCCGAGCAAAGTGTCGCAGCAATGTTGATTGGGGACAGACTTAAATGCGTGAAAACGCTCATTTAAGTCTGTCCCCAATCAACAGACGGCCCCATATCGCTCAAAAGAAAAAGCCTCCGCAGGTTTCCCCGCGGAGGCTTTCGCCACAAAGACTATTTGTCGGCGTCGGTGTCGGCATCGACGACGGCATGGTCATCGTCAGCATCATCGGATGCGGCTTCGGCATCCTCCTGCATGGCCGCCTGCGCAAATGCCGCGGCATCGGCCGCCAGCTCCTCCTCGCTCATACGAGGCGCACGCTTCTTGGTCGGCATGCCGGCCGCCTTGGCATTGCGCTCCTCCTTGGCCGCCAGGATATCGCCCTCGCGCTCAAGGTAGGCGTCCCACTCGTTGTCGAGCAGGGCATTCACGGCGTCGCCTTCGACGGTCTCGCGCTCAAGCAGCACCTTGGCCATCAAATCGAGCTGGTCGCGACGGGCATCCAAAATCTCGACCGCACGACGATGGGCCTCACGCATAATGCGCTGGACCTCGATGTCGATGCGGCGCGCCGTCTCCTCGGAGTAATCCTGGTGATCGGCGTAGTCGCGGCCCAGGAATACCTGATGCTGCGCCTCACCAAACACCTGCGTTCCAAGCTCCTCGCTCATGCCCAGGCGCGTGACCATCTCGCGCGCCATCTTGGTCGCGCGCTCCAGATCGTTGCTCGCGCCCGACGTGATGTCGTCGCACATGAGTTCCTCGGCAACGCGACCGCCCAAGAACACGGCAAGCTCGTCGAGCATCTCGTTCTTGGTCTTGAGGAAGTGGTCCTCCTGCGGAAGCTGCAGCGTGTAGCCCAGCGCCTGGCCGCGGCTGACGATCGAGATCTTGTGAACCGGATCGGAGTGCTCCAGGATGTGACCCACCAGGGCATGGCCGCTCTCGTGGTAGGCGATCGTGGTGCGCTCGGCCTCGGTCATCACGCGACCCTTGCGCTGCGGACCGGCAATCACGCGCTCCATCGATTCCTCGACCTCGTCCATCGAGATCACGGAACGATGGCGGCGGGCAGCCAGCAGCGCAGACTCGTTGAGCAGATTTGCCAGATCGGCGCCGGTGAAGCCAACGGTCATCCGGGCGAGCTTCTCAAACTTAACGTCCTCGTCCATCGGCTTGTTCTCGGCATGCACGCGCAAGATCTGCTCGCGGCCCTTCACATCCGGACGGTCGACCGTAACCTGACGATCAAAACGGCCGGGACGCAGCAATGCCGGATCCAGGATGTCAGGACGGTTGGTCGCAGCGATCAGGATGACCGACTCGCTTTCCTCAAAGCCGTCCATCTCGACCAGCAGCTGGTTGAGCGTCTGCTCGCGCTCGTCGTGACCGCCGCCCAAGCCAGCTCCGCGCTGACGTCCCACGGCATCGATCTCATCGATGAAGATGATCGACGGGGCCTGGGACTTGGCCTCCTTAAAGAGGTCACGCACGCGGCTGGCACCGACACCTACGAACATCTCGACAAAGTCGGAACCCGAGATACTAAAGAACGGCACGCCCGCCTCGCCGGCAACGGCCTTGGCCAGCAGCGTTTTACCGGTGCCCGGAGGGCCAACCAGCAACACGCCGCGCGGGATCTTGGCACCCAGCTTGCGGTAGCGGTCCGGATCGCTCAAAAAGTCACGGATCTCCTCGAGCTCCTCGACTGCCTCGTCCACGCCGGCAACGTCTTCAAACTTGACCTTTGGGCGTGTGGCCTCGTTGGTCTTGGCGTTGGTCTTGCCAAACTGCATGTTCCTGTTGTTGGCGCCCATCATCTGGCGCATAAAGTAGAACATGATGGCGATAAGGGAGATCGTCGGAAGCACACTCATCGCCAAGTCGCCCCAAAAATCGGGATCGTTGGTGTTGACGATGTACTTGGTATCGGGGTGCTCCGCCATGAGCTCGGCAAGCGAATCGGAGCCGACATAGGTCGAAGAGAAGCTCTTGAGCTCGCTCGTATCGCCCTTGTCCTTCTTCGTCTTCCAGTAATGACCCGTCACGCTTCCGTCTTGAACCGTATAGGTCAGATCTTCGACGCGATCCTGCTTGATGGCGCTGACCATCTCGCTCGTCGCGAGCTTAACGGTATTGCTGGAGCTGGCAAAGCCGGAGCCCATATTAAAGAAGGCATAGCCCAGAAGCGCGCAAGCCAAAAGAAAATACAGCCAGCCCGTACGTGTGGGCTTCTTGCCTCCGGGCATCCCCGGGATCTTTGGGTCCCGGGGAGTCTGGGAATTGTTGTCGTTACGGTCGTCGGGCATCTTACGAATAAACCTCCGGTTTCAAAATGCCCAGATACGGAAGGTTGCGATAGCGCTCGGCATAGTCGAGGCCGTAGCCCACCACAAAGGCATCGGGGCAATGGGTTCCAACATACTTGGGCGTGATGGCCGAGACGCGGTCCTCAACGTCCTTCCACAGGAAGGCGGCGACCTCCAGAGAAGCGGGCTTGCGGCTCTCGAGGTTCTTCATCAGATACTTGAGCGTCAGGCCCGAGTCCAGAATGTCCTCGACGATCAGCACGTCGCGACCGCGGATGTCGATATCCAGGTCCTTAATGATACGCACGATGCCCGAAGACTTCACACCGTCGCCATAGCTCGAAACAGCCATGAAATCGATGTTGGTCGGTAGCTCAATCTTGCGCATCAGGTCGCCCATAAAGACAACGGCACCGCGCAGAACCGCGATCAGCACCAGATCCTTACCCGCGTAGTCGCGAGTGATCTCCTCGCCCAGGCGAGAAACGATGCCGTCGATATCCTCCTGCGTAAACAGAACCTTCTCGATATCCGGATGTTGAGAAGCCATGACAACCCTTTCTTGTGCTTAATCGCCCACACACCGCCGTATGGACGCGAACTACACATTCTAGCAGCGCACGGGGTATATTTTCCAGCCCGCGCACCATCAGCGCGGGAATACCGTCAACGCCGCACAGAACAGCTGGTGCGAGGGGCTAATCCGCGTCAACCACGCGAAGCAGATAAGCCACACGCGTCGCCGCCGTGCATTTAAAACGTTCGTCCGCGCGAACTCCGGCGACCCATACCACGGCACCTCCCGGCGCCGTCCTCACCACGGGCACGCCGGCGCGCTCGGAAACGGGAATGCGAGCCTCGCCTAGCAAGTCGGATACCTTCTTGCTTCGGCCACTCATTCCTAACGGGCACATCACGTCTCCCGGTGCGGGACCGTCCACCCACAGGCGCGCCAATCGCGCCTCTGCAGGGATCTCGCCACGTGAGCCCGCCAGGATCCGCTCACTATCGCTGTCGGCAAAACCCAGGGCAGCCGCGTCTACCAAAGCTGTCACTTCCCCGGCAACCGCAAGCTCACGGGCGCGGCGCACGATATCGCATCCCGGCTCAACGGCCATCGGCTCTGCGACCAGCATGCGCCCCCCGCCCAACGGCAAACGACCGGGTACGGTAACCCAGTCCGCGGCCAGGCCCTCGCGAGCCGCCGGCGCCTTAAACGCCAGCATGCCAAACTCAATACGTGCGTCAATCCCCGCCGGAAGCGTGACCGAGCCGGCGCCCTCGGCAACGCAGGAAAGGACTCGCTCCACATGTCGCATCTCTGGACGAGCGCCCGGATCGATGCGTTTAATCGCCAGTCGCACGATGCGCCGCGCGATTACCACCTCGGCCGCAGCAAGGCGCCTGGCATCGAGCACCAGCGCGCCCGCTGCCTCTTTGCGCAAACAGCTTCGAAACGCCTGTGCCGACAGCTGGGATAGAAACGCATCTTCATCACCCAAGATCTCACAGGCGGCGCCAATCGTCTTGCAGACGCTCGCGTTGCGCTGCGCCACCACCGGCATCACTCGATGGCGCACGTAGTTTCGCAGATACGAGATATCCTCATTGCTCTCGTCTTCACGCCACGGCTGACCATGTACCTGTAGATAGCCCACGAGCTCGCCATGAGTTAGGTCGAGCAAGGGACGCACCACGATATTCCTCCGGCGAGGAATGCTCGATAGACCAGCGGGCCCCGAACCCTTAATCGCGTTCATCAAAAACGTTTCCGCGCGATCCGAAGACGTGTGCGCGGTGCAGATACGAGCCGCCGTTCGCGGTGCCCCCGTCTGGGCGCAGAGCTCGCGAACATACCTCCGCGCCGCGGCATAGCGCACCTCGCGGGCCGCGGCCTCAATATTGCCCGACTCCCCATCAAAATAAGCGTGCTCCACACACAGCGGTAAACCATATTGCGCGCAGAGCTCACGCACAAAGGCCTCGTCGCCATCGGACGCCTTGCCGCGCAGATGATGGTTTACATGCAGCACATGCAGGCGCTCGCGAGCAATGGGGGCGACACCGCGTCCGTCTTGGATATCCAGCTTTGATGTGCACGCCATAAGAAGCAGTGCCGTCGAGTCCGCGCCGCCTGATACCATGAGCACGACAGGAGCAGCCTGCTGCCTCGTCCGGGTCTCATCGACTGCCCCAGGCACGGCATGGTGTCCATAATGCTGAGATACCGTAGGCATTTGCTTCCTCCTCTATTCGTCCGCACCCATTGTATCCTTTGGAATCTTATGTCTCGTCTGCACCTTCATATCCTCGGCAGTGGCTCTAAAGGCAACTGCGCACTCATCGAGGGCCCGCAGGGGCTCATTATGGTCGATGACGGACTGTCTCGCCGCGAGACATTAAAGCGCATGGCAGAACTGAGGCTCTCGGCAGACAACGTCTCGGCTCTTCTCATTACTCATGAGCATAGCGATCACATCAAGGGCCTCGATGTCTGGTGCAAGCACTGGCACGGCCCCCTCTTTGCCAGCAGGGGCACTCTTTCGAGCAAAGAAAATCTTTCGCATCTGCCTGTCGAGGAATTCGATCCCGGTGACACCCTATCCATTGCCGGCATCCACGTGCAAACCTACTCAACGTCACACGATGTCATCAATCCAGTCGGCTATCGATTCGACACCCTCGATGATTCCATCGGCTTTGCCACCGACGCCGGAGAGCTATCGAGCCAAGCCATGAACACCCTCAAAGATTGTCGAGTCCTCGCGCTCGAAAGCAACCACGATGTGACCATGCTGCGCGAGGGAGAATATCCCCGCTTTCTTCAGGAGCGCATCCTGTCTGCAAGGGGACACCTCTCCAATGGCCAAGCCGCCGAAGCCGCGCGCGAACTTGTTACCGATCGCACCGAACAGCTCATTGCCATGCATATCAGCCAAGATAACAATCGTCCGAGCCTTACCGTCAAAAGCTATGCCAAAACTCTGGCCGCAACTCTGGATGACGAGGTCGGCAGCTCCGCAACCCTTCTCCAAGGATCGCGAAAACTCTCGATACGCCCTGCGAGTCAGTATCAACCGGCAACCATTCAATAGACTGTCCTAGACAGCAAAAGGGGCCGAGAATCGCTTCCCAGCCCCTTTTGCTGTCTTTTAATAGCGCAGAACACCAACGAAGTTAGTCGATGGAGATCTTCGTAACGTTCTTCTTCTCGACGATCTTGGGAACCGTAACGGTCAGGATGCCGTCAGCGTACTTAGCCGAGAGGCCCTCGCTCGAAGCGTCCTTTAGATACACGCCACGCGTCGCGCTGTACGAGTTGAACTCCTTCTGCAGGAAGTTCTTGCCCTCGTTCTCCTCGTCTTCCTCGACATTCACGCTAATGGACAGACGGCCCTCGTTAAGCTCGACATCGATATTGTCCTTGGCGACGCCGGTCAGATAAGCCTTGACCTCATAGCCGTCGCCCTTATCCTCAACGTCAACGGGGAACGCCTTGGAAGCAATCGAGTTGTTTGCAAGGTCGGCCATATCATCAAACAGATCGAACAACGAGCTAGCAGGAGGACGAACGCCAAAAACCGAACGATAAGGAACCATGCTTGCCATGTTTACCACTCCTTTTAAGGACTGCCGAGTCATCTTCTAGGTGACTGGGACTTCTTTTGACGCTCTTATATATGCCCACCCAGTGCTCATATATACATCGACTATAAAGTTTTTTGAGTCCAGTACTATAAGCATATCTAAGTGTGTTTGACTCAGGTTTTAATAAGGTTAAGGTTCTTTGAACCAGAGCTTAAATAACAAGTATGTTCACAGCTACAAATAGCAAGGGGCTTACAATGAGCGCGTACACGTTGTTGGTAACGAGCTAAAGGGCATCATGGACGACCAAAACCAGAACAAAATGTTTATGCCGACACGGGGGGAAGATACTTCCACGCAGCCGCCGCGGTTCCATCGCCCCCACATCTCGCAAGAGCCCATTAATGATCCGGAGCCCGAGTATGTGACGAGAAATCGATATCAAACACTCGAGGATGCCCAAACGGGACGTAAACATATGGGCGTCGCCTCGGGAGACACTGTATATCTAAAAGACGCACCATTATCTAAAAACAGCGCAGCTAGTGATGAGCCACTGAAAGCATCAGCCGCTCATCGACAAAGAGGTTCTCGACCCAAGCAAACCTTGACGCATTCGGCTCGCTATCTCGAAACGCCAAAACAGGGAAAATCAATCTTCGTTTCGTCAAGTAAAAGACGCAAGCAGCATCGACTGACAATCCTGCTTTTGATCATTGTGGCCATAGCAGTTGCCCTTGTTATTAGATTTATCTTCTTTAAATAAGGGCTCAATACCAAAAACGATAAGATCGTCTGGTGTAATTGAGTCATTTACGCCCCATAAACGCAAAAAAGGGGGAGGCCTCGCGGCCTCCCCCCTTCTCAGTTCAAGCGCACGGCTCGGTGCCGTCCACCGGTCAGCGGCGCCCTGGCCTCCCACGGGCTGACCCCGCAGTACTCTCGGCGCGATGGGGCTTAGCTTCCGGGTTCGGAAC
>DBEZHA010000035.1:0-66548 GCA_048189585.1 Collinsella sp. | reverse complement strand
GATCGCGAGTTCCGCACGAGCCGGAGAGCACTTAATGTGCTCTCCGTGCGAGTCAGGACTGTCCGAGCAGGCGACCTTATATATTTGCCCTCCCCGGGGCTCCTCGCCCGAACCCCTCAGCTAGTTCTTCAGCGAGTTCAGCGGCGCCGGGAATCGACCACCACGGTGGGCAAGCACGGTGCCGGCGTTGGGGTTCACCGGCATGATGGGCGCACGGCCAAACAGGCCGCCATACTCGACGCAGTCGCCCACGCCCTTGCCGATGGCAGGGATCACGCGCACGGCCGTGGTCTTGTTGTTGATGACGCCGATGGCCATCTCGTCGGCGATGATGCCGGCGATGGTCTCGACCGGGGTGTCACCGGGGATGGCGATCATGTCCAGGCCGACGGAGCACACGCAGGTCATGGCCTCGAGCTTCTCGAGGGAAAGCGCGCCGGCTTCGACGGCGGCGATCATGCCGGCGTCCTCGGACACGGGGATAAAGGCGCCGGAGAGACCGCCCACGCTGGAACTGGCCATGACGCCGCCCTTCTTGACGGCATCGTTGAGCATGGCGAGCGCGCAGGTCGTGCCGGGGCCACCGCAGGTGCCCACGCCGATGATCTCGAGGATGCGCGCGACGGAGTCGCCGATGGCAGGCGTGGGAGCCAGCGACAGGTCGACAATGCCCTTCTCGACACCCAGACGATGGGCGGCCTCGCGGCTCATGAGCTCGCCGGCACGGGTGATCTTAAAGGCGGTCTGCTTGATCTTTTCGGCGACTTCCATCATCGATGCGGAATCGGGCAGCGTCTCCAGGGCTGCGGCCATAACGCCGGGGCCCGAGACGCCTACGTTGATGACGGCGTCGGCCTCGCCACCGCCGTGGACGGCGCCCGCCATAAACGGGGAGTCCTCGACCATATTGGCAAAGCAGACAAATTTGGAAGCGCCGACGGAGTCCTGGTCGGCCGTGAGTTTAGCGGCATCGATGATGGTCTGGGCGGCCATAAGCACGGCGTCCATGTTGATACCGGCGCGCAGGCTGGCGACGTTGACGCTGGAGCAGACGCGGCTCGTGGTGGCGAGCGCCTGGGGGATGGACTGGATGACGCGACGGTCGGCGTCGCCGATGCCCTTCTGGACGAGCGCGGAGAAGCCGCCCAGGTAGTCGATGCCGAGCGTCTCGGCCGCGCGGTCGAGGGCATGCGCGATGGGGGTGAGGTCCTCATCCTTGCAGCACGCGGCAATCTGCGCCACCGGGGTGACGGAAACGCGCTTGTTGACGATGGGGATACCGTACTCGCGCTCGAGGTTCTCGGCGGTCTCGACCAGATGCTCAGCCGTGTGCGTCACGTGGTCGTAGATCTTCGTGCACATGCGGTCGAGGTTCTCGTCGCCGCAACCCATGAGCGAAACACCCATGGTGATGGTCCTGATGTCGAGGTTCTGCTCCTCAACCATGCCGCGGGTTTCCGCGATTTCTGCGGGCGTGATCGCCATCCTTGCGCTCCTATCTGCCAAAACGAGCATAGTCTTATCTATTTTAACGTGCCGCACGTGCCAAGTGGCGCATGCGGCACGTTTTGGTGCTCGGTTGTTTCCGTTGTGTTACTGCCCAAAGACCTCTTCGGCGATACGAGCGCTTTCGGCGGCGTCCTTGGCGTAGTAGTCCGCGCCGATCTGCTTGGCGTATTCGGGGGTGAGTACGGCGCCGCCTACGATGATCTTGACGCCCGGCACCTCGGCATGGAGCAGCTTGATGGTCTCCTCCATGGCGACGACCGTGGTAGTCATAAGCGCCGAGAGGCCGACGAGTTTGATATCGCGCTCCTTGACGGTCTTGAGCACCTCTTGCGGGTCGACGTCGCGGCCCAGGTCAAAGACGGTGTAGCCGTAGTTATCGAGCAGCATTTTGACGATGTTCTTGCCAATATCGTGGATGTCGCCCTTGACAGTGGCCACGCAGATCTTGCCCTTGTCGGCAATCTCGCCGGCGGGCATTAGGCGTTTGATGGTGTCGAAACCCACGCGCGCGGCCTCGGCCGAGGCCATGAGCTGCGGCAGGAAGAACTTGCCCTGGTCAAAGAGGACGCCGACCTCGTCGAGGGCGGGGATAAAGTGATTGTTGATGAGGTCCATGGCGTCATGGTCTGCCAGCAGACGCTCGGTCTCGGCAGCGATCTCGCCTTTGCGGCCCGAGACGACCATGCGACGAATCGGGTCGTCGTTGCCGTCGGTGCCGGCGGTGCCAGCAGCGGGCACGGTGTCGGTCGATGCGGCCTGAGCTGCTGCCGGGTTTGCGGCGATCTTATACGGATCGGTCCAGCCGCCGTAGCGCTCGATGTATCCGGTCGAGCCCTCGTCCTCAACGCTCAGGACGCGATAGCTGTAGACGGTATCCATAAAGCGCTTGGAGCCCGGGTTCATGATGGGGGCGTCCAGGCCCGCGCCAAAAGCGGCGGCTAAAAAGACCGAACCCAGCAGCGGGCGGGCAGGCAGGCCAAAGCTGATGTTCGACACGCCGAGCGCACATTTGACGCCCAGGCGCTCCTTGCACAGGGACATGGCGCGCAGGATCTGCTCGGCCTGGCGCTGGTTGGTCGAGGCGGTCATGACCAGACAGTCGATGAGGATGCGGTCCGGTCCGATGCCGTAACGGGCAGCCTCGGCCACGATGCGCTCGGCGATGGCAAAGCGGGCCTCGGCGGTATCGGGGATGCCGCCTTCGTCGAGCGTAAGGCCGACAACGTTGGTGCCGTAGTGGGCGACCAGCGGAAAGATCTCATCCATGATCTGCTGCTTGCCATTGACCGAGTTGATGATGGGCTTGCCGGCGTAGCGGCGCACAGCGGCCTCGACGGCTGCGGGGTCGGTGGAGTCGATCTGCAGCGGCAGCAGCGTGGAGCCCTGGAGCTGCTCGGTGGCCTGTTGGATGATCTTGACCTCGTCGATCTCGGGCAGGCCGACGTTGACGTCCAAGATATCGGCGCCCTGTTCCTGCTGGCTGATGCCCTGGCTCACGACGTAGTCCAGATCGCCGTCGCGCAGGGCCTGCTGCAGGCGCTTTTTGCCGGTGGGGTTGATGCGCTCGCCGATGACGGCGATCTTGTGGCCGTCGCAGGGAAGGTCCACCACGGTCTGGGCGCTTGTGACCGACATGCTGGGCTTGCGGTGGCGCGGGCTGGGCGTGTGGTTGTCGATAAGCGTGCGCAAGGCCGCCATGTGCGCCGGCGTGGTGCCGCAGCAACCGCCCACGACGCTCACGCCGTCGGCGATCATGCCGGCGACGGCCTCGGCGTATTCGGGGGCTTGGATATCAAAGACGGTGTTGCCGTCGTCGTCTACATGGGGGAGTCCTGCATTAGCCTGCACCATAACGGGCTTGTCGGTAACGGTGAGCATACGTGCGGCGAGTCCTCGGAGCTCGGCCGGTCCTTGGCTGCAGTTGATGCCCAAAACGTCGGCACCGATGGCGTCGAGCGTGATGGCGGCCACCTCGGGACTCGTACCCAGGAAGGTACGGCCGTCTTCCTCAAAGGTCATGGTGGCAAAGACGGGCAGGTCGGAGTTCTCGCGGCAGGCGAGGACAGCCGCCTTGATCTCGGCCAGGTCGGTCATGGTCTCGATAATAAAGAGATCCACGCCCGCATCGACGCCTGCGCGCACTTCCTCGGCAAAGAGGTCATAGGCCTCGTCAAAGCTGAGGGTGCCTAAGGGACGAAGCAGCGCGCCGATGGGGCCGATATCGCCGGCGACGTAGCGGGCGCCGGCCTCGCGGGCGCAGGCGACAGCGGCGGCAAAGACGTCTGCCACGGTGGCGGCGCCGTCGAGCTTGTGGGCGTTGGCGCCAAAGGTGTTGGCGGTGATCACGTCGCAGCCAGCCTCGACGTACTGGCGCTGAATGTCGGTAATGACCTGGGGTTCCTCAAAGTTGAGCAGCTCGGGCAGGGCGCCCGCCTTCATGCCAGCGGCCTGCAACATGGTGCCCATGCCGCCGTCGAACAGCAGGTGTCCCGTGCCATCGATGGCCGCACGCAGGCGATCGTCCTTAATGCGCAGATCGTCGATCGTGCGCGTCTTGTACGTGGCACCGTTGCGACGTGCGGCATCAACAGGTGCCGCCAATGCAGTGCCGTCAGAATCATGAGTGATAAGCGGAGTAAACATCGAGGGCTCCTAATGGCTGGAATAGCAGGTGGTGTGGGCGGCGCGGAAGCGGCAGTTCTCGCGCATGCGGCAGATATTGCAGGTGGGGCGGGTCTGGGCGTCGTGGACCTCGCCGTCGAACAGGCCGATCACCGCGGTCACGCTTTTGGTGGGCATGAGTAGGCTGGTGGGTGTGACGGTCAGACCGATGAGCCGCGTGGCGTTGAGCGCATTGACGATCGAGCGCTGGGCCGAGAGCGGGCAGTCGCCGTAGCCGGGACTAAAGCGCCAGTTGCCGGCGAGCCCATGAACGGCGGCGTCCGTCTTGACCTGCTGGTCCATTTGCTCAACGGCGGCTTCCACGTAAGCGGAGCACGCGGCGTCGAGCACGGCGCCCTCCAGGGGATGTTGGGCTCCCGTGGTGCGCAGGCGACGCTCGGCGTCCATGCCGAGGGTGCATGCCATGAGCGCGGCAAAGCGGGCATCTTTGAGATGGCGATAGATGTCGCGACCGCGCAGCTCAACGTTGGTGCCGACCAGACGGATGCAGGGTTCTCCCTGCTCGTCCACGCCCGTGGCATCGACGGCAAACACGCGGCGCACGCCACGGGGCTCAATGTCTAACTCCAGGCGCTCAATGACAAGCTCAATACGCTGCGACAGCTCGGGTTCAATCTGCTGGCCGCCGTAGCCCAGGTAGCGCAACATCTCGGCACGATCGACACGGGGATGGTGGGCGGCATCGATACGATAAAGCGCCGGCGACGCAAGGTCGGCCGGCACTTCGGCAAAAGCTGTATCGATGTGCGGTTTTTCCATTACCCCAGGCGCTCCATAATGGTTGCGGCGATTGCAGGACGATTCATAGTGTACAGGTGCAGACCGTCGGCGCCGTGCTCCTTGAGGTCGCAAAGCTGGCGGGCGGCATAATCTACACCGGCTGCCTGCAGGCTCTCGGGATCGTTCTCGTACTTGGCGAGAATCTTGATGACGGGGGAGGGCAGCGATGCGCCGCACATAAAGACCATGCGGCTGATCTGCGACTTGCCCATAAACGGCATGATGCCCGCGGTAATGGGCACGGTGATACCGGCCTTGTCGGCAAGCTCGCGGAAGTGGTAGAAGCACTCATTATCAAAGAAGAGCTGCGTCACAAAGAAGCTTGCGCCGGCGTCCTGCTTTTGCTTGAGGTGTTCGACCGAGAGGTTGAGGTCCTCACAGGCAATGTGGCCCTCGGGGTAGGCTGCGGCGCCCACACAAAAGCCGGCGTCGACGAGCTCGGGGATGAGGTCGCGGGCGTAGGCGTAGTCCGAGGCGGGCTTGTCGTCCTCGGTCGCGCCGGCAGGGAGATCGCCACGCAGGGCCAGAATGTTTTCAACGCCGGCGGTGCGGTACTCATCGATCTTGGCGGCGATATCGGCGTGCGAGCGGCCCACGCAGGTGAGGTGCGCCACCGAGGGCGTATCGAATTCGCTCGTAATCATATGCGCGATGGGGGCGGTGGTGGCACCGTTGCCCGAGCCGCCGGCCGAGCAGGTGACCGAGACAAAGCTCGGCGAAAGCTTGCACAGATTGCCTGCCACTTCGCGAGCCGTATCGAGGGTAAGCTCGCCCTTGGGCGGGAACATCTCAAACGAAACGGGTGCGGTGCCCTGGGATGCTGCCTGCTTAAAAACCTCGTCGACGCGCATATCGTGCTCCTCTAGATACGTAATAGTGTGATGTGTTGTAAGGATTCTACAGCACCACTGTGTCACGGCGGAGTTTCACTCGCTATTTGGGGATACCAATCAAAGATGCCTTGCTATCGGCATTCCCTATAGCAGAGCGGCTAATTTTGCCACGGGCTATAAAGACTGGTATTTCGCATCAAATACCAGTCTTTATAGCCCGTGGCAAATGAGCTACCCGTAAACTGTGCGGGGAGGTCTGCAATTTATACAGTTGATTGGCTGTTAAGGGTGGCAATACCGCTGCGATGCGGTAACCTCATTGATTGGTTTCGCGACAGCAACATAACGGTAATGTCGCGGAAACACGGCGAGTCTAAGCTATGACTCGTTCGTTAGTAATCAACACCGCTTCTCACGCGGTGCCGATACGAAGGGAGTTCCGTATGGCCGAACTTACTGACCGCTTCGGGACCATGGTGTTCTCTGAGGAAGTCATGAAGGACTACCTCCCCAAGGACATTTGGAAGCGCCTTGCTGCAACCCTCGAGGGCGGTGAGCCGCTCGACCTGGATGTGGCCAACGCCGTTGCCCATGCCATGAAGGTCTGGGCCATCTCCAAGGGCGCGACGCACTACGCGCACTGGTTCCAGCCGCTTTCGGGCATTACTTCCGAGAAGCACGACAGCTTCCTGGAGCCCAACCACGACGGCACCGCCATTACCAAGTTTACGGGCAAGAACCTCATCCAGGGCGAGCCCGATGCCTCGAGCTTCCCCAACGGCGGCCTGCGCGCCACCTTCGAGGCCCGTGGCTACACCGCCTGGGATCCCACCAGCCCCGCCTTTATCAAGGACGATGTCCTGTGCATCCCCACGGCTTTCTGCTCCTACACGGGCGAGGCCCTGGACAAGAAGACCCCGCTGCTGCGTTCCATGACCGCGCTCTCGCGTGAGTCCAAGCGCGTTTTGGCGCTGTTCGGTAAGACCCCCAAGAAGGTCGTTCCTTCCGTGGGCGACGAGCAGGAGTACTTCCTGATCAAGAAGGACGCCTACCGCAAGCGCAAGGACCTGGTCATTACCGGCCGCACCCTCTTTGGCGCCGCTCCCTGCAAGGGCCAGGAGCTCGAGGAGCACTACTTTGGCGCTATCCGCCCCACCGTCTCGGCCTATATGAAGGATCTGGACGATGAGCTGTGGGCGCTTGGCATTCCCGCCAAGACCAAGCACAACGAGGTTGCTCCCTGCCAGCATGAGCTCGCCCCCGTCTATGGCGAAGTCAACGAGGCCATCGACCAGAATCTGGTCATGATGGAGAAGATGAAGCTCATCGCCTCCCGCCACGACTTGGTCTGCCTGCTGCACGAGAAGCCCTTCGAGGGCATCAACGGCTCGGGCAAGCACAACAACTGGTCGCTTGGCACCGAATCCGAGAATCTGCTCGATCCGGGCGACACTCCGCTCGACAACCTGCAGTTCATCGTCTTCCTCACCGCGGTAATCGAGGCCGTCGATAACTATCAGGAGCTCCTGCGTGCCTCCGTTGCCTCGGCCGGTAACGACCATCGTCTGGGCGCCAACGAGGCTCCTCCGGCGATTATGTCCATCTTCCTGGGCGACCAGCTTACCGAGGTCGTCGAGAAGATCATCGATGGCAAGGCTTCCGTCCATGCCACGCGCGGCGTGCTCGACCTGGGCGCCGATACCCTGCCCAAGCTGATGCAGGACAACACCGACCGCAACCGCACCTCCCCGTTCGCCTTCACCGGCAACAAGTTCGAGTTCCGTGCCTGCGGCTCCGAGCAGAACGTCTCCGACTCCAACCTGGTGCTCGATGCCGCCGTGGCCAAGTCGCTCAAGTCCTTCGCCGACGCGCTTGAGGGTACGCCCGAGGATGAGTTCCAGGACGCCGCGCTCGAGTACTGCAAGAAGGTCCTGACCGACCACCAGCGCATCCTCTTCTCCGGCGATGGCTACTCCGACGAGTGGCCCGTCGAGGCCGAGAAGCGCGGCCTTGCCAACAACAAGACCACGGCCGACGCCCTGCCCGCCTTTGTTTCCGATAAGGCCATTGCGCTCTTTGAGGAGACGGGCGTCCTGACCAAGGCCGAGGCCCAGTGCCGCTACGATTGCAAGCTCGAGAAGTACAACAAGCTCATGAACATCGAGGCCACCACGATGGTTCGCGAGGCGCGTCGTACCTATCGCCCGGTCATTACCGCCTATGCCACCAAGGTCGCTAAGGGCCTTGAGACTATTCGTGCCGCCGGTGCCGAGGCCGCCATGCAGTGTGAGCAGAACACGCTCAACAAGCTCTGCAACGGCATCACCACCATCAACGACTCCATCAAGGCGCTCGACGCCGTGCATCAGAAGGCCGAGTCTCTCGATGGCCAGGAGCAGGCCAACGTGTACGCGCACGAGGTCGTTCCCGCTATGGATACGCTGCGCGCCGCCGTGGATGCCATGGAGGAGATCGTGGCCGCCGACTACTGGCCGGTCCCGACCTACGACGACATCCTGTTCTACGTGTAGAGCGTAACTGACATATCGTCACGGTATTGAGCCGGGGTCCGCATTATGCGGGCCCCGGTTTTTGTTTGCGAAGGACGCTTTGAAGCCCGTTATGCCGCCGATTTGCCTAGGCATAAAGGGTTGTGGGCAAAAAACGTCAAATATGAGTACTGTCACAAGCTCTGTAACATTATTTATTTGCAAAATATGTAGTGTTACGCAACATATGTACAAGTACTTAGCCGATAAACGTCTGCAATTCTTCCGCCGTAGGACGCCTGACGTCTAAATCGACTTCTAAAGGCATGAAATCGCTGTTACTAAAATGGTAACAGTACTCATATTTGCTATTTTTTGCCCACTGGCTTTGCGATGATGCCGGGATCCGCACCCTGTCGGGTTCGAATCCCGGCGCATGGGTAGCAAAAAGCCCGCTACCGCGAGGGTAACGGGCTTCACATCTCAAATGGTGTCCCCAGCGGGATGTCCGCGTGCGGCTGGCGCCCCCCGCTTCCGCTGCGTCGCTTCGCTCCTTGCGTGCTGCGCTGGAAAACGCTTGCGCGTTTCCTCAGCTCCGCACCCTGTCGGGTTCGAATCCCGGCATATCGGTAGCAAAAAGCCCGTCACCGCGGGGGTAACGGGCTTCTTAATTTAAATGGTGCCCCCAGCGGGATTCGAACCCGCGATATCCACCTTGAAAGGGTGGCGTCCTTGGCCGCTAGACGATGGGGACAGCGGGAAAGAGTATAGCAGACTTTTTTAGCCGTTCACATATCGTTGGCAAACTGAAAAACCACCACAAAGGTGCCTGTCCCCTTTGTGGTGGTTGGGGCGTTAGGGGAGGAGCTTCATGGCGGCGTCGTGGGCGGCGTGCTCGTAGGTGTCGTCGAGGGGCTTGAGCGGCAGCAGAGCGTTGGCCTGTGCGTCGCCGCGGCGCCCGAGGGCGTGCGCAATCAGCCAGTCGGCGAGTTCGGGGTTCTTGGGTAGCGCCGGGCCATGCAGGTACGTGCCGATGACGCCCTTGTAGATGAGGCCCTCAAGACCATCATCGCCGTTGTTGCCGGTGCCCGTGACGACGGCCGTTCCGAGCGGCGTGGCCTCGGCGTCCAAAAGCGTGCGGCCGCCGTGGTTCTCGAATCCCACAAAGGGCTCGGGTGCCAGGTCGGTCTTGACGGCTACGTTGCCGATCAGGCGGTCGGAGCCGCGCACGGTCTCGGCGGCAATGACGCCCAGGCCCTCAATGCGATCGTCGCCCATGTAGTACGAACGGCCGAGCAGCTGATAGCTGCCACAGATGGCAAGCAGCGAGCCGCCATCCTCAACATAGGCCGCGACCTTGTCTTTTTGGGCGAGCAGCTCGTGTGCCACGGCTAGCTGGTCGCGGTCGGAGCCACCACCCATCATGACGATGTCGGCGTCGGTGAGATCGAGCGACTCGCCCATGCGGACCTCGTCCACGCGAACGGGGATGCCGCGCCAGGCGCAGCGACGCTCGAGGGCGATAACGTTGCCGCCGTCGCCGTAGAGGTTAAGGGCATCGGGATACAGGTAGACGATGCGCAGCGGGCGCGAAAGCTCGACTGGCGCGATGCCGACAGGAAGAGCGCTGCCGTCGGCACGGGCTACGGCGCGCCCGGCAACAGCGTCGGAAGTGGCGCCCTTCAGTCCGTCGAGCTCCTTGACCAGCGGCGGGAAGGCCGTGTAGTTGGCGACGGCGTAGAAGGTGTCATCGGCGGCCTCGTCTGCCACGGCGCCAATTGCCTGCGCGACGTCCGAGATAATCGCGGCATCGATGCCGGCGTACTTGAGGCGCACCTGCATGTCGTGTGCGCGCGTGCCGCCGGCAAAGGCGACAAGTCCCGGCGTGTCGGCGATGCGCTCAAAGTCGACGTCGTAGATCCACGATACATCGTGGCCGTCGGCATCGTTGTCGTTGAGGAAGAAAGCGCAGAGTCTGCCGCCTGCCGTCTTGATGGACTGAATCTGGCGATCGAAGCCTACGGGATTCTTAGCCAGGTTGGCCTCGACGGTGCGGCCGGCGATATCCCAGCGGCCCATGCGTCCGCCGGCGGGCACATAGGCATCGAGCGTGGGCTGCAGGTGCGCCATATCCACGCCTAACTCATGTGCGGCAAAGAATGCGGCGGCAACGTTGTAGACCATGTACAGGCCGTTGTAGCGTGTGGCGATGTGTGCGGCAGCCGCGTCGGGCGCAGATCCAAAGACCAGGTCAAAGCCGTAGCCGTCGCAGCCGAGCTCCACGCCCGTCACGCGACGGACAAGCGCAGGGCGTGCCCAACCGCACGAGGGGCAATGGTAGGCGCCGAGCTGGCCGTATTGCACGTAGTCATACTCCAGCGGCGCGTTGCACTGTGAGCAAAAGCGCGAGTCGCTAATACGGTCGGACTCGGTGTTGGTGGCGCCATCGATGCCAAAGGCAATACTCGCGTTGGGAACGCGCGCGGCAATCGAGGCGCACAGCGGGTCGTCGGCGTTGTAGATGAGCGTCGTTGCCGGCGAAAGCTCCAACGCGTGGGCGATGACCTCCTGGGTGTGATCGATCTCGCCATAGCGATCTAGCTGGTCGCGGAACAGGTTGAGCAGCACAAAGTACGTCGGCTTGAGCTTGGGCAGGACGCGCACGGTGTAGAGCTCATCGCATTCAAAAACGCCCACGCGCTTGTCGCTGTCAGTGTGCTTAAGGCCACTGCGGGCCTCGAGCAGAGCACCCACCACACCGGGCTCCATATTGTTGCCGGCACGGTTGCACACCACGGTGGCGCCGCTGGCGGCAACGGCGTCGGCGATGAGGTTGGAGGTGGTGGTTTTGCCGTTGGTGCCGGTGATCACCACGCTGCGGTCGACAAGGCTCGCGAGGTCGCGTAGCAGCTCGGGGTCGATTTTCATGGCGATGCGGCCGGGAAGCACGCCGCCCTGGCGCTTAAGGACGGAGCGCAGCCCCCAGCGGGCGATATCGCTCGAGGTGCAGGCAAGAGATGAGCGGAGGTTCATGAAACCGTTCCTAACGTAAACGACATGGTCGGGTCGAGTGCGTCACTAAAAACCGTAGCGGCGCGCAAATTCCTGGGCAAGCTGCGATACGTCTTCGCAAGCGTTGGCCCAGGGGGCAAAGTCGGGAGTGTCCGAGATAATGCCGTCGGCCTCCCAAACTGCCTGATGCGAAAGGTCCCAGGGGTCGTGCGGTTCGGGCCGGCAGGGAAGGTACGGTGTCTGATACATGGGGTTCAGCAAAAAGAACGCGCCGCCTTCGCAGCGGTTGGCAAACTCGCGCAGCGCGCGTGTCGCCGGGCGCATCTTGTTCGTTTTGAACAGCAAGATCGTGCGGGCGAGCAGATACCAGGGGGAGTCCTCGAGGACATCGGCCCCCATCTGTTCCTCGAGCTGGTGGGCCAGGGCAAAAAAGCCGTCCTCGTCTTCCAGACGAGCGAGGGCGAGTAGCACGGTGCCTGCAGCTCGGGTGGGATAGCCTTCCGCCTTAAGAACACGGCGAGAATAGTTGGCGGCAGCACGGTAGCGAGCGCTCGCCATGCACAGCTGCGAGATGGCCTCGAGCGTGTGGAGCCACCCGATAAGAGCCGGCTCGCTTACGGTGAGATCGGCTGCCGTCACGCCGTCCGTCAAAACCTTGTTGGCCCAGTAGTGCGGAGCTTCCATGTCGAACCCGGGCACGCTTTGCTGCAGGTAATCGGCCGTGCTCGTCTCGAGCTTCATCAGATCGCCCAGGCAGGCATCGACGGGCGTGTCCGCCAGGATGATGGCGAGCAGCTGGGCATCGACGGCCAGCGCGTCGACGCGGACGATCTTGAGCAGCTCATCGCGCATATCGTCGAACAGGCGGTTGCGCGTCTGTTCAAATTCCTCGTCGCTGCCCATGTCCTCGATGCGATGGAGTTCGTCGAGCAAGTGGCGGTGGACGCCGGCATAGGACAGCAGCGCTTGGGCATGCTCGGTCTGCGCATACTTATGAGGGTTGGCGCTCACGTCGTTATGGACAAGATCGCGTGCTGCATCGGTGAGTTCGGGGTGCGACGCAACGTAGGCGCGCTCCAGGTAGGCGGGGATGTAGACGCTCGGATCCATTAGAGGTCTCCTCCCTTAAACGGCAAGCCCTGCTCGGCCGCCCGCAGGATTCGTTCGTCGATCTGGGAACGCACGATATCGTTGGTGGCGACCCAGGCGGCAAAGCTGGCATTGTCGGGGGCGCCCAAGCCCTCCTGCAGTACCGGCGTCGCCTCGGACAGCGCAAGGACAAGCTCGTCGGTAGAGCCTGCACCCACGTTGACGCGGGCATAGACACCATCGGGAAACTCGGTTTGGAAGTAGAGTGCCTCGGCTGCGTGCGGGCACGAGCGTGCAAGGATGCGCAAGTAGTGCTCGGCACCCTCGTAGTCCAGCTCGCGCCAGGCAGCGCTCATCAGCGCGATGAGCGTCCACGGGTCCAGGTCACGCTCCGCGTCCTTAGGACGGCGACGCAGCGGCGTGTTGGCAAGATAGGGCACGGAGTGAGCGGAGCGAAAGCGCTTGAGCTCCTCGGCAGGGTATTCGAGCTTTGCCATGGCGAGCATCGCGGTGTGGCGGACACCAGCGGGGTCGTTGGGGGCAAAGTCCAGGCTGCGATTCGCTGCCTCCAGCGACATGCGGTAGCGGCCGCTAATGAGCGCACGCGATGCCAAGGCGGCAAGCCAGCGCAGGTAGGGACGGCGGGTCAGATCGCCTGCGGCCTCGCACTCGTAGGGGTCCTGCGCCGAGGCGATCTTGAGCGTCAGATCGTGCTCCACCTCGTCGCACTTGGACACCAGATACTGTACGTACTCCTCGTTGGAGTTGGCGGTGAGGGCGGTCAGCATGCGCTGGGCATCCCAGTTGGTGGGGTCGAGCGCGGCTGCCTCGCGAAGCATGTTCTCGGCAGCTGCCTCTTCTTGCTCTGCCTGGGCATCGTCAGGGATAAAGGGAATGCGGTAGTCGACAGCCTCGACCACCTTGGCAATGAGGTGCCCGGCGCGGTCGCGGTCGTGCACGATGAGCGGCGCGGGGTTGCGGGTGAATTGTTCCATCAGACGCTCTACGGCGGCACCGTCGGTGAGCGGGATATTGTCGCGGCGCAAGGCCTCAAGAACGAGGCGATGGCAATCCTCTTGAATGGGATCGAATGCCATGGGGCCTCCTTTGCTGCGGTTAGGGTTCAAATGTCTCTATATAAGGTTCTAGTTTACCCGCATGTGGCACACCGGGGGTGCCGCACTTGGACATGCACCTTTGCACCACGAAGACGGATGTCGCACAAATGTCGGCACCTTGGACGACTGAGTGGTATCACGGTGCCGCAAACGGTCGATTTTTGGCGGCGAACGGGGCGCATTTTGGAGGGGCACCGTCCTGCCCGGGATATGTGGTCAACCTTGATAAAACGTTTGCCCAGCTTGGGAGTATGAATGCCCCACAAGGGTCTTCAGGGATAGAAAAACGTTTCATCATTGTCGGCTTTAGGTGAATAACTGACCAACTAGAACGGTAGAATAATGTTTGTCTGAGCGTTGAGACGTTTAGACATCGCGCATTGTCATCGCCGGCAACGCGCAAAACGGTCCTAACGGAGCCAATTGGGTGCTCCGTTATATACGCAAGTCTAAGAGGGGCTTGTTTAGGAGGCACAGTATGGGACGTTTTACCAATCCTCGTGATCTGTACTTTGGTGAGGGCGCTCGCCACGAGGTGAAGAACCTCAAGGGCAAGAAGGCCATCATCGTTTCTGGCGGCAGCTCTATGCGCCGCGGCGGGTTCCTGCAGGACGTTGAGGCCGACCTCAAAGAGGCCGGCATGGAGGTCAAGCTGTTCGAGGGCGTCGAGTCCGATCCGTCCATCGAGACGGTCATGAAGGGCGCCGAGGCCATGCGCGAGTTCGAGCCCGACTGGATTGTCGCCATCGGCGGCGGCTCGCCCATCGATGCCGCTAAGGCCATGTGGGTCTTCTACGAGTATCCCGAGGAGTCCTTCGATAACATCATCCAGCCGTTCAGCTTCCCCGAGCTGCGTCAGAAGGCTCACTTCTGCGCCATCTCCTCCACCTCCGGTACCGCTACCGAGGTCACTGCCTTCTCCGTCATTACCGACTATGCCAAGGGCATCAAGTACCCGCTGGCCGACTTCAACATCACCCCTGATGTCGCCATCGTCGACCCCGAGCTCACCTACACCATGCCCGCCAAGCTGTGCGCTCACACCGGCATGGACGCTCTGACCCACTGCATGGAGGCCTACGTTTCCACCTGCGCTTCCATGTTCACCGACGCCAACGCTCTGCACGGCATCCGCGAGATCGTCGAGTGGCTGCCCAAGTCCTATGCTGGCGACCATGAGGCCCGTCAGCACATGCACGAGGCTCAGTGCATCGCCGGTATCGCCTTCTCCTCGGGCCTGCTCGGCATCGTTCACTCCATGGCTCACAAGACCGGTGCTGCCTTCGAGAACGGCCACATCATCCACGGTGCTGCTAACGCCATGTACCTGGGCAAGGTCATCCAGTGGAACTCCAAGGATCCCCGTGCTGCCGAGCGTTATGCTTACGTGGCCAAGGAGATTCTGCACCTTCCCGGCGAGACCAACGAGGAACTCATCGCCGCGCTCGTCCAGAAGATTCGCGACCTCAACGACCAGCTCAACATTCCGCAGTCCATCAAGGATTACGCGAATGGTGGCGTGAAGGTCGACGCCGAGAACCCGCAGATGGTTTCCGAGGAGGAGTTCCTCGCCAAGCTGCCCGAGATCGCCGCGAACGCCGAGACCGACGCCTGCACGCCGGAGAACCCGCGTGAGACCAAGGCTGCCGACTTCGAGAAGATCCTCAAGGCCTGCTACTACGACACCGACATCGATTTCTAATCGACTCTTGTTATCGTAACGAGGGGCTCCGCACGTATCCGTACGGAGCCCCTTTCTTTTTTCGTTTAGAGAATGGGATAGTTATGGCTGCAATTTTCAATAGCCCCAGCAAGTACATCCAGGGTCCGGACGAGCTGGCCAAGCTCGGCTCCTATGTCGAGCCGCTCGGCGCTAAGGCCCTCGTCATCGTGACGCCTTCGGGCAAGAAGCGCGTCGGTGCCAAGATCGAGGGCAGTTTTGCCGAGGCCAAGGCCGAGCTGCTGTTTGAGGACTTTAACGGCGAGTGCTCCAAGGGCGAGGTCGATCGTCTGGTTGCGCTCGCTCGCGACAACGGTTGCGACATCATCGTCGGCGTCGGTGGCGGCAAGATCCTCGACACCGCGAAGGCCGTTGCCTACTACCTGGAGTCCCCGGTCATCATTTGCCCCACCATTGCTTCGACCGATGCTCCGTGCTCGGCACTTTCGGTGCTCTACACCGACGACGGCCAGTTCGACAAGTATCTCTTCCTTAAGGCAAACCCCAATATTGTCCTGATGGATACGACAGTTATCGCGGCGAGCCCGGTGCGCCTGACGGTTTCCGGCATGGGCGATGCGCTCGCAACCTACTTTGAGGCCCAGGCGACGCATGATGCCGACGGCGGCACTTGCGCCGGCGGCAAGGGCGGCATGGCCGGCCTGGCGCTCGCCAAGCTCTGCTACGAGACGCTTATGGCCGATGGCGTCAAGGCCAAGGTCGCGCTGGAGAAGGGTGCGCTCACGCCTGCCGTCGAGCGCATCATTGAGGCCAATACGCTGCTTTCGGGCATTGGCTTTGAGAGCTCGGGCCTTGCTGCTGCTCATGCTATCCACAATGGCCTGACGATGCTGCCCGAGTGCCACGGCATGTATCACGGCGAGAAGGTCGCCTTCGGCACCATCGTCCAGCTGGTACTCGAGGATGCCCCGACCGAGAAGCTCGAGGAAGTCTTGGGCTTCTGCATTGAGCTGGGCCTGCCGGTCACGATGAAGGAACTTGGCGTTGCCGAGCTTACGCGCGAGCAGGCCATGGTTGTTGCCGAGGCCGCCTGCGCACCCGATGACACCATGTGCAACATGCCGTTTGAGGTGACGCCCGAGATGGTCGCAAACGCCATCCTGGGTGCCGACGCGCTGGGCCACTACTATCTCATGGATGAGTAAATCAAGCTAAGGAAGGGGCAAAGCAAGCAGATGGCTTTGCCCCTTTTTACTATGGTGCAAAGTGGCCTGTCTCCAATGCACAAGTTGGTGCAGGGGGCAAGTTACTTTGCACCAATCGTTGTTTGATGAAGGGCGGATTCTCGTATGGCGCTTCCCATGGTTTATGGCGGTCCCGGCCGGTATGTTCAGGGGCCGGGCGAACTCTCGCGTCAGGGCAGGTATTTGTCATGGTTGGGCTGCGCTGCCTATGTCTTGTTTGACCAGGGCACCGAGGATCGGCTGTGCAAGCAGATCGTCGATGGATTTCTGGACGACGATCTAAGCGAGCCGTTCTTTAAGATCTATAACGGTCCTTGTACGGAAGAGGCCGTTGTCGAAATGGCTAAGGAAGCCCAGGCCGAGTATTGCGACATGGTGGTGGGTATTGGCAGCGGCAAGATGCTCGATATCGCCAAGGCCGTTGCGTTTTATGCCGAGTTGCCGTTGTGCGTATGCCCCACGGCGGCTTCGATGGATGGTCCGTGCAGCGCGATTTCGGTGCTGTATCACGAGGATGGGTCGTTCGACCGCTACCTGATGCTCGAGAAGAATCCAGACCTGGTCGTGGTCGATACCAACGTGGTCGCGGCGGCCCCACTGCGTATGACGGTCGCTGGTATGGGCGATGCGCTGGCAACGTATTTTGAGGCGCGTTCGTGCGCTGCGGCGCACGGCGCCAACGAGCACGGTGGCGCGCCGGGACACTTGGCCTTGGTTGCGGCTCGTGCCTGCTATGACACACTCATGGAGTGCGGCGTCGCTGCCAAGCGCGATCTCAAAAAGGGCCGTACATCGCCAGCGGTTGAGCGCCTGATCGAGTGCAATATTCTGCTCTCGGGTGTTGGCTTTGAGAGTGGTGGCCTAGCGCTTGCCCATGCCATAGCCAACGGCCTGACGATTCTGCCCGAGTGCAAGGCCATGCATGGTGAGGCCGTGGCATTTGGCCTGGTGGTGCAGCTGCGCCTGGAGCGTGCGCCCGAGCTTAATCAGGTGCTTGAGTTTTGCCAGCGCGTCGGTCTGCCGACGACGCTCGAGGAGCTGGGCCTTGACGAGATTTCCGATGCCGACCTGATGAGCGTTGCAGATGCGGCCTTTAGAAACGAACGCAATATGGCTAACGAACAGGCCAAGGTGACCAGACAAAAGCTCGTGCAGCTCATGCGCGAGGCATAGCTAGGCGCTTGATCGACCTTGTGCAATCGAGGCGGCGATAGGCATAGGCTATTTGCCTCAAAGGTGCGCCGCGTGTAATTTGCCCGAGGCGTGGGCCGATAGCGTATCATTATCTCTTGCTTGTTTGCACTGCTCAGGGAGGGGCCGCGCATGGCGCAGGAACACGATCTGTTTGATGACATTATCGAGATCAGCAAGGGTTTCGACTTTCTTAAAAACCCGCTTGGCGGCGTGACCGATGCACTCGATCCGTCGGCGCCGCAGTGGAATCCTGCCGACTACAAGGAGCGCCCGCGCGGCAACACCATTCCGTGCTTGACCTGCAAAAACGAAAAGAGCGGTTGCACCGCGTGCATGGACGTGTGCCCGGTCAACGCTATCGAGGTCGAGGAAGACGCCATCGAGATCCTCGACTCCTGTCGCAAGTGCGGCCTGTGCGCCGCTGCCTGTCCGACCGAGGCGATCATCTCGCCGCGCCTGGCGCCTAAAAACCTGTATGACGATATCGTCTCCGCCGCTACGAGCCACGAGACCGCCTACGTCACCTGCACACGCGCCCTCAAGCGCATGCCGCGCGAAAACGAGGTCGTCGTTGCCTGCGTGGGCGATATTACGGCCGAGACCTGGTTCTCGGTGCTGGCCGATTATCCCAACGTGAGCGTGTGCCTGCCGCTGGGCGTGTGCGATAAGTGCCGTAACACCGGTGGCGAGGACATCCTGGGCGAGGCCATTGCTACCGCCGAGGAGTGGGCGGGCACGGGTATGGGTCTGGAGGTCGATCCCAAGAGCCTCAAGTGCCATAAGCGCCGCGAGTACGAGCGCAAGGAGTACATGGAAAAGATTGCCCGCACCACGGGCCTTACCGTGACCAAGCTCAACCCGGCGACGGCGGCGCTGGCCTCGGTGACGCAGAAGTTGAAGGCCCACCGTCACCAGATTACGCAGCTGGAGCGCACGCTCAACACCATGTGCGGCACCACGACGACCAAGCGTCGCCGTACGCTTACGCACGGGCGCCAGCTGGTACTCTCGACGCTGCAAAACCATCCCGAGCTTGCCCAGAACATGCAGGTGAGCACGCCGGAGTGCGATTTTGACAAGTGCACGTCGTGTGGCGAGTGTGTCAACGTGTGCCCCACGTTTGCCTGCGATTTGGTGGGAAGCGGTCGCTTTGCACTGGAGTCCACGTATTGCCTAGGTTGCGGGGCCTGCGTCAAGGTGTGTCCCGAGCATGCGCTTAAGTTGGTTGAGCATGATGCATCCAACCTGGTCGTCGTCGATCCCGAGGCCGAGGAAAAGGCCGCTCAGAAGGCCAAGGCCCACGAGGAGGCCGAGAAGGTCAAGGCCGAGGCAAAGGCCAAGCTCGACAAGATGCTCGATCAGGTGGAGAAGCTCGCGGACTAGTCAGCGAGCTCCATCTCTGCTTCATTTGCGCCGCCGCGGTGTCCGGATTCGCCCGGATGCTGCGGCGGCGCTATACTTATGCAGTTTCAAGTACCTGTATCAAAAGGAGCTGTCGTGTCCCTTTCCATCGGTATCGTGGGCCTGCCCAACGTGGGCAAGTCGACGCTGTTCACCGCGCTTACCAAAAAGACCGGCCTTGCCGCCAACTACCCGTTTGCCACGATCGACCCCAACGTGGGTATCGTCGACGTGCCCGATAGCCGCTTGCAAAAGCTTGCCGACATCGTTAACCCGGGTCGTATTGTGCCGGCGACGGTCGAGTTCGTCGACATCGCAGGTCTGGTGAAGGGCGCTAACGAGGGCGAGGGCCTGGGCAACCAGTTCCTGGCCAACATTCGCGAGACCGACGCCATCTGCGAGGTCGTGCGCTACTTTAAGGACCCCAACGTCATGCGTGAGGTGGGCCGCACGGGCGAGTTCGTCGATCCCGCCGGCGATGCCGACACCATCATGACCGAGCTCATCCTGGCCGACATGGGCACGCTCGAGAAGCAGCTGCCCAAGCTCGAGAAGGAGGCCAAGCGCGACAAGGAGCTCATGCCCAAGTTTGAGGTCGCCAAGCGCCTGCTTGCCTGGCTCAACGAGGGCAAGCGCGCCGCGTCCATGGAGATGACCGACGAGGAGCGCGCCGCTGCCAAGGGCTTGTTCCTGCTCACCATGAAGCCCATCCTGTATGTGGCCAACGTAGACGAGGACATGCTCAACGAGGACCTGGCGCCCATCGATGGCGTCAAGCCGCTGCCGATCTGCGCCAAGATCGAGGCCGAGCTTTCCGAGCTCGATCCCGAGGACGCTGCCGACTACCTGGAGAGCCTGGGCCTGGAGCAGCCCGGTCTGGACGTGCTCGCTCAGGCTGCCTACAAGCTGCTCGGCCTGCAGTCGTTCTTTACGGCTGGCGAGATGGAGGTCAAGGCCTGGACGGTGCGTCAGGGCGCGACCGCCCCGCAGGCCGCCGGTGTCATCCACACCGACTTTGAGCGTGGCTTTATTAAGGCCGAGGTCATTGGCTACGACGACTACATCGAGCTCGGTGGCGAGCAGGGCGCCAAGGCTGCCGGCAAGCTGCGTATTGAGGGCAAGGACTATGTCATGGCCGATGGCGACGTCGTGCACTTCCGCTTTAACGTGTAAGGACGACGCATATGTTTAAATATGGCAAAAAAGCTGGCTACATGGGTATTGCGCTGCTCGTACTTGCGGTGATTCCGCTGGTGGTCGCAGCGTGTGTTATCCCCAACATTGGTCCCGAGGTGGCAACGAAGTTTAATGCCGCCGGCGAGGCGACGCGCTGGGGCAAGAGCTACGAGCTGCTGGCATTGCCGGTGCTCAATCTACTGCTGAGCGTGGCGACGTACTTTACGGCGGGACGCCAGGCAAAGAACAATGATGACTCCGCCGCCATGGCGCGCATCGTGTGCGAGCGCTACCTGCGTAACGGTTGCATCACGGGTGTGTTCCTCAACGTGATCAACGTCTACTTTATGTATTCGGCGATTACCGGTATGGGCTTTGGCCTGGGCTTTTAGCTTGCGCCTTTAGGCAATGAGCCTGCACGCATATTCGATGGCTGCTGCGAGGCCGCCGCTCGATCGTGGTTGAAAGACTACATCGGCGGCGGCCTCGTTTTCGTATCCGGCACCGCGAAGGCAGAGCGCGATACCGGCTTCTAAAAGGAGCGGCAGGCCGCGTTGGCTGGTTGCGATTACGGCAGCCTGATTGAGCGAGCAGCTGTGCGATTGGCATTGGATGGCAAGTTCACCTCGCGCCGGGCAAGGGGCCAGAACGGCGGCGACGCGACTTGATAGCAATGCAAATGCTGTGCGCTCATCGGGCGAAAGGCATTCAGCTTCAACGACGACGAGCTTGGGCGGCGCGCTGTTTGTGCGAAGCGTGGCTCGGTACATGCGGACCGAAGAACCCGACATAGAAAACTCCTGTGTATTCGGCAAAACGTAAACTATAGTTTACGTTTTTGTTTTGCTCCATTTCAAACTCGGCTGCATGGACGAACGTGCGAAACAGATTCTTGGCAGGCGGGTCGAAGAGACGCGCAGGGACCTTGGTATCTCCAAGGTTGATTTTTGTGTGGCGACAGGAATCAGCCGACCCTACCTCGACCGAATCGAAGATGGGACGGCAAATTTCACGCTCAAGGTTCTATTTAAGATCGCACCCGCACTCGGCATGACGGTATCAGAACTTCTCGAGGGTATCGAATAGGAGATACCCGTCGACAACTGAATTACGCCATCGGGATACGGTCGTGGTTGACTTGGCTGTAGAACAGGCGCTGGATCTCGGCGGCATCGCGTGACTGGCCGAGTGCCCACATGGTCTTGGCCACGAGCGTCTCGGTGGTCATGTCGTCGCCGCGCAGAATACCCGGATGATCGGCGTAAGCGCGGCCGACCTCATAAACGCCCAGATCGAGGCCCTCTTCGGGGACCTGCGTGGTCATAACGACGGTGCGGCCCGAATCGACCCAGCGAAAAATTGCCTCTTGGAACGACTCGCCCGACTCACCAAACTCGGGGATACCGCCAATGCCAAAGGTCTCCAGAATCACGGCGTCGTAGCTATCGGCAAGGGCGTCGAGGATGCCCGGGTTTACGCCGGGCGTAAGCTTGAGTACAAATACGCGCGGGTCGATGCTGTCGTAGAAACGCACCGGGTTTTCGCCCTGATGCGTGCCGTGAAGCCCGTTGCGCACAATGCGGTCGTTGCGGATATAGGCGATGGGCGGATAGTTGACGCTAATGAACGCGTTAAAGCTCATGGTGCGCTGCTTGCGGGCGCGCGTGCCGGCAATGGCGACGCCGCCAAACACGATCGAGACGTCGTGCGAGTGCTCATCGAGTGCATAGAGCAGGCTTTGGTACAGGTTGAGCTTGGCGTCGGTGAAGGGGTTGCCCATGGGCTTTTGCGAGCCAGTGAGCACGATGGGCTTGGGGCTGTCCTGAATCAGGTAGGAAAGCGCTGCCGCGGTGTAACTCATGGTGTCGGTGCCGTGCAGAATCACGAAGCCGTCGTGGTCGGCATAGCCCTCGACGATGACGTCGCGGATCCGCATCCAGTCACTCGGGCGCATATTGGTGCTGTCGATGTTCATGGGCTGCACGACGTCGAGCTCGCAGAGCCCCGAGATCTCGGGGACGCTCTGGGCGAGCTCCTCACCGGTCAGGGCGGGGGAGAGGCCGTTGCCGTCCTCGGTCGATGCGATGGTGCCGCCCGTGGCGATGAGAAGGATGCGCTTCATGCTGATATTCCTATCGTATTTGCCGCCGCAGAGGCGGAGTCGTTCGGCAGTATTGTGGCACAGGGCGTCCAATGTTCAAACGTATTACATCATCTGTAACGTTTGAAAACACTTCAATTGCCGTCAAATAGGGGCCCAGGTCGTGCGTTTGCCGTGCGCTGATGGCTGCGAGGGGCGAGAAACCCCTTATAACGTGTACACTATGGAGGTTATTTTCGTTCATTCACGCGGGTGGGCACCGGCTCCCCGCCAACAAGAGGGGGAACCATGGATCAAAAGGCTTCCGCAAAGGTCCTCGTACTCGACTTTGGTGCGCAGTACGGTCAGCTCATTGCCCGTCGCGTCCGCGACCTCAACGTGTATTCCGAGATCGTCCCCTGCGACATCTCGGCCGACGAGATTCGCGAGATGAACGCCTCTGCGCTCATCCTTTCCGGCGGTCCGGCTTCCGTGTATGCCGAGGACGCTCCGTCTATAGATCCCGCCATCTTTGACCTGGGCCTTCCCGTCCTGGGCTTTTGCTACGGCCATCAGATCACGGCCGTGACGCTCGGCGGCAAGGTCGGCCACTCCGAGGTAGGCGAGTACGGCCGCGCCACCATCACGCGTACGGCCGGCGCCAAACTCTTTAACTCCACGCCCATGGAGCAGACCGTGTGGATGAGCCACCGCGACGCCGTGTCCGAGGTGCCCGAGGGCTTTACCGTTACCGCCAGCACCGACGTATGCCCGGTTGCCGCCATGGAGTGCGTTGAGCGCAAGATTTTCACCACGCAGTTCCACCCCGAGGTCAAGCACTCCGAGTATGGCCAGCAGCTGCTGAGCAACTTCCTGTTTGAGATCTGCGGCCTGGAGCCCAACTGGAGCATGGACAACCTGGTCGAGACCATGACGGCCGAGTTCCGCGAGAAGGTCGGTGACGACCGCGTGATTCTGGCCCTGTCCGGCGGCGTCGACTCCTCCGTCGTGGCTGCGCTGGGCGCCCGCGCCGTGGGCAAGCAGATGACCTGCGTGTTCATCAACCACGGTCTGCTGCGCAAGGGTGAGCCCGAGCAGGTGGAGGAGGTCTTCACCAAGCAGTTTGACGTCGACTTTATCCACGTCCACGCCGAGGACCGTTATGCCGAGCTTTTGGCCGGCGTGACCGAGCCCGAGGAGAAGCGCCGCATCATCGGTACGCAGTTCTGGAAAGAGTTCTTCGCCGTGGCGCAGCAGCTCGAGACCGATGGCAAGCCGGTCAAGTACCTGGCTCAGGGCACCATCTACCCCGACATCATCGAGTCCGGCGCTCGCAAGACGGGTGGCAAGACGGCCACCATCAAGAGCCATCACAACCTGATCCCGTTCCCCGAGGGCGTGCACTTCGACCTCATTGAACCGCTCGACCACTTCTTTAAGGACGAGGTCCGCGCGCTTGGTCTGGCGCTGGGCCTGCCGGGTCACATCGTGTTCCGCCAGCCTTTCCCGGGTCCGGGTCTGGCCATCCGCATCATCGGCGCGGTCGACAAGGAGAAGCTCGAGATCCTCAAGAACGCCGACGCTATCGTGCGCGAGGAGCTCGACGCCTACAACCAGCGCCTGTTTGAGCAGACCGGCGAGCGCAACTCCGAGCACAGCTGCTGGCAGTACTTTGCGGTCCTGCCCGACATTAAGTCCGTGGGCGTTATGGGCGACGAGCGTACCTATCAGCGCCCGATCATCCTGCGTGCCGTCGAGTCCAGCGATGCCATGACCGCCGACTGGGCCAAGCTGCCCTACGACGTGCTGGCCCGCATTTCCGGCCGCATCGTGGCCGAGGTTCCCGGCGCCAACCGCGTGTGCTACGACATCACGTCCAAGCCGCCTGCGACCATCGAGTGGGAGTAGCTCGGCACATTATCGTGATGTCGTATATGGTGGCGCATCTAGTGGGCTCCGGTCTACCAGATGCGCCACCTTGCATCCGTAGGCCTGTAAACCAGCCGAGGGCTGTAATCTAGATTTGCCTTACGATAATGAATAAGGCCAGTTCAAGGCCATGAGATAGATGTAGTGGGCGGACAGCCTTCTAGAGCCTCACGATAACGCGCTGACGACCTGCAATGATTCTACTGATACTCGCTGGAGATGCAGACTGGGTCGAAGTGCACACGGCTGCTCCTCATATGGCGCTCTCGCAGGTGGATGTGCCTAAATTGTATGTAATAGCTTTCCTGTTGCCAGCCCTAAAACCGGTCACATTCTTGTCTCAACCCATAGGTATTATGTTTTCTACGGCTTGGGACTGGGGCACATTCTCGAGAGGGGGTATAGGTAGTGACGAGTCTAGGCGTAGTCTTCACGAAGGACTGGATCGTTGACTTTGTGTTGGATGTTGCTGGTTATACTCCAGAGCGTAGCCTGACGTCTGGTTGTGCCATCGAACCATCATGTGGAGATGGTGCATTTTTGCGACGAATGGTTAATCGACTCTGCGAGAGTGCGAGTCGAACGGGCGGGTTGTCCATCGCTGTCCTGGAGAGCTGTATTCGCGCATATGATCTCGATCCATCGTCTGTAGAGAAGAGTAGGCGCGCCGTTTGTGACACCCTCAAAGAGTGGGGCTTTACCTCGGAGCAATCGGAGAGACTTGCCAACGTTTGGGTTTCAGAGGGAGACTTCCTCCTTTCCGAAGTGCCCGAGGCTCGCTGGGTGGTTGGCAACCCTCCTTATATCCGTGCGGCCTTGATTCCCAGGGATCAGCGTGAGCTTTACGTGCAACGGCTTACGTGTTGCACGATGGGGTCTGATCTCTACGTTGGCTTTTTTGAGAAGGGTCTTCGCGTACTGACGGATGATGGCTCCCTTTGCTTTATTTGTGCGGATCGGTGGCTCCAGAATCGCTACGGGTCTCGTCTTCGCGCATTCGTTTCAAGTGGATACAGCCTTGACGTCCATGTGAGGATGCATGGTGTCGATGCTTTCGAGGACGTCGTCGCTGCTTATCCTGCCATATCTTTACTGCGGAGAGGTCCCGGCAGGGCAATTCGGTATGTAGACTGCGGGAATTGCTTCTCTCAAGATGACGTTTTGCCTGTTGAGGCTTGGCTGGCAAGAGGGGAAAGAGAATTGATCCTTGCCAATGCCTCCGCAGGAGTTCTGCCTCCTCTATCAGGTGCTGCGTCAATTCCGCTGGCATCTCCTGGTCGGCTTCGTGTCCTTAATGACCTGGCTAGTAGGTTTCCGGCACTGGAGGATGCGGGTGTCAAACTTGGCATCGGTGTTGCCTCGGGTTGTGACGAAGTTTACGTTACCGAGGACACCAGCCTGGTGGAGTCTGAGCGCTTGTTGCCGCTCTTCTTCATGCGTGACTGGCGTGCGGGTAGGCGCGATGCTAACAAGTGTCTTGTGAACCCGTGGAGCGATGATGGCACTCTTGTCGACCTTGATGACTATCCAAAACTGAAGGACTATCTCGAAAGAAACGAAGAGAGGTTGAAGCGTCGCAGAGTTGCGAAAGACCATCCAACTTCGTGGTATCGGACGTTGGACAAGCTGAACCATTCCCTCATAGGGAAGGAAATGCTCCTCTTTCCCGATATGGCGGCGACATCTGATCCCGTGTATAGCGATGGATCGCGATACCCCCATCACAACTGTTACTGGATGACGTCGGCAGAATGGGATATTCGAGCACTTGGTGGCCTTTTGATGAGCGATCTCGTCGAGGGTTATGTGGACGCGTTCGGTGTGAAAATGCGTGGGTCGACGCTGCGTTTTCAGGCGCAGTATCTACGTAAGGTGCACATTCCACGGGCTGATGAGGTCGATGACGATACGAAGCGCGAACTCGCTGAGGCGTTTGTCGCCGGAGACCGGACTCGCGCGAACATTGCGAGCAGGAGGGCGTACAGACTGGAGGACGTTTATGCGTGATGACGTGAGGGATGCGGTATTCGACTGCGTAAGCTATGCGGTGAACAATGGGACAAGGAGCGGAAGACATATCGCACCACTTGCAATGAAGATTGCTGAAGATATGAGGCGGGTGGGCTATGACGAGGACTCCATCTTCCTGGATGATGCCAACGTGACCCTCCCCGGGTGGTTCCGTCCTTCCAAGAAATGGGATATCACCGCATTCGAAAATGGCGTACTTGTGGCTGCTATTGAGCTTAAGAGCATCAATGGTAGCTTCGGCAACAATGCCAACAATCGGGCTGAAGAGGCGTTGGGGAGTGCATCTGACGTCGATTACGCTACCCACAACCATCTTCTAGAGCCAAACGATCTCCCGCCCAACTTTGGTTACGTGTTGTTGATTCGCAAGACCCCAGAGAGCACTAGGCCATCAAAGATTGGTGCCAAGTCGCGCTATGCATTTGACAAGGAGTTCGAGAATTCGTCGTACCTCGAGCGATTCACCATCCTAGGTAAGAGATTGCTGCGTGAGAGAATCTATCAGGCTGTGTGGGTCGCTGCTGTCGACCTCGAGAACGGTGTTGTTGAGGAACCGGATCCACTAATGACCTACGACAAGTTCGTTGCGCATCTTAAGGGGTGGGTTGACGTCATGAGGGCGTAGCCCAAACCCATATTTGGGAAACACTCTTGAATTGCACGAGAGACCGACGCTAGGGGTCACGGGGGGGGGCTTTCTCTCATGCGCGGTGTTTTGAGCGGAGGGGTTCGGCTATTGAAAAAACGCCCTCCACACCGTTATGGGTCAGTGAGTGGCAGCAGGAAAAGCGTCGTTTGGGAATGTGTGGACCAAGTGAAACACTTGGCGCCTTGACGGCTCGCTTGCCCCCTAACCCTATGTGCATGAGCTAGGCGGCTTGCTGTGCGCGAGCAATGCGTTCCCTGAAGACGACATGGTATCAGCGGCGGGAGCCTCGCGCATAAAGAAAGATGCCGCCACTGCCGTCATTGAGTCGGCCTTTGTGACGTGCACGAGGAGTATGATTCCAGAAATCGAGGTCTTCAGCGTCGAATAGCACGCTCGCCTCTAGGAACACCCGAAAGTGCTCGTCGGGTTTTCGACTGAGGCCTACCGTCTGCGTGTCGGCGAGTCCCGATTCCGCTATCAGTTCCGAGGTAGTTTCCGTCCAGCCGAGCCTGCACTTCATGAAGTAAGCGATCTTCAGAGAACCTCCCAGGGTACCTGATGGTCTTCTTCGCGCTTGATACACTGCCCTTCGCGGACTTCCATCGGCAGCCATCAACTCGAACGCCGTTTCCCGCTCGATGCCGTTGCGTATCCTTGAACCCTTTTCGCCTCGAGGTCTCCGTGTGCATCCGGCGGCGAGCAGCTTCTGAGTGGTCAACACCGTCATTTTCCGCCGCTTCTCGACTCGATGTAGGCGTCAACGGACGCCCTCGACACCAGGAGCTTCCTGTCGAGCTTGTACGAGTCGATCTTTCCCGACCGGATGAGGCCGTACGCCTTGTTTCGGCTCGCCCTCATGTACTCCTGCATCTCGATCACCGTCATCCATTCGTCTCGGTCCTGGTTGCCCTCGGGCGCGGCGCATTCGGCTGTGCGTGCCATGGTTCCTCCAATCCTCCCGTGCGGCACCGCGCGGGCACGCCGCACGGCACCGTGTGCCTTTTCGTCTGCGCGACGATTGAACCGCCTGATGGCGCGACACGCGCACGGCGGGGGCGGAGACGGGTCGAGGTGGGTCGAGCCGGTCGGGCCTCCGCGAAACTGCCATGAGCCGCGCTTCTTAGCTCTCAGCTAAGTCCCTGAAAAGTAAAAGGCGCCCATGCGGGCGCCTGCCTAGTAGCTGGAGTTGTTCGGTTGTGGTCGGAATGCTCGTCTTCCGCGGTACTGTCGTCTGGGGGTTCGGCATCTGTCGCTCGTCTCTTCTGTCGTGTTTGCTGCTGCGCGTTCTGCGAGCGACCTTGCGCAGGTTCTTCAACCCGTTGCTCCAGGTGTACCCGGATAAATGGCACCCATCCGTTGGGACATAAAGATTGCGGGAGGGCCGTCTGGGCAAGCTGGGTCGGACGAGCGGACAACGGCAGCCCAATCAGCGTCCCTCTTTATCTGCAGATGTTTCCCTTGCTCAGCCAATGGCATTGTTGAGGCTGGCTGTGCCCGGAATTCACGCGCGTTACCTGAGGGTCTCTACGGTTGTCGGCCTCTCATCGGGTCAAAAGAGGCATAAAAGTCGAAAACTATCCCTGTACGCGGATTTTTCCGTGCTCTTCAAGCCATTCGAGCATGTACTCGATGATGTCCCTCTCGTCCTGGAACACGTTGTCGAACGCATACGAAGCCCAATCGCCTTCCTTTGCCCCTTCGAAGAACTTTCTCAAAGTCCTTGTCTCGGCCCAGTCGAGCGCCCTCTCGATATCTTCTTGTTCGTTACGACTTAGGGAGTCGAATGCGTCTCTCTCAACGCCATGCAGAAGCAGGGTGTTATAGAAATGCGCGCGAGTGTTGATGCCCTGCTGTTTGAAGTACTTGTATGGATGGGCTGCGGGTGCCATTGCCGTTTCAAGCCAATGTTGCCTGATCTCTTCGTCCCGCATGATGCCGTAGTCGAGCGTTCGACAGTACTTCCCCGCAAGGTAATCGGGATGCACATCCAGCGCCTTGGCGCAAGCATCGAGAAGCTCTGGGGTCATCTCTCCGTCGTTTACCCCGTCTCTGATCTGGCGGCTGCTCCATTCGGTTTTCTTTGCGAGTCCGTTCATGCTCACGCCGCGCTGACTGCATACCCATCTGAACCAGTCTCTGTTTATCGGCTGCTTGCGCTTTATCCGGTTTGCCATCGATGCCTCCAAGTGAGGGGATTAAGCCAAAACATTCCACTGTGCAATCCCCGTTAGTACAAGTAGAATTTCAGTTAAAGGTATCGAGGGATTATCCCGCACCACTTGACCAGCAGTTTATCAAAAACAAATCAGGGAGGCAATTATGAAGAAGACGGATGCAAGACATCAATCCGCATCGAGAACAATAAGCCACTTTAACCCCGGCAACGAACAAACAGCTCTAAACGAAGCGGGCCCTTTATGGGGTCGTGGGACAGTGCGTCAAAAACGGATGGAGTACGGGAAAGGAACCGAAATGATTGGAGAACTGACCAGGCGCTCATTCGAGGTACCAGCCCTTCTCGAACGGCATAACGCTTTCGAGCAGGAGGTGTGCAGAACGGTGTTTCAGGACAAGTACAGCTCAAGCGTGAAGACCTACCACGTCATCGACCATCTTATTGCTCGAGGCGAAGAGCTCGGACTCATGGGTGTCCCAAGCTATCTCGCGGCGATAGAGGCGCTGAAGAGATTCAGCTCCTATCACGCTGGCCTAATCAGGGGTTTTGCCGGGGAACGACGGGTCTTCTACGCAATCAAGCATGTGGGGTCCAGCTTCGAGCAACTGGTCAATGCCGAGTTGGACTACGAGGGCGAGCACGATGAGTTCGACCAGATCCTCGTCAGCCGGCAGGGTCTTGTGATAGTCGAAGTGAAGAACTACTCCTCCTCGGCCGCGATCGGGAGCGACGGGGTCCTGAGGTTTGAGGACGGAAGCAGGCGCATGCGCAACGTCGGGGAGAGGATGGCCTCCAAACGTTACGTCTTGCGCGAGGTAGTGTCCAACGCAATTGGGCGCGAGCTCCCCGATGAAAGGATCGTCTCCCTTGTCGTCAACGCCAACGAGAAGACCTTTATTCGGAACGATTCTGATCGAGTCGAGGTTCAGAGCACGGGCAGCATCGCACGTCGAGTCGAGGAGCTGCTGAGAGGCGACGAGGTCCTAGGGGCCGAAGACGTCTCCGCCATTAAGGCGGCGCTTGAGGCTGCCCACCATCCCGTTGAGATCGAGCTAGAGATCGATTTCGAGTATGTATCAGCAACTTTGCATGAGGCCCTCTCGCTGATCGCCCAATCGGTTGCGGAGGAGAAAGAGGACGAGGATTTCGCTCGCGTGTCCGCTCCCGAGAGTGAGACCTGCTCGGTATCTCAGGCGCGGAGGCCGTCTCCTGCGCCCATCTCGGGTACAGTGACTCTTCTTTTAGGCCTTGCGGGCGGATACGTGCTCGGATCAACGGGAAAATGGAGGTAAGCAGATGAACAACGTTATGGAACGCACCGCTACAAGCTATGCGGTGATTGATGCGGCGGGCAACAAAGCAAGCGATTGTCGGGGCATGCCCAAATCCCTTGTCGATGCGATGAACGGCATCACCGGGCCTCAGGCCGGCCTTCTTGGATGCCTCGTCGTTTCCATTGCCGGGGTAGCGGGATATGGAATATACGCCATTTGCGACCTGATCAAATCCGGACACCCCATCGAGCTCACCTTTGGAGGGGTGCGCTTCGCGGCGAATACGGAAGCACTCTGCGAGGCGAGCAGCCTCTAATCGACAGACAGGAAAATCGATGCAGATGAATAAAATACCCTCGATCGAGACCACGCTGACTTACGGCGAGGCAATTAAAGCATACGACCGCTTCGAGCGGACGATGCACGAGAAGGCGTACGGGGCTGAGCTCCTGCCCGCGGTGGGGCTGTACGATCTGCTTTGGCAGCTTGAGTCGCTCGCGCAGAAGTTTGGAATCGAGGATAAGGGGGCCTTCTCGAGACTCAAGAGGAAGATCCGGTCGTTCTCGAGCGAGAGGATCGCTTTGGCGAACGGGGTGAACGGTGAGAGGCTCTACCTGCTGCAGGATGAATCGGCGCTCAGGCAGCATGATGAGACGCATTTTTTCAAAGTCGGAATCGACGGGACAAGCTCGCCGGCGACCTCGACGAGGCCCTCGAGCTGCTTTCAAAAGAGTCTGCCAAGGTCGACGTGTACGCCGACACCTATTCACCCGATCGATCGGAACGGGATTTCGACAGACTAGGTAAAGACCCTTTCATAAAATGGCCGGAATCGGGTTTTGCGTGATGATGATCTGTTTCGGAATCTCGATGCTCGTCCATTCGGTCTTCCAGATCGGCTTCTGCTCCAAGTGGTTCATTTGATGCAGAAGCCATTGAACGAGCGGTCTTTCATTCAATTCGTCAACTCATGGGCAAGCCACCTGAGACTACTCACTCTGTCCGTCGACGACGAAGCTCCGCGACCTGCGGTTTTGTGAACCGCTCGCAAGCCACCCGCGTTAATTCACTTACGATTGCAGCTGGCGGCTAGCAAGCAAAAGGGTGTTTGAGTTTCAAAACGGGCGTTTTCGGCGCTATCGAGCCTCCAAAGATTGTCTGCTGTGCCCTTTGGGACAAAAACAAAAACTCAAAGCCTTGAGTTTGAAAAAAGTTTTTGAAGTTGTCCCGACTTTTGTCCCCGAGGTCGACGAAGCGCGACATGGCGTTACCTGGCGGCACTCGGCTCGAGACGGCACCGAAAACTGGGCGCAACTGGAATGACGGGACGGCAGAACCGAAGCCATCGAGTGGGAGTAGGCCGATAGGGTTCTGACCTGCACTTTTGAGTGCTGCACTGTGCTCCTGAGTTTCGTTTCGTACGAGAGTCACGGCAAAGCCGCCAGCGACATTGGTGAGTAAATACGGTAACCGAGCCTCCGTTCCCAGGTTGGGACGGAGGCTTTTTCTTTGCCGTTTTACTCCCTTTCACCTGCGATTTCGCGATTTACTCCCCGTGTTTCAAGATGGAAGCGTTTGGTTGCGAGGCACGCCGGTGCGAGGGCCTGAGTCGTCAGGCCCTCGCACAGGGGGACCGCGATGGTGGCCACCGCGCCGCCCGAGGGGCTGTTGGCGAGCGAGACGGAGCCCCCGTGGGCGCTCGCGGCCTCGGCGGCGGCGTGGAGGCCGAGCCCGTAGTGGCGGCCTCCGTCGCGCGAGGAGCGGGAGGAGTCGTCTGTGAAGAGGCGCTCACAGCCGCGTTCGAGGGCGGCGGGAGAGAAGCCCGGTCCGTCGTCGGCCACCTCGATGACGAGGTGTCCGCCCGCGACGTCGCAGGAGACCGCCACGCGCGAGCGCGCGTGCTCGGCGGCGTTGACCACGAGGTTCGCGGCGGCTCGCGCCAGGGTGGTTCGGTCGAGCGGGGCCTCGGGCGCGCCCGCGACAGCGGGGCCCGTGGCCGCGTCGAGCGTCACGCCTCGCGCCCGGGCGATCTGGGCGGCCTCGGCGAGGACCTGTTCGCAGAGCTCGGCCGGCCGCATGGGGACCCTCTCCGCCCCGCCGGACCCGCGCGAGGCCTCGATGAGCAGGCGCACGTAGCCGTCGAGCCTTTCGACACTGCCGGCTATGTCGCGCGCGGCGGCCGCGAGGTCGGCGTCTTTCTCGTCTTCCAGCTCCTCCGCCACGAAGTCGGCGTTGGCGCGCAGCACGGTGAGCGGCGTCTTGAGGTCGTGGGCGAGCGACGCCACCTGCTCGCGCTGCCCCCGCTCCGCGGCCCAGCGGGCCTCGAGCGACTCGGCGAGGGAGGCCCGCATGGCGTCCATCGCGGCGAGGACGTCGTTCACCTCGCGCACGTTGGTGCTGCCGACCGCGAAGTCGAGCTCCCCCGCGCCGACGCGCCCCGCCGCCTCCGCGAGCGGCGCGATCTTGCGCGAGATCACGCGGCTCGCGCGGCGTGCCACGAGCGCGAGCGCGAGCGCGCTTCCCGCCGCGGCGCCGACGAGCATGAGGTTCTGCGGGTTGGGAAGCAGGCCGGCGAGGTCGCGCGAGACCCACTGCGGCAGGTACTCGCTGACGAGTGCGCAGGCCCCGCCGCTCTTGAGCGGGAACGCGGCGTAGGTGAGGCCCGAGCCCCCGCCCTCGACCTCCACTGTGCCCGGATCCGCGGCGAGTGCCGCACGGGCCATTTCCGTCGCGTCCTCGAGCCGCGTGCCCTCGAGGTCTGTCATCAGCACGTATCCGTCCTTATTCAGGATGAGGTAGCGGTACGCCGTCGGCACGTCCTGCTGCCCGCAGACGCTGTCGCGTGCCAGGCCCTCCGCGACCTCGCGCGCATTGGCCGGCCCCCAGCTTGCCTCGTAGACGAAGCCCGCGTTGATCGCCGCGGAGAGCGCCATGAACGAGGCGAGCCACGCCGTGGCGACCGCAGCGAACGCGTAGGCGAAGTAGCGCGCGATGACGAAGGAGAGCGGCATGCCCCCGCGACTTCGCGCCCCGGTCCTCAGAGCTGCCACTTGTACCCCATCCCCCAGACGGTCGCGATCGGATCGGCGCCGGCCTCGGAGAGTTTCCTCCGGGCGCGGCTGACCTGCATGGATATGGCCGCGTCGTCGGCGTCGCTCTCCCAGCCGAGCACCGCCTCGCGGATCTGCGCGCGGCTCATGACCTGCCCGGGGTGGCGGGCGAGGTACTCGCAGATGGCGTACTCGGTGGGCGTGAGCGGCACGGCCTCGCCACCTACGGCGAGGCCGCGCGCCCCGAGGTCGATCCGCACCTCCCCGAAGGAGAGGGCGTGCGAGCGCGGCCGGCGCTCACGGCGTAGATGGGCCGCGACCTTGGCGCGCAGCTCCGCGGCCCCGAAGGGCTTGCGGACGTAGTCGTCGGCGCCCAGGCCGTAGCCGGCCACGGCGTCCTCCTCGGCCACGCGCGCGGTCAGGAAGATGATGGGCCCGTCGAAGTCCGGGCGGATCTGCCGCACGAGCTCGAAGCCGTCGAGCCCCGGCATCATGACGTCGCAGAGCACGAGGTCGAAGCGCGAGAGGTCCATCCCCGGGACCGCCGTCGGGTCCGCCGCCTTGACGACCTCATGGCCGTCGCGGCCGAGGACGCGCGCGAGCGCGTCGAGGATCGCCCGTTCATCATCCACTGCCAGTATCCTCGCCATGTTAGACCTCCTGAAACTCTCGTCGGAATTGTACTAGCGCCGCACTCAGCGGTCCAGAGCCCCGCGCGCAGCCGCGGGCGCCTACATGGCGATCTCAGGGTTGGGCAGCACGCGGTCGGCGATCGAGCGCAGCGCCGACCCCCAGCCGGCGTCGAGCAGGGCATTCCCGCCCAGGACGAACGCTGCGGAGAGGAGGACGAGCACGGTGGCGAGCGGCTTCCTACGCATCTGCCCTCCCGTCCTCGAAGCGGCAGAACCAGGCGATAAGGACGGCGGCGGTTGCCAGGGTGAGCACGAGGCCAGCGATCGCAGTCGTGAGGAGAGGGGCCGCCGCGCGTGCGGCGTCGATGAAGGCCTCCACCCCGAGCGACCCCAGGCGCGCGGGCCAGGCGAGCGGCACCCAGCTCAGGGGCGTCGCCAGGGCACCGGTGAGCTCGCCGGTCATGAGGCCGTGCGCAAGTCCGCCCACTGAGAAGAACGCGAGGAGCATCCCCGCCGCGCCGGCGCCGATGGCGGCGTTGCGGCCGAGGCGCAGGGCCACGCCGAGCCCCAGCGCATAGAGGGGCAGGCTGCCCAGTACGATGCCCGCCCAGGCGGCCGCAAGCGGAGCGGGCCCGAGCGGCAGGCGCCCGGCGACGGCGAGCACGGTCCCGAACACGCCGAGCGCCACGGCCAGCGCGCCCGCGCCGAGCGCCGCAAGGGCGAGTAGCTTCGCCGCGACGGCGTGCCCGCGCGAGGGGACCGCCGTGAGGTTGGCGAGGCGCCCGGCAGCGCGCTCCTCGTCCACGGCGAGCCCGCAGACGATGGCGGACATGAGCGGCATGAGGGCGCCGAGGAACTGGGCGTAGGCGTCCGTGCCCAGCGCCGGGTCCCATCGGGTTATGGAGAAGTACTCGCCGCAGGCAAGACCGGCTGCTAGGCCGCAGACGAGGTGCACCACTGCGAGCGGGGAGCGCGCCAGGCGCAGGGCCTCGGAGAGCAGGGCCCGCGGGAGAGTCATGCGTGGCGTCGGGTCGGAGAGTCGTGTCACGGCCATCACCTCTCCTCGGAGCGCGCGAACCAGGCCGCGCCCGCCGCCGTGAGCGCGGCGAACGCGAGCGCGCAGACCGCAAGGCCTGCCAGTGTGAGCATGCCGTCCGCCGCGAGCGCCCCGCCGAGCGCCATGTCCGCCGCGAGTGGCTCGCCGCTCGGCAGCACGGGGATGAAGCTCGTGGGGATGACCATGCTCGCCGACGGCGGAAAGAGCTGCGGCAGCGGCACCAGCGACCAGGCGAACCCACCCATGAGCTGCACGGCGAGCGGGCAGAAGATGCCCGCGAGCATGCCGAGCCGCGCCGTGAGGAAGAGCCCTGCGGGGATCATCCACGCCGCGGTCACCGTGTTGACGAGCGCGCAGAGGAACATCGTGAGCGTGCCCGCGACCGTGAGGCCCTGCGAGGAGAACGCCGATCCCGCGAGGTAGATGCCGAAGACCACGAGGTTCGAGAGCGTGCAGAGCGCGAGGCACCAGAGCGCCTTGGCCCACCAGGCGCGCCCGAGCGGGAAGCCCAGGCCCAGAAGCCCCCGCATTCGCGTGCGCGCGTCCGCCCGCGCGACGCACGCCACCACGAGCGAGAGAGACACGGGCAGGAAGAGCGCGTACCAGTAGTTCCACGCGCTGAAGATCTGCACGCCCCGGTAGGGCATCGCGCCGAGCAGCGGCATCGGCAGCGCCATGAGCACGGCCAGGCGAACCGGTGCCGCGTGGCGCGACTTCAGGGCCTCGGCGCGCAGGCCCGCGAGCAGGCCGCCTTTCTCGCCCGTCATGCCGCCACCTCCCCGCGCGCTCGTCGCCCTTCCCGGCAGAAGCTCATGAAGAGTTCCTCGAGGTCCTGCCCGGGCCGAAGCGCATCCTCGTAGGCGAGGCACCCCCCGCAGATGATGCCGATGGTGTCCGCCATCTGCTGCACCTCGGAGAGGATGTGGCTCGAGACGATCACCGTCGTGCCCGCCGCCGCGAAGCCGCGGATCTGGTCGCGCAGCTCCTCGATGCCGATGGGGTCGAGGCCGTTGGTGGGCTCGTCGAGCACGAGCAGGCGTGGCCGGGCGATCAGCGCCAGCGCGAGCCCCAGGCGCTGCCGCATGCCCATCGAGAAGCGCCCGGCGCGCTTCTTCCCGGTGTCCGCGAGGTCCACGGCGGCGAGCACCTCATCTATGCGGCTCTCGGGAAGGCCCAACAGCGTGGTGCGCACGCGCAGGTTCTCGCGCGCGGTGAGGTTGGGGTAGAGCGGTGCCTCCTCGATGTGGCTGCCGATTGCGTAGAGGTCCTCGCGGCGCCAGGCGTGCCCGGCAAAGAGGATCTCCCCGGCCGTCGGCCGCAGCATCCCGCAGATCATCTTGAGCGTTGTCGACTTGCCGGCGCCGTTGGGGCCGAGCAGCCCGTACACCTCGCCCTCACGGATATGAAGACTCACGTCGGCCACGGCGTCCTGCGCCTGGTCGCCGCGGCCGAAGCGCTTGGTGAGCCCGCGCGTTTCGAGCATGTAACCCATGGGTTCGTCCTTTCTCTTCCGGGCGCACGGGCCGAGTCGCCGCGCCCGCGCGCCTTACCTTTCGGGTTCACCATCCATGGTGGGGCGCGTTTCTAACGAAGCCGTAACGGCCGTTGGGCTCTTTTGGCGCCAGCCCTTCTCGACCCGTACGTCACTCATGGTATGTTTATCGCGATAACAAGGACGGAGGTGCCCGTGGCACGCAATAAGTACCCGGAGGAGACGGTCGAGAAGATTCTCGACGTTGCCGAGCGGCTCCTCGTGGAGCGCGGCTAAGAGCACACTACGATGATCTGAAGAGCAATACGCTAAATCGAAAAAGGTAATCGAAGCCGCGCCTGTGGACTTATCGAGGGTCGAGATTCCCGCCCCATCCATCGGCACCCAGCAGAAGGTCGTCGACATCTTCGACCGCTTCGACTCCCTAACGAAATCGCTCACCGACGGTATCCCCGCCGAAATCGAGGTACGCCGGGCGCAGTACGGGTACTACCGCGACCGCCTGCTCGACTTCCGAAACTAAGTGAGAATAAGTTATCGGTACACTTTTTTATAAAATGTAAAAAAGTACCCCTATAACTGATAAAATGGACGCTGAGAAAAAAGGGGTGCATCTTGCGTATATACCGACGTGAAAAGTATCTAAAGCGAATGCGTGGTTTCTACCACGATGACGGGATGATCAAGGTGATCACCGGTGTTCGCAGGTGTGGTAAATCCTGCCTCATGCAATCAATCGCAGACGAACTTGTGGAATCCGGTGTAGCGAGCGACCACATCATCTATATCGACCTCGACTCACGGGAGAACAGGAAGGTCAAGACGACCGATGAGCTCGAAAATCTGATTGACATGTCGACCCCAGCAGACACTGAGGGGACGAAGTATCTCTTCATCGATGAGATTCAGAACGTAGAGGAATTCGAGCTGCTCATCAACGGCTACCGGACAGATGGCGGTTGGTCCATCTTCATTACCGGTTCGAATTCATATCTGCTTTCTGGGCAGCTTGTTACAAAGCTGACGGGTCGCTATATCGAGTTCGAGGTGTTCCCACTCGACTTTGCGGAATATATCGATATGAAGCGTTTTCTCGGCAAGCCTGTCAATGACGTTCTCGTGGGAGAGTTTACCGAGTACCTGACCCTTGGAGGCTTTCCCAAAGCGCTGGAGTATGAGGGCGAGGATGAAAAGCGCACCTATATCAAAAGTGTTATTCACGAGATTTTTGAAAAGGACGTCAAACATTCGAACAAGATTAAGAATGTCTCGGTCTTCGATGCCGTCCAGACGTATCTCATCAACAACTTTGGTGCGCCGACGAACCTGAAGAACCTCCTTGCGTACTTCAATGATGTCGAGAAGATTCCCATCAAGCGCGAAACGCTCAATCGGTATATCCAGATTCTTGTTGACGCGAAGATCCTATATCGCTGCTCGAGGTTCGATCTCAAGTCTCGGCGATCGCTTATCCGCGAAGAGAAGTACTACCTGGCTGATCCCGGCTTCTATTTCGCCATGAACACGGATGCGAGGATTAACTACGGGCCGGCGTTGGAGAACGTGCTCTACCTCTATCTTGCATCGCGCGGATACGAGCTTTCTGTGGGCCGTATTGGGAAGCTCGAGTGTGACTTCATCGCTCGTAGGCGCAATGCTTACGCCTATATCCAGGTCTCTATGTCGATTGCCGACAGAGGCGTCGAGGAGCGCGAGTACAGGCCGTTCGGCCACATCCGGGATGGGTATCCGCGCTACTTGTTCACGCTTGATCCTCTATTGCAGGAGAGGGATGGCGTCAGGCACCTTAACATGGCGTCGTTTATGCAAGATGGCGGTGATCTTATTTGAGTGGTGGCCAGATTCCTTTGTTTCCTAGTGCGCAAACAGCGCGGGTATCAAATGAGGATCGTTGCCTCACGTAGAATCGACAGATTGAGAACTTGTTTTGATGTTGACAGGCTTTTTGCTAGTGGCTCCTATTTCCGAGTGGGAATAGCGGAAATAACGGCCTCTAAACCTTCTGGTTCGGAGGCTTTCTTTTTCGTTCTGTTCGGAAGGAGTTCCTTGCCAGAGTCCCATGGATGGCGAACGGCTTTATCGAGCGTGGGCGTTTTTGTAGGCGCTGTTGATTTCTTCCGGCAAATTGTCGGGAATCAGCGCCTTCACTCTATCCTCGTTGCCATCCTGAATCGCCTGCTCGTAGTACCAGCATTTGAACCTCAGCATATCCAGCGCGCGGTTCATGTTTGCGATTTCCGACTCCATGTGGGCCTTTCGCTCATCGAACATGGCCTTGCGCTTGGGATATGTCGATGGGCCCTCCGCGCACCATTCCATGAACAGCCGGATGTCTTTGATTTCCATTCCGGCCTTCTTCAGGCATTCGATGACCCGAAGCGCCTCGAGTTCCGCATCGCCAAATCGGCGAATGCCGGACGTCCGCTCCAGCCCCGGGAACAACCCCTGCTTGTCGTAATACCGCAACGTTGAGGCGGGCAAGCCGAACATGACCGCCACCTGTCCGATTGTGTACATGGCCCCTCCGAATAAATCTCGAATTCATTCCTTGACCTAAAGTCAGGTTTAGGTATTACCTTCATTCTCGTCAATACAAATCGGTAGCGCAAGGGGTGGTCCGTAATGGGCAAAACGGTTTTTGCCGGCGGCGTGAATGGCGTGGGCGAAATCGCCGGGCATCCTGCTTTGGAGCAGGCGCAACGAATGGGCATGGAAATCTAGGCGCGGCTTAGCTGCGCGAAAGCAGCTTGTACTCAAAACCATCGACAGGAGGAAATCGATCATGGCAATTAAACAGACGGCAGGCAGAGATGCCCTGGGGGACTTTGCCCCCAAATTCGCTCAGCTCAACGATGACGTGCTGTTTGGCGAGGTATGGAGCCGGGAGGACGAGCTCTCACTTCGAGACCGAAGCGTGGTGACGGTGGTGGCCCTGATGGCACAGGGGCTGACGGATTCTTCGTTCCAATACCATCTGATGTCCGCAAAGAACAATGGCGTGACCAGGGCTGAGATAGCGGAAATCCTTACGCACGCGGCGTTTTACGCGGGCTGGCCCAAGGCATGGGCGGCCTTCCGCATGGCGAAGGAGGTCTGGGCGGATGACAATGCCGCCGATGCAAGAACCAAGCATCAAAACGAGATGGCCTTTCCCATCGGTGCCCCCAACGACGCATTTGCGAAGTACTTTATCGGGCAAAGCTACCTCGCGCCCCTTTCCACCGAGCAGGTCGGCATTTACAACGTTACGTTTGAGCCCGGCTGCCGCAACAACTGGCACACCCATCACGCCAAAAGCGGTGGCGGACAGATCCTTGTCTGCGTGGCTGGTCGAGGGTTTTACCAGGAATGGGGCAAACCGGCACAAGAGCTGTGCCCTGGCGATGTAGTAAATATTCCCGCGGGCGTAAAGCACTGGCACGGTGCGGCGCCCGACAGCTGGTTCTCCCATCTCGCGGTAGAGGTTCCGGGCGAGGAGACCTCCAACGAGTGGTTGGAGCCCGTGGACGACGAGCAATACCCTAGAGCGACTGACAAGGAAGCTTAGGCATGGAACAGTTGAATCTGACGCAGGAATGGGACAAGGTGTTCCCCAAAAGCGACAAGGTTGAGCACAGCAAGGCGACCTTCCAGAACCGATATGGCATCACGCTGGCGGCCGACGTATACGTGCCTAAGAACGCGGAAGGCAAGCTGCCCGCCATCGCCGTCAGCGGCCCGTTTGGCGCGGTGAAGGAGCAGTCCTCCGGTCTGTACGCGCAGAAAATGGCGGAGCTGGGCTTTTTCGCAATTGCCTTTGACCCGTCCTATACCGGCGAGAGCGGCGGTACGCCCCGCTATGTAGCATCTCCGGACATCAACACCGAGGACTTCTGCGCGGCGGTGGATTTCCTCTCTGTGCAAGAAAGCGTTGACCCGGAGCGTATCGGCATCATCGGTATCTGCGGTTGGGGCGGCATGGCAGTCAATGCTGTATCCATCGACACTCGTATCAAAGCTACTGCTGCTATGACGATGTACGACATGACCCGTGTGACCGCCAACGGCTATTTTGACGCTGAGGATTCCGAACAGGCGCGCTTCGAAAAGCGGAAAGCGCTGAACGCGCAGCGCACCGAGGACTATAAAAACGACAGCTATGCGCTGGCGGGCGGCGTGGTCGATCCGCTGCCGGAGGACGCGCCGCAGTTCGTGAAGGACTATTTCGCCTACTACAAGACTCCGCGTGGTTACCATCCCCGCAGCCTGAACTCCAACGGTGGCTGGAATGTGACGTCCTCGCTGTCGTTTTTGAATATGCCGATTTTGCAATACAGCAGCGAAATCCGCTCTGCTGTGTTGCTGGTGCATGGCGAGAAGGCGCACTCCCGCTATTTCAGCGAAACCGCGTACGGCAAGCTGACTGGGGACAACAAGGAATTGCTCATTATTCCCGGTGCCAGCCATACCGACCTCTACGATCAGATGGATATCATTCCGTTTGAAAAGCTGAAGGCATTCTTTGAGGAATACCTGAAATAAGGCGCGCCTTGATTTAATGCCAAGTCTCCAGCAACGATTCTTCTAAAGAGTGGGAGTAGCTGAAACGAAGCGACTGATTAACTCCATTCGTTTTGGTTACAAGTCAACATGCTGCGCGCCTGCAGCATAAAGGAGAGGGAATCCTATGAATATTGTTGTATTGAGTGGTAGCCCGCGCAAGGGCGCCAATACCGACACCATGGTCGAGGCGTTTGCCGAGACCGCGCGTGAGGGCGGCAATACGGTCGAGGTCGTCCGTGTTGCCAGCAAGAAAATCGCTGGTTGCCTGGGGTGTCAGTATTGCTTCGCCCATGAGGGCACTTGCGTGCAGAAGGATGACATGGCCGACGTAATCGAGTCGCTGAAAGGCGCCGATATGGTTGTCTTCGCTTCGCCTATCTACTGGTTTGATATCACTGCGCAGGAGAAGGCCGCCATCGACCGCCTGTACGCCTTCGGTGCTACAGGCTTCCCGTTCACCAAGACGGCCCTTTTGCTCGATAGCCACAGCGAGGGCGTCTATGATGCGGCGATTGCTATGTATAGGGCCACATGCGCGTACTGCAAGTGGGAGGACCAGGGCATTGTCACCATTAGCGGCATGACCGAGCGCGACAGCATGGCCTCCTCGCCCAAGTTGGAAGAGGTGCGAGAGCTCGCTCGCAAGCTCGCCTAAGGACAAGAAGAACGCATGGCAATCGGTGTTGGTGGAAAATGCTTGCTATCCTTACCAAGAGGAATGCTGATTGCCATGCGTTGATGCTTCCGCGGACAATTCCGGCGTGCTAAAACGCCTTCTCGTTCAAGAATTCCCTGAACGCGGGAATGTCAAAGCCAACGAGACCACGCCCGCGCTCTCCAATGACGCCGTCCTCCAGGAGGCGGCGTTTGTATTGGCTTGTGTAGTTGCTGGCGACGCCCATGCGTTTGGCTATCTCCGAGACCCTGCTGGGGCCAGAATCGGGCAGCATCGCGAGCAAAAACTCAATGTCTTTATCGGAAAGCTCCCGATAGGTCGTTTCGAGAATTCGATCGCGCAGCTCCATACGGGCAAGCAGAGAACCCTGCTGTACATCAGGTGCGCTGATTTTGAGCGAGTTTTCCGAAACATCCCATGTGCGATATCCGACGAGCTGCATCATATATGGGAATCCGTCGACGGCCTTCACGGCATCCTCGAGTGCTTCTGGTGTGATTGAGCGTCCTCCTGCTTCAATGGTTTTACGAAATGCATTTGCAATCTCAACATCAGTGATTCGTCCCAGCTGATGATACTGGGAGCGCCTGAGGAACGAGACGGAATCGTTACGCAGCAACGCCGATACTTTGTAGGGCAGTCCTGCCATGAGTAGGGCTACTTTTTTACCTTCGCGTACAAAGTGCTGGTAAACAGAGGCAAATTGAAGCATTTCTTCGAGATCGACGGTGACTTCATCGATGGTGATGAGAAGTCCGATGTCATGTTTTTCGAGTTGTTTAAAGATGCCATTCATGCGTGTGCGCCAGTTGCCCTGGGCCTTTTGAGCATATGTCCAATCGAGGCCCACTGGACCAGTTTGAACGCCGTTTATGCGCACGTGAGGCTGTGAGAGGTAGCTATCTGCCGCCTCTTCGGTTCGCTCGATAATATCTTCGAGCATGCCTGGCATGGCGGAGACATTTGCTGCGATCCAGCCGTGTTCAAGCGCCGTTTCTGAAAGGAGCGAGAGAAGCGCCGTCTTGCCCGTTCCCCTTGCGCCCGTAAAAATAGTCGACAGGTTTGGATCTCCCGGGCCGTTGATAAAGCCACGGTTGATGTCACGCAGAATATGCTCGCGACCCGCTAGAAAGGGAGGAACGCTTCCAAATGTTGGGGTAAAGGGGTTCTTGCTGTACTCCATGGTAGCTCCTTTGCAACTTTTGCTAATTTTTGCAAGTTTTGCTAACGGCTTAACACGTCTTGAGTCGTGGGATTGCAGGAGTAAAAACGGGGATTCCTATTATTCCGACTACGTTGCAACGAGCGGGGCCCGGGGCGCGATGTTACTGCGCTCCGGGCCCCGCTGCTTTGTAAAACCATGACGGTTTGGCTGCCGTCGCCTAGTCAAACAGACTCGGCATGTCGTTTTCTTTCATGAGGGCACCGGCGGAGGGCAGGCTCTGCGCGGTGAACTTTTCGGCCGAGACGCCGGCGCCAAGAATCTCCTCGGTCGTGCCGACGGTGGTGACCGAGCGGCCCTTCTTGGCCGTAAAGGCCTGGACGCCCTGCGTGTTGGTGGTCGTCTTGGTTTTGAGCAGCGACGTGTTGAAGTTCATCAGGCGATAGTCGCTCGAGACCAGCGCGATGTCGCGGTCCTCCTTGAGCACCTGGGCATATAGCAGCTTGCTGCCGCCGTAGATGGCGTTCTTGAGGCGCTTGCGGTTGGTCTTGGTAACGTATCCGGCAAGTGCGACGCGCACCGCGCGGCCGTTCTCAAAGACGAACAGCACGTCGGCCTTGTAGTCCTCGGGGTCGATAACCCAGATGACGCTCTCGTCGGGTTCCATCTCGAGGTCGGTGGGCAGGTACGAGCCCAGCTGTGCCGACTTGGTGTCCTCAAACGCCGCAACCTTGCACTTGTACACCTGGCTCTTGTTGGTAAAGACCAGCAGCTCGTGGGTGTTGGAGGACGGGAACTCGATAAAGGGCTTATCGCCGTCTTTGTACTTGAGCGTGGCGGCCTTCTTGAGCACGCGGTCGGTCATCTTCTTAAGGTAGCCATCGCGTGAGAGCATGATGGTGACCGGGTACTCCTCGACCTCGGGCTCCAAGCTTACCTCGATGACCTCGTGGGGCTCGATCCTGCCCGTGCGGCGTGGCATCACGTACTTCTTGTTGACCGCGGCCAGCTCGTCGCTGATGACCTTCTTGATGTTCTCCTCGCTGGAGAGGATCTCCTCAAGCTCGGCAATCTCGCCCTCGAGCTTAGCGATGTCCTTGGTGCGGTTGAGGATGTACTCCTCGTTGATGTTGCGGAGCTTGAGCTCGGCAACAAACTCGGCCTGGGTCTCGTCGATGTCGAAACCCTTCATAAGATTGGGCACGACCTCGGCTTCGAGCTTGGTGCCGCGGATGATGGCGATGGCCTTGTCGATGTCGAGCAGAATTGCCTCAAGGCCGTGCAGCAGGTGCAGGCGCTCGGACTTTTTGCCCAGGTCAAAGTTAATGCGGCGGCGCGTGGACTCAATACGCCATTTGACCCACTCGTGCAGAATCTGGCGCACGCCCATAACACGGGGATAGCCGTCGACGAGCACGTTGAAGTTGCACGAGAACGAATCCTGCAGCGTGGTCGAGCGATAGAGCTTGGCCATGAGCCTGTCGGGGTCGACACCGCGCTTAAGGTCGATGGCGATGCGCAGGCCCGAGAGGTCGGTCTCATCGCGGATGTCAGCGATTTCCTTGACCTTGCCCTCTTTGGAGAGCTTGACGATGCGCTCGATGATGACATCGGTCTTGGTGGTGTAGGGGATCTCGTAGACCTCGATGATGCGCTCTTCGGGAATCCAGCGCCAGCGGGAGCGGATCTGGAAGCTGCCAAGGCCGGTCTCGACGATCTTTTCCATCTCCTCGCGGCGGTAGATAATCTCGCCGCCGGTCGAGAAGTCGGGCATGGGCATGTACTCGAGCAGGTCGCAGTCTGGATCCTTGAGGTAGTGCATTGTGGCGGTGCAGACCTCGTTGAGGTTGAAACCGCAGATGTCAGAAGCCATGGCGACGCCGATGCCCTTGTTGGCCGAGACGAGGATGTTGGGGAACGTGGTGGGCAGCAGGCGCGGCTCCTTCATGGCGCCGTCGTAGCTGTCGACGAAGTCGACCGGGTCCTTGTCGATGTCCTTGAAGATCTCGGCGCTGATGGGGGAGAGCTTGGCCTCGGTATAACGTGAGGCGGCGTAGCTCAGGTCGCCCGAATAGTACTTGCCAAAGTTGCCCTTCGACTCCACAAAGGGGGCGAGCAGCGCCTCGTTGCCCGTCGCAAGGCGCACCATCGTCTCGTAGATTGCGGCGTCGCCGTGTGGGTTGAGCTTCATGGTCTGGCCCACGATGTTGGCGCTCTTCTGGCGTTCGCCCTTGAGCAGACCCATCTTGTACATGGTGTAGAGCAGCTTGCGATGCGAGGGCTTAAAGCCGTCGATCTCGGGGAATGCACGCGAGACGTTGACGCTCATAGCGTAGGGCATGTAGTTGACCTCGAGCGTCTGCGTGATCGGCTGGTCGGTGACCTCGGAGTGCAGGCCGATGACGTTCTCGGCATTGACCTGCTTTTTCTTGGGCTGGTTCTTCGTCTTCTTCTTTGCCACGATATCCTCTTGAACTTCTTATGGGCCGTCGTTATCGATTTGCTGCTACTGCAGGTCCAGCTGGTCGAGGTATTCCTTGCCGTGCTCGGAGATATGGCGCTTGCGGCCTGCCTCGTCGTTGCCCAGCAACAGGTTGAACATGGTTTCCATCTTGGTGACGTCCTCGGGCTCCACCTTGATCAGACGGCGCGTCTCGGGGTTCATGGTGGTGAGCCACATCATGTCCGGATCGTTCTCACCAAGACCCTTGGAGCGGTTGATGGAACACTTCTGGTCACCGATCTCCTTAAGGATGCCGTTCTTCTCGAGCTCGGTGTAGGCAAAGTAGGTCTTTTCTTTGCAGTTGATCTCGTAGAGCGGCGACTCGGCGATATACACGTAGCCTTCGTCGATAAGCGTGGGCACCAGGCGGTAGAGCATGGTGAGCACGAGCGTGCGGATGTGATAACCGTCGACGTCGGCGTCCGTACAGATGATGACCTTGTTCCAGTTGAGGTTGTCCAGGTCAAAGGCGCTGAGGTTCTTGATGCGCTTGTCCTTGATCTCCACGCCGCAGCCCAGCACGCGCATGAGGTCCATGATGATGTCGGACTTAAAGATGCGCGGATAGTCTTCCTTCAGGCAGTTGAGGATCTTGCCGCGAACGGGCATAACGCCCTGGAACTCGGCATCGCGCGAGGTGCGAATGGCGCCTGCTGCCGAGTCGCCCTCTACGATGTAGATCTCGCGGCGGCTCTTGTCCTTGGAGCGGCAGTCGATGAACTTCTGCACGCGGTTGGCCATGTCGGTCTTCTGCTGCAAGTTGGTCTTGATGCTCTGGCGCGTCTTCTCGGCATTCTCGCGCGAGCGCTTGTTGATGAGCACCTGCTCCATGATCTTGTTGGCGGCGTCCTTGTTCTCGATCAAGTAGGTCGAGAGACGCTCCTTAAAGAATGCCGTCATGGCCTGCTGGATAAAGCGGTTATTGATGGCCTTTTTGGTCTGGTTCTCGTAGGACGTCTGGGTGGAGAAGCAGTTGGTCACCAGCACCAGACAGTCCTGGACGTCCTGCCACTTAATGCCGCTCTCGTTTTTGTTGTATTTGCCCTGTTGCTTGATGTAGGCATCGATGGCGCTGGTCAGAGCGCTACGGGCCGCCTTCTCGGGTGAGCCGCCGTTCTCGAGCCACGATGAGTTGTGGTAGTACTCCTGCATCATGAAGGTGCGCGAGAAGCACATGCATGCGGTGATTTTTACGTTGTAATCGGGCAGGTCCTCGCGATCGCGACCGCGACGGTCGGCCTCGATAAAGAAGGGCTCGGTAAGGTAGTCGGTACCGACCTTCTCGAGCACGTAGTCCTCGATGCCCTTGGGATAGCAAAAGTCCTCTTCGGAAAACTCGCCATCGTCGCCCTCAATGCGCAGGCGGAAGGTCACGTTGGCGTTGACCACGGCCTGACGGCGCATGGTCTCGCGATACCAATCGTGGGGAATACTAATCGAGGTAAAGACCTCAAGATCGGGGCGCCACTTGATGGTGGTGCCGGTGCGGTCCTCGTCGCTGGGCTCAATTTCGAGTGCCTTCTTCTTGGCGCCGACAACCTTGCCCTTCTTAAAGTGTAAGGAGTACTTGTTGCCGTCACGCCAAACCGTGACGTCCATGTACTCGGATGCGTACTGGGTCGCGCACGAGCCCAGGCCGTTGGTACCGAGCGAGAAGTCGTAGTCGCCGCCCTGGTTGTTATTGTATTTGCCACCGGCGTAGAGCTCGCAAAAAACGAGTTCCCAATTAAAGCGCTTCTCGGAGGGGTTCCAGTCGAGCGGGCAGCCGCGGCCGTTGTCCTCTACCTGAATGGAGCCATCGCGAAAGGCGGTAAGGGTGATGAGCTTGCCGTAGCCCTGGCGCGCCTCGTCAACGGCGTTGGACAGGATCTCGAAGGCGGCATGCGCGCAGCCGTCGAGCCCGTCCGAGCCAAAGATGACGGCGGGGCGCAGGCGTACGCGCTCCTCGTCCTTGAGCTGGCGGATACTGTCGTTACCATAGTTTGCGGTGTTTTTTGCCATACTCGCTCTCTCGGTGCTCCTTTGCTGCGTTTTAGTCATATAGATAGTCAAGGTAGCATAGCCCAGCCCATAGGCGATTCCAACCAACACGAAATCCATCGAACAATCGTTCGGAATTTGGTGGAACAGCGTTTACTCGGACAAAACCGACTCGGTTCTGTCCGAGTAAGTTTGAAGGCGGCCGAATGCGTCTTGCTGCGTTTGCGGTTGGATACGTTGTCGAAAACGTGTCGTGCGGATTGTTGGATCGAATCGAACATTGGGACAAGCGTCTCGTTTTATGGGCCACGGGCGTGCGTGTGCGAGTCCCTTTGGCCCATAAGGAACGCTGTCGGGTCGTTATTTGGGCCACGGGTCACTTTGCCGGCGCCGTGTTTCGTCATACGCTCATAGTGGAAGCCGATGCCACGGGACGACGAAGGCCTTGGGCAACGGATGAGCTACAAGCCGAAAGGAGCGGTGAGGATGATGAAGCCCATGACGAAGAAGCTGCTGTTAGGAATTCCCACCGTGACGCTTTCGGCTGTGCTGGCGTGTACGCTTGCCGGCTGCGGCGGTAATGCGCCGAGTGGCTCGGGCGGGAGCGCGCCCGTGCAGGAGAAGACCGAGAAGCCCAAGGCCTATGAGTCGCAGACGGTCGAGGTGGCAGGCATTACCTATGAGTCGACAGCCCACGGTACGTTCTATCGCGGTGATGCCAAGAAGCAGGATGGCTTTTACCTGCACATCAAGATTACCAACAACAACACAAAGAACAGGACGTTCAGTTCCTTTAACGTGCATGCTGCCCAGGGCGATCTTGAGGCAGGCGACCCGTTGTTTACTTCCGGCAAGGCGGCCGTGCTCGACTACGTTGCAAGCGAGGCTCCCGATGAGCTTCACGAGGGCATCGATCTTTCCAAGAGGCCAGATATCGGCCCGGGCGAGACCGTTGAGTACGTGTATTTCTGGGCGCCCAAGACGGCGTACTACGGGCCCATCACTGTCGAGTTCGTAGACGCTTACGCTCCCGCCAAGAATCATGAGGCCATGCACTTTGACACCACGGGATGCGAGACCAAGGAGTTCAAGGCGGCCGGCGGCGTGGCCGATTCTGGTGACGCGGCCAGTATAACCGGCATCGATTGCGCATCGTACAGTATCGAGGCCGCCGATGGATACACGCTGGATTCGTCCAACGAAGAGCACGAAAAGGCAAACTTCTTCCACGACGAGACTGGAGGACGCCTGAACATCAGCATCTTCCCGCGCTCGCCGGAGGAAGAGGTTGCAAGCCTAGAGCAGGTCTACGAAGGCAAGGAGACAACAACCGACCAGGTCGAGTACAACGGCATAACGTGGCTGCGCTTTACCGGTCCCGACAACGGCCATACACTGTTTGCGACGGCTCCCGCAACGGGTGAAACCGTCCGCGTGTCGATTGGCTGGAAGATCGACTGGGATGCCGCCGTGCCCATGATGGAGGCACTGAAGCTCAAATAACGCCGCGATTCTCACGTCAGGCGACTCAGGGCTGGCTCCGAGTTATCGGGGCCAGCCCATTTTGATGTTCGATGAGCCGAGTTGGCGTCTCTCACAAAAGTAACTAGAAGCTAGCGAGGCCTATCCGAACTGCCCTCATTGGCGGTATCTTTTTCGAGCCCCGTGCGGCGGGCGCTGTAGGCGATGAGGCCGGCGCCAGCCGCGGCGAGTGCTGCAGCGGCTGCCGTAAGGGGAGCGTTGACATCGCCCGTGCCCGCAAGCGCGCCCGCTTTTCCGGAGCGCTTGTTATTGCCGTGGTCCTTGCCACTGCCGGAGCTGCTTCCGCCCGCGCCGCCGCCCTCGTCAGTACCGCCGCCACTCGAGCCACCATCGCCGTCTGCTGTCATCGGGGCGTCGTGAAGTCCTGTCGTATCCGCGCTGTCGCATACGCCGATCTGAACTTCCGAGCGCTCGCATGCCGTGTCGGGCACATGAAGCTCGTGCAGTACGGCACCCAACGCCGAGTTTGCGCCCGGTCGAATTTCCTCGAGCGTTACGGGATCGAGCGCCACCAGATTACGCGCCTTCGCATACAGCGTTACGCGTTTGCCCACTTCGTCGCTCCAACTCTCGGGGATAATGAAGCTCATGCGGAACTGTGCCGTGCAACCCGGTGCCAGCACGGCGTTGCCGTTGTCGGCTACCAGCGGGTGCGTTGCAAAACGCGCGCCCAGCGTCTCGAGCGCGTATTTCACGCGTGCCATATCGTTGACCGAAGCGCCCTCGGCAAGTTCTGGATCGTAGATCGAAGCCATGCGTGCGTTCGCTCCGAACCCGATGGATGCGCTGGAGAACGGCTGGCTGGAGCCCTCTCGGTACAGATCGATCGTGCCGGCGGTCAGCAAGGTGTTGCCGTCGTTTCGCACCGTGACCATGAAGGATTCGCCTGCTGCTCCGGGCACCACCGCGCCCGAGGTAGCGACCGCACCCGTCGGAGTGGCGCACGCCACCAAGGGCACTTCGATGCCGTGCAGCTCTGCCTCGCTCTTCTCCGCGCTCACAATGTGCGTGGCGAGCGCGGAGAGCATGCCTCCCGACGTCAAAAATGTCGTTATCTGATCGACGGGATGGTCCAGCTCGCACATCACGAACGGCTCCGTGAACAGATCGCCTGCCAAGGTGCTGGCGAAGATGCGGAAGTGCTTACCCATCACTGCTACCGGGTTGCCTTCTTCGTCGTAGGTTTGTCCCACCTTGCCATCGGTGTTCTCTACGTGCAGCACGCACCGGCCGTTGTTGCTTACGCTAAACGATGCCGGGCCACAGCCTGCGGCACCCACGGGCTGCGTTGTAAAGGCCGATGCGCCTCGCGTCCAAGTAATATGCTGCAGTTGCTCGTTGACGGTTGCCAAAAAGCCCGAATGTTGTGGCCACGGCACCGTACGGGGTACCTTGGCGTCTGGTGGCATAACGCCCCAGCCCGCAATGGACTGGCCGATCACGGCGTACGATGCGCAGCCGCAACCGTTTGCGGTCTCGTACGCAACGGGTGTCACCATTTTGCCGTTGATATTCTCGGGCTCGCCCAGCTCGATACTCGACGGTGCTTGCGGAAAGCGGAGAACTTGGCGGAACGTCAGGCTGTCGCCCGAAACGTCCGACCACAGGGTAAAGCACTCCAGCGCAACCTCAGCCTCGCTGCCGAGCGCCTTTTCTGCGGTGGTTCCGCGGCGGTGGAGGTAGGCACCCGACAGGCGCCCGTCGACCAGCGTCTTGCCCACTGTGATACGCGGGCACTGCAGGCAATGGTAGCCATCCTCTTGCAGGCGGCCGCGCGAAATGCTGCGCCATGACGTATGCGACACCACGCGAACTCCGCCGTTGCTTATGCGCAGGCGCACAACGGACAGTATGCCGGCTGTGCTTGCCGCATCGAAAGGGGTGTTGTCGCCGTCGCGGCGCTCGCCCGAGACCAGCAACACGTAGGCGTCCTGGTTTCCTCTTCCGTCCGTATATTCCACTACGTCGAAGTCGTAATCGTATATGTCGTCGCGCTCCACGTCGCCCTCGCCAAAGCCCAGGGGGAAGTCCACGGGCATGGGGGCAGACCACGTGCCGTTTGCCTTTGTGTGCACCACTAGGCGCGAGCGGCCATTGTCGCCGTAGCGCACCGAGGCGATACGGAACAGGCATTCTACGCCGGCAATCATTGCCAGCTTCATGTGAGCTTCGCTGAGCACGCCAGGAAACAGCACGTTGTCGCTCGAGGGCTTGATGCCGCCACGCTCGTCCTCCGATACACCAGCAGAATTGGCGTTGGGGTCCGCAACGGCGTCCTTCGCCTGTCCGATATAGGTGTACGCATACATCGTTGCGGCATTTTCGTCATCCTCCATCAGGGCATGGACGAAATGTTCGACCTGTCCCGTGTCGTCGCTCTCTGCATCCGCCTCGAGCTCAATGCGTGTGACCGCTTGATCCCAATCGCGTACGATTGGTACGACGTTTACGGGGGTGGCTACAACTTCGGCGCATGCGAGCAGCTCGGCATTGGTGACGATGGTGGCCGACGCGATAAACTGCGGCACATCACCTGCCTCGGCATTGCTGGTCGCGCCAAAGCAGGCATCCAGCGTGTAAGGCGTATCTCCACCCAACGCGAGCTCAGAGCGCTGGAGCACATACTGGTTGGCATTGTTCACCGACATATTCCACGAATCGAGGAGTGTGGGCCACGACCCCGACCAAGCCTTGGTGGTCCACTTGAACATTACGAACTGGAGTATCACATCGACATCGACGTCTGCACCTACGCGCAGTCGCGGAAGCTGGTGTCCATCTGCCTTCTCGTACCCAATGAACAGCGTGAGGGATGCGGCGCCGCGCACGGCAGACGAGGCGACGCCCGCAACGCCGGCTCCAAAGGTAACGGCAAGCCCAATCTGGATGGTGAACGAGCCCGATGTGTTTGAATAGTCAAGCGAAATGTTTTTAAAAAACGCCGCGCCGCTGCCGTGCGTGTGGGCACCCACGGCGAGCGCCAGCTTCGCCAGCACCCAAGGGTTGACGTTTAGGAAAAACGGCACCGGGCCCAAGGTGAACTGCTCGGTCCAGTTGAGGTCGGTTTTTACTTGGAAGAGAGCCTTAATATTGCCAAACGCCGGATCGTTGTTGTTGCCCCAAGTTTTGCCAACCCAGTCGTAGGCGAGCGATCCGTACACCTGTGTGGCGATATCCATCGTAAACAGCAGCGTGCAATGGTGGCGAAGGAGCTTAGTGTTCCTTGGATCGGTGCCCGAACCGGCACTCATGCTTTTGTACTGATTCCACTTCCCCTCCATCTCGTCGAGGTAGCGGTTTGCCTGCTTGGCGCCCGACTCGCGCGGCGACTTCTTCCAGTATTCCGGATCCGGATTGCCCGAATCGTTCATGTAGCTGGCCGGTTTGTATCCGCCGCCAAACAGTACGTACCCGGCAAACGAGAAATCGAAGAGAATCGGAAACGTGGGCATCCAGCAGACGAACTTGTTGCCGCCGATGCCGGGGAACGCCGCGGGGAAATCAAACGGAGTGATCTCTTGATCCATGGTGGTGGGGATGATGGTCGTTGAGCCCGATTCTGCCTTTGAGGCCGGTGCGGTGGCAACGGCCATGGGGGATGAGAGCGTGTAGGTTTTGCCCTGGTAGTCGAGCACAAAGCGCAGCTTGCATCCTTCCTCCAGAAGGCCCGAAGCTGCATCGAGGAACTTGTCTTCGAGTGTGAACGTCGCCAGATTATCCGAACCCGATGCACTGGCCTTGACTTGGCCAATTTGCGTGACGGTTTCGGGCGAGCTACCCGTGGCGGGCATTACCTTGTTGATGCACAGCGTTGCCTGCCCGCCCTGCGGCAGATGGGCCTGCACGGTAAAGGCGTGCGTGTTGGGCTGGTCGTTTGCTGCTTCGTCCGCTGGCATTGCCATAAACGTGGCGTCGGCGTACTGGATGTCCCATTCGTCGAATGTGAGCTGTCGAAAGTACGGCTCGCCGTCGGAAAGCGGACGTGTGGGTGCGGTAATGGCGGTGCCGCCCTGGATACGCGCAAGGGGAATCTCGACATCACGGTAGCCCGCCATGCTAATGGAGATACCGCCGTTAAAGTCGTACGCGTCGAGAAGCGTTGCCTCGTCTACGTAGCCTTCCGAAAGAGGCGCGACCTCAAAGATGGCCGTGCCTTCGTCATCGGTCGTGGCGGTGAGCCGCTTGCCTGTAGCATAGCGCGACGTGAGCGTGACCTGGACACCCGCGATGGGCATATTCTTGTTGGCGACGTCGACCACGACCACACCAAACATTGTGCGCGAGAGAACGAGCACCTTGAAGGGGTCCTCTTCGTCGGCATAGGCCGCGGTGGGCGCGAACGGCAATATGAAGGCGTTTGCGCTTCCCGGCACGCGAGGCAACATAATGCTCGCTAGCGAGGACGCTCCAGCAACAAGTAACGAACGGCGATCAAGCATCTTGGGCTCCCATCCCGCAGGTATCGGTGGAAATAATCCAATTTTGCGAGAAGGCGCCTCGTGGCGGTAGTGCCGTTCGATGACCAAAATGTCCAATTTGAGCGCGCGAAAGCGTCAGACCCCTGGAGCGCTTTCGATACGACGGACAGTCTGGCCGCTAGCGCAACATGTGGGCGACCAGCTCGGCGCGTGTGCCGATGCCAAGCTTTGCGTATACGCCGGATAGGCGGTTTTTAACGGTGCCCGGCGATACTCCCATATGGCGTGCGATTTCGGCGTTGGTCCATCCGCGGCAGGCGAGCATGGCCATGGTGAATTCCGTGGTCGTTAGATCGTCGGCCACGTCCTCGCCCGAATCGGGGTTGTGGATGCGCCGCCAGCCGTAGCTGAAGCGGTACGTGATCTCGATGATGCGCGCGAAGTCGTCAGGGTATTGCGTTTTTAGGCACGCCTCGATGAGCCCCTGTAAAAGGCCGTGGTGCTCGCCAATGAGCTCGATAAGGCCGTCGAGGCACGCAATGTTCCAAGCGGCTCCGAAGTGCGTTTTTGCGGCGTCGATGTCCTTGAGGCTCATGCATGCCATAGAAGCCGACAAGTGCAGGAATAGCTCCGAGATGGGATAGCTTCCCTGTTTCATGATCAGGGCGTTTTCTGCCATGCCGAGACTGCGGCCATATTCGCCGCGCAGGTACAGGGCATGCGCCATCACGTAGCTGGCGAACAAGCGCAGACCTTCGGGCAGATGCGCCGCAAGCGGATAAAACTCTTCGGCGGAATACGGGGAAGGCAAGTGCAGCAGGACGCTCGCGGCGGAGGCGAACAGGATATGCATGGCGTGGACGGCAGGCGATTCCTCGTCAGGTGGCGTATCGAGGATGCCCGCAAGGCAACGGCGGGCATCGGCGATACGGTTGAGCGACAGACTGGCATATCCGCAGATAAAGCATGCGGAATAGCGCAGTGCGGGGTCGGTGGCGTCAAGATAGGGGCGTGCTGTCTCGGCGGCGAGCGTGGCCTGTCCGCGAAAGTACAGCGCTTCTGCCGTGGCGATGGTGCGTGAATCGGGGTCGGAAATGCCTGCAACCGCAGCGTCAATCTGGCCCGGCACAAAGGCAGTGCACATCAACGGCATGGGAATGCGCGGGTAGCCATCGCAGTCCATCTTCCATCTCCCAACAGCTGGCAACTATAGCGACAATTGTACTCCTGTTGCTCGGGACTGGAATTGTTGGGCATTGCCTACGATTATGTCGAACGCATAAAGGAAGAGTCTATTGGCGATGCTCTCAAGGTGGCTACCGAAGCCAAGCTGACCTCGATATTAGGAAAAATTGCCACCCCTGCAAAAAGCTCTGTCGCAGTGATGGGAAACGCATCTTCTGGGCATTCCGGCGTCTCCAGCTAGCGCTGGACTGCTGCTGTCGCCTGCGCGTTGGCGAGCGGGGCGTGGGGACCGTCCGGCGACCAGCGGTGACGGGCGAGCCCTGCCGCGTGCGTGGGCCTCCATCGGCGTAGACCCATGACCCCTATGGCATCGGAGAAGTCCACCATCGCGTCCAGGACCTTACCGTCCGGCACGCCCAGCCTAGCGGCTCCCTTGAACCCAAGGTTGAAGGGGGGTGTTGTACAGGGCATATGGGGCCGAGTGGAAGTGGATCAAAAGAGCGTTACTTGACGTTTCATGCATAATGCCAACCGCCCCGCGATATCACGTTCGCAGCGCGCAGGGGCCGGAGAATCTTCGCGATGAGAGTTGACGTCTAATACCTTGCATCGTATAGTGTGTATAGCATAGTATATGACGAGAGGAGGTGTGCGGATGGAGGCACAGATGAAGCGCGGCTTCCTGGAGGCCTGCGTGCTCGCGGCCGTCTCCGGCGAGGAGTCCTACGGCTACCAGATTGTGAAGGACGTACCGGCGAGCATGGGGCTCACGGAGTCGACGCTCTACCCGCTGCTCAAGCGCCTGGAGAAGGCCGGATGCATCACGGCGCGCTCCGCCGAGCACAACGGGCGGCTGCGCCGGTACTACCGCATCACGGACGACGGGCGAGCGCGCATCGAGGAGTTCCTGGCCGAGTGGCCGTCCGTACGGGAGATTTACGCATACGTTGAGGAGGCGCACCATGACGCGCGATGAGTTCCTGGGCCGGCTGGGCGAGCTGCTCTCCTGCCTTCCGGCCGAGCAGGTGGAGGAGACCAAGGCTTTCTACGCGGAGGCCATCGCCGACCGCATGGAGGACGGTATGAGCGAGGAGGAGGCCGTGGCCGCCATGGGCACGCCCGGCGAGGTGGCGGAGGCCACGCTCGACGACCTGCCCGCCGTGCCGCGCGCAATCGCGAGGACGCGCCGGCGCAGCACCGCGCTGCTGTGGGTGCTGGCCATCGTGGGCTCCCCGGTGTGGGTGCCGCTGCTCGCCGCCTTCGCCGCCGTGGCCGTCACGGTCTATATCTGCATCTGGGTGCTGGCGCTCTGCGTGTGGATCGTCGCGGCGGCACTCGGGGGCGCGGGCATAGTTGGGCTCCTGCTTGCCGTAAGCGGCGTCACCATCGGCCACTTCCCGTACGCCCTCGCCTCGGCGGGCGTGGGGCTCGGCCTCGTCGGCGTGGCTCTCTTCGTTGGTGCTGGCGCTTGGGCCGCCTCAAAACAAATTGCGCGCCTCTCGGCGCTCTGGGCGAGGAAGGCCGCCTCGCCCTTCTGGAAGAACAGGGGCGAGAAAGGCGGCGCTGCCGCGCACCTCGCAGCGTAGAAAGGAGTGAGTACCATGACCAGCGCGAAGAAGATCTACCTCGCCGTGGCGGGCGGGCTCGTTGCCGCGGGTGTTGTCCTCGCGGGCATTGGCTTTATCGCTTCGGGCTTCGACCCGGCCGTGTTCACAACCCACATCGACACGCGCGACAGCACCATCGTGCTCGGCGGCGTCGAGGTGGACGAACACGAGAGTATCCCGTTCATCAGCCAGCTCGCCAATCTGGGCGAGATCGACACCTCCGGCGTCGCGGATCCCGCCGCGCCCTAGGCGCAGCGAGCCCGGGCGCTCTGCCCGCCAAGCTGCGTAAGCCGGCGAAACCCGAACCTCAACCTCTACGCAACTGGCCCCAAGCCTGCGCCGATTCGCTCTCAGCGCCGCGCGGGGGCCCGTGACGCATGCCCAAAAAGGTACGAGGAGAAAGGAACGCGATGACGACAACCACGCCCTTCCGCCTTCACGGGGTCACGCAGGACCGGAAGCGACTGGGCCGTGCGGTGGGGCTGTGCTTGGATTGGCTACACTGATATGGACAGTTCCGTGAGGGGCGCGAGAGACGGGACTCTGGGGAGATCTTCGAGGAGGAGCGTCTCGACTGGAAGCGCGGGTTCAGTGGAGCAGGAACCTAATCTCTGTCTCTCTTGCTTTTTTGATTTGTTGAGAAGCCGGCATTTGGGGGCATTTTGGATAGCGAACAGTTCAAACAAGAAGCTGAGAAAATAGAACAAAGCCTGAGTGCCTTGAGAGTCGCCGAGCGCAATGCAGTGATTCCCTTCATGAACGGCGACTTTACCCAATGGGATCTATATCTGGCATCCTCCTCTGAGTATGCGATGAGACTGATAGACGGATTCATCTCCATGCTCGAGTCGAGGAATCTTGTTTGCGTCGCCCAGCTTCTCCGCGCACAGGTTGGAGTCTGCCTGCGGACATTCGCATTATTCGCCGCCGAAGACCAGGATGACTTTCTCAAGCAGGTGTTTCAAGGTGTGCCTGTGAACAAGCTGAAAGATTTCTCGGGTGAGAAGATGTCCGATGGAAGACTTCAAGACTTACTCGAGAAGTTCGATCCAAAGGTAAAAGATGTATACAAGGTGACGTCTGGATTCGTCCACTTCTCCATTGATATTCTGCCGAGCATGGGTGTGCCTGGGGAGGGCTATGAGGTCGAGTTTAATTTTGGAGCCGAGCCCAACGAGAGAAACAATGCGCCTCTCGTGGAATGCGGCAAGGCGTTCTGCCACTATGTCGACCTGCATCTCCAGATGCTCCATAAGGTGATTGCTTCGGATGAATGGTATGCCGATCGATTCCGTATCGATTCCGATGGTCCTGCAGACGAGGCCTCGAAAAGCGAGAAGGTGTAGGTCGAACGCATTGACGCTGCCTTGACAGCATCCCGATATGATAACGAATGGGAGGTTCCCTGCGAAATGTGCGCCTCTGTATATTCTCGCTAGGACGCCCTCGACCGATAAGGCATCGTTGAGTTCAATTTGAGTTCAGCTCGGGTGCCTGAAAATCGCCCAACTCTGATAAAAGGGGAGACGACGGTACACCACGTAGACGAGAGGCTATGGAAGTGCACGATTTGATTATATTGGCGCGCTAAACCGCCCCGCTGCCCAACTTGAACTCCGCTCACGCGTGTATGGGGCTGCGAGAGGTAACGGCCTGCGGCCTCCTTTGTGTGCTCGATGATATCTTCGAGCATGCCGGGCATGGCGGAGACATTCGCTGCAATCCAGCCGTGTTCAAGCGCCGTTTCGGATAGGAGCGAGAGGGGGGCTGTCTTGCCCGTTTCCCTTGCACCCGTAAAGATGGTTGACAGTTTGGGGCCTCCCGTGTCTTTAGCTTTTACCGCGCTAGATGCCTCATGGAAACTGTTGGACTTTAATCAGACAGACCCAGCATGTCGTTTTCCTCCATGAGGACATCGGCTAAAACCGCAACACCTATGCTTGTTTAAGCAAACCTCCTGATAGTCGTGGAGCTGCTGTAGCCCGACATGCAGGAGATCGCTCGGCTTAAACACCGGATGCCGCATCCGCGAAACGAGTTGCGGTGCACCCTGTTCCAAAAGGCTGCCAAGTACCATGGCGTGAGCGTTGGGGTAGCCATCATTCAGCGTGGATACATCCGGATGCGCATAGATCCAGACGATTCCAACGTTCTCGTATTTCCCGTGCAGGTAATCGAAGAGGGCAAGCGACACCATACAGTTGCCGCCGACGGTCACGACTCTGTCGGGGTTTTCTGCCGTAAGCTTCCTCTGCGCATCCTGAATCCCCGCCAGGACTTCGTCCTCGGCATAGATGCGAACTGTCTCCCATTTCTCATGTCCAAGTTTTGGGACGCGTTTCACAATGTCGAGTGGGATTCCTGGACAGTCGGATCACGTGGTGGCCCCCTTTGAGAGGGTCACGAGCATCACGGTCCCGTTCTCGGAACTTGTTTCGACCTCTACCGTGCCACCGTGAAGCGCTGTAATCTCCCAAACGAGCGCTAGTCCGAGTCCTGCGCCGCCATATGCCCTGCTGCGGGATGTGTCTAGACGAAAGAACGGCTGGAAGATGCTCTCACGGTACTGCTTGGGTATTCCCGGGCCCTGGTCCTCGACTCGCAGGAACACATGGCTGTCGTTGTCGCAGATGGAGACGTTGACAGTCGAGCCGGTGCGGCTGTAACGGATGGCATTTTCGACCAGGTTAAACACCAGCCGATAGAGGAGCGTGTCGCTCCCGATTACTAAAGCGTCTCCAGCACAATTGAGGGCTATGCCCTTATTTTCGGCAAGTGGCGCAAGGTCGGTGAGGACCTCTTCGGATAAAGGACCAAGTTCCACATCGTCCTCGCAAGGGACGCTGCGGAGCTCACTCATCTCGAGCAATACCTTGGCCATTCGAGACATGCGCTCGGTTTGTTCTTGTAGCAGGCCGAGCAGCTCGGCTGTTTCGGGTTGCAAACCGGAGTGCTCGGAGATGAATAGTTCAATCTGTGCTTGCATAAGGGCGAGCGGGGTGCGCAGCTCGTGTGCGGCGTTGCCGGTAAACTGACGCTGTGCAGAGAACCCTTCGCCAAGACGGGCGATCATGTCGTTGAAAGAGGCGCTGCATCGTTGTAGCTCGGTGGGCACATCTTCACTGAGTCTGATTTCGCTTAGGTTGTCAGGCTGCACGCGCTCAACCTGGGCTGCAAAAGCCCGTAGCGGTTTGAGTGCACGGCCGCTCACAAAGTATGCCAGCACGCCGCCAAGGAGTGTGACTCCAGCCGTGATGTACCAAGCTGTCGTGCCAAAAGATTCCTGTGCGTCGTTTACGACGATCGTGACCTTGTCATCGGGGGTCGCTTTCGTTGGGTCGAACACCTGGGGCGAATCCGCGCCGGCAGCGTTAAAGGCCGAGATGTCACTGCCGATGGCATCCATATAGCGCATGCCCGTATAGCCGACCAGGCAGTTCGTCAGCACGCACGCCGCACACGTCAGCAGCGCCGTCATGATCGTTATGCGCCATTGCAGCGAAAGCCTTTTCATTCGCTATCCTCCATAACGTAGCCCTCTCCAATCCGATTGCGAATCGGGTCGTATCCCAAAGCGCTGCGCAACTTTTTTCGGAGCGACGAGATGTGAACGCGGGTTGCGTTGCTAAAGCTGTTCACGCTGCTATCCCAAACGTGCTCGATAAGCTCCTCTTGACTTATCGGACGCCCCTGATTAAGCATCAGGTATTCCAAGATTCCCGTTTCCTTGCGTGTAAGAGATAGAGCCTCTCTGTCCACGGAAGCGATGCGCGCCTTGGTGTCAAAGCGGAGCTTTCCGCAGACTAAAACTATGTCGCTTTGTGTAAAGCGTCTGAGGGTAAGGCTGCGAATTCTTGCCGCAAGTTCGTCCAGATGAAACGGCTTGGTGAGGTAATCGTTGGCGCCGGCATCGAGTCCGGCGACTTTATCGGATACTTCGCCACGCGCGGACAGAATCAGCACTTTGGTCTCGCAGTCGGTTTTCCTAAGTTCCCTAAGCACGGTCATGCCGTCGATACGGGGAAGGTTGAGGTCGAGTACCACGAGGTCAAAGACTTCGACGCCCAGCAGGTCGAGCGCCTCCTGCCCGTCGTGGCAGCAGTCGACGCTGTACGCCAAGTTTCGCAAGCTGCGCGCGATTGCGTCGCACAGCGCCCGCTCGTCCTCGACGATCAAAATACGCATAACAGTCTCCTTGCACATTTCAAATCGCGCTTAACACGGATTTTATAGCCGATATGGTCCAATGGTCGCGTAACGAAAGGAGTGGTCAGGTTGTTCAAAGCGGTAAAACCCGTGGTACAGGTCGCTTTGTTGATCGTCGGAATTGCCATGGTGTGCTTTGGCGTTATGCGTGGCGAGGCAGATGCCGTGCTGGCCAAAGCGATTAGGCTGTGCTTGGAGTGTATCGGAATTGGATAAAAGAGAAAACACTGCGTCGCATGTTTTGGCTCGATTTCGCGGATTCATTCAGGCGGCGGCGACGCTCGTCACCAACATTCACCTGCCAAACTTTGCCAAAGGCGGCATCTATCAGGGCGCGGGAAAAACAGTCTGCGTACCTGGACTTAATTGCTATTCGTGCCCCGCGGCATCGGGTGCGTGCCCCATCGGGTCGTTCCAGTCGGTGGTAGGTTCATCCAAGTTCAACTTTTCTTACTATGTTACCGGTACGCTCATTTTGCTCGGCGTGCTGCTGGGACGCTTTGTATGCGGCTTTCTGTGCCCGTTTGGCTGGCTGCAGGAGCTGCTTCATAAGATTCCCGGCAAAAAGCTTTCGACAAAAAAGCTCAAGCCGCTCACGTACATCAAGTACGTCGTGTTGCTGTTTGCCGTGGTGCTGCTACCCGTCTTGGTGGTTAACGACGTGGGCATGGGCGACCCGTTCTTTTGTAAGTACATCTGTCCGCAGGGTGTGCTCGAGGGCGCCATTCCGCTGGCCATTGCCAATGCCGGCATTCGATCTGCGTTGGGACAGCTCTTTACTTGGAAACTTGTCGTTCTCATTGCCGTGGTAGTGCTGAGCGTTTTGCTCTATCGCCCCTTCTGCAAATGGATTTGCCCGCTCGGCGCATTCTATGCGCTCATGAATAGGGTGTCCCTACTGGGGATTCGGGTTGACGCATGCAAATGTGTCTCGTGCGGCAAGTGCTCAAGGGTTTGTCAGATGGACGTTGATGTGGTCCGCGCACCCAATCATGCCGAATGTATCCGGTGCGGAAAGTGCATCGGGGCCTGTCCCGTCGATGCCATTAGCTATCGCTATGGCCTGGATGTGTCGGCGGAAAAGCTCCCCTTGACCGCCGATAAAAAGTAAACAAGCTTCGACAAAACGGAGGAATGACCATGAAGCTTTCTAAGATTGCGGCCCTGTTTATGGTGCCGGTATTGGCCTTGTGCCTTGTGGCATGTTCGGCGCCCGGTGGCAATGTGAGCGAATCTGCGAGCTCCGATCCTAAGATCGCAGAACTCACTGCGCAGAAGCCGACCAATGCCGACGAGGCCGCCGAGCTGTATGCGAAGCTCATGCAGAAGGAGAACGAGATCTTTTCGAGTGATAGCGCGCTGTGGGAAAAGGTATTCAATGCAGCAAATAAAGACTCGGCAATGATTGAGGATGGCAGCAATTACGGCGATTTCCTGCTCAAGACCATCGACGGCGCTAAGGATGAGTTTACGGCGGATGAGCTTAAGACGCTCAAGGCTGGTGCGCAGCAGATCAAGGAGATCGAGGACAAGCTCGAGAGCTTGGAGAAGGAGTTCCCCGGCTGTGGAAGCACGCCGAGTGCAGGCGAGAGCGTCGACGCTTCGACCGCTGGCATGACGGCTGGTGCCAATGCTTCGAGCGAGGCGACGAAGTTCCCCAGCTTTACGGGCAAGGACCTGGATGGCAACGACGTGAACAGCGACGAGCTGTTCTCTAAGAACAAGGTCACCGTCATGAACTTCTGGTTCACTACTTGCAAGCCGTGCGTGGGCGAGCTGGGCGATCTTGAGAAGCTGAATCAGGAGCTTGCCGAGAAGGGCGGCCAGGTCGTGGGCGTCAATTCCTTTACGCTCGATGGCAACAAGGGCGAGATCGCAGATGCCAAGGACGTGCTGAGCAAGAAGGGCGTGACATATAAGAACATCTGGTTCAAGTCGGATAGCGAGGCCGGTAAGTTTACGTCAAATTTGTTCTCGTTCCCGACAACGTATGTCATCGATCAGAATGGCAACATCGTAGGGGATCCAATCGTGGGAGCCATCAGCTCCGCCGAGCAGCGCGCAGCACTCAACAAACTTATCGACCAGGCGATTGCGAATAGCGAGCAGTAAAAAACGCGTAAAGCATAGCGAGGATCGTGTGTCGCTGTGCGAAGTAGTCCGCTACCTTTCAAGATAAGCTCCACCATATAGAGGTCCCGCTCGGGACCTCTTCTTTTAGGCGCCGTCCCGTTCGTTTTTTGGCGCGGTTCCCTACATTCCTCACTGGTTCCGGCAAAAAATGGGGATAGAGTAGGACAAACGCGTCGAATACGAACGGCGGGGGAGAGCGGGTGAACGTGCCCGCGTGGGAGAGGTTGCCGTCCATGCTGGAGCTCAAAGGTATTTGCAAAAGGTACGTTACGCAGTCGTTTACGCAGGTGGCGCTCGATAGCGTAAGCCTGTCTTTTCGCGATAACGAGTTCGTGGCCATTCTGGGTCCCTCGGGCTCGGGCAAAACTACGATGCTCAACGTTATCGGTGGGCTCGATCATTTCGATTCTGGCGACCTGCTGATCGACGGTATTTCGACCAAAGACTTTCACGATCGCGATTGGGATGCCTACCGCAACAACCGCATCGGCTTTGTGTTCCAAAGCTATAACCTCATTCCGCATCAGACCATTTTGGAAAACGTGGAGCTGGCGCTCACGCTCACGGGCGTTGGCCATGCCGAGCGTCGCCAGCGTGCGCGCGAGGCGCTTGAGGCAGTTGGTCTGGGCGAGCATGTGAACAAGCGTCCGAGCCAGCTTTCGGGCGGACAGATGCAGCGCGTGGCCATTGCCCGTGCCCTGATCAACGACCCCGAGATCGTGTTGGCAGACGAGCCGACCGGCGCCCTGGACTCGACGACGTCCGTGCAGGTCATGGACTTGCTCAAGGAGGTTGCGCGCGACCGCCTGGTCATCATGGTCACGCACAACCCCGAGCTGGCGTACCAGTACGCCACGCGCATCGTCAATCTCGCAGATGGAAAGATCACCGACGATTCCGACCCCTTCGACGCCGCTGGGGCTGCGCGTCGCGAAGCCAAGCCCACGCGCAAAACCTCGATGAGCTTTGTGACGGCGCTGGGGCTTTCGGCACGCAACCTCATGACCAAGAAGGGCCGTACGGCTATGACGGCATTCGCGGGCTCGATCGGTATTATCGGCATCGCGGCGATTCTGGCGCTCTCCAACGGCGTGAACAACTACATCAAAAAGGTCGAGGAGGATACGCTCTCGAGCTATCCGCTCACCATCTCCAAGCAGGATTACGACCTGTCGTCCATGATGGGTGGGCAGGAGGCCGCGGAGGATGACGGGGGAGCGAGCAGCGCCTCCGCCGGTGCGGACAGTTCGGCTAAGAAGTCCGATAAGATTCCCGTGGTCACGGCCGTAAAGGATATGTTTGCGAGCGTTAAGTCCAACGATATGACGAGCTTTAAGGCGTGGCTCGACGATGGCGGCGACGGCATCGACAAAGAGGTCAACGCCATTCAGTACAGCTACGGCGTGACGCCGGTCGTGTATCGCGCGGGCAAGGGCGACGAGAAGCCCGTGCGCCTGGTGCCCAACGCGATGACCGAGGCTATGAGCGGAGGCGCGAGCTCGGCGGCAACGGTGAGCATGGAGTCCATGGGGACCTCGGTCTTTAACGAGATGATCGACGACCAGAGCCTGCTCGACAGTCAGTACGATGTCGTCGCCGGTCATTGGCCCACGTCCGCCAACGAAGCCGTAATGGTGCTCTCGAGTCGTGGCACGGTGGGTGACTACACGCTCTACAGCATCGGCGCGCTGGATATCAATGAGCTCAACGATCTGGTAAACAGCGCTATGACGGCTGACGGTGGGGTCGAAACGCCCGAGACCGGCACCGAATTTACCTACGACGATGCGCTGTCCACGACGTTTAAGGTGCTGTCGCCGGCCGATGCCTATCGCAAAAACGAAGAGACCGGCATGTGGACTGACATGTCTGACGATGCCGACTTTATGACGGCCAAGGTTGCCGACGGTATCGACGTGCACATTGTGGGTGTGGTGCGACCTAACGAGACCGCCAACGCGAGCGCGTTGTCTCCGGGTATTGCCTATACGCATGCACTGACTCGCCAGCTTATGGAGCGCGCCGCCGATTCGCAGATTGTGCAGGAGCAACTCGCCCACCCCGAGACGGATGTCTTTACGGGCAAAACCTTCGACGAACTGCAAGGCGAGGCCAAGCAAGGCGTGGATCTGGGCAGCATGTTCAGTGTGGACGAGGCAGCGCTCAAGAGCGCGTTTTCGTTCGATACATCTGCGCTCTCGGGTGCAGCCGGCGGTATGGACCTTTCTGGCATCGATCTGTCGGGGCTGGACATTGACCTTTCGGGCGTTGGCAAGGACATCGACTTCAGCGACATCATGGCAAAAGCGCCAACCCCAGATTTCTCGGGTATCTTTGACGGTCTGGAACTCACGCCCGAGCAAATGCAGCAGGTGGGAACACTAGCCAACCAGCTGTTTGAGGGCTTTTTGCAGTCTGATCAGTTTAAGGCGCTGTCGCCCGAAGACCTTAAGGACGCGTCAAAGCTCGCCGCCGCATTCTCGACGTATCTTGAGAATGATGCCGCAGCCCAGCAATATCTGGCTCAGCTCAAGGCACTCGGTGGCGATGCCCTGGCCGAGCGCCTGCAACAGGCGATGACCGACTATGTGCAAAAGCAGCTGGCTCCGTATCTGCAGCAGGCTATGGATCAGGTGATGAAGACAATTAGCGAGCAGATTGCGACGACGGTATCGTCCCAGCTCAAGGCGGGCGCGGCAGGGCTCATGGGCCAGATAGCGACACAGATGTCTTCGAGTTTTGCCAACCTGGCGGGCGCTATGCATATGGATGCGAGCGCCTTTGCCCGCGCCATCCATTTCAACATGGACGCCGAGGATCTGAGTTCGCTCATGATGAGTTATGCCAAGGCATCGCAGCTTACCTATGACAACAACCTGACCACACTGGGTTATGCGGACGAGGCGGACCCCATCTCGGTCAAGATTTTCCCGCGTGACTTTGAGGCCAAGGAGCGCGTACTCGACCATATCGATGCGTACAACAAGCAGGTCAAAGCCGCCGGCCACGACGAGCAGGCAATCTCGTACACCGACTACATGGGCATCATCATGGGCTCGGTGACTGATATCGTGAATACCATCAGCTTGGTGCTCATCGCATTCGTGAGTATCAGCCTGGTGGTGAGCTCCATCATGATCGGCATCATCACGTACATCAGCGTGCTGGAGCGCAAAAAGGAGATTGGCATCCTGCGCGCGATTGGCGCGTCGAAGCGTAACGTGGCAAACGTGTTCAACGCCGAGACCTTTATCGAGGGCCTCATTGCCGGCGTCTTTGCCATTGTCGTCGTGGTGCTCGTGAGTTTCCCGGTCAATGCCTGGGCACTTGCGGTCAAACAGGTTCCCAACCTGATGAGCCTGCCCGTGCAGGATGCGCTGGTACTCATTGCAATTTCGGTGCTGCTAACGGTCGTTGCCGGCCTGCTGCCTGCCCGCAGCGCATCCAAGAAGGACCCCGTCGAAGCCCTGCGCTCCGAATAATGCGACAAAGGGACTGTCCCTTTGTCACATTGAGACCCTTGCGAAAACGGGGTCTAATTACCGTTCGGCAGGTTAAGAACTCCCTCTCCCCGCTTAATGCTTGACGAAGAGTCCTCTGGTTTATATACCTATCGGTAGGCATATAGGATGTATTGCCGATAGAAATGGAGCAACCATGACTCTCACCACACCAGCCAAAAAAGATTGTCTCCGTGAAAGCGGCGCATTTGCTTGGGTCGTCGTTATTGCGCTCGGCTTAATGTCCGCCGGGACGACTGGCACATATAGCATTATTGCCGGCTCATTCGTTGCTCCAGTATGTGAAGACCTGGGCTTTGAGTACACCTCTTTCTCTTTCTATTTCACTGCGATGATCGCGTCGAAAATGTTGGTGTAAGGGTGACGCCCTAGCGCCCGTTTAACGAAGAACGGCCTTCGTCCTAGAATCTGAAATCACCACAACAACAGGTTCTAGGAAAGGACGAAGACCGCTATGGAAATCTTATCAGACCC
>DBEZHA010000034.1:0-129693 GCA_048189585.1 Collinsella sp. | reverse complement strand
CCCCGCCGAAGGAGAGGATTGCGGGCCGCCGGAGCGGTATCCGCGGATATGAGACTGAGCCGAAGGCGTCGACGACATGCCGGGGGCGGACCGGGACGGGTTCAACGGCAGGCCCCGCCGACCGATTGCAAGCGGTCGGCGGGGCCATTGTGGCTCTTGACAGCGGATTGGGTCATATGAGCGAAAACGGCCGAGAGCGAGCAAGGTGACGTGAAAGAGAAGCGACGCGTACTATGGTACGCGAGCGACGATTGAACGTCAGATTGCCGCTCTCGGCCGTTTGCAGCGTCGAGCTGTTACGCGGTTTGGTAAAACCGCGTAACTACATACCTACAGGAGCTCGATTTTGCCGTCCTTCACGGTGAGCCCCATATTGCCGGAAAGCAGATCGTCCAGACGCGAACCCACGAGCTCAAAGCGCCAGCCTTCGCGCAGGGGGCTCTGCTCGGGATGCTCAATATAGTCGGCCAGGTCATCGCGCGAGGCAATGACCGAGGTCGCCACGCCCGAGCGCTCGGCAACCAGGCGAATGAGCGCATACATCAGGTCCGTCACGCTCTCCAACTCCGGCGAAATCTGACGGTGCCCGCGCACCATGAGCGGCAGGCGATCGTGCGGACAGCTCGCGCCGCGCTTAATGGCCATCAGCGCGCCGTCCACGTCGCGCTCCCCCAGCTGATCGGTGCCGCGGATGCTGCGGAACTCCTCGACACGCACGGGATTACGTTTAACCAGGGCCAGCAGCGTATCGTCGGACATAACCCACTTGCGCGGGATGTTGCGGCGCTCGGCGCGGTCCTCGCGCCAAGCGGCAAGCTCGCGCGCGATGCCCAGCTGATGGCGGCTACACGAGTTGATGCGCTTGACCTTGCGGAATGCCTCATGGCGGTCGGCGCGATAGTGCGACTCGTCAGCCAGCGGGCGTAGCTCGTCGAGCACCCAGTCCACACGGCCCAGCTCGCGCAGGCGACTCATCATCTCGGTATAGGCGACGATCAAGTACTTGACGTCATCAATCGCGTACTCAATCTGCTTATCGGTCAGCGGGCGACGCGACCAGTCGGTCAGCGACTCGGTCTTGGGCAGCGAGACGCCGCAAAACGTCTGAACAAGCGCGCCATACGAAATCTGCTGGCGCTCGCCCAAAAAGGCAGCGGCGACCTGCGTATCGAAAATCGGTCGTGGCAGCACGCCCACGGTATGGAGCATAACCTCCATATCCTGCGAGCAGGCGTGGAAGACCTTAGTCACGCTCTCGTCTGCCATAAGCTCGGCCAGCGGCGATAGGTCGTCGATTACCAGGGGATCGACCGCGACGCTCTCGGCAGGGGTGGCAATCTGAACCAAGCACAGACGCGGATGGAATGTGCGCTCGCGCAAAAACTCGGTATCGACGGCAATCGCGTCGAACTCACGGGCGCGCTGGCAAAAGTCGAGTAGAGCCTGATGTGTGGAAATGTACATATCAACCCATCGAATAAGGTTAGGCCCGAAAAACACGGGTAGGATATCGGCATTGCCTTACAACTATACTCGGTTAGTCACAGAACGGGAACGTAAGTATGCGCTGCCTTATCATCCACAACCCGGCATCGGGCCCCAGCTCAGATGAAATCTACGCATTCACGCACGCCCTCGCGCAGGGCGGCGACGAGGTCGTGATGCGTTTTATCGGCGATGGCATGGAGCCCGAGGACGCCGTGGCAGACGTGCGCGAGTTTGATCGCGTGGTCGTTTCGGGCGGCGACGGCACCGTCTCCAACGTGCTCGACCAGATGCGCGGATGCGGTGTCCCCACGCTCGTCTTCCCCTCCGGTACAGCCTGCCTGTTCTTCAACAACATCGGCAATGCCCCCGAGGCAGCGGCGCTTGCCAAGGCTTGCCGCGCCGGTCGCACGGTCAAAGTCGACATGGGCGAGCTCTTTTGGCTCGACGAGAACGGCAACGAGAAGCGCCACGGCTTCATCATCATCGCCGGCTCGGGCTTCGACGCCGAGATCATGATGAAGGCCGCCCCCACCAAAAACGACATCGGCGAGATCGCCTACTTCCTCTCTGCACTCGCCACGCCCAACCCTACGGTAGCGCACTTTACCATTGAGCATGACGGCATTGTCGAGGAGCTCGACGGCATCTGCTGCATGGCCGGCAACACCTCGGTCATCCAAAACGACATCAACCTGTTCCCCGACTGCCGCATGAACGATGGCATGGTCGACATTGCAGTCATCGAACCCGTGCGCACCGTGCAGCTGCTGCCTACCGTGATCACCGCTGCGCTTGACCCCGCCGGCAAGGTACTCGGGCGCCCGCAGTTCAAGATCATCCAGACCAAGGAAGCCAAAATCACCTGCACCCCGTCGCTGGGCATGCAGTTCGATGGCGAGATTATCTCCAGCAATTCGGGCGTCTTTGGAGCCCGCGCGCTTCCGCAATGCCTCGACCTCATCGTCGACGAATTCTCCCCGCTCGGAAAATAGGAGGACCCCATGAACGACAATCCCCTGATCGGCTTTATTGTCATCGTCTTGGCCATGCTCGTCGGTTACGCCATCAACGTGATTCACCGCCGAAAGAAGTAAATCCACATTGGTATGATATTCATCCAATTATCATTTCCCACGTTGTTTATGCATTTGCCAGACAGCGGGGGATTTTTCTTTGTGCCCCGTGCAAGGCGCTTTATTCAGATACAGTAATTGCAGGGCGTCTTTATTTAACTAAAGCTAGATAATGAGTATTCTTGTCCGCTCATCGCATATTTTAGGACGCTCATCGAGTATTTCATCGAAATAGATGAATACTATTTAGACTTCCGATAGGCTAATAGATGTATTTATTAGCTGAAATCCTGCACGGTTCCGCGGGGTTTCAACGGTTGGGAGGGATCATGAGGTTTACTCATCCTGTCAACACGCTCAAAAAGCTCGGCTGCGGCCTTGCGTTTGGAGCAGCGGCCATCATGGCCGTGCCGACTTCGGCACTCGCCTGCACCCAGGTCTACATGGGCAGCAAGCTTACGGCAGACGGCAACACATACTACGGCCGTTCCGAGGACTTCGGTCCGCGCTATGTCAAGCACTTTGGCATTGAGCCCGCACACAAGGACGGCAACGAGTACACCTCGGTCGAGTCCGGTTTTGAATACAAGTCCAAAGGCGCAACCTACCGCTACACCTTCGTTCGCGACAACCCCTCGCAGTGGGAAGATCGCTACGACGCATATTCCGAGGCTGGCATCAACGAGAAGGGCGTTTCCTGCTCTGCCACGCTGAGCACCTCCTATAACGAGAAGGCCGAAGAGGCCGATCCCATCACCGAGGAGACTGGCATTGGCGAGTACAGCTATGCCAGCGTCATCCTGGGCGAGAGCGCCACGGCCCGCGAGGGCGTCGAGCTCATCGGCAGCCTGATCGACGAGCAGGGCGTCTGCTCCAACGACCAGATCATCATCGCCGACAGCACCGAGACCTGGCTGTTCGCCGCGCTTTCCGGCCATCAGTGGATTGCCATGAGGCTCGCCGATAACATCGCTTCGCTCAACCCCAACATCGGCAACCTCACCTATGACGTCGACCTCGACGACACCGAGAACTGTCTCCATTCCGAGGGCATCGAGTCCATGCCTAAGGAGAAGGGCTTTGCCGAGTACACTGACGGCAAGCTCGACGTCGCCAAGACCTACGGCGAGGAGATCGGCGAGGCCGGTATGCACCAGTGGTCGCGCTATATCCAGGGTCGCGATTACTTCATGGCCCCGCTGGCTGAAGGCACTGACTACGAGATCGTGAAGGACGAGCGTGAAGACGCTCGCGCCACGACCGGCGCCCTGGTCCACGAGATGCAGCCGCTGTTCTTCCAGCCCGGCAAGTCCGACTGGAACACCTTTGAGATGATCCGCAGCTTCGCTGCTCGCGGCGAGAATGTCGCCGGTCTCAACGCCAACACCGACGGCGCCTATGCTATCGGCTCCAACCGCAACACCGAGATCCACACCTTCCAGATCCGTCACGGCATGGATCCCGAGATCGCGACCATCCAGTGGGAGATGCTCTCCAACGCCGAGTTCTCCGTCGCTATCCCCCTCTACTCCGCACTGCTCACCGAGGTCAGCCCCTACTTTAGCGATCAGGATGTCTCCTTCGATCACTGCGAAGAGGAAGACGTCGTGAACAACGAGGAGCCCAAGAACTCCATCAACTACGTCCTCATGGACATCAACACGCTCGCCTATGAGAACCGCGACCACTGCGCTACTGGCGTCCGCGCCTACCTCGACGCCCTGCAGAAGGAGCTCATCGAGCAGAACCTGACCGTCGACGAGGCCATGCAGGCCGCCGAGGGCACCGAGGCCCGCACCGCCCTGGCCAACAAAGCCGGCAAGGCTGCCACCAAAAACACCTACCTCAAGTGCAAGGCCATGCTCGAGGAAATGCGCGACTACCTCAAGGAGGAGGATTTCTCCGAGGAGTTCGTCCCGAGCGACTACGATGCCGACAACGACTGCCTGGTCGAGTCCATCACCTACGCCGACGAGGCCCTCTCCGATGAGGACGTAGCCGAGCCCGAGGTCGAAGAGGAAGAGGCCACCGAGAAGAAGTCCGAGGGCAACAACATGGCCGCCATGGCCGTTGGCGCCATCGTCATCATCGGTGTCTGCGGCTTCGTGCTCTATCGTCGCAAGAAGGCCTAAGAACCCCCACCTTAAGGCGCGGGCGGGATGGCCAAGGTCGCCCGCCCGTCCGGCCGCCCATCCGACCGGCTGGAAACATCGCCGAAATCTTTTCAAAAAAGATTCCCTGCACACACTTCGCTGTGCTATAGTGCAGCGCAACAGCAACTAGGTGCGACCGCGCCACGGTATCACGAAAGGAGCCACCAACATGAAGAACACGATGACGTCTCTCAACAACTGGTGGTGGCGTGATGCGAATGCGATCGGTCGACAGTGAGTCCCTCACGCCTGTTTTTGCGCTCTAGGTGATTGGAAGGCCTCCGGTTTCGACCGGGGGCCTTTTTCTATCTCGAGCCCAATCGCATTCGCATCACGCGCCTCCGCTTTCTTCTCTTGCACTTCCCTTCCGAAAGGATTTTCACCATGTCTCAGAACACCACCACCGCACAGCCCCGCACCGTCCAGACCGCCGACCGCGGCAAACTCGACGTCCGCGCTCTCGTCTTGCTCGCCATCCTGCTTGCCGCCGGCTTCATTCTCAACTTCACCGTCGGCAAGGCCATCTCCGGCATCTCGGGCGGCATGATCAGCCCCGAGTTCATTATCTCGGCCTTCTGCCTCACTATCCTGGTTGTGCGCCCCAACATCGGTCAGGCGCTCGTTATCGGCCTGATCTCGGCCGCAGTGATCCAGATCACCACCACCTCGCCGTTCGTCGATTTTGCCGCCGAGGGCATCGCCGCCATGCTCATGGCCGTCATTGTCAACGCTGCTGCCAAGGACGGTCAGGTTAAGCCTGCCGTCGCCATCGTCGCAACCTTCGTGACCACCTTTGTCTCGGGCGTCATCTTCATGGTCATCAAGATGGCCATGCTCGGCGTGGTGAGCGAGCTCGCCGCTGCTATGCTGCCCGTCGTCGCCATGACCGCCGTCTTTAACGCCATCCTGGTCGGCGCTCTCTACCTGCCCATCCAGAAGGCCCTTAAGCTCAATTAAGCCGCTCGGCTTTACGAGCCACCCCATCTTGGCGTTCATTCGTCGCTCGCGTACCCAAGTACGCTTCGTTCCTCTTTCGCGCCAACCTGGGGCACCTCGTAAAGCCGTCTCCGTGCTTCACCACCAAAGACTGTCCCAAACAACGGGTTCATGGACGTTCTTATACGGTTCGTCATTCAAGAAACTCCGATGACTATGAAAGGTATCCATGGAAACGATCATCAACGTCGACGATGTCTCGTTCTCCTACGGCACGCAGACCGAGCAGGCGCTTAAGCATATCTCGCTCGGCGTGAACAGGGGAGATTTTATCGGCATTATCGGGCCTTCGGGCGCCGGCAAGTCCACACTTGCCGCCTGCCTGTCGGGAGCCGTACCCCACCATTACACCGGCACGTTCTTTGGCTCCGTCACTGTCGACGGCAACGACACCTGTGAAGTTTCGCTCACCGATGTGTCGCAGATCGTCGGCAGCGTGTTGCAGGACATCGACACGCAAATGGTCGCCTCGGTCGTCGAGGACGAGATGCTATTTGGCCTGGAGAACTTTGGCGTTCCCCACGACCAAATCGAGCAACGTGTGAGCGAAACGCTCGAAACCGTCGGCATCAGCGACCTGCGCGACCGCGAGATCGCCACCCTCTCAGGCGGCCAAAAGCAAAAGGTTGCCATCGCCGCCATCCTCACCATGCGTCCGCGCGTGCTCGTGCTCGACGAACCCACCGCGGCGCTCGACCCCGCCAGCTCCACGCTGGTCTTCGAGACCCTGCGTGAGGCCAACCGTGCACTCGGCATCACCATCGTCGTCGTTGAGCAAAAAGTCGCCCTGCTTTCGGAGTATTGCAACCGCGTGCTCGTGCTCAATCATGGCGAAATCGCGCTACAGGGCGAGCCGCACGAGGTCTTCGCGCACGCCGATGAGCTCCGCGCCATCGGCGTTGATTGCCCGCGTGTCACGCGCATTTTCAACAGCCTCGAGGCCGACGGCCTGGCCAGCGGCACTCCCTGTTTGGATGTTGATGAGGCCGAGCGCCTGATTATGGGCATCGTCGACCCCGCACACGCAAGCAGCGACATTCAGGCACCCGCGGGCTCACCACACGCACCGTCGTTGCGCCCGCGCGCCAAGGACGCCGAGCCCGTGCTCGCCTTCGATCACGTTGAGTTTGCCTATCCCAATGGCGGCGCCGCCGTCCACGACCTCAACCTGACCCTCTATCCCGGCGAGCTCGTGGGCATCGTCGGCCAAAACGGCGCCGGCAAGACCACGCTCACCAAGCTGCTCACAGGCCTGCTTAAGCCCGCCTCGGGCAGCGTACGCGTCACGGGACTGGATACCGCAGCCGTCCCCACGAGCCGTATCGCCCGCGAGGTCGCAACGCTCTTCCAAAACCCCGACCGCCAGATCTGCAAGGACACCGTGCTCGACGAGGTCGCCTTTGGCTTGGAGCTTGCCGGCATCGACCGTGCCGAGGCACTGCGTCGCGCCCAACTCGTCATCGACCGCTTTGGCTTGCCGGCCGACGAGGCGCCCTTCTCGCTCTCGCGCGGTCAGCGCCAGATGGTAGCACTCGCCTCCGTCGTGGTCGTAGAGCCCAAAATCGTGGTGCTCGACGAGCCCACGAGCGGCCTTGACTACCGCGAGTGCATGACCGTCATGGAAACCGTACGCACCATGGCCGAGCGCGGCTGCGCTGTAATCATGGTCTGCCACGACATGGAAGTCGTCTCCGACTTTGCCGAGCGCATCGTAGTCATGGCCGACGGCCGCATCCTCGAGCGCGGCCGCACGCACGAACTGTTCTCGAACATCGAGCTCATGCAGCGAGCCTATGTTGAGCCACCCCAGGTCATAGAGCTTTCTCGTCGCCTGACATCCTCCGTCTCTCCCGCCTTTGCACAGGTGAGCGAGGTCACCGATATCGTTCGCATTACCGAGGAGATGGTCCACCGTGGTTAACGTCATCGACTATATGCCGGGCGATACACTGCTGCACCGCTTGAACCCGGTCGTCAAATTGGGCCTTGCCGCCGCCATCATCATCGGCATCTTCCTGTCCGACACCTACGTGGCGCTGTTGGGCTTTTTGGCGCTCACCCTTGCACTGGGCGCCTACGCCGGTGTCGTCGACCGCCTGCTCGCGCTGCTCAAGCTGCTGATTCCGCTCGCGCTCATCATGCTGGTGCTTCAGCTGGCTTTTATGCGCGACGGCAACATGGTGTGGGGCTTTATCACCGACACGGGCCTCATTACCGGATCGAAGGCCTGCCTACGCCTGTTGGGCGTGGCGCTGCCACTCATCCTCATGCTTATGGTGACCAAGCTCAACGACCTCGCCAACGCTTGCGTCGAGGTGCTGCACGTGCCATATCGCTATGCCTTCACCTTTACCACGGCGCTGCGTTTTGTGCCGGTATTTGGCCAGGAAATGAACGCCATCATGGAGGCGCAGACTGCACGCGGCGTCGAATACGACACTAAGAATCCCGTCAAGAAACTCAAACTCATGCTGCCGCTGTGTGTGCCGCTGCTTATCTCGAGCGTGGGCAAGACCGATGCCACCGCGCTTGCCGCCGAGCAGCGCGGCTTCTACCTGCGCACGCGTGCGAGTTCGTATAAGCGCTACCCCATCAAAGGCCTGGATATCGCCGTACTTATCGTCAGCATCGCCCTTATCGCCATCGGCTTCCTGTTCTAGTTCACCACCGACAGCAACTGACAAACGCAAAAGGCCCCGGCTCGCATCAAACGAGCCGGGGCCTTACTGTTTTCCCAGATAAAACCTACCAAAATAAACCTGTCCCTTTTTGGCAGGTCGAGGGCTACAGGCGGTAGGGGACGCCGCAGCGAATGATGGACTCGCGCACCAGGACATCCATCGCATCGAGGGTGATCTCGGGCATCTCGCGATACTTCTGCAACACCGAAAGCTCTGTGCAGGCCAGGATGACGCGGTCGCAGCCGCTACGGGCGAACTCCCACATCACGCGGTCGAACTTATCCATATCGGGCTCGCGCCCGGCCTTCACATCGTCGTAGATGAGCGACATCACGTCGGCCTGACGCTTTTCGCTGGGATAGACGACCTCAACGCCCGCGGTCTCACATTCGCGCCCATAGACATCTGCGCCCACGGTACCGTCGGTGCCCATGATGCCGATCTTGTGCACCGGCTCGGCCGGCATGCTCAGGTTGGGGTCGAACTCGCACTCCCCCATCACCGCGCCGGCCAGAGCATAGCGCACCGACTCGCGCGGCATGTGGATAATCGGCACCTTCGTAAACGACTGGATCTGGTCGTAGAAGTAGTGTGACGTGTTGCAGGGAATCGCTATGTGCGCGCAGCCCAGCGACTCGAGCGCTTGGGCGCACTCCTTCATGGTCGCCAGCAGCTCGGCATGCTCACCGGTCTTGATGGCCAGCGTGCGGTCGGGCATGGTCGACTTGGAAAGCACCACCATGTCGATATGCTCCTGGTCGCATGTAGCCGCCGTATGACGTACCACCTGGTCGTAGTAATACGACGTGGCCTCGGCGCCCATGCCGCCGATAACTCCCAGCTTTTCCATCGCCGCCTCCTTGGTGACGCCCCGCAATTGCGCGTATCATACCCGCGCCCGCCCGATACACACCGGACGGGCGCCACACTCGTCTACTTGTAATACGTCTTGAACAGCTTATAGTGACGCAGCTTGGTGTGCCACATGCGCAACCAACGGTTAAAGACAAAGTCCCCCTTCATAAACGAAGGATCGGCGGCCTTGCCCTCCTTGGCCAGACGGTGTGCCTTCGCACGCAGCTCGGGGTCCTTGACGTACTTGTCAACGACGCCCATAGGAACAACCATCCACAGAGCCTCATCCTGCGCCGTCACAAATTCCGGCTCAAACGGGCGGTTATAGACGTACTCATCCACCACATATTTAGCAACGTTAAAGCCACTATTGGTGACATAGTAATTACTGCGGCCCTGACGCGTGTTGAAGTCGAAGAACTTAAACGAGCCATCGCGCTCGTCGTACTTGACGTCGAAGTTGGAGAAGCCCGTAAACTTAAGGTCCTCAAGCAGCTTGCGCACGCCACCCATGAGCTCGTCGTTGGGCTCAGTGATGATGCAGGCATGGTTGCCGACACCGTGGGGCTGATGCTCCTCGAGCAGCACGTGACCCAGGCACATCATGCGAACCTTGCCGTTGCGGTCGGAATAACTGGTAAGCACGCGCATGTACTCGTCGTTGCCGGGCACGCGGTCCTGCAAGATGAGATCATCGGTGTACCCGCTGGCGTACACATCGCGAATGACTTGTTCCAGCTCGGCGCGATCGGCAATCTCGTAGGCCTTCTTCTGACCCTCGAACTCGTGCTCCCACCACATGATGCCGTCAGAGGGCTTCAGGATCATCGGAAAGGGGAAGTCGATCTGGTCGAGCACCTCGGCGGGAGCCTCACCCTGAGCGTTGAGCATCGCCATGGTAAAGGTAAACGTGTGCGGATAGGGCACACCGTGCTTCTCGCACAGCTCGTAGAAGATCTCCTTCTTCTGGCACTGCTCAAGCATGCTATAGGGCGCATAGGGCGCGATGACGTTCGAGGCAAGCTGGCCGGCGTCCTGGGCCTGCGCGGCAAGCGCGACGTAGTTGTCGCCGCAGCCCATGAGAATAATCTTCTTATCAGGATTGGCCTGTGCGACGCCGTTAACGGTCTCGATCATGACCGGCATGGTATCGATATCCACGTTGGGCGTGTAATCGATTATTTGGCTGCGATACGCAGGGCCGGTCTGGTACTTGCCAAAGACCAGGCTCTTAACCTGATACTCCTCGTAGAAAGCGCGCGCCACCGAATACGCGTTGATGTCGCCGCCGAGCAGCACGGGGATAAACTCGCGCTCTGTAAACTGCAATGCCATGGAAACTTCCTATCTAGAACTGCCCACACGACGGGCGGTCTTTGTGCAACTGATTTATTCTAGCGTGCCGAGCCGCCGGCACCCAAAGCTCCACCGTATCTATGGCAATCGGCGTAATTATCAGCACGAAGGCGGCAATCACCGGCGTACGACAACGGGCAATGAACCCACCGTTGTTATAGGATTCAGCATATTGCCCGCCCCGTCGAAAGGTGCACCGTGCCCCAGGCCCATCCAATCAACAACCCCATCATTGACGCCGCAAAGCGCGAACTTGCGGATCGTGCCCAGACGGCAGCTCCCCTACGCACCGCAAACGATGCTTACAACGGGCCTGCCCGCATCGTCTCAATCAACACGTCGGAGCACAAAGGCACGCGTAAGTCACCCGTCGCCGACGGGCACGACACCGTCGTCGAGCAGTTTGGCCTCGCCTCCGATGCGCACGCCGGGCATTGGCACCGTCAGGTCTCCTTTTTAGCTGCAGAGTCTATCCAGACGGCGCAGGCGCGCGGGCTCGATGTGCACAAGGGCGACTTTGGCGAGAACTTCACCACCCAGGGTATCAACCTGCTCTCACTCCCCTTGGGCACGCAGCTCAAGCTCGGTAGCGAAGTGCTCGTCGAAATCAGCCAGATCGGCAAAGTCTGCCACACCCGCTGTGCCATCTACTATCTCGCCGGCGACTGCATCTTCCCCCACGAGGGCATTTTTGGCGTCGTGCTGCAGGGCGGAGAAGTCCATGTCGGTGACGACATACAGATGGTCAGGCTCGGCGACGGTACCTGTTCGTTTACGCCAGCTGAGGCGCTCCAAGAGGTGGAGCAGGCTCGTCGCGAAGGAACCCTGTAGTTGCAAAACCCCATGTTAAGGTAGCTTTTACAGCCAAAAATCCCGTTGCAACAGGGTGCCGTAACGTTAAAGTTTAACTCTATGGTTTCTCAACAATTCACCATTCCCGCAGGTCAAGGCTAAAGCCTCAAGTTTAACTTGACCCTTTAGAACCTTTAAGGTTCAAGTTGAGGTCGAAAGCAGTAGTAGAATACACCTCGACCAATAACCTACGATTGATTGCAGAGGGACTGGATGCAGCATTCGAACCATCGCACCGCAGCGCTCATCGCGTCGAAGCCGGCTCGTATCATCACGAGCGCCGCGCTCGCCGTCGCGCTGACGGCCACGCCGATGCTCTCCCCCGTCGCGGCCTATGCCGCCTCGCAGGCAACGCAGGATCAGCTTTCCGCCGCCCAGAAAAAAATCGAGGACGCCACGAGCGCCTACAACGACGCCCGAACCAAGCTCGAGGATCTGCAAAAGCAGATCGACTCCAATGAGGCGAACATCGATAAGATTGAGGCCGAGTTACCCGAGCAGCAGGCCAAGGCAAGCTCCGCCATGCGCGATCTGTATAAGTACCAGAAGGGCACCAGCCCCATCGTAAGCTTCCTGGTGAACACGCAGAGCTTGGGCGACTTTATCACCACCTGCAAATACACCAACCAGATTACGAGCTCGAGCGTCGACGAGATCGAAGAGCTTAACAAGATGCAGACCGAGCTCGAGCAGAACAAAACCGAGCTCGAGCAGGCCAAGTCTCAACTCGAGGGCGAGCAGAAAAATGCCGAGGATGCACTGGCGCAGGCTCAGCAGCTCCGCAGCGAGGCGCAGGCAAAGGCCGAACAGGAAAATGCTGCCGAGCTGGCAAAGCTCGAGGCCGACAAGGCCGCTGCCGCCGAGAAGATCTCGGGCGAGGGCGTAAGCGGCAACAACTCCAACAGCCAGGCCAACAACGCCAACACCACCATCGACACCACGGTGAACAGCTCGAATAGCGGTAACTCCGATTACGACTCGTTCATTAACGAGTGGACGAGCCGCATCGATAACTACCTTGCCGGCTCCCCTATGGCAGGCCAGGGCTACAACTTTGCCGTCGCCGCCTGGAACACCGGCGTCGATCCCCGTTGGTCCCCCGCCATCGCCTGCATCGAGAGCAGCAAGGGCCTCTATTGCGCCGGCTCCTATAACGCCTGGGGCTGGAGTGCCCGCGGCGGTGGTTGGCGTAGCTTTGGTAGCTGGAGCGAGGGTGTCTCCGCCCACGTTGCCTACCTGGGCGCCAACTATGGTTCCACGCTTACCCCGGCAGCCGCCAAGAAGTACTGCCCGCCCACGTGGCAGGACTGGTACAACAAGGTCGCCAATCAAATGAACCGTATTTAAGTGCAGCTGCAAAGGGGCCCCAAACGGGGCCCCTTTTCGATTATCTAAGAGACAACACCGGTCGCGTTGCCGACAACAACGACGACGCACATGACGGCAAACATAAACCCGAGTGCCTTGAACCATAGTTCGACAAAAGCACTCCCCCGATACCGATCGAGCGCGGGAAAACGACGTCGAAGCCTACGCCGGTCGAGCATTCCGAATGTAATGAGCAGCACCAGGCCATCGACCATAAAGAAATACTCAAGTGCCAAAAACCACGTTGGATAGTTTCGGTTTTCGCCCGTCGGCGTAAATACCGCAAAATGGCTGCCCATCAGCAGCAACAATGTTGTCGCATAGACGCATCCATTCCATATGCGCCCCACGGGCTCGGGGATACGCGAGAGCAGACGCGCACATTTGGACGTCACGAGAGAGACGATCGAACGCCGTCTTGCAGAAGACGGAAGCGTGAAGGCAACCGGCTGCTGTACCCGTTGCACCTGTGGCACCGCGGCCCGGGGCACGCTGGCAGCAGAAAAGGTCACGGGCGACGGTGCAGGGAGACATAGCTCATATGCCGCACGCGCAGCATGCCCCAGTGCCTTTGCGCTCGCAAAGCGCTTGCCGGGATCGAGTGCCATCGCCATGTAAATCACATCCGCCAGCGGAACGGGAATGTCATGCGCCTCGCATTGCTCACGTATGTCCCGCCCCGGTTTAGGGTCAGTTCCCGTCAGGCAAAAGAACAGCAGCGCGCCAAGCGCGTAAATATCACTGCGGACGCTCGTCTGCCCAAACCCAAACTGCTCGGGCGGCGCATAGGAACGCGTGCCAAACTTGACGGTGTCGGCGTCGGCGCCATCGCGCCAAACGCGCGCGATTCCCAGGTCAATAATCACCAGCGACGAGAAGGTCATGCCGGCATCGGCCGCATACCTCACGCCCGATACGATGATGTTCGAGGGTTTAAGGTCGCGGTGGATTACCGGCACCCCCGGCTCCCCCGCAGCTGCAAAACCAGCATGCAGCTCGCCCACCGCTTCACACAGAACGGGATACAGCCCGCGGGCATAATCGGGCGTCGCCCCCAGGCGTCCCACCAACGCCTCGAGTGTCTCGCCTTCGACATACTCCATCACCACGTCAAGCTCGTCGCCCACACGGCGACAATCGACGATTCGGGGTAAGTGCTCAAAACGACGACCGGCGCGCTGGGCCGCAAACAGGCGCTCATATGCTCCGCCAATCTGCACCGAAGCATCAATGCGCTTGCGGACAAAGGGACCGAGAGACCCGCCGCCAGAGCCCTCAAAATAGACGAGTTCGGTCGTCTCGACATCCGAGCACTTGAGCACGCGCTCCACACGATAGCTGTCATCGCGGTCGAGCGACGCCAAATGCTCGACAAGTGAAGCAGTCAGCTCGTCATCGGAATATGTTGGGCTCTGAATATCCATGGCGTCCATCATAACGCAGGGTGCGGACACCCCATGGTGTCCGCACCCCGTTCGTTTGCATGGTGTTCCGGTGACACCACCGGCTCAGCCATCGGCCACCAACTCACCGTTTCCTCGCCAAAGCGATACAGCTCTTCATTGACCTTTTGGAGGCTACAGCCACGGTCGATGCAAAAGATAATGATTGCATCGCGACGGTCCTTACAGTTGAGGACGCTCACTCCGGCAGCCGTCAGGGCGCGGTTGGTCTCCTTGAGCGTCAACGCCATTGCAAAGGCAATCTGCAGCACCTTGTTGCGGCTCGGATGCCGCGCACCGGTAAAAATCTGATAACCAAAAGTCTCATTGAGGTCGGCCATGCGCACCACACGCGAGCGCTCTAAGCCCTTTTCCTGCAGCAGTTGCCTAAGGTAGTCCGAAAGCGACGGGGCGGCAAAGTCGTGTTCTTTGATATATCCATCGATGTTTGGCGCGTCGAGGAGCTCATTGAGCAACTCGTCCGTCAGCTTTTTATCGGGCATACGACCTCACCTCCCATACGGCGCAACGGTAGCGACATGTTAGGCCAGCACCCAGCTTGCAGCAGCAGACTTATCAAACACGTTGGCAAAATAGAGAGCCTTCTTGATGTCACCATCAAAGTAGATATTGCCCGCCACGGAACCGCCGGCGGCAAGGGTACCAGACTGCAGTTCATCGGAGCCCTCGCTGTAATAACCCTGGTTCTGCTGAGCACCGTTGGCATCCTCGCCCTTCCAGTCGTAGACATTGTAGTCCGCGCCCTCATCGCCATTGTTGACGTACGTGACGTGAATGCCCGTCATGGTCGAACCGTCAAAATTTGTGAGACCGGGCTGGACGGAATCGACAACGACAGAAAGACCGGCAGCCGTGGTCACCGTCGTGCCAACAGCCAGGTCAGTCGTAGGCTGCTCTTCCTTCTTCGTCTCTTCCTTCTTGTCACCATCGTCGGCGTCCTCAGTGACGGTCGCCTTGTCGCTACCGCAACCGGCAAGAAGACCGGCAGTCCCCAAAGCGACGGTGGCGAATGCGCCAAGTGCAGCGCGACGGCTCAGCAGCACTTCGTTTTCGAGCTTATTCATCATGCATCCTTCCTACGATCCGGCTACCGCGCCGGCACACAGCACATCGTAGAAGGCAGCGAGCTCAAATTCATTAGCTGGGAGCTAATGGGGGTTTGTAAGCCAGATTGGTACTGGATTGAGAAGATGCCTGTTCAGATGGAGCGGTGATTGAGGCTGCAGCTTGATGCCAAAGCGCCCTTGCCGCGCCTCTGGCCGACATTAGCCGCACCCCTCTCACCTGCAAGATGCCCATGAGGGGGCCGCCCGCGAAGATAACGCGCGCATTGTGTTCGACGATTCCGCCGCCCCGCTATCGAATAAAAGGTATGGTCATAAGATCACTCAGGCAATAAAGCAATAGCGCTGCGGTATATCTCCCCGTGCTTTAAGTCGGCATCAGCCACCTCAGGCAAGCGATTCAAATCACGGCACCCCTATGCCAGCTCGCGAAGCCTCCCGAGCGCCAGCCTGAACCACTCCAGATCGTCCTCATCAGGCACGCTATCGTACTTCCAGTGCGTTATATAGCGCCACCGAGAGAAGACGCCGCTGCCCAGAAGCCCAACGTCGTCTATGGTGTCTATGTCCTCTCGCAGTCCTTCGGCCGTACCGGAGCGCGGATATGCCCCGGCAAAGGCCTCGCCACAGTCCATGTGCCAACCCAGGCCGAACATGTCATGGGCCAACGCGTGGAAGTCGCGGGTGGGACCGTCCAGCGAATCCTCGAAGCGCTTAACGAACCTGCACAGGTCATCACCGTAAACCCCGCCGAACAAATAAGACTCAATCACGTCCTTGCCGCGCAAGGCCTCTAACCACTCGGTCGGAATGCCCTCGTATCCGTACAGGATGCCGGCCAATCCACCGGCCACGCAAGCCGTGGTGTCGGTATCGTCACCCAGGTTCACGGCGGTCAGTACGCAGTCGTGGTAGTTGTCGGTATGTTCTAGGCACCAGATGGCGGCGTGGTAAGTATCCCACACGTAGCCGCCGCTGGCACCAGCTCTGTCCTCACTCTCGCAGCCGGCGTGCCCGCTGTAAAGCACCTCGCGGGCATAGGCGATCATGTCCACGCAGGCCTGGCAGCAGTCGTCGGTAGCGTGGGTGATCGCGCTGACCTCCCTTATGTCGCAGTCGGAGCATTCCATGAACACCATAGGCAGGCAGCGCATGAGCGAGCCGTTGCCCTTGCTGTATTCGCTTGTGAGCCCGCAACCCGTATCGAGCGCCTGCCTGGTGGCGTTGCCGTAGTCGAAGACATTCCCGTCGGCGGTGTATGCGCCTTCGTTTATCCATTTGCGGAACTTGACGAGGATATCGTCGCAATTGATATCGCCCAGCTCGCGGTAGCTGTCGCACAGCGCGAGCGCCATGGACGTGTCGTCGCTCCATGTGCCCGCAGGCTGGTTGTGCGTGCCGCGGCCCACCATGTCCGTGCAGGCAAAGCTGTCGCGCGGCCTGAACTCGTAGGGCACGCCGAGCGCATCGCCCACGGCCATGCCGTACACGCAGTCCCTCACCGTCCGTAACAAGCCCATGGCGCGCACCTAGTTCCAGTTCATGCCGAACTTGCGCGAGCAAAGCACGTCTTTCCAGTGACTCTCGCGCTCGCACACCTCGGCGGTGGTCATCTTGGTGTCGCACACCTCTAGGATGGAGTAGGTGAAGTTTTCCATGATGTACCCAATTCCGTGCTCGGCCACGATGGCCTTGAACTCCTTGTTGCCGCCAGTCGGGTCCATGGGGTTGGCATAGGCGCTCCAGCGCTGCCAGATACCCAAGTCCGCGCCCGCGTCCTTCTTGCTATCGCCCGAGGCCGAGCCCACGTAGAGTTTCCCCGTCGCGGTGTCGGTGATGCAGTAGACGCCCTTCACGTTGTCCAGCGCCCAGTACCAGTCGGAGCCCACGCTGGCGATAACGGCCCGCAAGGTCTTGTGGTCGATGCACACGTACTTGTAGCCAGGGAAAGGGGCAACGTTCCCCAGGCTCATCGAGTACTCGTACACTACGGGCTCGAAGTCGTGCATCGTGTTCTCGTAGAACTTGTTGTAGATGTCGCGCCCGATAGGCTTCTTCAACTTGATGATGAGGCGCTTGATGTAGGCCTCGTAGTCGGGAAGAAGCGTCAACTTGTAGCCCACGCCGCCCAGCACCTCGGGTACTGCCTTCTCCACTTTGTGCATGCCGCCGAAGATGAAGTACTCGGGCCCGTAGGTGTAGTACTGTGCGAACGAGAGCAGGTAATCCGCATGGTTGAGGTTGTTATTCGCTTGTCCCGTCGCGCTCCTCCACGCGTTCATCTCGTACCATCGCGAGCCGCTATCGGTCTTCTCGGGGGTCGAGGTGTCCTTCAGCAGCATGTCGTACGCGCGCACGTTCACGTCGCCAGCGTTCATGTTGAATTTGATCTTTGTCTTCTCTGGGTGCGCCACCGGCATCAAATCCCTGAGCGTTATAACAACATTTCCCATGTTAATTCCGCCGTTTCAGTTTGAAAAGCCTGTAGGTCGAATCATACCACTCGCTTTCCAGACGAAAATTAGCGCTCGGCTAACCGCTCTGCTGTTGTCGTTTCTTATAGCGAAGAAGAGCACGAAGCCGATAAGCCCCGCGCCCGTGTTTATGCCTTGTTTGGCGATTGTTCGTGTTGTGCCCGCACAGCTATTTTTGGTGAATAATCCGAAAGTAAGGAAGATAAGTGCGAATCATCCACGCCACCATCCGTCTCGCCCGCACTCGGGCAATACGCAGCGCCCGCTCCTGATCGGCCGTCCCTAGCGCCGGCGCGAACTCTTAGATGGCGTCTTTTGCGCTCATCACCTTGCGGAAGACGGTCGCGTCCTGCTTGCCGATGGGAATCGCGATCTTCTTGCCGCCCGCGCGTCGCACTCCGTCTTGAACAACATGCCCCATCCGGCCCCTTTTCGTTTCGCCCTCAAGAAGCTTGTCGAAGCCTAGCCCACCGTGACGGATTCCCCGGTAAAGGTGCTAATGAGCAGCAGGATAAAGAACGCCAAGTAACTGATGCTCAGCAGATAGGCAATAACCAAAAAGATGGTCCATCCAACATTGGTCTGACCATCGGCACGGCGTTGCTCGCGATTGCGGCAGAGCCAAATCGTCACGCCAATAGCCACAATCAACAGCACGAGCGCCGCTGCGGCCAGCCCGGCAAGCGCAAACATAACGCCAATGCTCACGGCGATGACCGGAAGCAGCAGCAAACCACACCCGCATCCACCCGGACTATACACAGCAGTCTGTCGGCGTCGTTCCATCGTCACTCCAGCCCAAGCAATCGTTTGTAGACATCGAGGCCTTTGAGCAGGTTTTCCTCGTCAAAGAGCATGGTATCGGTATGCAGAGCGCTCGTGGCATAGGCGGGACAGCCATCCGAATCGCTCGGGTTTTCTTGTCCCTCTGGCACGCCCGTGCCTAGCAAGAAGAACACGCCCGGCAGATGGCGCTGATAGAACGCGAAATCCTCGGCGATTAGCAGCGGCTCGTCCACGAGCTGCAATTCGGGCAGAGCGGGCGCGATTCGGGCAAACAACTCAGGGTCGTTATCGACCGGCGGATAGCCCTCGGCAAAGTCGAGATCATACGTGCAGCCCGTTGCGGCGCAGGCATCGTCCAACACACGGCGCACGCCTTCGCGCGCGCGGTCGAACATGCCGTCCGTAAACACACGCAGACTGCCGGCAACATGGGCCTCCCCCGCCACCGCGTTGCAGACGGTACCGGCCTGCAGCAGGCCGAACTTACCAATGCAGGGCTCGTCGGCACCCAACTCGTCCATCAATTCACGCTCGGCAACCAAGAACTTGGCAGCCGCCAGCGCCGCATCGTGCGATTCGTTTACGGGAACGCCGTAGGTCTTGGCGATATGGATGCTTGTCCCGTGAATGTGCACGTGCGTCTCACTCGAGCGCGCCAGCAATGGACCGGAGCAGCTCGCCAACGTGTTCGCAGGCAGATCGGGCCACACGTGAAACCCGAAGATGCGGTCCGCCCCGTAGCGCTCAAACACCCCGCTCTCACAAACTGTCTTGGCGCCACCGGTCGTCTCCTCGGCAGGCTGGAACACAAAGAGCACGTTGCGCTTGATGGTACCCGGCTGCTCACGAATCGTGCGATCGACAAAGGTTGCCGCCGCAAGTGCCATGGCCATGTGTCCATCGTGTCCGCAAGCGTGCATCTTTCCGGGATGCGCCGAGGCAAAGGCCGCACCCGTCGCCTCCGCGATGGGCAGGGCGTCCATGTCGGCGCGAATTGCCGTGGCACGCGTAGCGCCCACACCGGCATCGAAGAAGGCACAAACGCAGCTCGGACACGGATGGGTCACCTCACAGGCGAGCGGCGCCAACACGCCCTCAATATAGGCGATCGTCTGCGGAAGATCGAAGTCGAGCTCCGGGATCCTGTGCAAGTCGCGCCGATAGCGACGGAGTTCTTGGAGCTCGGTCATAGAGGTTCCTTTCATAGGTGCGCGCCAGTTGCCATCTTATTGTGCCGCAAGATTGCCACACCCTTATTTCTAGCATATCCCTGCATTTTTTAAACGTTATATACGAATACTCTTGTTTGGTAAAGTGCAACGTGGTAGGGTCGTTACCACTTGATAGAGGCGCGGGCACGAAGAGCCGCGGGCGAGCCGGCAGGCTTTGACCCCGCGGGGAGGCGAAACCCGCCGAACTGGGATTTTCGGGCACGAACAACCTGGTGGGCCTGCGGGAAACACCCGCAGGACTGTCTGCAGCAATGCGGGAGCGCTATCCGGACATGGGGTCCACGCTATGCGGATTCGATGCGCCGATGGCGCCGTCTGGATAGCGAGGTTTACGGGACATGGCATTGACCCCCAACGAAGCATATGCGGCCAAACAGCCGTTTGTGGACAAGGAAACGCTCGAGCATATCGTCGAGCAGTTCCCCACGCCGTTTCACCTATACGACGAGGCGGGCATCCGCCGCAACATGCAAGAGGTGCGCGACGCCTTTGCGTGGAACCCGGGCTTTAAGGAATACTTTGCCGTCAAGGCCAATCCCAACCCGGCGCTCATCTCCATTCTCAACGAATACGGCTGCGGCTGCGATTGCTCGAGTTATACCGAGCTCATGATTGCCCGCTCACTGGGTATCACCGGCCACGACATCATGTTCTCGTCCAACGACACGCCGGCGGCGGATTTTGAGCTCGCCGACAAGCTGGGCGCCATCGTCAACTTTGACGACATCAGCCATATCGAGTTCTTTGAGCGCGTCGCGGGCCCCATCCCCAAGACGGTCAGCTGCCGTTTTAACCCGGGCGGCCTGTTCCAGCTCTCTAACGGCATTATGGACAACCCCGGCGACTCCAAGTACGGCATGACCACCGAGCAGCTCTTTGAGGCTTTCCGCATGCTCAAGGCCAAGGGCGCCGAGAATTTTGGCATCCACGCCTTCCTTGCCAGTAACACCGTCACCAACGACTACTACCCCAAGCTCGCACGCATCCTCTTTGAACTTGCCGTGCGCCTGGAGCGCGAGACCGGCGCACATGTCGCCTTTATCAATCTGTCCGGCGGTGTGGGTATCCCCTACCTGCCCGAGCAGCAGGCTAACGACATCCACGCCATCGGCGAGGGCGTACACGCAGCCTACGACGAGATTCTGGTCCCCGCCGGCATGGGCGATGTGGCCATCTGCACCGAGATGGGCCGCTTTATGATGGGCCCCTACGGCTGCCTGATCACCAAGGCCATCCACGAGAAGCAGATTTACAAGGACTATATCGGCGTGGACGCAAGCGCCGTCGACCTCATTCGTCCCGCTATGTATGGTGCCTACCACCACATTACGGTGATGGGTCAGCCGGGTGGCGCCGACAAGATCACAGCGCCCGTTACGGACACCTACGACATCACGGGTAACTTGTGCGAGAACAACGATAAGTTCGCCATCGACCGCGAGCTGCCGCAGATCGACATGGGCGACCTGCTTGTAATCCACGACACCGGCGCGCATGGCTACTCCATGGGCTACAACTACAACGGACGGCTGCGCTCCGCCGAGGTCCTGCTGCGCCCCGATGGCTCGGCCGAGCTCATTCGTCGCGCCGAGCGCCCGGGCGATTATTTTGCCACGCTCGACGTGCTGCCGTGCGGCCGTGAGCTGCTGGCAAAGTCGCGCGCCGAAAGTGCCCGCCGTCGGGCCCAAGACGAGCGCCTGGCTGTCGCCGCCCAATGGAACAAACGCATCCAGATCGCGGAAGCGAAGGAGAAGAACATGGACATCCGCAACCTCGATGGCTCAATCGTCGCCCTTGTTACGCCGTTTAAAAAGGACGGCAGCGTCGACTTTGATGCGCTCGAGCGCCTTATCGATTTCCACCTGCAAAACGGCACCGACGCCATCCTCACCCTGGGCACCACCGGCGAGAGCGCCACGATGACCGATGACGAGGACAACTCCGTCGTCGCCGCCGTGGTCAAGCATGTTGCAGGACGCGTCCCCGTCATCGCCGGCTCGGGCTCCAACTCCACGCAGACGATGCTCACCAAGTCGCTCACCTACCAGGGCTTGGGAGCCGACGGCCTGCTGCTCATCACCCCCTACTACAACAAGTCCAATGAAGAGGGTATCTATCAGCACTTTAAGACCGTCGCCGATGCTGTGGACATCCCCTGCATCCTGTACAACATCCCCGGCCGCTGCGGCTGCGGCATCAGCGAGCGCAACGTAGAGCGCTTGGCCGCGCACCCCAACATCATGGGTATTAAGGAAGCCTCGGGCAACGTCGCCTACGCGGCCAAGATTGCCCACCTGCTGTCCGACGACTTCCGCATGTACTCGGGCGAGGACGCGCTCACCGTGCCGCTCATGAGCCTGGGCGCCTCGGGCACCATCAGCGTGTGGGCCGACGTTCAGCCGCAGCTCGTGCATGACATGTGCCGCGCCTATCTGGACGGTGACGTGGCACGTGCCCGCGATATCCAGATTGCCGGTCAGCCGCTCATCAACGCCCTCTTTAGTGAGGTCAATCCCATCCCCGTTAAGGAAGCGCTCGCTCAGATGGGTATGATCGAGGCAAACTACCGCATGCCTCTATGCCCCATGGCAGACGACACGCGCGCTGCACTTACCGATGCTCTGAAGGGAGCTGGTCTGCTTGATTAAGACCGTCATTATGGGAACGGGCCGCATGGGCTCGCTCATCCGCACCACCGCCGAGGGCGTTGTCGACGCCGCAGGTCAGCCCGTTTTTGATATCGTCGCCCAGATCGGTTTTGACCTGTCCGAGCTCGAGAGCGCACCGGCAGCCGACGTCATCATCGACTTCTCGAACGTCGTGACCCTTGATGCCGTTGTCGCCTATGTCGAGCGCACGGGCGCCGCACTCGTTTCCGGCACCACGGGCTATTCGCCTGAGCAGATGGACCGCCTGCGCGAGCTGGGCCAGAATGCCCGTGTCATGCACTCCGGCAATTACTCCATCGGTATCGCAGCCCTGCGCCATCTGGTTGCCCAGGCCACGCGCGAACTGCCCGGCTTTGATTGCGAGATTGTCGAGACGCACCACAACCAAAAGGTCGACGCTCCCAGCGGCACCGCCAAGCTGCTACTCGACGCCGTGGTCGAGGCCGAACCTGAGGCTGGCTATCATCCTGTTTACGGTCGTGAGGGCATGTGCGGCGCTCGCGATCCCAAGGAAATCGGCATGCACTCACTACGCGGCGGCACCGTCGCCGGCGTGCACGAGGTGAGTTTCTTTGGCCAGGACGAGGAGGTCACGCTCACCCACCGCGCCACGAGCCGTCAGATCTTTGTCAACGGCGCCTTGGCGGCCGCGCAGAAGCTCGTCACCCGCGAACCCGGCTTCTATACGTTCGACCAGGTCATGTTTGCCTAACCAGGTATCAACCGAATCCACCCAAAGGAGAGATAGCAAATGAGCAACGCAGCCGAGATGGATGCACAGGAGATTATCAACTACATCGCCACCGCGCCCAAAAAGACGCCCGTCAAGCTGTACGTGCGTGAAAAGCCCGGCATGAAGGTCCAGTGGGGCAATGCGCACGTCTACGGCGGTCGTCGTGGCAAGACCGTCTTTGGCGACTGGGATGAGCTCAAAGCCATCCTCGATGCCAATGCCGACTCCATCGACTACTACGACGTCGAGAATGACTGCCGCAATTCCGCCGTCCCCATGCTAGACCTTAAGGGCATCAACGCCCGCATTGAGCCGGGTGCGATCATCCGCGACCGCGTCGAGATCGGCGACCGCGCCGTCATTATGATGGGCGCTATCATCAACATCGGCTCCGTTATCGGCGAGGGCTCTATGATTGATATGGGCGCCGTCCTGGGCGGCCGCGCCACCGTGGGCAGGAACTGCCACATCGGCGCCGGCACCGTACTGGCAGGCGTCGTTGAGCCCGCGAGTGCCACGCCCGTCATCATCGAGGATGATGTCATGATTGGCGCCAACGCCGTGGTCCTGGAGGGCGTGCGCGTGGGCAAGGGCGCCGTCGTGGCTGCCGGTGCCGTGTGCGTCGAGGACGTCCCCGCCGGTGCCGTCGTGGCCGGTGTCCCCGCCCGCGTCATCAAGATGCGCGATGAGAAGACCGACAGCAAGACCGGTCTCGAGGAAGGCCTGCGCCAGCTGTAGGGTTACGCGGTTTTACCAAACCGCGTAGCTAGTCGACGCTACAAACGACCCAGAGCGGCAATCTGACGTTCAATCGTCGGTCGCGTACCGAAGTACGCTTCCCTCCTCTTTCACGTCACCTTGCTCGCTTAGGGGCGTTTTCGCTGGCGTATGCTCAACCTGCGGCGCAATTCAATCCCAAGCAAAAAGGCCGAAGCCCCGAAGGGTTCCGGCCTTTTTGCTTTGTCTGCAGATTACAAGCGCAGTTTATCGATTCTCAATTGACCCGATGTTTTTGAGCTCGATGGAGATGAGGCCGTTGGGCTCGTTGACAAACTCGATGTATTCGGAGTTCGAACCCATCTCGGCCGGGAAGCTGATTTCGATACCCGTGTCGGTACGGATCTTATGATTGCGCACCGCCGCGCGTTCGACCTGCTTGCGCTCCACGGGCACACGCTCAGGCACTTTCTCCTCGGTCAGTGCCGCGCGCACACTCTCCTTGATAACCGGTTCGTCCTCAAAGACCTCGTCGACGATATCCCAAGGCGGCAGCTCCTCGTCATCCTCAACCTTCTCGGCAACGGCAGCCTTAACCTTAGCGAGCGCTACAGCCGTATTGGCACCGTGCTCCTCGGCGACTTCCTCGACCACACGCGTCACGGTGTCGATGACCTCCTTGCCCGATACGCCCGTGTCGCACTGCAGCAGGCCGTCGGGAATGAGCATACGATCCTCGCCGGCAATCTTGCGCTTCTTGTCCACGTAACCAATCTCCATGGTGCTCGCGCGCACGATGGCATAGCTCGGCACCTTTTGCGAGGGGTTCGGCAAAATGGCGTAGTGGCGCGCGATGTCGTTGCGCACCTCCCCTTCCTCGCGGCCCACTTCGTGCATGAATGCCTGCTTGGAGCCCAGCAGCATCACGGCAAACCAGCGGGCATCCTCATCGTCGTCAAAATCGGCCACGAGCACGTCGGTGGACTCGGCTTTCTCGGCTTTGGTGAGCTCGGAGGAGATAAACTCCGCAATCTGCTGCGACAGGTCCACGAACTCGCGCTCGCCAAAGAAATAGCCCTTGAGCTCGCCGCCAAACGCAGAGTTCTCGGCAAACGTGGCGCGTTTATTGTCGGCCGAGGTGCGTGCGCGGCGCAGATGCGTGGTCACGAAGTTGCGCACGGTACGGCTCTCGATATCGAGCTCGCGCTGGCTCATGACGTTGACGGCAGAGTCAAAGTCCAGGATATGCAGAATCGCGTGATTGATTTTCATATACGGCATTCCGTTCTAGATCGAATTGAGCACGAATCAGTATAGCGGTCGAGCCCGCCCCGGGCGCATCGAAGATTGGTGCATCGGGGACAGGTTGCTTTGCAGCAATGGCTAGCGCAGGAGCTCGGACTGCCAAGCCTCGAGCTGTTCTGCCAAACTCTTGCCGGCAGCCGGCATGTCGATCTGGGGTCGTTTGGGCAGCAATGCGCATTTAAGGATTGCCACGATGGTCTGCGAAACAAAGCGTCGCGTATCCTTGTCAAAGCCTTGCGCAGCCTGGAGCATCACGGGTAGGCTCTCGCGCAGATTCCCAGCGATATCCGCAAACCGCTCAGCACCCGTAGCCTCAAACACGGAGAACAACGCATCTACAAAACGCTCGCGCTCGCTAGGCGACACTGCAAGCAGCATCTCGCGAATGGAACCATCAACGTATCGAGCACCGGCGGACAGGCGCTCACAGTACACGAAGTCGCGACCATCAACCACCCAGCTAAAGGGATTGTGCTGCAGCAGGCTGAACTCGGTGCTCTCAACGATGGCATAGTCCTCCTGTGTCTCGAACATCATGCCAAAGATCGACGACCGAGGTAGCGTCTTGTCGATTCGACCGGAAAGATCGGCAAAGGCGTTGCCGTTCAGAAACTCCTCGACGAACCCTGGACCATCATGGGAATACGCCCGTTCGATTCGCTCACGGGCGACATCGGAGCACATCGCCGCACCGTACACCGCAAGGTTTCCACCCTTGGAATGACCTCCGCACAAAAGCGGCCCGTCGATCGCATCCGCCGCTTCGTCCACATAACGCGCCGCGGATTCCTGGGCCGGCACAGGACACCGGAACGCCATGTTAAAGTCCTCTTTCCAGCCCACAATCGTGCTGTCGGTCCCCCGGAAGGAAAGATAACTAAACCCCACCGGAAACCGGAACGCCATGGCTGCAAACTGCTCTGTCGCCACCACATCGCTCACGGCACGATAGCCGCAAACGTGCACGCCACGGTAGCGAGGACTTGCTGCCACGGCCTCCAACAAGGCCCTGCTCCCCTCCGGGTCCCACAAGTCGTCAATCATGTCCCGGTAGCACTCGGCACGCAGCAGCTCGCGTACGTCTAGGCCCTGCCAGTTCGTCAGCTCCGCCATATCACCTGGCAAACGCAAATAGGACAACCACGCAAAGACCAGGCTATCCACCGCGCAGAACGGCCGCTCCTCAAACGGATCAAACGCCGTCTGGGCATAGGTCAAAAAATTAGGCGAATCCGACATGGCCCTCCCATCAACTATGGTGCATTGGGATGGTGCATTGGGGTCAGGTTACTTTGCACCAAAAAGGCGCCCGGGCCGTGTGGACCCGGACGCCTTCATTGTAGCTTTTCGCTCTAGCGAGCTTGATTTAGCAGGAAAAATCGACGCTGTCGATGATGTCCTTGAGGGCCTTGGCGGAGACGGTGAGCTCATGCTGCTCGTCTTCGTTCAGCGGCACGGGGACGCGGCAGACAACGCCGTCGCGGCCAACGACGGTCGGCATGGAGATGGCAAGATCGGACAGACCATACTCGCCCACCATGAGCGAGGAGACAGGCAGAACGGTCTGCTCATCGCGCATGACGGCGGTGCAGATGCGCTTGACGGCCATGGCGACACCATAGTAGGTGGCGTGCTTCTTCTCAATGATGGTGTAGGCGGAGTTCTTGACGTCCTCGGCGATACGTTTCTCGGCGGCTTCATGCTCCAGGTGGCCGTGAAGCTCGCAGAAGGTGTTCAGCGGAACGCCGGCAACCTGAGCGCTGGACCAAGCGACAAACTCGGAGTCGCCGTGCTCACCCATGACGTAGGCCTGAACGTCGCGCGGGTCAACCTCGACGTGGGCGCCAAGCATCTGCTGCAGACGGCCGGTGTCGAGCACGGTGCCGGAACCGATGACGTGGCCCTCGGGCAGGCCGGACATCTTGATGGCGGCATAAGTCAGAACATCGACCGGGTTGGAGACGATGAGCAGAATGCCGTCGAAGCCGGACTTCTTAATCTCGGGGATAATGGACTTAAAGATGTTGACGTTCTTGTTGACCAGGTCCAGGCGGGTCTCACCGGGCTTCTGGGCAGCGCCAGCGGTGACAACAATCATGGCGGCGTCGGCGACATCGGAATAATCGCCGGCGTAGATCTTCATCGGCTCGGCAAACGTCATGCCGTGCGCGATATCCAGGGCCTCACCCTCGGCGCGGTTCTTGTCCACGTCGATGAGGACCATTTCGGAGAACAGACCGCTCTGCATCAGCGCGAACGCCGAAGACGAACCGACGAAACCGCAGCCGACAATAGCGACCTTCTTCTCGTTAACCATTAGAAACTCCCATCTCACTCCACAAACAAGCCGCCCGGGAACGACCCGAGCGGCTTGTCGTAATCCCAATACATCCAATCGGGACTTTGATTATGCTCCTATTCGCAGCCAAAAATCGACCGTTTACCGAAATTGTTTGCAGGATTCGTAAAATAACTGCGCGAAATCGGTTTCGAGCTATTGACGAGTCGAAATAGGTTTCTAATACAGGCCCGCCTCGCGAATGGCCTCGACAGCCAAAGCGATCTGATCGGGCGGTAGGACCAGCGCCATGCGCACGTGTCCCTCGCCCGAAGGACCAAAACTCGCGCCCGGCGTCACCACAACGCCGGCCTTCTCCATGAGCTCCTCGCAAAACGCCATGGAATCGGTGCGACCACCGGGAAGCTTGGCCCACACAAACATAGAGCCATGCGCGTTGGGACGCTCCCAGCCCAGGCCCTCAAGACCGTCGCACAGGGCATCGCGACGTTCCTGGTACTTCAGGCGCTGCGCCTCGACCTCATCGCGCGGACCGTTCAGGCAGGCGATAGCAGCCTTCTGGATCGGGAAAAACATACCGAAGTCGATCTGGCCGCGCAGCTTGGCAAAGGCCGAGACCACGTCCTCGCGACCGACCAAAAAGCCGATGCGGGCACCGGTGACGTTAAACGACTTGGAAAGCGAGAAGAACTCCACGCCCACCTCAAGCGCACCGGGATACTGCAAGAAGCTGCCGCCGGGCTCGCCGTCAAACACGATGTCGGAGTACGCGTTGTCGTGAACGATGAGCAGATCATGCTCGCGGGCGAAAGCGATAATCTCCTCGTAGACCTCGGGTGTGCCCACCGAGCCCACCGGGTTCGCAGGCAGCGACACGATCATATACTTGGCACGATCGGCCACCTCGGGATCGATACCCGCCACATAGGGCAGGTAATTATGCTCGGCAACCAGCGGATAGTATTCGAGCTTGGCATCGGCGATCTTGGCACCCGCCTCAAAGACCGGGTAGCACGGATCGGGAACCAGAATGGTGTCACCCGGATCGAGCAGGGCCAGGCCCAAATGGCCCACGCCCTCCTGCGTGCCGTTGCACGACTGCACCATAGACGGCGTAATGCCCGAAACGCCAAAGCGACGCTCATAGTAATCGCACACGGCCTGCTTGAGTTCGGGCAGGTCGCGCAGGGCATACTTCCACATCTCGGGATCTTGGGCTGCCTGCGTGAGCGCCTCGACCACGTGGTCGTACGGCTTAAAGTCGGGCGTGCCCACGCTCATGTTGTAAATGGTCTTGCCCTGAGCCTTCAGCGCGAGAAGCTTGTTGTTGAGCGAGGCGAAGACCTCCGCGCCAAAGCGGTCGAGACGCTGCGATGCCTGCATGGTGCCACCTTTCGATATGAAAAACGCGGCGCTCCGACAAGAGCGCCGCGCGATACGGGCCATCAGATTGCAAAAGTGTAACGCTTGCAACCCCCGTATTGGTTCAATTTAGCCAACCTTAGTCAACTGGATTGAGCGCGTCGATCTGCGCAAGCCACAGACGCGAGCTAGCGTCACTCGGCATACGCCAATCGCCGCGCGGGCTGAGCGTCACCGAGCCCACCTTGGGACCATCGGGCAGGCAGCTGCGCTTAAACTGCTGGGCAAAGAAGCGACGGTAGAACGTACGTAGCCACGTGTGGACGGTCTTGGCGTCGTAGACGCCCTCGAAGCTCTTGAGCGCCATGCGGTAGATCTTGCCCGGCTCAAAGCCAAAACGCAGCAGGTAGTAGAGGAAGTAGTCGTGCAACTCGTACGGGCCCACCAAATCCTCGGTCTTCTGCGCAATCTCGCCGTCGCCCGTGGGCGGCAGAAGCTCGGGGGACACCGGCGTATCGAGGATATCGAGCAAGACCTCGGCTATGCGCCCGCCAAAGACATCGGCGGCATAGCGTACCAGATGGCGCACAAGCGTCTTGGGCACGCTCGCGTTGACGGCGTACATGCTCATGTGGTCGCCGTTATAGGTAGCCCAGCCGAGCGCCAGCTCCGACAGGTCGCCCGTGCCAATGACAAAACCGCCAGCCTGGTTGGCCAGATCCATCAGAATCTGCGTACGCTCGCGCGCCTGGCTGTTCTCGTAGGTCACGTCCTGCACAGCTGGATCATGCTCAATGTCCTTGAAGTGCTGCTCCACAGCCGCGTGGATCGAAACCTCGCGGAAGCTCACACCCAGGTCGCGAGCGAGCGACTCGGCATTCGACTTGGTGCGATGCGTCGTGCCGAAGCCGGGCATGGACACGGCTGTGATACCAGTGCGCGGCAGCCCCAGTGCATCGAAGGCACGCACGGTCACAAGCAGCGCTAGCGTGGAGTCCAAGCCGCCCGAAAGGCCGATAACCGCAGCCTTGGTACCCGTGTGGGCAAGGCGGGTCTTGAGGCCCGCAGTCTGCAGATCGAGGATCGTCTCGCAGCGCTCGGCCAAGTCGCCGTGGTCGGCCGGCACAAAGGGCGCGCGCGGGAAAACGCGGTCGATATCGCAGGCATCGCGCAGGACAGGTTCTTCGGCCAGCACGCCCTCAAACGAAAACTCAACGGTCGTGGCCTCCGGCGCATCGTCGGTGCGCGCCCACGTCGTCGAGCGACGGCGCTCGGCAACCAGGCGGTCAAGGTCAACGTCGGCGATGGCCATATCGCAGGTAAGCAGTTTGGTGGCGGCGAGCTTGGAGCCATTTTCGTAGATAAGGTTCTCGCCCGCAAAGACCATGTCGGTCGTGGACTCGCCCTCGCTCGCGTCCGCGTAGGCATAGGCGCAGTACAGGCGTGCGCTCTGGTTAGAGATGAGGCTGCGGCGGTAATCCGCCTTACCGATAATCTCGTCCGAAGCCGACGGATTGAGGATCACCGTCGCACCGGCAAGCGCCATCTCGGTCGAAGGGGGCGCCGGCACCCACAGGTCCTCGCAGACTTCAACGCCCAGCACCATATCCTCGGCACCCTCATCACAGCAGCGGTAGACAAGCCCCGAACCCAGCGGAACCGGACCCTGACCGGCAAATTCAACCCACACGGGATCCGCAGGCGACGGAGCAAACCAGCGACGCTCATAGAACTCGCCATAGTTGGGCAGATACTTCTTAGCCGTAAGACCCAAAAGCTCACCCGCACAGCACACGGCGGCGCAGTTGTAGATGTTTTCAGCCACCGCAACGGGCAAGCCAACGGTAAAGACGATCGGCAGCTCACGGGTTTCATCGAGGATGTGCACCAGCGCTGCTTCGCAGGCATGCAGCAGCGTGCGGTTATGGAACAGATCGGCCGCGGTATAGCCGGTCAGGTTAAGCTCGGGCAGTACCAGCGCGCGAACGCCACGCCCGGCAGCATCGCGAACAGCCGCCAGCGCAACCTCGGCATTGCCCTCGACATCGGCCACGCGAATCCGCGGCGAGGCCGCCGCCACACGCAAAAAGCCATCAGACTGAGAAAGGTGAAGATTCATAAGAATGCTCCCGTGCGTAAACGCTATTCAACACAATTAGCAAGCCCTATTGTAGTTCAACCGCCGGGTGGAACCGCATCCCACCAACTTGGTGAGCAATTGATGAGTTGATGGTATCTGTTAAATGTCACGTACGATTCACATCTGGTGGGTACCCTGATGGCTACACGAAACGAAGCAGATTTACACCGGGAGGACCCCGTATGACAACCAAGTACACCGACGCGCCGCGCACGCGCGTCATGACGCCGGCATCGCTCAACAACGGCGTACACGAGAACCATTCCATTGGACAGACCATGGCCATCGCGCCCAAAAAGGGCCTGTTCGACGACATTTCCATTCCCCAGATCATCGCCGGCGCCGCAGCTGCCGCCACGAGCGTGGCGCTTGCTTCAAAGATCGGCATTGCCGGCTCGGTGATTGGTGCCGCTGTGAGCTCAGTCATCACTGTTGTGTCCTCGCAGGTCTATCGCCACTTTATCTCCGCCAGCGCCGAAGCAATCAAGGGCACGCATGCCGCTGTCGACTACCCTGCCGGCGCCTACGAGCCCGTTGAGCCCGATGTCGAGGAGCACCTAGGTGGCGCCGCGACCACGCAGGAGATGCGCCAGGTTGCGGGACGCGCGACCACGGCGCGCGTCGCCCCCAACAGCCTGCGCGCCAAGGCGGCGGCAGAGCGCAGCCAGACACAAAAGAAGGTCATCGTCTTCTCGATCGCCATCGCCATCGTCGCGGTCATCGCCTGCGCCGGCGCCATCCTTATCACCACTGCCGGTGAGGGTCTGGGCGAGCGTCCCGAGCCAATCCTGTCGTCGCGCACGACCGAGAGCGATGCAAATGGCAACACTCAGCCGCAGGATCAGCAGGCACAGACGGACGACACGCAAGACAGTCCTACCTCTGCCAATTCGTCCTCGAACACCCAAAACCAATCGCAGGGCACCGATTCCTCTATGGCCAACAGTGGCACGCCGTCCGGCACGACCGACTCAAGCCAAACGACTGACGGTTCACAGCCGAACACGGGAGGCCAGACGAGCGACACCACGTCGGGAACGGGCACGGCAGACAGTAACAACACCAACAGCTCGAGCGGAACCGCTTCCGGCACGGCATCTGACAACTCGAGCCAAGGCACGGCATCGGGCAACTAAGCACGTTTGCCTCTCATAGATAACCGACCTGTACAACGGGCGCGAATCGAAAGCGGTTCGCGCCCGTTTGCCTTGGGCGCCGCCATGGCGAACGCCATGCGATGGTAAGATGCTTTACATGTGTAAAGAGGAGATTTGCCATGAGCAAGACAATAATTAGGCCCACGCTTTCGCTGGGCAACCACATCTATCTGTATCGCCTGCTGCGCGATGCGATTGGATGTGGCAAGCAAACGTTTATGACGCAGGTCGAGGAGGCGCTCGCCGCTGGCGACATGACCGCTTATGACCTGGGCTTCGAGTCCACGCGCGAGTTGCTCGAGGAACTCGACGACTGCATTAAGCTGACCGTCTTTAAAGGCGGCCGCCTGTATGCCACGGTCATCGCCAACGAGGCCTGGGATGCCGCGCTTGCCAAGGGCGAGGACAAGCCCAAGACCGCCAAGGGCGCCAAGCAGTCCTACAAAAAGAAAAAGCGCGGTGAGAAGGACCTCAAGGCCGTGCGCCCCAAGCACGTTAAGCGTCCCGAGCCCGAAGCCATGGTTGAAGCCGCGCCGGAACCCGAGCCCGAGACAGAGATCGAAGTCGCTATTGAGATAACGGCAGAAGCCGAAACCGAAATCGCCGCCACGACCGATCCCAAAGTCATATCCGAGCAGGAAGCCACTGTGGAGCTCAACGAAGCGCCCAAGTCGACAACCGAAGAAGCCGCTGACCAACCCGAGCCGCCTGCGTTCCAAAACAGCGATGTCTTTGGCGACGAGGCCGAGGACGATCAGTCCGACGAGCCCACAGATCAAGACGCTACCGAGTCGGCGCCGGAACCCGAGACGCCGCAGCCCGCCATCTCGCTCACGGTCGTCTATGACCCCGAGAATGCCAATGCCGGCATCACCACCATGGCATCCACGCCCATCGAGGCAAAGTCGAGCGTCGAGAATGAGAGCGCGACGCAGGTTGAGGTTGAAACTGAAGCTGCAGACGCGCCCGTCACCGTGAAGCCCGCAGATTCCACAATCAAGCCGAAGACGACGCTGGAGTTCGCACCCGTCATCGAATCCGTGCCCGCCTCTGCTTGCGACCAAATTCCCGCACCGGCACCGGCTTCGGTACTCGCAGAGGCCCCAACCCCCGCAGCCGTAGCGCCCGCCATCCCCGAGGACTTCCCCGTCGATTTCGCAACCGAGGTCTTCTGCCCCGGCCCGCTTCTGCACCAGCTGTCGACCTATCTCCCCTACGGCGCCGATACCCTCGGCATTGTCGGCGAGTACTACTGGATCGCCCGCGAGCGCGGTACCATCGAGGCCGCGCGAAACCGCGCAAGCTTCCCCCTGCGCTACACGCAGGCCGGCGAGCGCCGCGAGGTTGCCGTGCGCATCCGCCGCAATACCACCGGTGGCCTCGGATCCACCTGGGCCATCGATAAAGTCGAAGAACCCGAGCAGTAACGACAAACGACTCAAATCCAAATCAGGATTTGAGCCGTTTTTATTTGTTGATGTTGCGTAACCAACAGCGAGCGGGCCGCAAGTGCCCCAGGTTGCCGTGAAAGAGGAGCGACGCGTACTTCGGTACGCGAGCGACGGCTTGAACGGCAAGATGGGCTGCTTGCGACCCGCGCAGCGTCGAGCAGTTACGCGGTTTGGAAAACCGCGTAACGATCTAGTCGCGCGTCAGCTTACGGTGGATACGATGCGGCTGGGCTGCGTCCTCACCCAGGCGCTCGATACGGTTGGCCTGATAGGCCTCAAAGTTGCCCTCGAACCAATACCAGTTGCCCGGATTCTCGTCGGTGCCCTCCCACGCCAGGATGTGCGTGGCGACGCGGTCCAGGAACATACGATCGTGGCTAATGACCACCGAGCAGCCCGGGAACTCGAGCAGCGCCGCCTCGAGCGAGGACAGTGTCTCGACGTCGAGGTCGTTCGTGGGCTCGTCGAGGAGCAGCAGGTTGCCGCCTTGCTTGAGCGTGAGCGCCAGGTTCAGACGGTTGCGCTCGCCACCGGAGAGTACGCCAGCGCGCTTCTGCTGGTCCTGGCCCTTAAAGCCAAAGCTCGCCACGTACGCACGGCTCGGAACCTCGGTCTCGCCGACCATCATGTGGTCCAGGCCGTCCGAGACGACCTCCCACAGGTTCTTATCGGGGTCGATGCCAGAACGGTTCTGATCGACATAGGAGATCTTGACGGTCTCGCCCACCTCGAGCTCGCCCGAAGTCAGCGGCTCCAGGCCCACGATGGTCTTGAACAGCGTGGTCTTACCGACACCGTTGGGGCCGATGACGCCCACGATGCCGTTGCGCGGCAGGGTGAACGAAAGGTCGTCGATGAGCACGCGACCGTCGAATTCCTTGTGCAGGTGATGGGCCTCGAGCACCTTGTTACCCAAACGCGGTCCAACGGGAATGCGGATATCGGTCCAGTCGAGCTTCTGGCTTGCGCGGGCCTCGGCCTCCATCTCCTCGTAGCGAGCCAGACGAGCCTTGTTCTTGGCCTGGCGAGCCTTGGGCGAGCTGCGTACCCACTCGAGCTCGGCCTCCATGCGCTTGGCGAGCTTGGCGTCGCGGTTGCCCTGCGCCTCGATACGGGCGGCCTTGGTCTCCAGATACGTGGAGTAGTTGCCCTTGTAGGGATAAAGGTGACCGCGGTCGACCTCGCAGATCCACTCGGCAACGTTATCCAGGAAGTAGCGATCGTGCGTGACGGCAAGCACCGCGCCCTGGTAGTTGTGAAGGAAGTGCTCGAGCCACAGGATCGACTCAGCGTCTAGGTGGTTTGTGGGCTCGTCAAGCAGCAGCAGGTCGGGAGCCTCGAGCAGCAGCTTGCACAGGGCCACGCGACGGCGCTCGCCGCCGGAAAGCACGTTGACCGGCATGTCGGAATCGGGCAGCTGCAGGGCGTCCATGGCCTGGCCGAGCTTGGAATCGATATCCCAGCCATCAGCGGCGTCGATCTCGTCCTGGAGCTTGCCCATCTCGGCCATGAGGGCGTCCATGTCGCAGTCCGGGTCGCACATCTCCTCGCCGATCTTGTTGAAGCGATCGACCTTGGCAATCATGTCGCCAAACGCCATGCGCACGTTCTCGATGACGGTCTTGTCGTCGTCGAGCGGCGGCTCCTGTTGCAGGATACCCACGGTGTAGCCGGGGGTGAGCCTGGCATCGCCGTTGGAAACTTCCTCGATGCCGGCCATGATCTTGAGCAGGGTCGACTTGCCCATGCCGTTGGGACCCACGACGCCGATCTTGGCACCGGGGTAGAAGCTCAGGGTCACGTCGTCAAGGATTACCTTGTCGCCATGGGCCTTGCGAGCCTGATACATCTGGTAGATAAACTCTGCCATTTGCCTGTTCTATCCTTTCTACCTGCTGTTTCCCTATTCTTGATTCGCTTTAGTAGAAACGAAATGAGGAAACCGGCTCTGAAACGTAACGAAAAAGGGGCATGGTTGCCCACACCCCCTAATACTACCTGGGAAAAGTCCCCCGGAACATACTATGAACTGCGTACGCTAGTTTTCCGCAACCTTAACGAGCGGCTCGCTGCGATTTGCGCCACAACAGATACGAGTAGACGTAGACGGCTCCGGCCGAACCAAACGCCAGAACCGCAATCACCGCGGCGACGACTTCACTCGAAAGCACGCTGCCTGCCACGCCCATCACAATCAGGCCAATACCCAGCACCATAAAGCAGGCGCCGCCAAAACGCTGCGTACGGCGCCAGTTCTCGGGATCGGCAAGCGCCCAAGGTGTCTTGATACCGAGCGTATAGTTCTGCTTCACACGCGGCAAGTAGTTGCCTACGCCGATGAACAGCAAACCGACAACACCGGAAATCAGCACGTTAACCGAACCGACCGCCGGCACCACGCCCCAGACCGTAAGCTCTCCCAGCCAGCTTATGGCGCACATGAACAAGGTGAAGGCGATTACGAAGCCCTGATAGAACTTGCCCGAGGTTCGATATGCCTCGCCTTTGGGGTCGATGCGCGGCACCACGCAGAACATTGCGAGAAGCGCCAGAGGCAGCGCGCCGAGCGCGGAGGCCATCCAGCTAGGACCCCAACCGTCGACGGCGCCGTTCGCGCCCCAGTGCGTGGGAATCTGCGCAGGCAAGCTCGGCATCACCATGAGGTGCGCTACGACATTGGCGACGCACAGAGCGACCAGCGCAATCCACACGCGCGACGATACCCCCGTGGGGTGAATGCCCTTGTTTTCGTTATTCATCCTTATCACCTTCAGTGTTTGTAAAGCCCATAAACCAGCCAATTAAATCCTGCATGACGGTGGTGTTTAAGCTGTATACGATGTTTTGGCCATGGCGCTCGTCGGTCACCAACCCGGCATTTTTGAGCGTCGCCAAGTGATGGCTCAACGACGGCTTGCTGATGTCAAAATGCTCGGCAAGCTCCCCGGCCGTGCAATTGCCCTCGCGCAGCAGTTCCAAAATGTGACGCCGTGTAGGATCGGCCAGCGCCTTAAAACACTCTCCCGGCATAAGACCTCCTCTCATCATCTCTCATGACGTGCACACTATACTCAATATTTAGATGTTTGTCTAACTATCTAATCGCAATGCTTCAAACCACATCAAAGCAAACGCCATCGCAACCTATGGGCGATTACCTATAATGGCGATAGCTAAAACACGACCTGCTTCCCCATCGGAGGATATTTATGACCGAAACCACCGCCGCAACTCCCATCGAGACACGCGACACCAAGCTCGAGATTATCATGGGCCGCGAGGCACTCGATAAGCTCGCCGATGCTACGGTGCTAGTGCTCGGCTGCGGAGGCGTGGGCTCCAACTGCTGCGAGGCACTCGCCCGCGGCGGCATCGGTCATTTCGTCATTCTGGACAAGGACATCATCGCGCCCAGCAATATCAATCGCCAGGCCATCGCCTTTCATAGCACCGTCGGCAAGCGCAAGGTTGACGTGATGGAAGCCATGATCCACGATATCAATCCTGCCGCCACCGTTATCAAACGTACCGAATACCTGCTGAGCGACAACATCGATGATTTCTTCGCGAGCGTTTTGGAGCAGACGGGCGGCAAGCTCGACTACGTCGTCGACGCCATCGACACCATCTCGGCCAAGCTCACCATTGCCAAATATGCTCAGGACCACGGCATTCGTTTGGTTAGTTCCATGGGCGGGGCCAACAAGCTCCATCCCGAGTGCCTCCGCTTTGCCGACATCTTCGATACGGTACGTGACCCCATGAGCCGCATTATGCGCAAAGAATGTAAGAAGCGCGGAATCAAGAGCCTACATGTACTGTTTAGCTGCGAGGAATCGGTTAAGACACAGCCCCGCGACCCTTCCAACATCCACGAGCGCACCGAGCTGGGCACCGCCAGCTTTATGCCGCCCATCATGGGCCAGATGATCGCTGGCGAGGTTATCCGCCAGATCAGCGGGCGCGGGTGCGAACGCGTGCGCGCCGATGGCCAGCGCCTAAATTAACGAGACGCACCGCGATGACACCGCAATTATTTGATGCGCATTGCCATCTTGATTTAATGGCTCGCCCGGACGCCGTTGCCGATGAGGCAACGGCGCTGGGCCTGGTCCTATTTGACTGCGGCGTCGATCCGCACGACTTTGCACGCGCCAAGAAGCGCGCCTGCGGCCGGTCAAATATCTTTGCCGGCATCGGCCTCCATCCCTGGTGGCTCGCCGACGGCCGCTGCGGTCCTGCCGAAGTCAATCTGCTTTGCGAAGTTGCCGCCCAAGAGCGCTACATCGGCGAGGTGGGACTCGACTTTTCCGCGCGTTTTGCCGGAAGCGAACCGCTTCAAATACAGGCACTTGACCGGCTCTGCGATGCGCTCGTGCAGAGCCCTCTTGCCGGGCGTGTGATATCAATTCACGCCGTTCGTTCGGCAGGAACCGTGCTAGACATCCTCGAGTCGCATGGATTACTCACGCCAAGCCCCGACTCCCCCGCTATCATTTTCCACTGGTTTAGCGACACTTCGAACGAGTTCGTCCGCGCACGAAGCGCAGGCTGCTATTTTTCCGTGAACGAGCGGATGCTCGCATCTAAACGAGGACGCGAATACGCACGACAGATTCCACTCGACCGTCTACTGCTCGAGACCGATGCGCCGGCCGAGCCAAACACAGAAACAAGCGCGCAATCGCTCATCAGATCGCTCACAAGGACCTCAGAACGCATCGCCTCGCTCAAAAAATGTGACATAAAGCGCATCGAATCGGCAGTTTTAGCAAATGCGCGCTCTGTTTTTGACCTTCGCTAACCCCTGTGGGCAAAAATGCCAAGGGACATGCGAATCGCACAACGCAGTCCCTATTGGAAGGTGGTACAGTTCGGCGGCATTACACCAATTCGTGCATGAGATCACGGTTGCGTGTATACAATTCGTCAAAGATATGACGGCGCGACGCATATAGCTCGTGGGCAGTCATATCGGGCACGATTGTTTGCGCAACGCCAAGGACTCGGGCGAGTTCATCCCATGATGCATAGGCGCCACCTGCGAGAGCTGCCATAATGGCATCACCGAAGCATGCGCCCACCGTAACCTTGGCAACCGAGACCTCGCGCCCGCATACGTCGGCGATAGCTTGCATCCAAATTGGATTCTTGGTTCCACCTCCGACAAGCATAATGCGCCCAATTGGCAGTCCATGCTCTCGCTCGATAATGTCGACATGGGATGCAACGGTATACGCGACGCCTTCCAAGGCGGCGCGAACCATATGGGCTCGCGTATGCCTTCCGGTCAGGCCAAAGAAGACGCCACGCGCCTCGGGATCGTTGAGCGGAGTACGCTCCCCCGCAAAGTACGGCAGACACAGGAGCCCATCGGCACCCGGCGCCACATCGGCGGCATCATGCGCCATAACCGAATATGCATCGGGGCCACCGTGGCCCTCGGCCTTTACGGCGTCGCGATACAGCTCTTGGCGCAGCCACGATGTGAGTGCACCCGCTGTATTGGTCCCCGCGCAGATCCCGTAAGTTCCGGGAATGATAAACGTCCCTGGCCACAGGCGAGCATCATCGACCATATGATCAGCTAAGTAGATGAAATACGCCGTGCTCCCCAACTGAACCATCATATCGCCGGGACGGAATACACCCGTCGAAATGGCCTCGGCACCAGAGTCGCCCGTTCCCACCAAGACAGGTGTCCCTGCCACGAGCCCCGTCGCCTCAGCCGCACGCTGCGTAATCACCCCGGCAATATCGGTAGCCGACATTACCTCCGCCATCTGGTCAGGCCGGCAGAAACGATCACATTCCCGAGCATCAACCTTCCAAGTGTAGCGATCGTATAGGGGAAGAAAATCCTCCGCCAAATAACGGTCCACCGTAAAACGCCCCGTCAACTTCGCGCACAGAAACGATGACGCCGTCAGGAACTTCGCGGCGCGTTCGTGCACCTCGGGCATATTCTCCTTAAACCACAAGATCTTTGGAGCAATATCTGACGAACAGGGATCGTGCCCGAAAAGCTCGCGTGCGCGATCTGGCCCATATTCGGAAAGAAGCTCGTCAATCTGCGGCTTCGAACGTGCATCGACTCCATATAAAATCGCGGGCGCCAGCGCGTTGCACTCGGTATCGACCGGTACGCAGTCGCAACCCAATGCGGAAAGGCCCACGCATCCAATCTGCGCCGCATTAACCCCCGATCGCACCACCAGCTCGCGCGACAAGCGGCAAAAATCTCCCCACCAAACTGCCTCCGCATCATGCTGGTACCATCCATCACGCGGGTTGTCCGTCTCGTGCCCACAGGAGACCTGGCAAACGATGTTGCATCGATCATCGATTAAAACGCCTTTAGAGGCGCTTGTCCCAATATCAATACCCAGATAGAACGCCATAGGTGCCTACTCCCCTCGCGCCGTACGAGCGGCAGCCATAAAACGAACTACCAGCTCAACATCAACCGGGGCATCCAGCTTTCCGTCGCGCTTTAAGCAGGTGCCGACAAACGCGCCATCGTAGTGAGCAAATACGTCAGCCACGGTATTTTCGCGACAACCGGTGCCACATACCACAGGCACTTCGCCAACACGCTCGCGGACCTCATCGGCAAGCTCGCCCGAAGCACCACGACCGGCAGCCGAACCGCCGATGACCATCGCATCTGGAAGGCAATTAAAGAGAAGTGAATCGGCAATGTCCGCAGTCGTGCGGTCGTTGAGATAAACCTCCCCCTCGCTCGTGATGAAGTGAAAAAGCTTGAGGTCGTCCAGACGCAGCGCCGTCTTGCGACGCATGGTGTGAGCGAAATCTCGGTTAATCAGCCCGAGATCACCGGCCCAGACACCGCAAAAATTGCAGCGCGTGAACTGCGCATCGACGGCAGCGCACAGCTCGATTGTGGCATCACCATCGTAAATAGCTTCAGCTCCCCAAGGGGTCGACAAATCATGGGACAGAGCCCCGATTACATAGCCCATCGATGCAAGGGTTGAGGGAGAAACGTGCTGCTCATAGGGCATCGAGAGCTCATTGGTAATCAAAATGCCATCGACACCGCCCCGTTGCAACGCTTCGAGATCGCGCTTGGCGGCTTCCACGACCTGCGACACGCTTCCGCCCGGGTAATACAGTGGATCGCCCGGCAGAGGACGCAGGTGCAGCATTCCGATAACCGGCTTTTCGGTCTTGAACATCGAAGTTAGAAACGACATGACGTGCTCCTTCATAGGGTTATCGCGGGGACGTTACTCCCCCAGCACCTCGACGTACACTTTTCGCTTCTGCGGACCGTCAAACTCCGCAAGATAGATGTTCTGGGCACCTCCACACACGATGTGGCCATCTTGGACGGGAAAGAAGCAGCTGTTTCCACAAATCATGCTCTTGATATGCCCACAGGAGTTGTTGCCGGTGGCTCCATAGCTCGGCAGGAAGTGTGCATGCGCATAGGGGGCATCTAGCGGGGCGATGCGATCAAGCGTCTCCATAAGATCCGTCTCCACGCAGGGCAGCCCCTCGTTTACCACGATTCCACAGGTCGTATGCGACAAAATAATCGCTGCCAAGCCATTCGTCACCGAGCTGCGTTCAATGGCAGCGTGCACGTCTTCGGTAATATCGATGAACTGGTCCGGAGCAGTCGATAGATAGCTCAATGTCTCGAGCGCCACCATGTTCACTCATCCCCTTCAAGAAAACGCAGGGCATTACCCCAGTAGAGCCTTTCTCGCGCATCATCGCGCATGGACACGGTATCGAGCGCCCGTTTGAGTTTGAACGCACGGAAGCGCGGCGTATTGCTGGCGAACATCACTTGATGCGATAGCGCGCGCTCATACCACAGCGGCCCCATATCGACCGTGAAAAGACGCTGCATCATCTCCTCGGGCGAATCGATGTAAGTGATAGAGGTGTCCGTGTAGCAGTTGGGATACTTGAGCAGCATCGCCACGGTCTCGCGCACCCAGGGCCAGCCAAAGTGGGTCAAACTAAAACGCACATTTGGATGCGTTGCGATTGTGTGCTCAAATACAAGCGGATTACTGCGCGAGAGCTCTGCGCCCGGCTCCCAAGACATACCGGCATGGAAAACCACCGGCTTGTTATAGCGCTCGCACAGCTCGTAAAGCGGCTCGGCCACGGCATCATCGGGAGCAAAACCCTGCTTTGCCGGATGCAGGCAAAGCCCCTTTGCCCCCAACTCGGTAAAGGCGCGCCCCAATTCGTCTGCGGCACCGCTCACCTGCGGATCTACGCTCGCAAATCCCCACAGACGATCGGGATGCGCGGCAACCAGCATGGCAATCTGGTCATTGGTGCCAAAATGCCCTCCGCATGCCGTGGTTACATCGAGCGGCATGAGCACGCTCTTCTGCACATCGCAGACGTCCATCTCGACTTGAAGCTCATCCCAATCCATGGGGCCCATATGCCCCATACCAAATTCTCGTGACCAAAAACCGAATCCATCAGGCTCATCACCCGGCGTATAGATCTCGCCGTAGAGCATGGGCTGGACCAACATGTCGATAACCATTTCGCACTCCTTTCCAAGCATTTGACCCTAGTACGGCTCAAAAGAGCCGATGACGCGGGACGAAAGCTCGGCGCCCGCCTTCATACACGCCGGAATATCAAGGCCATCAATCACGCCCTTGGTAAACCCGGCGATATACGAGTCACCGGCGCCCACGGTGTTAACGACCTTCTCCGCCGGTACGATCCCGCACTCATAGAAGCGTTCGCCGTCAAAGGCAATGCTTCCCTTCTCGCCAAGCGTGGCAACCGCAACGCGCGGTCCCAATTCCTGCACGTGGCGTACCCAGTCTCGTAGCTCCGGAGTGTCCTCTTCAAACGACATAAATGCGTAGTCAACGTAGGGAAAATGATTCTCACATGCATATTCGGGATCCTGGCTGAACACCGAGAAGTCCATAACCACCGTCTTGCCCGCATCGTGCCATTCGGGCAGGAGGTCCAAACAATTGCCAAACAGGTCGGTATGAATGATGTCATGCTCTAGGATAAACGCCCGGTCATCTTCATTCGGTCGATATGTCTCCATTACGCCATCGATTGCCTCGAGATGCACGCGATCGACGCCGTCTTTCAATGCCATGAGCATCACCGAGGTGTCGCCATCCTCCACCCGCAGATGTGAGATATCGAGCCCCTCAGCGGCCAGCGCCTCTCTCATCTTGTCTCCGTACTCGTCCTTGCCGACAACCGACACGGCGGATACCGAAACGCCCATTCGTGCAAGATGGATACCCCAGTCAATGCCATTACCAGTCGGATAGAACACGCCGATGTTTTGATAGACGTCCGCACAGCAAAAACCAGCCGCGCACGCTTTAATACCCATGGTCTTCTCCAATGTTCAAAAGGGGACCCACCACATGGCGAGCCCCCTTTTCGCGTTTCGCTTATTGTTTTGCATCGGCTGTCCAAGGCCTCATAGCCAGACCGCCGTACGCTTTCTTAAGCTATTCGACGATTGGTGCTCCGTGGCCCCAAGAACCTTCCATACCGCACACGGTCGAGGCAAACCCGGCAGCAAAGTCGAGCGCGCGCTCGATGGCCTCGGCGCCGTCCTCGCCACGCTTGGCGGAATCGAGATAGCACATCAAAAACGAGGTGAGGAACGAGTCGCCCGCCCCCATGGTGTCCTTCATGTCCGTTACCGGTTTAGCCAGCTGGCGGTAATAGCGCTCGCCGTCGTAAGCAATGCAGCCCTCGGCGCCCGCCGTAGCCGACACAAAACGCGGACCCAGGCCCTTCACCCATGCCAGACGTTCGCGAATCTCGTCCTCACTCGCGGCATCCGCCGCACTAAAGAAAGCGAAATCGACGTAGGGCGCAATCTGCTCGTAGTACTCGTCGGTGGAGTCGTCCGAAAAGTCAAAAGAGACCGTGACGCCCGCAGCCTTCAGCTTGGGCAGCTCGCGCTCGGTAAAGCAATAGTTGCCCGAATGAACCACATCGAACTGCTTCATGTACGAAAGGTCAAAGCGATCGAGGACATAGCGCGCATCGCCACGGATACCGCCCTCGTTGGAGCCGAGGAAGACACGGTCACCGTCAACGACGGTCACGCGAGCCGCTCCGTTCTCGCCAATCATCTGCTCGCACTTGTCAAGCTCGATACCCTCATCCTCGAGGCTTGCAATGACATGCTCGGCAGCGGCGTCATTGCCAAAAATGCCCATGTATGCGGAGCGTGCGGCACCGCATTTCTTGGCATAAACGGCGAAGTTCACCGCGTTGCCGCCAGGATACATGGTGTGGATATGCTCATAGCGATCGACGACGTTGTCGCCAAATCCGAGCGCGTTAACGTTAAATGCCATGGTATTTACCCTTCTAGTACTCGACAACGCCCATGTAGCGACGGAAATCGGGATCGTGATCAAACACCTTGCCGCGTGCGGCGCGCAGCTCGCAGTTCATGGCGTAGAACAGCACCGGGTCCAGATAAGCACGGACGCTCGCCGGCACGGCCTCCATACCGTACTCCTTGGCATCGAGCACCATCAGCGTATCGGTATGCGTCTTAAGGAACGCCAGGGCGCGCTCGTCCATAGCACGGCACTCGCTGGAGCCCATCTGCAGGAAGTAAAAAACGCCATCCTGAGTAGCCTCGAAGGGGCCATGGAAGTACTCGGCAGAGTGGATGTAGCTGCAGTGCTGCCACTGCATCTCCATAAGAGAGCAGATAGCGAAACCGTAGGTCTGGCTAAAGTTGGGACCGCTGCCCAGAATATAGAAGAACTCGTGCTCCTGGCAAAGCTTGGCAAAGCGATCGCCCAGCTCGGCATTTACCTTCTCGCGTGCCGGGGGAAGAATCTTATCCATCTCGGCAATACCGGCATACATATCGGCGAGATCGGCGTAGCCCTCCTGCTGATCGAGCAGCTCTGCCGCAAGCGACAGCGAAATGCCGGCGGGGACCTCGGCCTGCGGCACACCCTCGCCCCACGGGTAGACCCACGTGGTCCACTTGCCGGAGTCGATCTTGGATCCAGCGTTGTCGGTCTGGGCGATCACCGTAGCGCCGGCGGCAAGGGCAATCTCGCAGCCCTCGACGACCTCCGGGGTGTTGCCACTGTGGCTACAAGCGATGACCAGAGACTTCTCGCCCAGACGACGCGGACGCATAATGTCAAATTCACGCGCGGTATAGATATACGAAGTGAAGGTGGTTGCCTCGCGCTGCAGAAGCTCATGAGCCGGGATCAAATCGATCATGGAGCCACCGCAAGCAATCCAGTAGACGCTGTCGAACTTGCCCTTCTCGGCAATTGCCTCTTTAATCAGATCGTGTGCGTTCATATCCAGTTCCTTTCTTGTTTGGCCCGCAATCAATGACGTTGGTTGCGTGGCCGATAGTTGTTTTAGTCAATCAGATATTTCTCGAATGCGGCCATGTTCTTGGCATCTGCCGCTGCCGGGTCATCGTAGTAACGACCATCCGTGATTTCCTGGCCCAGCATGCCGTCGAAACCATGGGCGTTGAGTGTGGCGACGAAGGCGTCCATATCGTGCTTGCCATCGCCCCACACCAGATGGCCATACGGGTCGCCGTCGATAAAGTGCATCTCGTGAATTGCCCCATCACCAAAGGCGGCAAACCAGTCCTCGAGCGTCTCGCCTGCAACGCCCATCGCGGTTGTATCAACCATGGGCTGTAAGTACGGGCTCGCGACCTCGTCAATCATGCGCTTCGCATCGGAAACCGTCGTCACAAGGTTGCTCTCCTCGGGACGCAGGCTTTCCATCGTAAGCACCAGACCGTGCTCGCCGGCATACTCCGCCAGAATGGACAAGTGCTCGCGGCTGCGCTTCCAGGCTTCCTCGCGGTCCTCGTCCCAGTCGCCCCAGCCCGAGTTGATGGACATACGGTCGCACCCAAGTACCTCGGCAAGCTCAATGCCGTGCTTAAAGTACGCCAGGCTGCGCTGTTCATGCAGCGGTTTGCGTGCGCAATACTGCCAAGGATAGACAACATTCTCGGGGCACAGAGTACGATACCTAAGCCCACGGTCTGCAGCCTTTTTCGCCAAGACCTCAGCCTCAAAGTAGCCCGTATGGTCGAGCGTCACATGCGGCTCTGCACACCACAGCTCAATGGACTCAAAGCCCAAGCGCTGCTGCACATCAAGGAAGTAATCGAACGACCACATGATGTAGTGGATATTCATGCCCGCAATCTGTTCGCGGTGCAGCGTCGGTTTGGATTCAGACATCTTATGCCTCCTTATTTCGATCGAACACGATTTGTCCGTCCGACATCGTCATATCAACCGCAAGATCGCGTGCGTCGCGATAATCGAGGTCGAACACATCCCGATCGAGCACGCAGATATCGGCAAGCTTGCCAACCTCAAGCGTACCCAGCTCGTCTTCGCGCATCAGATCGTACGCGCCCCCGGCAGTCCAAGCGCGCAAGAGCTCGACAAGCGTCAGCGTGTTGACCTCATTCACGGGCAGTCCGTCGGCGAAGAATCCGCCGCACGCGCTGTAGATTGACTCGCCCAGGCTCGGAATCAGCAGCGGCAGATCCGTGCCGCAGCACACTGTGCATCCGGAATCTTCCATGCCGCGGCGATTCCAGCTGTGCAAAAGTCGCGTCTCACCAATTTGTCGACGCATCATCGACAGGCAATCCTCGCGCCGGTCCAGCGTCAGAATCTGCGGATAGACCTCGCAAATTCCACCTAACTTGCCAAACTCGACAAGATCGGTCGGGTCAGAGTTCTCGAGATCGGTAATCGCATGGCGGCGAAGCATCCGTCCATGCTCGTCTCGAGGCAGCGAGGCATAGAGCGCCACGGTGCGACGAACGGCGCCATCGCCCTGGCAATGCAAGGAATATCGGAAGCCGTCAGCATCAATTGCACGCAGCTCGCTCTCAATCAGATCCCACTCTGGTTCCTCGACGACCGTCTTGCCGGCAGCGCCCGCATCGGCCGAGTCCGCATAGGGGTCAATCATCTCGGCAAGCCCCGCCCATACGCCGCGATCGGTCATACGGTTGAAGCCAGAAAAACGAACGAACGGTCCCCGGAAGCGCTCTCGTGCCTCGCGGGCATATGCCAGATTTGCACCGGCACCCACCGGCTGCGACATCATAGAGACGCGAACCGTCAGCTCACCAGATTCCTCACGGCGAGCCATTTCGTCGGCAAAGCCGTAGTAGTCATCAAACGCCATCTCCTTGATGGCGGTAACGCCGCGTTCGTTAAGCATGCTCATGTAGTCCGAATACCCTGCACGCACCTCGGGCAGCGCGAGGAAATCGCTCATCATGCGCCAGATCTTCTCGGCATAGCACGCCTGGGGTGTGAAGCCGTATCGCGCACTGGCGGCAGCATTGAGAACACAGGTATCCGCGCCCGGTGTAAAGCAGACGACGGGGATATCGCCAAAACACTCGTCAAACACAGCTGCTGTATTTGCGTTCTCGGCATCCGATGCCAACGTTTCGGGTAGGTTGTGGCCAAAAGCCGCCGCGCAATCCGGACGATCTTCTTTCCATGCACGCAAGAGCGACACGGCCTCTTTGGCATCAGCGATGCCGGACAGATCAGGCCCCAACGTCCGCAGCGCCCAGCCTGTATAGAAGGTATGCACATCGATCAGGCCAGGCATGACGGTGCGGTCGCCCAGGTCAACTACCTCGTCCGCCTGGGTCAAATACGAAGCTAGCTCACACTTGGTGCCAACAGCCTCAATTCGATTGCCACGGACCGCTACGAAACCTTCAAACGGCAGGTCCCCCGTACCGGTAAAGACGCTCTTAGACGTCAGGACCGTCAAACGATCAGACATCACAACCACCTACGCCGGAAGCATGCCGGAAATGGCAGTAATGACCAAGCCAAACACGACCATGAAGATGAAGAACTTCCAAATGGTCTTCCACCATTGGCCAAACGAAATCTTAGCCACGGCAAGGCCGGCGACCGTCATACCCGCCACGGGGCTGATGGTGTTGATGGTCTGGTTGGCAAACTGGAGCGCGGTGACGGCCGCCTCGGGATTGAGGCCCATGAGCTCGGTCAGGGGGCCCATAACGGGCATGGTGAGCGCCGCCAGGCCAGAACTCGAGGGAACCAGCAAAGAGAGCAGGCCAAGGACGACATACATAAACGTGGTGTAGACGGCGGCGGGTGCACCGGCGAGCGCGGTAGCAAGCGCCTGGAGGATGGTGTCGATGATCATGCCGCCCTCGGCGATGACCAGAATACCGCGAGCGATACCGATAACGACGGCAGCGTACGCAAAGTCGGCGAGACCCTTAACGAACTCCTCTGCGATCGTCTGCTGGTCAAGGCCGCCCAGGATACCGGCAAGCAAGCCCATGCCAAGGAACACGGCGGAAATCTGATTCATGTACCAGCCCTGGGTAACAAGACCCCAGACGATAATGCCCATACCGCAAGCAAAATCGATAAGCACGAGCTTCTGACGGATAGTGAACTCTTCCTCGATGGAGGCATCGGTCACGGAAAACTCGATACGCTTGAGCTTATCGTCCTCGTACACAATGGACGACTCGGGGTTTTTCTTGACGCGCATGGCGTAGCGCATGGCCCATGCGATACCGACGGCAGTGAAGATGACCCAAGAAACGGCGCGCAGCCACAGTTGCGGATTACCCTCGATGCCAATGATGCCTTGGGCGATCAAAACATTAAACGGGTCGATGGTCGAAGCACAATATCCCAGGTTAGGACCAAGGAAGCAGATGATGAATGCCGTCATCGAGTCATAACCGATACCCATCATGATGGGAATGAAGATGGCATAGAACGGCAGGGCTTCCTCAGACATACCAAACGTAGTGCCGCAAATGGACAGCAATGTCATCGTGATGGGAATGATGAGGATGTCCTTGTTCTTGAGCTTTTTAATCACACGGCTCATGCCGGCATTCAAAGCGTTGGTCTTGGTGATGATCGCGAACGATCCGCCAATCAATAAGACGAACGCAACGACGTCGGCAGCCTCCTGGATGCCCTTGGTGGGCGCTTGCAGAACCGCGAAGATATCCTGGCCCAGATTGATGGTCTCGCCGGTCTCGGAATCGGTGTAGTTCTTATCGACTTGTTCATAGGTTCCAGCAACGGCGACTTCACGCTCGCCCGCCGCTGTCGAAATCGTCTTGCGCTGATACTGACCAGAGGGAACGATCCAAGTCAGGACCGCAAAGACAACGATCAGCAAGAACATGATCGTATAGACATGCGGTAATTTGAACTTAAAACGTCTGTTTGTCTTCTTCGCCTTCGTATCTGACATAGATACCTCCAAAGAACTCGAGACTGCATCGCATCTCGCTTCAACGTTTGCATAATGCAAACGTTCTATGACGTCCCATAGATTACCAGCAGCTTTTTCCTTCATCAAGATAATTTCAAACTGATTGCCGCAACGCGGTTGAACGGTTGCGTTTGCGCCGTGAACGGTATGGAGACGCCCGGTGAGATGATCCACCGGGCGTCTCCATTCGCAATGTCCTAGATGTCAAAAACGTAGCGAGACCCAACGATCCGCTGACGACCGATGATAAACGGCCGCCGCTGCTCATCGAAAAAGAAGGCTTCCATATAAAACAAGGGTTCGCCAACGGGAACTGCCAACAGTCGAGCGACCTCGGGCGACGCGCACGCGATCTCGAGCGTGCACGGGTCGGTAAACGCGGGCGTGCGGCCCGTCCGGTTGCGCACGAACTCAAAAATGGATTGGTTCGATAGAGGTGCCGCTGATAGATAGGCGTTGTCCTCGTAAACATATATGTTGTTCTCGAGCATGACAGGGACGCCATCGGCAGTGCGCACGCGCTCGACGCAAATCAAGTCAGTTCCAACGGGAACACCAAAGAACTGTGCTTCGGTGGAATCCGCCGGCAGTATCTTTCTCGAAATGACACACGCCCCCGGTTCCATTCCGTTAACGCGGCATGCGTCCGAAAAACTCTGGACGTCATCCTTCTGGCGAATCTTGCGCTTGAGCTTGGGGGCATTGACAAACGTGCCTTTCCCCTGTCGCTTCGTTAGATAGCCCTGCTGGACGAGCTCCTCAATAGCGCGCCGCACGGTAACGCGGCCAACTTTATAGCTCTCAGCCAATTCGAATTCGTTGGGTATCCGCGCGCCTGCCTTGTAGGCGCCGGAGTTGATTTCGTTTTTGATGATATCAATAACCTGTTGGTACAGCGGTATCGCTGCTTTACCGTCAGTTAGCCCTTCAGTCGGTGGCATATACCCTCTCCAAGCACGATTAAGTCTAAAACAGGCTTAAGGGCATTCAACAAGTCCTTAAGCCCGCATTAGCTTAAAGTATGCTAGGTGCCGCACCAAAATGTCGGGTATTTACTCATCAGACCCGAAAAACGCGCAACTACCGCACCCCTAAGAAAGCGCGAGCAGCTCCGGCAGCTGGTCGATGATCTTGTCCGCGGCATCCTGGCTAAAACCGAAGCGCTCCTCGCGCTTGGCAATGACTGTCAGGCCGGCTCGCTTGCCGGCAGTGATGCCAGGCACCGAATCCTCGACGCAGCAGCAGCGATTCGCGGGCAGCCCCAGCAGGTCTAGCGCATGCAGGTAGATGTCGGGCTCGGGTTTACTCTCCTTAAACTGCTCGCCGCTCACCACATACTCAAAGGCATCCGACAGCCCGCATGCGTTGAGCACTTCCTCGATGCTAACCATGGGAGACGAGCTGGCAAGCGCCACGCGAACGCCACGGCGCGGCAGCTCTCGAATCGTATCCACGGCGCCTGGGTTAATCAAAGCCTGATAGTCGCGCGGACGCTCATGCGCCCACTCGTCCCAACGGGCCAACGCTTCCTCGCCAGTGAAGTGCCCCTTACCGGCGCGCTCAAACCAATCGACCAGCATATGCAGGAAGAACTGATGCGAGGTACCGATTTGCCCATTCAACTCCTCTGGAGTCAGGTTAAGCCCAAGCTCCTTGGCAAACGCGGCAGTCTCGCCCAGATAGTAATACTCGGTATCGACAATGACGCCGTCCATGTCAAAGATAACGGCATCGAACGGAAATGCGGACACGGCACCCTCCCTAACAAAAGGGCGCCTGTAAGCAGGCGCCCGAACCATGCATTATCGGCGATTCTAACCCAGCAGCTTATCCAGCGCCACCGCAATACCGTCTTCGTTGTTATTGGCGGTCACCATCTGGGCTACCGCCTTAACCTCATCGACGGCGTTACCCATGGCAACACCGGTACCCGCCCACTCAATCATGGACTTGTCGTTCTGACCGTCGCCAAACGATACAACCTCACTGGCATCGATGCCGAGCTTGGGCAGGGCACCCTCGAGCGCACGAGCCTTGTCGATACCGGGCGCCGTGTACTCAAAGTACCAGTCAGCCGTAAACATGCCCGAAAGCGTCTGCTTAAAGGGCGCATACATCTCCTCGTAATGCGCCTGCAGGTATGCCGGGTCGCCTGCCGTCAGCAGCTTGTCTACGGGATAAGTGTCCACGACCTCATGCAAGCTCTCGACCTCGCGGATCTTAAGGTCGCAGGCATCGCGCTCGTATTTGACGATGTTTTTCTGCGAGCCATCCGGCAGCGTAATCATGCAGTGGTACGAGTCCTCGACATGCAAGTCGCGACCGAGCGAGATCATGGGGATCACATCATAGTTTTGCAGATGATCAATCAGACGGTGCAGCTCGTCGGCAGGCATAGCCTGATCGAACAGCACTTCGTCGGTCTGAGCGTCGACCACATGCGCGCCATTGAAAGCGACTAGCAGACCGTCATGGTTTTGAAGGTCGAGCTCCTGCGCCAGAGCATGTAGTCCCCATGCGGGACGGCCCGAAGCCAAAATGAGCTTAATGCCCGACTCCTGCGCCGCAAGCAGCTTCTCGCGCGTACGCGGGCTAATCACTTTCTGGTCGTTGGTGAGCGTACCGTCGATGTCCATCGCGATGGCTTTGATTGCCATATGTGCCTCCTTGCATCGTTTTTATCGCGCACTATCTTATCCGAGCCGGGGCACGTTCGCACAGCGCGCGCATGACGGTTGCAAAACCACCCCATTTGAAACAAAGACAAAAAAGTACTTGCAAAGACGCGTTCCGACATATAAGTTGATAAAAGACCGCCGTTGCGGTTTTAAGTAGATCGAGCATATGAAGTTTGAGTTTTAGCGTGTAAGAGAAAGAAGATCGGCAAAGTACAACCCCAAACGCAATGACAACTTAATGAGGTAACTGCCACATGTGAGGCACCCAGGGCATTGCTGTCTCGATTTTGAGCACGATGCCTTCCGCCTTGCATGGGCCGTTCCATCCCGCCCCTGCAGCAACTGCCTCACGGGCTCATTGAAAACCGCATAGCACCCCAACGTCAGCACATCACCCACGGCAAGCGCATCACTCACGACAACCAGCACATCAACAAACAGCACGAACATCAACCGATTGGAGAAGCTATGACAAACCACCACGCTGAAGACGGCGATAAGAAAAGCATTCTGGATGCCCGCATTGAGCGAGCATATGCAAACGAATATGACGCCGCCTTTGCCGCCGCGACCATCAAGAACTACGCGTCGCTACCGCTCGCGACGATCTTGGCCGACCACCCTCAACTGCTGAAGCGCTGCACAAAGATCATGGGCGACCCCGACATTCGCAAGCTGACAGACCCCTATGCCCCAAAACGCGACAACGATTCGTACGTTCTTACCGTAGGCTGCCTAGCCCATATGCTTACGGCGCTCGACACGAAACTCAAGCTCGAATGGGAACCCGACGAGCGTCATGAACTCGAAAGCAAGCGGAACACCCTGCGCACCGCACTGTTCCTTCCGTTGGACGGCCTCAAGCGCTGCAACGTCGAGCTCAATACACAGGCGCGGCAAAAGCCCGGGACCACGGGGCAGAAAACTCCAAGACCCCATGTGGCCATCGTCGACCGCAACCGATATAACCGCATGACCGCGCACTTTTCCGCCGAGGGAGCAGCCATAAGGACGCTGATCGACCTGCTGTGCCTCCTGAGCATCAACGAGCTATTTGAGGGCTATCTCGCCCTTGTTCCTGCGACGGCACCCAAGTCGGTAGCAAAGATCATCGAGACCTGCAGACGCCAGTTTGAGCGCCATCGCAATGGCAGCGAGATGAACGCCAGCATCGCGCAGTACTACGCGGCTCATTACAAAAATGACGGATGTGCCCCTATCGAGCATCAGCTGCGGCTCGCCTACACCACGCCCGTCGCAACGCTCCATCGCTTTGGAGCCCTTGGCGCTTGCGAGCCGCACGAACAGGCAGTCTGCCCCACAACCGAGCTCGATCTCAGGCTCGGACGAACCCTGTAGCCCGCCAGCCCCTCCGCGGGCAACAATCCTATTCCACAACACAACCAACAGAAAGGAGTCCTCATGGACACCAATCATTCCCCCATCATCAGCCCCCTCACCATGCGTGAATCCGCCCGAGGTATCACGCTCACCAGCATTTACGATGAGATGCTCGCCCGTCGCGAGCTCTCCGTCATGGGAAACATCGAAACCCCGATGGCCCACGACCTATGCCAGCAGATCCGCCTGCTCGATGCCACCGACCCCAGCCGCCCCATCACCATATTTGTCGCCAGCGTCGGCGGAAGCGTGCGATCGGGTCTTGCGATCTATGACGCCATGCGCCTCGCATCGTGCCCCATCCGCACCGTCTGCCTGGAATTCGCCGCGTCCATGGGCGCCGTGATCTTTATGGGCGGCGACGATCGCCGTATGGAGCCCCATGCAGAGCTCATGATTCACGACCCGCTGATCCCCCAGGGGGCAGGCGGCTCGGCACTTGCGCTGCAGGAAACCAGCCGGCGTCTCATGCAGACCCGCAAGACCCTCACGCAAATCCTCTCGGACCGCAGCGGCCTCACGCCCAAGCGCATCCAGTCCCTCACTGCAAAAGACACCTACCTTTCGGCCGAGCGCGCCGTCGAGCTCGGCTTTGCCCACGAAATCCTCTCGACCACCAAGGAGGTCGCCCATGTCTAACCTCGCCAGCCGCCTCGCCGCATCTGAGTCCGCATCGTCCACCATCCTCGCCAAGGATCGAACGCTTTCCTGCGACACCCGCCAAACGGGACTCAACAACAACGCACTTGTGATCGGCCCCTCGGGAGCCGGCAAGACCCGAAACGTCCTCAAGCCCAACCTGCTGCAAATGAACGCAAGCTACATCGTGCTCGACACCAAAGGCACGCTCTGTCGCGAAGTGGGACCCGTGCTGGCAGCCCACGGTTACCGCGTGCAATGTCTCAACTTCGCCGACCTCAACACCGTCCCGGCCCTTGCGCCCGGCATCGAGCGCTGCGGCTACAACCCCCTGAGGCACATTCGCCGCAAGGCGGACGGCAGGCCCAACCAGCAGGACATCCTCTCGGTGGCAAAGGCCATCTGCCCCATCGAGGACAACAACCAGCCTTTTTGGGATCATGCGGCGGCAAACCTGCTGTCGTGTCTTATCGCCTACGTCACCGAACAGCTGCCCGCCGACGAGCAGACGATCAGCTCGGTCATCAAGCTGATCGGGCACCTGCAGGACGGTGCCACGGGTCGATTGTTTGACGACCTGATCACGACCGACCCCCAAAGCTATGCCCTCTCGCTATGGCGGCGCTACGCCATTACGCAAAATGCCGAGCGCATGCACGCGAGCATCGTCGGCATCCTTGCCGAAAAGGTCATGTGTCTGGGATTCGACGGTGCGGCACAGCTCTATCGTGAGTGCCATCAGGTGGACTTCGCTTCCATGGGACACACCCCCTGCGCCCTGTTTGTAACCGTGAGCGATATTGACCGCAATCTCGATCCGCTGACCGGCCTCTTTATTTCGCAGGCGTTTATGGGCCTCATTCGTGAGGCCGATAGGCAGCCCGACGGCAGCCTGCCCGTGCCCGTGCGCTTTATGCTCGATGACTTCGCAAATCTGCAGATCCCCCAGATCGACAACGTACTCTCGATTATCCGAAGCCGCAACATCTGGGCAACGCTGCTGCTGCAGTCGACCAACCAGCTCGATGCGCTCTATGGCGAGGCACGCGCACGCTCCATCATGGGCAACTGCGACACGCATCTGGTACTGGCGTTCCAGGATCCCGAGAGTGCCCGGGTGTTTTCCGACCGCGCCGACGCGCTGCCCAGCACGCTCATGGCAACGCCGATCGATCGCTCGTGGCTCTTTGTACGCGGTCGCACTCCCGAACAGGTCGAGCGCTTTAGGCTCGAAGACCATCCGCTCTACGGGGAGCTGCCCGAGGCGCAGCGAGGCCATGCGGAGGCCGAGATCTAGGCGCAGGGTTCTCGCAGCGCGCGACGCCCGGGCGATGTTCCACAAAGGCCGTGCGCCCCGGGACCACGGCAAAGCAAAGGGGCCCGCATCCGATAGGATACGGGCCCCTTTCGTCATAAGCCAAGTCAGCCGAAAAACTACTTGCGGTGAGCGCGGTAGAACTCGATGAGCGCCTGGGTCGAAGCGTCCTGCTCGGCCTTGGCGGCGTCGTCGTGGAAGGCCGGGGTAATCTGCTTGGCAAGCTGCTTGCCCAGCTCAACGCCCCACTGGTCGTAGGAGTCGATGCCCCAGACCGTGCCCTCGACAAACGTGATGTGCTCGTACAGGGCGATGAGCTCACCGAGTGCGAACGGGGTCAGCGTGTCGCCGAAGATCGAGGTCGTCGGACGGTTGCCCTCAAAGCAGCGGGCCGGGACGATCTGCTCGGGCGTGCCCTCGGCGCGCACCTCATCGGCCGTCTTGCCAAAGGCGAGCGCCTTGGTCTGGGCCAGGAAGTTGCCCAGGAACAGCTCGTGGACATCCTGGCCGCTGTCGGTTGCGGGGTTGGCAGTGTTGGCGAAAGCGATAAAGTCGGCCGGGACCACCACGGTGCCCTGGTGCAGCAGCTGGTAGAAGGCGTGCTGACCGTTGGTGCCGGGCTCGCCCCAGAAGATCTCGCCGGTATCGGAGGTCACGGCGCTGCCGTCCCAGCGGACATGCTTGCCGTTCGACTCCATGGTGAGCTGCTGCAGGTAGGCCGGGAAACGGTGCAGGTACTGGCAGTACGGCAGCACGGCGTGGCTCTTGGAACCGAAGAAGTTGACGTACCAGACGTTGAGCAGGCCCATCAGCGCGACGGCATTATTCTCGAGCGGCGTGTTGCAGAAGTACTCGTCGATGGCGTGGAAGCCCTCGAGGAACTGCTGGAAGCGCTCGGGGCCGAGCACGACGATCAGCGACAGGCCCACGGCGGAGTCAACGGAATAGCGGCCACCGACCCAGTTCCAGAAACCGAAGGCGTTGGCGGGGTCGATACCGAAGGCCTCGACCTTCTCGAGTGCGGTGGAAACGGCGACGAAGTGCTTTGCCACGGCCTCGGCGTTCTGCTCATCGGAGCCGTCGATGGCGCCCTGAGCCTTGAGCTGCTCGAGCATCCAGGTCTTGACCTCGCGGGCGTTGGTGAGGGTCTCGAGCGTGGTGAAGGTCTTGGAGACGATGATTACGAGCGTGGTCTCGGGATCCAGGCCCTTGAGCTTCTCTGCCTGATCGTTGGGGTCGATGTTGGAGATATAGCGGCAGTCGATACCGGCGTCGGCATAGGGACGCAGGGCCTCGTAGGCCATGACCGGGCCCAGATCGGAGCCGCCGATGCCGATGGACACCAAGTGCTCGATCCTCTTGCCGGTAACACCCTTCCACTCACCGGAGCGCACGCGCTCGGCGAAGGCATACATGCGGTCGAGGACCTCGTGCACGTCGGCGACGACATCCTGGCCGTCAACGATGAGCTGGCCCTTCTCGCTTGCCGGGCGGCGCAGCGCGGTGTGCAGGACGGCGCGGTCCTCGGTGGTGTTGATGTGCTCGCCGGAGAACATGGCGTCGCGGCGCTCCTCGAGCTTCACCTCGCGGGCAAGATCGCACAGCAGCTTGACGGTCTCATCGGTCACCAGGTTCTTCGACAGATCGAAGTGCAGGTCACCGGCGTCAAAGCTCAGCTTGTTCACGCGGTCGGCGTCAGCAGCGAACCAGGCCTTGAGGTCGATACCTTCGGCCTCGAGCTTCTCCTGATGAGCCTCGAGCGCCTTCCAAGCGGCAGTCGACGTAGCATCGATAGGTGCGGCAACAGTTGCCATAGAGTCCTCCTCAGCATACGGGCGCACGCCTCCATGCGCCCGGACATTCAGATGCCACTATTCTAGCGCAGGTCAAGACTACAATCAGCGAGCGTTGCCAATCGGCCCCCAAACGGCAACCGATTAAAAAGGGACAGGCTTATTTTGGCAGGTCAAACGCTTTACCAACCAAAAATAACCCGTCCTTTTATGGCAAATATTAGGCCGCGGCGCAGATGCTACCGAGCAACTCACGCAGAGGAGACCCGATGCCCTCCAGCAGTTCGGGCGCGATAATGGCAAAAACGGGAACCTCACCGGTGCCCACGACAGCAGGCGCCTTGCCCTCCGAGAGAATGCATCCATAAGGGACAAAACCGTCTTCGCCGGCATCGAGCGCCGCCATGCGACGCGCGAGCTCGCGCGCAAAGCCAGCAGTATCGGCATCGCCAATCGCCAGGACAAAGTCCACGCCCTCATCGGTTGCCAGGGCTACGGCCTCATCGACCAAATCGTCTCCCCCGTCGCCCCCGGCCGAACCGCAACGAAAGAGTACGCGTTCGAGCAGGGCACGATCGAGCGAGCCCAGCGCCGCCGAAACGAGCTCATCGCGCGTGTGCTTGTCGCCTCCCAGCACGACCAGTGCCTTGGTGCCGCCATAGTGGGCAACCAATCGCCCGCACCAGCGAGCCACATCCCCATCCGCAACCAAGCGCGTCGGCATACCAAACCCATAGTTGACCATTATCCCCACAACCCTTCCGTGCTTTATGGTGGTATCGATCGTTAGGCTCATGCTATGAAGCGAGCTTTTCCGAGCTGTTTCGCGCTCTTTAGGGCTGCGTTAAAACCCCGATGAAGCCGCACGACCATACTTGCCAAAAAGGGACAGATTTTGACGGTGTCCGTGCAAGCGGGTATTATCGAACAGGTATTCGATAAGAACATGTGTTTGATGGAAGGGCACGGATGGCGCACGAGCAGCACACCTATATCTGCATCGACCTCAAGACGTTTTATGCCAGCGTCGAGTGCGTCGACCGTGGGCTCGATCCGCTCACCACCAACCTGGTCGTTGCCGACGAATCGCGCGGACGCACGACCATCTGCCTCGCTATCACGCAGGCCATGAAGGACTTAGGTATTCACAACCGCTGCCGTCTGTTCGAGATTCCCGACGGCATCGACTGCATCAAAGCAGTGCCGCGCATGCAGCACTACATGGAGGTGTCGGCGCAAATCTACGGCATCTATCTGGAATACGTCAGCCCCCAGGACGTGCACGTCTACTCAATTGACGAGTGCTTTATCGACGTGACACCCTATCTGGACCTCTATCACACCGATGCGGAAGGCTTCGCCTGCATGTTGCGCGACGAGGTCCTGGCGCGCACCGGCATCACGGCGACGGTCGGCATCGGCCCCAACCTATTCCAGGCCAAGGTTGCACTCGATATCACCGCCAAGCACGTACCCAGCCGCATCGGCATACTCGACGATGAGACCTTTCGCAAGGAAATCTGGCCCCATCGTCCCATCACCGATATCTGGGGCATCGGCCCCGGCGTGGCAGCACGACTCGAAAAATACGGCGTCTACGATCTGATGGGCGTCGCGGCGCTCGACGAAAACCTGCTTTACGACGAGCTCGGCGTCAATGCCGAGTATCTCATCGACCACGCCTTCGGACGCGAGCCGACAACCATCGCCGATATCCAAGCCTATCGCCCGCAAGCAACTTCGACCACCACAGGACAGGTGCTCTCGAAGGGCTATGCCTACGAGCAGGCCTACACCGTCTTGCGCGAGATGGTCGACAACGCCGTGTTGGACTTGATCGATAAGCACGTGGTCTGCGACAGCATCTCGCTCTTTGTGGGCTACGCGAGCGAGCGCGCCGACATACGCAGGCTTGATGCCAGCGGTACTGCACAATATGTGGACGGATGCGGACACCTGCGCTCGAGTACGTCGAGCATCGAACCCACCGCAACCGCCGGCCCCGAGCTCGCGCCCCGTGCTCCCAAGCCCGTCCAGCGCGATGACGAACGGCGCCGCCTGGTGCGCGAAGCGCAGGCAATCGATGGCATCTTTGTGGGAGAGCATGGTGGCAAACCGCGTGGTGGCTATGCCGCGCTCTTTGCGCACTCCAACGCCTCGCGCAAGCTGCCCGAGCGTACCAATTCGTTTAAGAAGATCATGGGCTATTTCGATGAGCTCTGGGCGCAGACTGTCGATCCCAAACGACCGGTCAAGCGCATCAACCTGGGCTTTAGCAATCTTGTGCCCGAGGAATTTGCCACCATCGATCTGTTCAGCGATATCGAGGCCGATGAGCGCGAGCGCGACCTGGCGCGCGCCGTCCTGGCCGTGAAAGGCAAGTACGGCAAGAACGCGCTCGTCAAGGGATTAAGCTTTACCGCCGGCGCCACCGCGCGCGAGCGCAACGATCAAGTTGGAGGACACCGTGCCTAAACCCAAACAACAGCCCATGCGCCCGCCGACCGCCTTCGAGCGCCTGGCGGACCCCGAGGGCAGACGCCGCGCAGCCGACCCCAACCTCACTGCCAACGGTGCCGTGCGCGCCAACCGCGCCGCACAGTTTATGCCCTTTGCCGCCCTCACGGGATACTACGAACTCGTGCGCAAGCAGGAAATCACCGTCGAGCAAAAACGTGAGCTCACGGAAGAAAAAGCCCTCGAGCTTTCGCAAAAGCTCGAGGGCCTCAAACGCGGCGACTTGGTGCGCGTCACCTATTACGATACGTACGGCTATCGTAGCCGCACGGGCATTCTCGACGAAGCGTTACCCGCATTCAAGCTGCTCAAACTCAGGGATATCGCCATCAACTTCGACGATATCCAGGACATTGAGCTACGCGGACGAGCCTAGCGACGAGAACGCTTGCGCAAGACGAGAGCAATGCCAAGCACTGCGGCAGCTGCAACCAGCAATCCCAAGACCAGCGTGAGGGTCGAGTCGCCAGCGCGAGGCAGCGAGCCGTCCTTCGGAGTCTTCTTAGCGGTCGTCGTGACGGTGGTCGTGGTGCTGCTCGACTGGTCGTTGCCACCCGTCTGGCTGCCGCCAGGCTGATCGCCGCCACCCGGCTGCGAAGGATCGGTGGGTTCCGTCGGATCCGGAGTACCGGGATCAACCGGATTCTCCGAATTCTCCTTGCGCTGGATCCAGACCTGGCAACCATAGAACGGGTTGGCGGTACCAAGGCACAGACCCTGGTTGGTCACCGCAAAGGTGCGCAGACCATGGTTATACGGATCGTTAAAGCCATTGGTCGTCAGCGTCGTAAAGTTCACGCCGTCCTCGGTCACATACATATCAAAGCCGCGCTCGGCATCGCGCAGGTAACACATGCACGTAAGGACACTCTGCAACTTCTTGAGGTTCTCCTCGCTCAGCAGCTTATCGAGCGCATCCTGAATATCGCTCGGCAGCTCGGTGCCATAGGCATCCTCGTACTGCTGCTTAAGGCTCTCATAGCTATCGAGCATGTCCTGATACTGGTCGGCAAAGGACTTGAAGTACGCGATCTCGCCATCGATCTTCTGGACATAAGCGGCGTCGTCCTCAAAGTCCTGGGACATCGTCGCGGCCTGATCGCAAAGACCGCCCGCGGCATCCTCCAGCGCATCGCTCAGATCGCCAAAGCCCTTAGCAACCTCGGTCTTCTCGTCATCGACATCGACGGCCTTGTTTGAATCATCAACCTCAGCAGCTTCGTTCGAATCATCGACCTCGACGGCCTCGTTTGAATCATCGTCCGCAGGCGTGTTCACGGGAACGATGGGGTCGTCAGGCGATTTCTTGTCGAGCAGGTGATCGAGCAGGTCCCTAAGGCGCTGAACCTGAGAGTCCCACTCCTCGGGCGTCATATCGATAATGTCGCCATTGGAGAACTGGCCGATCGGCTCAAGCAGGCTCGCGGTATCAAAGGTACCGATATACAGCTTGCCGTCGAACTTCTGCATGCGCCAAATGTACTGGTTCTCGTTTCGGCCAAAGCCCGAAGTCAGGCCGGAAATACCGCCCTCGGGGAACATGTCGGTGCGATCGCCAACGACGAGCTCCATGTTCTCGTCCTTGTCCATGCGATAGATGTTAACCGACTGCTCAAGATTGGCATTCACAAACGAGCAGTCAACGCCACCCATGCTGCTCTTGCCGCCCTCTTCGGTGTTGGATTTGTTGAACAGGATGCGCTCGAGGGCAATCTCCTCGTCGTTGTATTCACCGATATAGAGGTAGTCGTTGTAGACGATGAGGTTGGCAGCGCCAGAACGGGTACGGGCAGGATCGATGCCAAAGCAGTACTTTGCACCGTCCGTCTTCTGATCGCCGACAATGGGAGTCCACGAATAGCTGCCGTCGGCATTCTTGTCGCCACGGACCATGGCAAACGACTGCATGGAATTATCATCGGGAGCGTTCTCGGGCGTACCGGTGCAGATGGTCGCATAGAGATGGCCATTGTACGAGACCATATCCCAAATGGCGCCGCCGTAGATGCTGTCCTGATAGCGAATCGCCGGATAGCCAAACAGCGTCTCCGAGTTGGCAATCTCGGTGAAGCTGTCCTGGCCCTTCGAGGGGTCAGACGACGTCAGGATTGTCGACACAAAATTACCGTTCGCGTCTTTACCCACATTACTGATGACGAGCTGGCCATCATGGACGCACATGCCGCGGATACCGGTAGAAATGCCCTGCTTGTAGGCAGCACCGTAATCCTGCATGCTCGAAAGGCCCTGATAGACAACTTTGTACTCATCCGTCTTAGGATCGATCTCGTATACAGCAGGCAGGCCGCCTTTGCCGTCATTGGTCCTGACGCTGCCGCAGAAATAGAGCTTACCCTTATAGCTCACGGCATTGCGGAACAAAGGAGCGACGCCGTTGAGCGATTCAGAGAGTAGCAGCTTGGTCTCACCGGTCTTGGTATTGATCTTGACCAAGATGCCGCCGCTGTCCTTGTCGGCCGTGCCGTCCTCCTTCTGCTGTCCATAGAAGAAGGTACCGTTAAACATGGCCTCCAGCGTCAGGCGCATGGTTTCGACATCAAAGGAATCGCCCAGCGTGCTGTTCATGAGCGTCAGCGTGTTGCCCATCGCCGCATAGCAGGTGCCCACATAAAGCCAGTCACCATAGCTCGCAGCCGCCCAAGTGTAGCTCTGGCCGCGATCGCCTTCGTTGTTGGCCGTATTACCATCGGCGCCCGGAACGGCAACGGCACCGTTACCCTGGTAGTCGACGATGCCATCCGGCTGCGACGTTCCTACCGTAGGATGCGAGAGCTTCTCAAAGGAATACCCATTTCCCGCATTGTAGGTAACGGCACCCGATGCGTCTTCGGCGTGCGCCGGCAGCGGCGATACCAAGATAGCGGCAAGCGCTGCCACCAAGCCAAGTGTTCCCACTCGTCTCATAAGGTTATAGCCTCCCCTGTCCTAAAGCCCAGTTTTAGCATTCTTCATTTCTGTCCACGGTTAATTGCAATCTGAGCACAGCAATAATCAGTGTATAAATATACACCTGTAATTTTTTGGACGGGTTCATAGATGCTCGATTGGTAGCGAATTCCGCGCAAACCGTCACCAAACTCCACTTTTGCCGCATCTAAAGGTTATTTTTGCGCAAATTTTTGGATGCCGATAGTCACAATGGGCAGGAGGCTGGTACCCACCGGAGAGGGCAACGCCTACATTTTCATAACGTAATAGCCCGCACCCCTCACTGCCGTCTCGAGTGTGTCGCGATCAACCGGGCGCTTCGAGCGCACGCGTGCCGTGTGGTCCGCGTACGTTACCGTAGCCCACACGCCATCAAGCGCATTGAGGGCATTCGTCACATTCCGGGCGCAGCCGTCGCAACTCATGCCGCCGATAAGGAGTTCCTCACGATAGGGGTAGTGGGACTCGTCGGTGTCTGCCACCACAACCTTTTTGGCCTTCTTGCCGCTCGCACCATCGCTGCAGCAACTCTTCCCGTGTGTCGAAGCGGCAATGCGACGCAGTCCAAAAAACATGCCGACGGCAATGACGGTCAGCACGATGAGATTCGCAGGGTTGAGCAAGTCACTCATGCGTTCCCCTTTCAAGTAGCCTTATCTAGATACCCCCATGGGGTGTCCCCATCTTAACCCAAAATCATGTCCGTTCGGTCAATTAGTTTCCCTCTTCAAACTTTTTTGTTTCCATAGCTTACTTTCGTGTATAAGTTTTCCTTGGCTAACAACTGAGGACCCGAAAGGAGCATCGTGACTCGAACCATTGACATCCCAACATACCAAACGGCTGTCGTGCGAAACTGCTCCCCTACGCTCGCAGGTATCAAGCCGGCTTCGCTCTTTACCTATCCCGGCGTTTACGCCAACCAAAACGGAAAACCCAGCGCCGACCATATCGAAGAGCGACGCTCTCGCCTGCTCTCCGTCATAACCCAATGCAACCGCGAGCTCCAGCCACTCGGGATCCATATGAGCGTTTTGGTCTGGCGCCCCTGCGGAGCGCTCATCTATGTGTACCGCCCTGCGGACCTCATGCGATACCTCTCCGACCCCCGTGCCACGACGGCGCTAGCCGCCGAAGGTTACGATATCCACAACCTGCCCGCATCCCTGGTGCATCTCGCCGCGCGCATCACGCTGGCAAGCAGCAATGCCGCAGAAAGCGCCTATGACGGCAGCGTCTGCGCACTCGCGCGAAATAGACACTGCGATACGGGGTGCATATGCGAGTTCCCCCACGAAATTGGCTATTTTTTGGGCTATCCCTACGAAGATGTCCATCAGTTTATCGTCCAGCACGGCGAAAACTATAAGGTCTTTGGCGCATGGAAGGTATACACAAACGTTGAGCAGGCGCTCACGACCTTCGATTCCTATCGCGCATGCACGCAATACCTTACCTACATCTATCAACAGGGCTGCACCCTGGGACAACTTGTCCAGGCAACCCGATAGAGCATACAAAACGCGGCCGCACGCCGCACAACCGAAAGGAAGACATATGAGCAAGATCGCCGTCGTCTACTGGAGCGGTACAGGCAACACCGAGGCCATGGCAAACCTCGTCGCCGAAGGCGCCACGTCCGCGGGCGCCGAGACTGAGGTCATCCCCTGCGCCGACTTCTCTGCCGACAAGGCCACCGAATATGATGCCTTCGCCTTCGGCTGCCCCGCCATGGGCTCCGAGGAACTCGAGTACGATGAGTTCCAGCCGATGTGGGACGAGGTCAAGGAGACTCTCGGCGACAAGAAGGTCGTCCTCTTTGGCTCCTATTCGTGGGCCGAGGGCGAGTGGATGGACAACTGGAAGGCCGACGCCGACGAGGCCGGCGTCAACGTCGTGGACTCCACCATCTGCTACGACGCGCCCGACGACGAGGGCGAGACCGCTTGCAAGGCCCTCGGAGCCGAGCTCGCATAACGAACCCAGGACCTCCAAAAGAGCCTGCATCAAAGCGCATCCCCATCCCTACAAAAGAGCGGGGGCTGGATTCAAGTCCAGCCCCCGCTCTTTAATAACGGCAGTTACATCAACCGGCTACGAGATATTGCCCAAAAACGCCTTGGTGCGTTCGCTCTTGGGGTGGTCGAAGACCTCGCTCGGCGTACCCTCTTCTACAATGACGCCTCCGTCCATAAAGACGACGCGGTCGGCGACATCGCGGGCAAAGCCCATCTCGTGCGTCACGACGATCATGGTCATACCGTCGTGCGCCAGGTCGCGCATGACGCCAAGGACGTCGCGGACAAGCTCGGGATCAAGCGCCGACGTGGCCTCATCAAAGAGCATCACATGCGGATTCATCGACAGGGCGCGGGCGATGGCAACGCGCTGCTGCTGGCCGCCCGAGAGTTGGCTCGGCATAAAGTCGATACGCTCGGCAAGACCGACCTTGGTCAGCTCCTCGACGGCAATCTTCTCGGCCTCTTCCTTGCTGCGCTTGAGTACCTTCTGCTGCGCGAGCATGACGTTCTTTTTGACTGACAGGTGCGGGAACAAATTGAACTGCTGGAACACCATACCCAGATGCGTACGTACCTTGTTAAGGTCGACGCCCTTGGCGCACACGTCCACGCCCTCAACGACAATCGAGCCGCTCGTGGGATGCTCCAGACGATTGATGCAGCGAAGCATCGTCGACTTGCCCGAGCCCGAAGGACCCAGGACTACGACGACCTCGCCCTTGTGCACATCCAGATCGATGTCGCGCAGGACCACGTTATCGCCAAAGGCCTTCTGGAGGTTCTTGATGCTGACGACGACCTCGTTCGAGTTATTGGTTTCGCTCATGATAGGACCTCCTTACAGACCGGCAATGTGATCGGCGGGCGTCGCGACAACCTGTCCGGCGCTCTTGGCGGGACGCTTCTTTTTGGTTTCGGCCGTACCCAGCAGTCTCGCCTCAAGACCGCTCACCAAGCGCGCCAGCGGCAGGGTGATGACCAGATAGAACAGGGCGGCAACCACGTACGGTGTAATGGAGCCCGTCGTGGCCACGATGGTACGGGCGTTCATGACGATCTCGACCACACCCACGGCGGCAAGCAGCGACGTATCCTTGTAAAGCAAGATAAACTCGCTGGTCAGCGTAGGCAAAACATTGCGGAACGTCTGCGGAATCATAACGTAGAGCAGCGTCTGGAAGGCATTCATGCCCAGAGAGCGAGCAGCCTCGTTTTGGCCCTTGGGGATCGATTGAATACCGGCACGGAAGATCTCGCACAGGTACGCAGACGAGTTCATGGCCATGACGATGACGCCCAAGACATAGTCGTCCACCTTGACGCCGGCTAACGGCAGACCGAAGAACGCGATATAGATCTGCAGGAACGCCGGCGTACCGCGAATGATATTCACATAGATGCCGGCAAGACAGCGCAGGATGCGCGACTTGGAGATGCGCATGAGCGACAAGGCAAAGCCAAAGGGGATTGCCAGCGGAAACGCCACGAGCACGATCGAGAGCGACATGAGGAAGCCCTTAAAGACGATCGGCAGGCTTTGGACCAAAATGACCGGGTTTAAGAACAGGCGCAGAAACATATTGGAGTTCCAGGCCTCGACCCACGGCTGTTCCTTAAGGTCGGCCAGGAAGTTATCGAATGCCGTCACGCCCTTAATCTCGACGGGAGGAATCTTGGAAATCTTCTTGGTCGAACCGTCGGCGAGCGTATAGGTGCCGCTAAAGGCCTCATCGCCGCCCTCGACGGGAAACGTCACACCGTAAACCTCGACACGGAAAAAACCGCCGGCAGGCGCCGTCTCGCCAAAGTCAATCTTGAGCGTCTGGCCGTCAGCCTTGCACGTGGGCTTCATGGGCGTACGATCCATGAGGTCCTCGCCCGAGAGCATCGTCAATCGCGTGTCATCGGTACCAAACGTCGTGCCGTCGACAAACGTCAAAGAAAGACCGCTCAGCTCCTCGTCGGCATCGGCCTGAACTTCCCAAGTGATGCGCGTCTCGGTGCCACCGACCACGTCGCTACCCGAACCGGTGTTGGGTCGGGCGGTGATCTTTGCGGTCTCAAGCGCCTGGGCAGTCGAGGGCACGCAGGCCCCCGCGCATACCAAGGCGAGCGCCACAGCCAGGGCGCAGGCCAGCTTTTGGAGCATCGAGGGCAGTGGATAGCTCTGGCCCGTAGCTCCTTGGTTCAATCGAGACAAGGTGGCTCCTAACGTTTAAGTTGCCGACATAACGGGGCGGGATGACGCCCATTCAAGAAGCGCAAAGGCCCTCTCCGCCAAAACGGAAAGGGCCCGCGCGCAATCAAGTAGCTATTTTACTTGATGTTGTACTTAGCCATGAGGGCGTCAACGGTACCGTCATCAGTCAGGTCCTTGATGGCCTGGTTGATGTCGTCCTTGAGCTTGGTGTTGCCCTGGTTGATGGCGATGGCGTACTCCTCGCCGGTGCTGATCTGCTTAATGGTCTGGCAGGTGCTGAACTGCTCGGCGGTCAGCTGGCTGGCAACGGAGCGGTTGGTGACTACGGCGTCGCCCTTATCGGACTGCAGGGCGCTGAAGCACTCGGTGGCGTCCTTGTAGGGGACGATCTTGGCCTTGGGGAAGTTCTCCTGGGCAAAGGACTCGGCGGTCGAGCCAGACTGGACGATGATGGTAGCGTCGGCGTTGTTGAGCTTCTCGCTGTAGTTGTCGGCCGTGATGTCGGTGTTATCGACCTTGGTCACGATAGCCTGATCGTCCATGTAGTAGGAATCAGAGAAAGTGACTTCCTTCTCACGCTCGGGCGTGTCGGTGATAGCCGCGATGGAGACGTCATACTTGGCGCCCGAAGCGACACCCGGAACCAGCGTGTCAAAGTCATTGTTGACATACTCGACATCCAGGCCCAGCTTGTCGCCGATAGCCTTGATGAGCTCAAGGTCAAAGCCCTGATAATCGCCGTTGTCATCCTTGTACTCAAACGGAGCGTACTCGGCAGAGGTGCCGACGGTCAGCGTACCGTCCTTGACGAGCGCGTACTCCTTGGAGCCGTCGACCTTCTCGACCTTAGCGTCGTCAGAGCTGCTGGAACCGGCATCAGAACCAGAGGTGGCGTTAGACGAGCCGCAGCCCGTCAGAGCGAGGGCGAGCGCCATAGCGCCCGTGGCGGCAAATGCGCCAAGCTTCTTCAGCTTCATAATCAGTCTCCTTCCGGTGACCTCGTTTGATTCAGAGGTCTGCAAAAACTGTTGGCTATTATGCACCCGGAATTACGAATCTGCAATGAGAAAACTGATTGAAACAAACCCATAACGTGAATGGAATACTCTACTTTGTGACAGTCATTACTGCTGCAATGACCTTAATAGTCTAATTTCAGTTGCATAACCTGCAAGTTCGTTCGGAGTCTCCAAAATAAACGGCAGCGAACGCAAGTGGCCATTCGATACAATATTCTGCATAACCTGCATACCGCCACCAAATTCCTCGCTGCCAAGGTATCCCTTGCCGATGCACTCGTGACGATCTTTATGGGCGCCACAAGGGTTCTTCGAATCGTTGATGTGTACGGCATGCAAGCGATCGATACCCACCACGCGGTCGAACTCGTCGAGTACGCCGTCCAGATCATGGATGATGTCGTAGCCGGCATCGCTCACATGACAAGTGTCTAGGCAAACGCCCAGCTTGGACGACAGCTCGGGGCGTTTGCCGGCAACACCCTCAATGATGAGCGCCAGTTCCTCAAAGCTGCGGCCCACCTCGGTACCCTTGCCGGCCATGGTCTCGAGCAGCACTGTCGTCTGCTGGCCCTCAAACATCACCTGGCACAGGGTGTCGACAATCATCTGAATGCCGGCGTCGGAGCCCTGCCCCACATGCGCACCGGGATGGAAGTTGTAGTAGTTGCCGGGCAGCGCCTCCATGCGCCGCAGGTCCTCTGCCATAGCCTCCAAGGCGAACTCGCGCGCCCGCTCTTTGGCAGAACAGGGGTTGTAGGTATACGGGGCATGCGCCACCAGCGGTCCAAAGTCGTTTTGCGACATAAGCTCGCGCAGAGCCGCCACGTCATCCATGTCAAGTTCTTTTGCCTTGCCACCGCGCGGGTTGCGCGTAAAGAACGCAAAGGTATTGGCGCCAATGGACAACGCCGTCTCCCCCATTGCCCGATAGCCCTTCGTCGTCGAAAGATGACACCCGATCGTCAGCATCTCCAGCTCCCTCCTCATCAGTTGCGGAAAAATACGGTCTATTGGTGCCTTATTTTGGCGCAAACAGACCGTATTCCACCGCAAGTTATAAAAGGGGCATCAGGAGCAAAGGCCTCCAGGCATTCCAAGCGCTGGCGCCATGCCCCCACGCCCTAAAGTTTCAAGCGAATCGCATCGATGATATGCGCACAGCGCTGTGTGGCGGCTAGGGACATGATGGGGCTTTCGAGTTTCCCCGCCTGAATGAGCTGCGTCGCATGCGACGCCTCACCGTAAAAATCATCGACTTCAAATGGTGCATCGATTTCGAGTACTCGACCGTCGGAATACTTCACATGGGCGAGCTCGGGGCGATGGAGACGCTCGATTTCCAACGAGCCCCGCTCACAGGCAATCGTTAAGCGGCTTTCATATGCTGCCTTGCCATCGCACACCATATGAATGGGTATACCGCCGACGCTCATATGGATCTCATCGGCCCAATCGACGCGGCCGCCTGACACGTCACGCCAGCGAACTTCACGGGACGAAACCTCGCACGCGCCCGCGAGCAAATCCTCAAACCAACCGACCGCATAGCAGCCCATGTCATATAGACAGCCGCCCTGCAACGGATCAAGCAGATAGCCCGAAGGAGGCTCGCCGTAATCGAGCTTTTGCACGCTTTCAATCGAGACAATACGGCCAAGCTCACCCGACGCAAGCAAGTCCTTCACGCGAGTGCGCATCGGGCAAAACCGATTCTTCATCGCCTCCATAAACAGCACGCCGCGCTCGCGAGAGGTGGAGGCAATCGAGAGAGCCTCTTCCTCACTCAAAACGGCCGGCTTTTCGCACAGCACGGCCTTTCCGGCGCGCAGCGCGCGACAGGCCCAACGCGTATGCATGCCACGCGGAAGAGCCAAGTAGATTGCGTCGACATCGGGGTCGGCAATCAGCGCGTCATAAGCCGCATTGCCGTTATCGTCGACCGAGGCATGGCCATGCGCAGCATCGATCGAAAACGCTCGGCAAAATTCCTCGACATGTGCAGGAGTGCGGCCGGCCGCAGCCACCAGCCGTGCCCCGTCGGCCTTCTTGAGCGACGATGCAAATCGATGAGAAATGTGCCCAGCGCCCAAAATGCCCCAACGAACCTCACGCGAATCATTTCGTAAACCTCGGTCACCCACGATAGCCTCCCATCAGTTGCGGTGAAATAGTTCCTGTTGATGCCTTATTCTGCCGCAAACAGGAACTATTCCATCACAAGATATAAAAGGGTCATGAGGAGCGTGTTTTGCCGAAGGCCTTAAGCACCGCCGTCACGGGACCAGGCTGGAAACGTCGGCGCACATCGTCGAGACACTCGGGAATATCGATGTGCTGTGGGCAGTGCCGCGCGCATTTGCCGCATTTGACGCAATTGCTCACCAACTTGGGCTCGCTTGTGCGCACCGCGCTCGCCGTAAAGTATTGAGACAGCCCCGTAAACCAGCTGTGCGCATAGCTTGCGTTGTAGGCGGCAAAACATCCAGGGATATTGATGCCTTTAGGGCACGGCATGCAATAGCCGCATCCCGTGCAGGGCACGCGATTCGATTTTTCAAACTCATCCAGTACGTGCGCGATCGTGTCGAGCTGGTTGGCAGTCATCGAATTCGGCAACGCGAGGTCTGCCAGTGACGAATTCTCATCCACCTGCGCGGTATCGGTCATACCCGAAAGCAGCATCGTCACCTGAGGATGATTCCACACCCACGAAAGACCCCAGGCGGCAGGAGTGAGCAAATGCGGGTCACGGGCACTATCGAGCACAGCGCGGGCCCGTGGCGGCAGCTTGCCCGCTAAACGCCCGCCCAGCAGCGGCTCCATCACAAACACCGCGAGGCCTCGCTCGGCGGCGGCCATGAGCCCCGCTGTTCCCGCCTGATATCGCTCTCCAGCGTAATTGTACTGGATCTGGCAAAAATCCCAGTCATATGCGTCAAGCATCGTCAGGAAATCCACCGCGCTGCCGTGGTACGAAAAACCAATCTGGCGAATGCGCCCCGCCGCCTTTTGACACGCGATCCAGTCCTCAATGCCCAACGCCACCACACGTTCCCACTGGGCGGGCGAGGTAATGTTGTGCATGAGGTAATAGTCGATATGGTCAGTCCGTAGGCGGCGCAGTTGCTCGTCGAAGAACCGGTCGAAATCCTCCGCGCATTTGCACGAAGCATGCGGCAGCTTGGTTGCGAGCAAAACCTGGTCGCGCAAGCCCAGGCGCTCAAGCGACGCACCCACGCACGCCTCGTTGCCGGGATAGAGATAGGCCGTGTCCAGGTAGTTAATCCCCTGCTCCACCGCACGGGAGATGATGGCATCGGCTGTCTTCGCATCCGGACGTCCCGGCGCACCGGGAAACCTCATGCAGCCCAGACCCAGAGCGGATATTCGGTTACCACTTTTAGGGTCAACGCGGTATTGCACGGCCCCTCCCCTCCCATCGAAGCCCTGACAAGGCGAAACAAACCCGTCACGTCATCGAAACACATCGGAATCGCAATTGAGAACGTATCGTAACGCAGCAGAAATCGAGCCGTCACGGCACCGCTTTAACATCAGCAAAAAGCCCGATGAAAGGAGACGAGCGTGACCACACGTGAGGACGCCTACCCCTACCCCGGCGAGCAATACATCCTCTCGGTCGACCGCTATCAGATCGAAGTCATGGACCATCTGGACGAGCTTCCCGCCACGGGTTCCGTCATCTTCTGCACCTTCCCCAAGGTCCGCGATGGCGTCGGATACCCCGCCCGCGTCTTTGCGGTCTGCCCCGCGGCATAAGCGCACAGCGCAATAGTTTCTTTTTCATAACAGCCGCCCCGCGCACCCACCAATCACCCTGGCAGCATACAATCCATCAGGCGCCCCTTACGCGGGCGCCTTTTATATGGGGAGATGATTCACATGCAGATCAACAAGGTCGCTTTTATCGGCAAGGGCGGCGTCGGCCTGCTCTACGGCAGCATGATTGCCAAGGCCCTCGGCAATGACGCCGTCGAATACGTCATGGATGATGCCCGTTTTGAGCGTCATGCGAACGACGCACTCACCGTCAACGGCAAGCCCTGCGATCTCACGTCCGTCCGTGCCAGCGAGGCGACGCCCGCCGATCTGGTCATCCTGACAGTCAAGACCACCGGTCTCGACCAAGCACTCAAGACTATGGAGCGCGTCGTGGGACCCAACACGCTCATCGCCTCGCTGTGCAACGGCATTACGAGCGAGCAAAAGATTGCCGAACGCTTTGGCTGGGAGCATACCGTTCTTGGTATCTGCCAGGGCATGGACGCCGTGTTTCTCAACGGCGCGCTCACCTTTACCAATGCGGGCGAAATCCGCTTTGGCGCGGAGGCCGGCACGAACCCCGCAACCATCACCGCGATCGACGAGCTCTATACGCGCTGCGGCATCGCCCATACCGTCGAGGACGACATCGCCCACCGCATGTGGGCCAAACTCATGCTCAACGACGGCATCAACCAGACCTGCATGGCCTACGGCGGGACCTACGGAAGCGCCACGGAGCCGGGCTCCGAGCAGCGTCGCTGCTTTGTTTCCGCCATGCGCGAAACGCTTGCGGTCGCCAACGCCGAGGGCGTTGAACTGACCGAGGCAGACCTGACGCAAATGGTGCACCTCATCGAGGGAATCGACCCCGCCGGTATGCCCTCGATGGCTCAAGACCGCATTGCAAGGCGCAAAACCGAGGTTGATGAGTTCGCGGGCACCATCTGCCGCCTCGCAGCCAAACACGATATCCAGGCACCGCAAAACGAGTGGCTCTATCGGCGCATCCGCGATATCGAGAAAAGCTGGTAGCGCCGACGCGCCGCATTCAACAGCCTTGACAGCAAAACCGCCGCAAGGGAACCTTTCCCCTGCGGCGGCCTTCATCTTCGTCTATGACCGGCGGCCGATCTCACAACAGTTAGCGTTGCGACCCCGGCACCTCGTCCTCATCGTCGCGGCAAAGAACCACGCCTGCGCTTCCCAGCAGCGTGGCCGCGATCAGCGCGCCGACCACGATAGGAGCAGCCCCGCATGTCCCCTGCATGCCCGCGACGAGCGCGGCCGTGGGACCAAGGCAGCCAAGCATCAACGCGACGGCGGCAACGGCAATATCTCGAACATTCACAAGACCACTTCCTCCAAGAGAAAGACCTTATTTCTCATGAACTAGTGTGCCCCGCGCCCATATGCGCGACGTACCGTCACGGTAAGGGCTCTGTTAGCTCAGGCGCATACATAGAACGGACGTCTTTACGTTGCCCTAAAGCTCGGTAAAGACACCCGTCCGCCAAATATCCGTGATGCAGAAAAATTACCAACCGGTGTAGTAGTCGGTGGTTCCGGCAGCGCAGCCGGAGTCATAGACCTTGCAATCACCCTTGGAGCCCGTAAAGGTCGAGCCCTGGGCCATATCGCCCGCGGCAACAACGTAATAGCCGTCGGAATCGCGCCAGAAGCCCTCAGAATCCTGAGTCCATTCGCCCGTGCGATAGTGATAAAGCACATTGCTGCTGTAATAGGTCTCGCGGCGCCCGTTGTAGTTATTGACACCCGCAGAGCGCGTCAGGCCCGATCCGTTCGCGTAGGACGCGGCAGACGCGTAAGACGGAGTGTAACCGGCGTTGTAGTACGAAGCCTGGGCGGCCTCGGCAGCCTCCGCCTCGGCGGCAGCCTCGAGCGCTTCGCGCTTGGCATCCTCAAGCGCAGCGCGCAGCTCATCGAGCTCGGTCGACTTGGCGTCGACCTCCCCCATCGTCAACAGGCTACCCGCACCGTCGATGCAACCCTGCAGCACAGCACGCTCGTCATCGGTAGCATAGTCGCCATACATATTCATAATGATCTGAGCGCGCATCTCAAGGGAATCGCGCTTGGCCTCCATCGAGGCGTTCCACTCCTGCATGGAACCATAACCATCGCCGCGATAGTCAACGGGCTGCACCAGCGTCGCCTCGGACGGCGTAGGTCCAACCGTATCGGATAGTGTTGCCGCGTGGGCATCGGTTGCACCGGCGCCCGCCAAAAGTGCCACGGTCAGAGCGGCGGAAAGGGCGGCGGCTTTCGGTTTTCGTGAATCGATCCTCATGTAGCTAGAAACCTCCGTAGTGCGTTTTTGCTGCGTTTGAGCTGCGTGTGATTCGATCGCGCTGCATAGTACCCCGAGCAAATCGCGACCTGCGGTTTTACTCAAAAGGCGCACGTCAATTGCGTAAAACTCACATCCTCTTAACAGGAGTTTTCCACATCTCGATTGCATAAAGCATGCCAAAAACCCTGTTTTTGCACCCGCTCTATGCAAAAAAGGCGCCTGTGCAACCATTGTTCGCACAGGCGCCTTGAGCAGGCATTTTATGCAGTTATACCTATCGAGTCGCAAGGGGTCCTTGCACAAGTCGCCTTACTCGTCCAGCGCGGCGAAGGCCTGCTTCAGATCCCAAATGATATCCTCGGCGTTCTCGGTACCGATGGAAAGACGGATCGTGGAGGGCGTGATGTTCTGCTCGGCGAGCTCCTCGGCAGAGAGCTGGGAGTGCGTAGTGGTAGCCGGGTGCACGACGAGCGACTTGACGTCGGCCACGTTGGCGAGCAGCGAGAACACCTGCAGATGATCGATGAACTTCCAGGCGGCCTCCTGGCCACCCTTAATCTCAAAGGTAAAGATCGAGGCACCGCCGTTGGGGAAGTACTTCTGATAGAGCTCGTGATCGGGGTGCTCAGACAGGCTCGGGTGGTTCACCTTGGCGACATGGCTGTCACCAGCCAGGAACTCAACGACCTTCTTGGTGTTCTCGACATGACGGTCAACGCGCAGCGACAGAGTCTCGGTGCCCTGGAGCAGGATCCAGGCGTTGAACGGGCTGATGCAGGCGCCCTCGTCACGCAGCAAGATAGCGCGGACATAGGTTGCGAAGGCGGCGGGACCGGCAGCCTCGGCAAACGAGACGCCATGGTAGGAGGGGTTGGGCTCGGCGATCTGCGCATACTTGCCGCTCGCCTTCCAATCGAAGTTACCGCCGTCGACGATCACACCGCCCAGCGAGGTGCCGTGGCCGCCGATGAACTTGGTTGCGGAGTGAACGACGATGTTGGCACCATGCTCCAGCGGACGGAACAGATACGGGGTGCCGAAGGTGTTGTCGACGACAACCGGCAGACCGTGCTTCTTGGCGATCTCGGAGATGGCGTCGATGTTGGGGATGTCGGAGTTGGGGTTGCCGAGCGTCTCGAGATAGATGACCGTGGTGTTGTCCCTGATGGCACCCTCAACCTCTTCCAGGTTATGGGCATCGACAAACGTGGTCTCGACGCCAAACTGGGAGAGCGTATGCTCCAGCAGGTTGTAGGAACCGCCGTAGATGGTCTTCTGGGCGACCACGTGGTCACCGGCCTGGGCGAGAGCCTGCAGGGTATAGGTGATGGCAGCGGCACCGGAGGCGACGGCAAGACCTGCCACGCCACCCTCGAGTGCGGCGATACGGTCCTCGAAGACGCCCTGGGTGGAGTTGGTCAGACGGCCGTAGATGTTGCCGGCGTCGGCAAGACCAAAGCGGTCGGCGGCGTGCTGGGAATTGCGGAACACATAGCTCGTGGTCTGGTAGATAGGCACGGCGCGGGAGTCGGATGCGGGATCGGCGCTCTCCTGGCCAACGTGAAGCTGCAGGGTATCGAAACCAAAGGTGTGCTCGGGGTTGTTGATGAACTGGCTCATGATGATCTCCTTGATCGAACAAAAGTAAACAAATTAGAGAGAAGTAAGTCGCTGTCTCCTGATCACGCCAACGGGCGCAAACAGGAGCCCGGCATTCGTCTTGGTAAGCAATTCATATGCGGGCCTCCTTTCGCATCCCGGTTCCGTGGTCGGTTTAATTACCTACCGCCTTTGTGTGTTTTGAATAGTACGAGCATTGTTTCGCTCGGTCAATCACTTAAAAGCGCTAACCTGTTATCGGTTTTATAGATAGCAATCGAAAGGATGGCGTCGATGACCCTTCAGCAGCTTCGTTTTCTGATTGCCGTGGCAGAGTCCGGCTCAATCAACGCCGCAGCTCAGCGCCTCTATACCGCTCAGTCCAACATCTCAAACGCCGTCAAAAGCCTGGAACAGGAACTCCATCTGGAGATCTTTACGCGCTCCAGCCGCGGCGTCACGCTCACCAACGACGGCACCGAGCTTTTGGGCTATGCGCGTCAAGTCGTAGAGCAGGCCGATATGCTCGAGGCGCGCTACGAGGACGGCGGCACCCCGCAAGCCCGCCTCGCCATTTCCGCCCAGCACTACGCCTTTTCGGTCGAGGCCTTTGTCAACGTGGTCGAGCGCTGCCGCGACAGCAAGTTCGAGTTCATCATGCGCGAGACCACCACATCGCAGATCATCGATGACGTCCGCGCGTTTCGCAGCGATATCGGCATTCTGTATCTGGATGACTTTAACGCCCGCGTTCTGCAGAAGGCCTTCGCCGATGCCCGCGCAAGCTTCCATCCCCTCTTCGACGCAACGGTCCACGTCTTCGTTAGCGAGCGCCACCCGCTCGCACGCCGCCCTCAGCTGTCCCTTGCCGACCTTACACCCTATACGCGCTACAGCTTTGAGCAAGGCACCTCGAACTCCTTCTATTACGCCGAGGAGCCGTTTAGCTACATCCCCTGCGATCGCAACATTCGAGTCTCTGACCGCGGCACGCTCACCAACCTGCTGATCACCTCGAACGGCTACACGCTCTCCACCGGCGTGCTCTCAAACGAAATGCAATGGGGCATGGCATCGATTCCACTGGCAGATGCCCCGACGATGCACGTAGGCTATATCATGCACGATGAACGCAAGCCCTCTCCCCTGTTGCAGCAATACCTCGACGAGCTCGACCGCATCATCCAAGAAAACCAGCCATCTGAGGACAGGGTAGATATGGTAGATTGCTAGCCCTCGGCGAACGCGGCGCTACAATGGTCACTCACACGAAACGTACCCAACGAAAGGAACCATGTGAAGGTCATCATCTACACCGACGGCTCGGCCCGATCAAATCCGGGACGCGGCGGCTACGGCGCCGTGCTCAAATACACCAACCCCGCCGGCAAGACCTTCACCTCCGAGCTTTCGCGCGGCTACGCCAAGACCACCAACAACCGCATGGAGCTCATGGCGGTCATCGTGGCGCTCGAGGCGCTTAACCGCCCCTGCGAGGTCGAGGTCCATTCCGATTCGCAGTACGTCGTCAACGCTTTCAATAAACACTGGATCGACGGCTGGAAAAAGCGCGGGTGGAAAACTGCCAACAAGCAGCCCGTCAAGAACCGCGACCTGTGGGAGCGCCTGCTTGCCGCCAAAAGCAAGCACAAGGTGGAGTTCATCTGGGTTAAGGGACATGCCGGCCACGAGCTCAACGAGCGCTGCGATGAGCTCGCCACCACGGCGGCCGACGGCAGCAACCTCGATATCGACACCGGCTTTAACGAGAGCGACCTGTAATAGCGTTTTCGCGCGGCTTTATATCCCCACGCGCTACACTCATCCTGTAGACCAAACAACGCAAGGGGGACGTATGCTGCGCATCGCGACCATCGGCACATCCATGATCACCGACGACTTTATCCAAGTCGTCAACGCCAACGACCAAGCCGCGTTTGTGGGCACGCTCTCGCGCGATGCCGAGCGCGGCGCCGCCTTTACCGCCGAACACGGCGGCGAGCGTAACTTCACCGCACTTGACGAGCTTGCGTCCGCCGTCGACGTCGACGCCGTCTATATCGGCAGCCCTAACGCACTTCACCACGAGCAGGCCCTTGCCTGCATCGCCGGTGGCAAGCATGTCATCGTCGAGAAACCCTTCTGCGCCACCGAAGCGCAGGCGCTGGAAGTCTTCCGCGCTGCCGAAGCAGCAGGTGTCGTGGCCCTCGAGGCCATGCGCCCGCTCCATGACCCCGCTTTCCACGCCGTCGAGGACGCTCTGGGCGAGATTGCGCCCATTCGTCGCGCCTCACTGCGCTTTGGCAAGTATTCTTCGCGCTACAACGAGGTTCTCGCGGGGCGCGCCACCAATATCTTCGACTGCCACATGGCCTCGGGCTCCCTCATGGACATTGGCGTCTACACCGTCGAGCCCATGGTCGAGATTTTCGGCATGCCCTCCGGCCTTACGAGCATGACTACTCTGCTCGACCCCACCACGCGACAGCTCACGCACGGCCCCATCGACGGCTGCGGCTCCATTCTCGCCAGTTATGGCGGAGGGCGTATCTCCGTCGAGCTCGCGCACTCCAAAATTACGAATGACCTGCTGCCCTCGCAGATCGAAGGCGAGCGTGGCACTATCCAGATCGACCATCTGTCCACGCCCCGCAACGTCCGCATCGACTATCGCGGCGACGTCGTACGCGGCTCGGCGACCGAGGCACCGCGCGAACAGGGAGACAACGGCCGCGTGCTCGACCTGCCCAAATCGAGCAACACTATGGAATACGAACTCACAGACTTTATCACCGCCATCGGCGGCATCGATAACGTTAAGGAAGAGATTTGGGAGACCCCGGCGGGACGCCACGAGCTTGGCCACTACCGCGATGTCACACTCGTCTCACTGCGCATCATGGATGCCGTGCGCCAGCAGGCCGGCATAACCTTCCCGGCCGACGCAGGCAAGCAGGCATAGCTATGGGCCTCTTCGATACGTTCTTCTCCAGCGTCACCGGCAGCAGTCGAGAGCCTCAAAAACCATCAAACGTCGAGCTCGAGCTGCGCCGCAGGCTTACCGTGCTCGCAAGCGACGAGGCCACTCAAGACACTCCCCTGCGCTATTTCCTGCGCTGGGCGGGGCAAGTCCAAGGCGTTGGTTTTCGCTTTACCAACACCAACCTCGCGCAGGCACGCGCACTCACCGGCTGGGTGCGTAACATGGAAGACGGCTCAGTCGAGATGGAGATACAGGGAGCTCCGGCAAATATCCTATCTCATCTCGAGGCACTTCATGCCTCCTACGAGCGCATGGGAACGCGTTTTCGCCTCGTAGATGCCCAGGCCCGAGCCCCACTTGCCAATGAAGACGGTTTCACTCCTCATTATTAGTATTGTGTGCTAAATACGGTATCATTTACCTACGACCGTTAATAGAAAAGAGGCGAGGCGCATGGCGGTGCAAAGAAGGAATACCAAGCAGCGAAAGCTGGTTCTTGACGCCGTGCGCCAAAGCTATAACCATCCCACCGCCGACGAAATCTACAACGTCGTGCGCGCGCAGGATGACAAAATCAGCCGCGGTACGGTCTACCGCAATCTCAATCTCTTGGCCAACGCCGGCGAAATCCTCTCCATCAAGACGCCGGGCGGCAGCCGCTTCGATCGCACCGTCGAGCCGCATGCGCATATCATCTGCACCTCGTGCAGCCGCGTCATCGACGTACCGCTCCCCTTCGATGCACAGCTCGACGCCAAAGCATCCGAGCAAATCGGCTGGCACGTCACGTCGCACTACACCATCTTCGAAGGTCTCTGCCCCGATTGCCGGTAGACGTTTGGAACATGCCTTAAAATCCACCTTTCCGCACTTTGCAGCAAGAAGTAGATTTCTAGACATGCCCCAAATGTTTACTCAGCAAGTAGACGGCGCAGTTCTTCTTCGACCGTGTGCACGTAACGGACGCGGTCGTTGACGCCACGCATGGTGGGGTTGCAGCTCTCCATCAGATAGGGATGGCCCACGACGTTGAGCATGTCGCGATCGTTCTCATTGTCGCCAAAAGCCATCATCTCATCGGGCGAAATACCCAGGGCACGACCGTAATCGGCAAGCGCGGAGCCCTTGCCCGAACCGAAACCGATCAAGTCCGTCCATGCGGTTCCCGACGTCATCACTTCGACACGATCGCTAAAGAGGCGCTCGAAATACTCCCGGGCTGCCGGATAATCCACCTCGGGCGTCTGGAAGCCAATCTTAATGACATCCTCGTCGATGTCCTCGGGACGGTCGACCACCGCCACATCGCAGTGGACCACATAGCGCAAATGGTCGACGAACGCATCGTTACCGCTCATGGCGTAGATGTGCCCCTCACACGAAAGGGTCACGTCGGTATGGGGATACGCAACCACGGCATTCGCGATAGCCATAGCAAGGCTACGCTCCATAGAGCGCTTGACAACGGCACGCCCCTCGCTCATCACCAGGGTTCCGTTTTCGCATACATAGGTGAGCTCATCGGCCACCGGGGCAAACAGGTAGCGCAAGCTCGCATATTGACGGCCACTCGCCGGCATAAACACGATACCGCGACGATGCAGCTCATCGATAAGCTCAAAGGCCTCGGAACGCAGCTCGCGCTCCCCCGGATGCAGCAACGTGCCGTCCAAATCGCATGCAATCAGTTTGATTCCCTCAAGACCCATATGCTTCCCCAAAGCCTCCTATCAACAGCAAGACGGACCTTGATTGGTCGCCCCTCAAAGCCCATCTTGCGCATACGCGCGCTTAGCCGCGCACCTTTTTTACGATGGTAAAGTCTGGAGCCATGCTCACGACGACCTCCGCCGCACTCGACGCAAAGCGCCGGCTGGCATCGAGCTCGCGTGTGACCACCGAGAGCCGAACACCCTCGACACCCCGGAGCATGCGGCCCAAAACAGGCTGCACCGGCGTATACATGCGCACGGTATGCTCGTCCGAGTCGCCTCGGAAGAGCGGCGCATGCATGTTGCCGATCTCCCAGCACGAATGCGCGAGCGCAATCGGGTCCATGCGGTCAACTTCGACCAAATAAACCTCGGCGCTGCGCAAGCGCACGACAACTGCCACGGGCACCATGCCCGAACGGTCGATGGCGAGCACGTCGCCATCGGCAAGACGACCGCCGTCGGCAGTATCCAGCCGAACATCGATCGTGCGCCCCAGCTCCGTCACGCCCGCAAACGCGCATACATCAGCCTGATCCCAATCGAGCAGTAGCTCGTCAACTTCAAAGACGCCGCCCAACTTCCGGCGAAGCAGGAGTTCATAGGACGGATCGTTGAGATTTCCCAAGCATGTCGTCGAAACCAAGCGTTCAGGCATACTCTAACCCTCGACCTCGACGAGCTCGATATCAAAGTTGAGATCCTTGCCGGCAAGCTCGTGGTTGGCATCGAGCGTCACGGCCTCGGGCGTCACGTCAATGACGACGGCGGGGACAGGCATGCCGCTCGGCGTGGACAGGAAGAGCTTCATGCCCTTCTCGATCTGCTCGATGTTGGGAACCTGCTCGGCCGGGAAGGTAATAACCATCTCGGGATTGTGCTCGCCGTAGGCATCGGCAGCCGGGATGTGCACGGTCTTCTTCTCGCCCACCTGCATGTCGACAACAGCGGCGTCGAAGCCCTTGATCATCTGACCGGCGCCGCAGGTGAACTCCAGCGGCTCGCCGCGATCGTAGGAGCTATCGAACTGCGTGCCATCATCGAGCGTGCCGCGATAATGGGTCTTGACCTTCTTGCCCTGGTTGGACATGGTAACCTCCGTAATAAGGGCGGCGCACAACGCGGGCCGCCATGAACATATGGCGCTAACTATACCCTAGTCATACAATTCAATGACAGTTTGCAAAGAAACGCTGCAACCGGAGGAACCATGGCATATCCCGTATTTGACCTTCACTGCGACACCGCTGACCGCATCGGCTGGGCCACACTCGATCTCGACCTGCGCTTTACCGCCGGCACCGACGGTTATTTCCCCGGCGACGAAACACATCCGCAAGATTTCGATCTCATCGAGGGCAACGCCTGCGCCATCTCGCTCGCAAAGATTGGCAACACGCCGTGGGCACAGTGCTTCGCCACGTTTGTCCCCGACGAGATTCCCACCGCCCACGCCGCGCGCTTCCAGGCGCAGATCATGGCGCATATGAGCGGCCAGGCAATGCTCAACCACGACCGCATGGTCAACGTACGCAGCGCCGCAGACATTCGCCCCGCGCTCAAGGACGGCAAGGTCGCTTGCATCCACACCATCGAAAATGCCACGTTCTTTGCCGAGGACCCCGCGCTGATCGAGGTGCTCAAGAGCTTGGGCGTGCTTATGTCGTCACTCAGCTGGAACGCGCAGGGACCGCTCGCGAGCGGGCACGATACCCACGCCGGCCTCACCGCTGCCGGCATCGAGGCACTTACGCAGATGGAGCACGCCGGCATGGTACTCGACGTCTCCCACCTCAACGATGAGTGCTTTGACGAGGTTGTCGCCCACGCCACGCGCCCCTTCGTCGCCAGCCACTCCAACTCCCGCGCAGTTTGCGGCGTTAAGCGCAACCTCACCGACGACCAGTTCCGCACCATTCGCGACACGGGTGGCATCGTCGGCCTCAACTACTGCAGCGAGTTCCTTTCCAACGACGCAACCGACAAGACCGCCGCAGACGTCACCTTCGACCAGCTGGCGGCACATATCGAGCACTGGCTCGACCTGGGCGGCGAGGACGTCATCGCACTCGGCGGCGACTGGGACGGAGCCACGGTGCCCGCTTTCCTCTCCGATGCCAGCAAGATGCCCGAGTTCCAGAACATGCTCTCCAAGCACTTTGGCAAGACCGTGATGCAGAAGCTCTGCAGCGATAATGCGCTTGCCTTCTTTGAGCGTTATTAATATCACGTCCCTTGAGCGGGCCGGCATGCCGAACGGTCGACATGCCGGCCCGTCCCCAACCTGAAGGACCGCTTTTGACGCAGCAATTTACGATTACCGTATCCCGACCGGATGGCACATCCATCCCCGTCGTCGTTACCAAAAAGCGCGTCAAGAACTTCAACCTACGCGTCACATCGAGCGGCGAGGTCCACGCCAGCGCACCGCTCGGCGCCAGCCGCGAGCATATCGAAGCGTTTGTGAAGCGCAACAGCGCCTGGATTATCAGCCGACTTGCCCAGCGCGAGCAACGTCAGACGACGGCACAGGAGTCGCTCAGCCCCTCGTCCATCATTGCACTTTGGGGCAAGCCCATCACGGTACAGGATGCACTCGACCACAACTTTGATCCCCCCGCACCGCGGCCCAAACAAGCCACGTTCGCAAGCTTTATGGGTACCGACGAGCCAGACGAACGTCCGCAGGCCAAGTGGAACGCGCCCCTCGACGGCTTAACGCCCAGTGAGATCCAAGCCCATATTGACCAGCTCTATACGTCCGAAGTCACATCGGCGCTGCGGGATATGGTGCACGCATACGAAATCGCAATGGGTGTCGCCGTTTCCCGCGTTTCCGTGCGCAGCATGAAAACGCGCTGGGGATCATGCACGCCCAAAACCGGCGCCATTCGCATCGCACGAGAACTTGCCGCCTACCCCGTCGAGTGCCTTGACATGGTTGTCGCCCACGAGCTCGTCCACCTGCTCGAGCCGAGCCACAATCATCGGTTTCACGCGCTGCTCGACACGTACTGCCCCAACAACAGGGCTCTGTCGCAGCGGCTCAAAAAACCGCCCGCCAACGAGCTCTAGAGTCGGTTAGCGCACGCGCTCGATCTCGACACCGCAGCTTGCCAGGGGAAGACCGACGGGCGCCCAAGGCTTATCGAGCTTAACGTGCACGCCAAGCAGCAGGGGGTAACGACGCAGCAGCATCTGGGCCACACCCTCGGCTGCAGCCTCGATGAGCTTAAACGTATGCTCGCGCAGATAGCCATCGACATCGTGGCATACCGAGCCGTAGTCAATCGAGGCGTCCAGGTTATCGTGCTCCCCCGCTGCACGCAGGTCGGCATAGAGCACCAGGGACACGATGAACTTCTGGCCCAGCGCGTTCTCTTCGGGATATACGCCGTGGTTAGCAAAAACCTCAAGACCTTCAACGGTGATGCGGTCAGCATGGCGCAGATCGTCATAGCTCACGTGGGGTACCGCCGTTGCGGTGGATATTTCGCCCCTTCCACGGCGGGCGAGCTCGGCGCCTTCAGTCTTGGTTGCATTCTCGGGCAGTTTCTTATTGCTCATCGCGATCGTCTCCTTCGTTTAGAACCCCGACCGCGCAAACTAACTACACGCGAATCGACAGGTTCTTTTTATCATCGCTCCAGTTGCAAGCATTGCGCGCGGGGCATGCAAAGCAGGCGCGCGACGCTTTGTCGGCTGCATAGAGCAGACGCTCAAGCGGTTGGCTGTTCACGCGCAGCTTTCGATGGCCCAGAATGGCCGTCTTAATGGCTGCGGCATCGGCCGGCTCAAACGCCACATCATCGGGCATGCCGCCGAGAATCGCATCAGCGACGCGTTCGCTTGCAACATCATGGGATATACCCGATTCATACTGTTCATCTTTGCCGATATCGTGAAGAAGTGCCGTGGCGTAGATGACCTCGCGGTCAAATTCGAGCCGCTCCTCGAGATTTTTGATCCACATAATGCGAGCGACATCGAGCAGATGGTCAATACCGTGGCGGCAGAAGATGCGCCCCGATTCCAACTGCGCAATGTTGCCCAGATGCCGCCGGAACAGCCCGTTGGCACAAATGTAATCAATGCGAGGCATGGCACCAAAGGGAGCCAAGCCCGAAGCCATAAAGCCGCGACGCGACGTCCCCTCATCGGTCCTCGATGCAAAGTCGTTGACGACCCTCATGTTAGCGGCCCAGCATCCTAAAGAAACGCTCCTCGAGCGCGGAATCGGTCTCAAAGACGCCGCGGCGAGCGAGCGTCACGGTCTTGGTGCCAGGCTTTTGCACGCCGCGCATGGTCATGCACATATGCTCGGCTTCCATGAGCACAATCGCTCCCTGGGGAGCGAGATAATCCATGAGAGCGTCGGCAACCTGCGCACACAGCTGCTCCTGCAGCTGCAGACGGCGGGCATAAACCTCAACCGTGCGGGCGAGCTTGGAAAGCCCAGCCACCCGACCGTTAGGGATATAGCCAATGGCGGCCTTGCCATAAAACGGCAGCAAATGGTGCTCGCACAGCGAGTAGAACGTGATGTCGCGCTCGATAACCAAATCGTTCGAAGCGACGGCAAAGGTTTTGGACAGGTGCTCCTCGGCACTCTGGTCCATACCGCCGGCGATCTCACCATACATACGGGCAACGCGCGCCGGGGTCTCCAGCAGGCCCTCACGAGTTGGGTCCTCGCCTATGCCCTCAAGCAACAGCTTAATGGCGGCCTCGACTTTTTCCTGATCGACCATCTGGGCCTCACTTTTCCGATTTTGCGTTCGCGCTATGGTACCACGCCCTTTGGCATCGGCCACAAGCTACATAGTATGGGTCGAATAGACCGGATCGTCCCGCCAAAGTTCAACCGCATCACAAAGCGCAACGCCCTCGCGCTCAGCACGGTCGCGCGTAGCGTTCATATCGATCACACGCTGGTTACTCGAGCCCCTAAAGCGCAATGAGATATCGTACAGATCCTGAACGAACGGGCCGTCCACCAACATGTCGAGGCAGGCCAGGATACGGTTCGTCGCCTCGGTATGATGACGGCCACCCGGCATAAGCTCCTCGAGCACGTCGCCGGTAAAGCACCAAATGGTCTTGCCCGACCCCGCGGGATAGGCCGCACGCACGCGTTCGATAAAGTCAACAAGCCCCGCCTGATTCTCGGGCTCCATAGGCTCGCCGCCCAGAATCGTCAGGCCATCGATAAAGGGATGGTCGAGACTCTCGATAATCTTGTCCTCGACGGCACGATCGAACGGCTCACCCGCAGCAAAGTCCCACGCGACAGAGTTAAAGCAATTCTTGCACCCACGACGGCACCCGCTCACAAACAGAGAAGTACGAACGCCTTCCCCATCAGCAATGTCGAAATACTTGATGTTCGCGTAGTTCATAAGTAACTCTCCCGGGAGGCCGGGACATATCATCCCGTCCTCAAACATTCTCGGTCTTCGGCCTGCGAAACTGCGGGCGGGACGATATGTCCCGGCCTCATGCAAAGGGTAACTCAATGAACGAAGCGAACATCGAGCATAGGGTTCGAGATCTAATAAAAACTGGGTTGCGGCTCAACCGCCATCGCAAGTAAATCGCAGCTGCAGCTCGAATTATCTCCGCTAAGAACTTCGAGGAGTGAGCAGACCGCATGCCGCATCTCAGCTACGTCAACTTGGCCGCCCCGTAGCGAGGCCCCGGACCTTTGCTCGATATGAGTTCCGCACGAACAGGAGGCGCCAGTGGCGCCTCCGTCGTGAGCCAGGACTGTCCGAAATAGCGAGTAAAGGCCCGGGGCCTCGCTACGGAGCGGCCTGGGATGGTTATTAGAGATGCAGCACGCGGTCGCGGATCTCCTCGGTTCGACCCTGGTTCCAGAACTGGGTACCGATGTAACCGCACGTGCGACGGGCGACATTCATCTTCTCCTGGTCACGATTGCCGCAATTGGGGCACTCCCACACCAGCTTGCCGTCATCCTCGACAATCTTGATCTCACCGTCGTAGCCGCACACCTGGCAGTAGTCGCTCTTGGTGTTGAGCTCGGCGTACATGATGTTGTCGTAGATGTACTGCATCACGCGAATGACAGCCTTGAGGTTGTCCTGCATGTTGGGAACCTCGACGTAGGAGATGGCACCGCCCGGCGAAAGCTGCTGGAACATACCCTCGAACTTGAGCTTGTCGAATGCGTCGATCTCCTCGGACACGTGGACGTGGTAGCTGTTGGTGATGTAGCCCTTGTCCGTCACGCCCGGGATGATGCCAAAACGACGTTGCAGGCACTTGGCGAACTTGTAGGTCGTCGACTCAAGCGGGGTACCGTACAGCGAGAAGTCGATATCGCTTTCGGCCTTCCACTCGGCGCACTTGTCGTTCATGCGCTGCATGACGGCCATGGCAAAGGGCGTGCCCTCCTTCTCGGTGTGGCTGTGGCCCGTCATGTACTTAACGCACTCATACAGGCCGGCATAACCCAGACTAATGGTGGAGTAACCGCCCACGAGCAGCTTGTCGATCGTCTCGCCCTTCTTCAGACGGGCGAGAGCACCGTACTGCCAAAGAATCGGTGCGGCGTCAGAAAGCGTGCCCATCAGACGCTCATGGCGGCACAGCAGGGCGCGGTGGCACAGCTCAAGGCGCTCGTCGAAGATCTTCCAGAACTTGTCCATGTCCTGATGCGAGCTCAGGGCGACATCGGGCAGGTTGATGGTCACAACGCCCTGGTTAAAGCGACCGTAGTACTTGGGCTTGTTTGGGTCATAGTTCAGCGCGTTGGCCACGTTGTTAAATCCGTTACCGGAGCGGTCGGGCGTCAGGAAGCTGCGACAACCCATGCAGGTATAGCAGTCGCCGTTGCCCGCGGTCTCGCCCTTCGACAGCTTGAGCTCGCGCATCTTCTTCTCGGAGATGTAGTCGGGAACCATGCGCTTGGCGGTGCACTTGGCAGCCAGCTGGGTCAGGTAGAAGTACGGGGAATCCTCGTGAACGTTATCGTCCTCGAGTACATAGATAAGCTTGGGGAATGCCGGGGTAATCCAAACGCCGGCCTCGTTCTTAACGCCCTCGTAGCGCTGGCGAAGCGTCTCCTCCACGATCATGGCAAGGTCGTGCTTCTCCTGAGGCGTACGGGCCTCGTTAAGATACATAAAGACCGTCACGAACGGCGCCTGGCCGTTGGTGGTCATAAGGGTCACGACCTGATACTGAATCGTCTGAACGCCGCGACGGATCTCGTCACGCAGGCGGTCCTCAACAACCTCGCGGACCTTTTCGGGAGATGCGGAAACGCCGAGCTCCTCGAGCTCGCGGGCGACCTCGCCGCGAATCTTTTGACGGCTCACCTCGACGAACGGGGCAAGATGGGTCAGCGAAATCGACTGGCCACCGTACTGGGAGGAAGCAACCTGGGCGATGATCTGCGTCGCGATGTTGCAGGCGGTCGAGAAGCTGTGCGGCTTCTCAATCAGCGTACCCGAGATAACAGTACCGTTCTGGAGCATATCCTCCAGGTTCACCAGGTCGCAGTTATGCATGTGCTGGGCAAAGTAGTCCGAATCATGGAAGTGAATCAGACCCTCATTGTGGGCATCCACAATCTCCTGGGGCAGCAACACACGCTGAGTCAGGTCCTTGGAGATCTCGCCGGCCATGTAGTCACGCTGAACGGAATTGACGGTCGGGTTCTTGTTGGAGTTCTCCTGCTTGACCTCTTCGTTGTTGCACTCAATCAGCGACAGAATCTTGTCGTCGGTCGTGTTCTTCTGGCGCTTCAGGCTCTGAACATAGCGATAGATGATGTAATGGCGAGCGACCTCGTAGCAGTCGAGACGCATAATCTCGTCCTCGACCAGATCCTGAATCTCCTCGACCGACACGGTGTGGCCCGCGTTCTCGCATGCCTCGGCGACGTTTTGTGCCGCGTAAACCACCTGGCGGTCGGTAAGACGAGAGCTCTCCTCGACCTCCAAGTTTGCGGCGCGGATGGCATTGACGATCTTATCGATGTCAAAGACAACCTCGGTGCCGCTGCGCTTGATGATCTTCATCCTCTTGCCTCTTTCGCATCGTAGCCTCATCGCGCTTCAGAGCCAAACGATACCCGGCAGGGCTTGCCCCTGTCTTGCGGCGCCGTCGCGCAATCTGTGTTCTCGATAAACCATAAGTCCTCATGCGGACAATCCTCGCGGCCGATCAAGCGGCTCAAAGACGTGTCCAAATGGGGCGAATAAGGTTCTCGTTCTCTGTCCGCCATCTATCATACGACAAAGAGGCATCTATATCCTGTATTCTTTTTTTAGGTCAAACACAACATATAGTGTTTCAGCAGGTCAAAGCAATTAGTCATTTTGCAGACGCATTAAAAATGAGGGGTTCTTGGGAAGTCGGTAAAACGTTACCAACACGGCTACCTGCATGGCAGTTATAAAACCCCCTTAGTCAAGCCGCTGACAAATCCTACCAAAACCAAGCCGCTCACGCCAAAAGAATCCAAAAGATTATGCTTGACCAACATGTTGCGGTCACGGTCGGCCAGGACGTATGCAATCTGCCGGCACCTCTACGGGATGCGAAGACCATCGCGTACAAACCTTGGATCAATATTTGGTGGCTTATTTGCCGGCATGTTTGGCGGCATAAAACAAAACAGCCCAGAGACATAGCCTCTGGGCTGCAAACATTTGGTGGGCGTTAGAAGATTTGAACTTCTGACCTCTTCCGTGTCAGGGAAGCGCTCTCCCCCTGAGCTAAACGCCCAAATGGAGCGGACAACGGGGCTCGAACCCGCGACCCCAACCTTGGCAAGGTTGTGCTCTACCAACTGAGCCATGTCCGCCTGCGAGGATTTAATATACGGGATGATCCACCCAAATGCAAGAACTTTTTTTAAAAAGTTTTGCGACGCCCTCGCGAACCTCGCGAAGACATCAGCCACCACGGAAAGCGCAGGCAAACGCAAACTCGCCGCAAGAGGCTCCTATATCTCACCAAGCATGATCCAGGCGGAGCTGTCCTGCGCGAGCCTGCCGTCTGCAAGCGGTGATGAGGTGAGCAGGACCCTGCCCGCCGGCAGCTCCACGGGTGCTGCACCGAAGTTCGTCACACACGCCCATCCGTTGTCGCGGCGATAGGCGATGACGCCGCCCTCAGCGCCCTCGGCACCATCCGCAAGGCCGGTGCGCCCGTCAAGATCGAGCCACGCAAGATCGTTGGCGCACCTGCGCAGCTTGCGCCGCAGCCAGAGGGCGTCACGATAGAGCGCAAGCATCGATGTCGGGTCCGCTTCTTCCCTATCGGCAGCGTAATCGGAAAACCATGCAGGCTGCGGCAGATGGGGCGCTGCATCGGCGTCCGCCGGCGAAAACCCAAACGATCCGCCCTGCGCGGGATCATCCGCCGCCACCCACGGCAGGGGCACACGGCAGCCGTCGCGCCCCTTCTCACGCTTCGGTCCGCGCGTATTGGTCGCAGTGGGGTCTTCGAGTGCAGCCCACGGGATGTCAGCCACCTCAAAAAGGCCGAGCTCCTCACCCTGATACACGTATGCCGAGCCCGGAAGCGCCAGCTCAAGCAAAAGGGCCGCCCGCGCGCGGCGCTCGCCGAGTTCACGGTCCTCGTCATAAGACGACCCGTCGCGTAAGAGCCAGTCGAGCGCAATCTGATGGTAGCGCGTCGCCTTGATTTGCGGCAGGGCATAGCGTGTCGCCACGCGCGGCACGTCGTGGTTGGAGAGTACCCAGGTCGAGGCGGAATCGGATTCGATGGCCGCCTTCAAGCCCTTCTCGATTGCAGCGTGCATGTCATCATAGGTCCAAGTGGCCTTGGCGAACTCAAAGTTGAATGTCTGGCCAAGCTCGCTGGGACGCACGTAGAGATACTGGCGCTCGGGCAGCACCCACGCCTCGGCAACGGCGCTGCGCGGCGGATTATAGCGGTCGAACACGCGGCGCCACTCGCGATAGATCTCGTGGACCTCGTTGCGGTCCCACAGCGGATGGGTGCCGTCGTCAACCATGTCATCGCCCTCGGCGAGATGCCACCGGTCGAGGTCATCGCGGTCGAGATCCTTGGCAAGACCGTGCGCCACATCAATGCGAAAGCCATCGACGCCTCGATCGCTCCAAAATGTCAGGACGTCGCAAAAGAACGCGTGAACCTCGGGGCATGACCAGTCAAAGTCCGGCTGCTCGGGCGTAAACATGTGCAGATACCACTGACCGTCCGCAACACGCGTCCAGGCGGGGCCGCCAAAGTTGGCATTCCAATTGGTGGGAGGCAGCTCGCCGTGCTCGCCGCGACCATCGCGGAAGATATAACGGGCGCGCTCGGGCGATCCGGGGCCGGCGGCAAGAGCGGCTTTGAACCAGGGGTGTTGGTTGGATGAATGGTTGGGCACGATGTCGACGATGACCTTGATGCCACGCGCGTGAGCCGCAGCGATCATGTCATCGAAGTCGTCAAGCGAGCCGAGACGTTGGTCGACATCGCAGTAGTCCGCCACATCATAGCCACCATCGACAAGAGGCGATGGGTAAAACGGGCTCAGCCAGATAGCCTCGATACCCAGCTGCTCAAGATAGTCCATCTGCTGGGTAATGCCCGCGATATCGCCCAGACCCGAACCAGTCGAATCCTTAAACGAGCGCGGGTAGATCTGATAGATCGCGGCATCGGACATCCATGAGCGCGAAGAAGACTTTTCTGTAGCCATGGGACGTATCTCCCTTGCAACGAGGTTTTGCGAGATGCCCACGATGATACGCCCAAAGCGAACATTCGCGACAAACAACGCCACAGCCACGCCCCAAAACGATCGCCCCCTCTCGGGTTCGAGCCCAGGCGATGGGTACAAAAAAGCCCGGCTACCGTGGTAGTCGGGCTATTACACTTGGAGCGGACAACGGGGCTCGAACCCGCGACCCCAACCTTGGCAAGGTTGTGCTCTACCAACTGAGCCATGTCCGCATATGTAAAACAAAACGGGCGCCGGAGCGCCCGGATGTTGCCTGGAGGCGAAGCCCGGATTCGAACCGGGGATAAAGGCTTTGCAGGCCTCTGCCTTACCACTTGGCCACTTCGCCGAAAAAGGACCGCCTAAACGGTCCGGAAATGCAATGGAGCGGACAACGGGGCTCGAACCCGCGACCCCAACCTTGGCAAGGTTGTGCTCTACCAACTGAGCCATGTCCGCTTGCGGGTTATTAATTTACGCGAGTTGTCCAAAAGACGCAAGTACTTTTTTCAAAAAACTTGTCTGCCGCATGTTCTTAGTAGCTAAACGCGCTAAAGCGATTGGCTAGGCACACGATTCCAGCGCTCCGCTAAACAGCTTCACCATCTGCACGCGCGTGCCGGCGCCGTCCGTACGACGAGCAACCTCCACGTTATCGACGAGCATACGCATAAGCTTGATGCCACGGCCGCGTTCCTCGGATGTGACCGGCTCGTTCGTTTCATCGATAGAATAGCCGGCACCTCGATCAAGCACCTCAACCACAACGCGATCGCCATAGGCCTGAACCGTCAGGACGCACCCGATACCGCCCGCATGGTCATAGGCATTACCCAGCGCCTCCCCCGACGCCAATGCGACATCGTAGCGCTCGTCACGGCGCAACGGAAGCGATTCAAGGAGTTCGGCGATGCGATGTCGGTAGTATGGAAGATTCTCGATACCCTGACGGACCTCAACGCTCTTACTCCAGCGAGGCAGCTCCCCCACCGGAATGGCAGGAATTGACTCCCGTGCCGGCCCCACGACATGAAGGATATCGACAAGACGAGCAATCTCCAAAAAGCGAACAACTTCACCTGATGCATTGACGAGCGAAAGCAGGCCTTCTCGCCTCATAAGCTCACGAGCGCGCGTAAGCAGGAATGCCAAGCCCGTAGAATCGATAAAGCTAACAGCCTGACAGTTGATGACGACACGACGCACGCCGCGGCCAATCAAAGCATCCAACCGCCGACGCAGCGCAGGCACCGTGGCGATGTCGATATCGCCTGGTGGCGTCAAAACCGCTATGTCATTCCACTCATTCATACGACCATGGTTCCCCAAAAAAGCCCACTCGATGCATTCGTTTCCCCAACCGTACGGATTCAGCCCGCCCAGCGTCGTCTATGAACGACCCCGTAAAAACTCAAGGGACACCAATGCAATGTCATCGTCCAGCGCCGATTCGGTAAATCGGTCAAGCTCGCCCAAGACCTTGCCGCAGATTCCCGATACGCCCTCACCCGAGACAGAGAGCAGAAGGTCACGAAGGCGCTGCTCACCAAAGAACGCTCCGGTGCGGTCGCGGGCCTCAATCGTTCCGTCCGTATACATGAAGAGCATGTCGCCAGGAGCGAACGTAAACACGCCTGTCTCGTACACCATGCTCTCAAAGGCACCGATTACGCCCGATTGGCATCCAAGCAGCTCGACCTCTCCCCCACGGGCCTCGCCGCCACCCAGCGGCATCGACTCTGGCCTAATGACCATGGTCGGAGGATGGCCCGCCGAACAATACGTTGCGCGTCCGGCTTTAAGGTCAATCTTGGCGATAAAGGCCGTCACGAACGTCTCGACCCTCGAAAAGCCCATGAGCATACTGTTAAGAGAGCGTGCCATGCGGGCCGGTCCAGCGCCCTCCCACGCATATGCCGTCAGGGCCGTCTTGACGAGCGCGGACATCGATGCGGCCTCAATGCCTTTGCCAGACACATCACCCAGAATCATGACGGCGCAGTCGTCGGGAAGACGGATGAGCGTATAGAAATCGCCGCCGACCAACGCCGAGTTCGTGGCTGACAGGTACACCGAATCGGTTGCGATACCCGGAACATCCCCCAGGGAATTTCTCATGCCGATCTGAAGGGTCTGAGCGATATGGCGCTCCTCGCGCTTTTGAGATTCGCCTTCGTAGATCAGTTCAAAGTCATGCGCCAAGTGCACCAAGTAGTCATATTCAAGATCATCAATCGGCTCTTGGCTACCATCACGAAGCAGTAGCGCGCGCGTCGTCGGGCTCTTCGCAACAGAAGCAGGAACAATTGCGTCGTTACTGTGCTTGCCATCACCCTTAGAGCGTGGTCGCCCCGCCTCGATGCCGGAGTCGACGTAGAGACCTTGACAAGGCAGACCATGCGCCCTAAGCCAGCCTCCCATAGGCATCGATTCGTCAACGCGAGTTATACGGACGTGTTTAAGGTCCTCGGCACTCGTACCGCCCAAAACAGATGCCTCAAAGCCATCAGGGCCAGCCCCCAGACGTGCCGCTGGCGCCGTCGTGGAAAAGAAAAGCTTCTCGGGATCGTCCGGCAAAGCAACGCGACTGCCACCTTCAAAATCTATGACGTAGGAATCCAGACTGGCGTCATACTCAACAGGGCAAAAATGGCAGTTAAGCATATTGCAGATCTCGGACGATACCGCCTGGGTAGCCGCGGCGGAATCGTCTAGAAAGGTAAACAACTCATCACGCAAGACATTGAGCGAGCGGCCAAGCTCGGCCGTGCGACGGGAGCGAAGGCTCGATGCCATGCCGACCAGCTGGATAGACAGGTAATCGCAAATGACCTCGAGCACATTAACGTCATAGGCGAGCGGTGCCTGAGGGCGTTTCCAACCAACTTCCAGCACGCCAAGAATCTGCGTACCGTAAAAAACGGGAAGACAGATCTCGCTGCGGTACGGAGGCATATCCTGCATGCGCAACAGGTGCTTAGAACGATTGTCCAGGTCCATAAACATACCGGAGGCGGCCTTATCACCCTTAAGGTCCTGTTGAATCGACAAGCGACAGGCACGCGACTCACGAAGAACATACGTCGGAATGCCAGCGCCATACGGCAAAAACTCAGGCAGGTAGCTGTCGTACAGCTCCTTGGAAACACCGCGAAGTTTAAAACCGCCGCTCTCAGAAAAATAGATAGCGGCACCCGAAGCATCGAGCGTTCCTACAAGCTGGTTCAAAACGGTATCAAGTAGGCTGGGCAGCTCATCGGAGCCCACGGTACTCATAATGACCGAGAGCGTGCCAGAGAGGCGCTTGTTAGCCACTCTAAGCTCCGAAAGAGCACGCTTGAGCTGACGGTCGTGCGAATACTGTTCTTCGATGCTATGGAGCGCCACCAGGACACGTGGCGCGCGGCGCCCAAAGATGCGTGGAGGCGTTACGGAGCCCGCACGAACCAAGACGGGGATAAAGGAGCCGTCACTCAGCTTGAGCATCAGTTCGTTCTCGGAGCCATCAGTTTCAAATGGCAGACGATGTTCCGTCGCACGTTCAAAAGCGGACGAGTACAGGACGTCTTTAACATCTCCACTGATGACGTCGGCGCGTTCCTCGCACATCAAACCAAGTAAGCGATTATTCACATGCAGAATGGTTCCGTCGAGCTCGCAGATGATGACAGCATCGCTCGTGATCTCGACCAGTTGGGCAACGTCTGCCCACTCGTTGCGTTCAAGCGTTTCCATCGTGGACCTCACCGTCTATCGGTAACAAAAAAGCCTCCGAAGAGGCTTCTCAAATGCGATGGTGTCGGAGGCGGGACTTGAACCCGCATGACCAAAAAGCGGTCACTAGCACCTCAAGCTAGCGCGTCTGCCAATTCCGCCACTCCGACATGCTATGTTGTTGATTCGCGGTTCGTTTTGTTGGACCCGCGCGTTCAACGAGGAAGATAATAACCTATGATTCGAGAACTGTGCAAGCACTTTTTTCAAAAAAGTTTACGAATTTGTAAATGAGCAGGTAGATCTATATGTCCGGTCCCGAATCGGTGTTGCCTCCCGGCGCGTCCTCGGGCATGAGCGATATTTTGCTACGCACTTCGTGCTGCAAAATATCGCTCCCCCTGCGGAATGCGCCGGGAGGCAACACCGATTCGGGACCTGCAAATACGTACTTCAGGCACAGTTCTCAAACATGTTCTGAGGGCTGATACAAATTTAGCGGCTCGGCTTTGCCGAGCCCTTATATAAAGAGGCCGGAGCTAAAGCTCCGGCCTAACTAAGTTTCCTATTAGATTAAGTGAGCGATCAAGGAATCGCACCCCTCCCTGCCGCGTTGCCGCAGGGCCCGCGCTGGACTTAGTTTTCAGAACATTCCGCAGACCAGGAGACCCCCTTATCCGCGGCTCCGAAGGAGCAGGATAAGGGGGTTTCCATGGTCGAGGACGTTCTGAAAACTAAGTCCAGCACGGGCCCGGACGATAACAACCGGCTACAGGTCGATGTGCGATTCCTTGATCGGGAACGGCTCCGCGAAGTGGCACGCGCAGCAGTGGCCCGGGGCAACTTCCTTAAACTCAGGAAGCTTCTCGGAGCAGATACCCTGAGCGATCGGGCAGCGCGTGTGGAAACGGCAGCCGGTCGGCGGATCCAGCGGTGACGGCGGATCGCCGGCGAGGATGATGCGCTTGCGGGTCTTCTGGATATCAGGATCGGGCACCGGCACGGCAGACAGCAGCGACTGCGTGTACGGATGGTGAGGCTCGCTGTAGAGCGTCTTCCAGTCCGAAACCTCGACCATCTTACCCAGGTACATAACGGCAACGCGATCGGAGATGTGCTGCACGACGGAGAGGTCGTGAGCAATGAAGAGATAAGCAGTACCGAACTTATCCTGAAGCTCCTTCAGCAGGTTCAAAACCTGGGCCTGAATGGATACGTCAAGTGCAGAGACAGGCTCGTCGCAGATGATCAGCTTGGGCTTCAGAGCGAACGCGCGGGCGATGCCGACACGCTGGCGCTGGCCGCCCGAGAACTCGTGCGGATAGCGGTTGATGTGCTCGGGGTTCAGACCGACGACGTCCAGCAGCTCGCGGACACGCTCGATACGCTCTTCCTTGGTGCCAACGCCATGAATGGTCATGGGCTCAGAAACAATCTCGCCGATGGTCATACGAGGGTTGAGCGAAGCATAGGGATCCTGGAAGATGAACTGCATCTCGCGACGCATGTCCTTGATCTCGTGCTTGCTCATCTCGGCAACGTCTTTGCCCTGGAAGAACACTTTGCCTGCCGTCGGCTTGGTCAGGCGCATGATGGTGCGGCCCGTGGTGGACTTACCGCAACCAGACTCGCCGACCAGGCCAAAGGTCTCGCCCGGATAAATCTCGAACGAAATGTCATTCACAGCAGAGACGACACGCTTGGAGAAGCGCTTGGCGAACATGCCGGACTCAGCGGGAAACTCCTTAGAGAGGTGCTCGACCTTCAGCAGCGGAGTACGCTCGTTGGTATCTGCCATTACGCCTCGCCTCCCTTCTTGGAATCCTTGCGCGTACGGGACGTCTCAGGAGCGTTCTTGAGGAACTCGGGGTCACCGGAGTAGTGGCACGCAGAGTAGTGACCCGACTCGGTGACAACGCGCTCGGGGCGCTGCTTGCGGCACTTATCGGTCGCATAGGGACAACGAGGCGAGAACACGCAACCCTCGGGCAGGTTCATGAGCGAAGGCGGGTTGCCGTGAATCGGCGTCAGCGGCTTCTTCTCCTCGATGGCCTGTTCCGGAATGGAACGAATAAGACCCCAGGTGTAGGGATGGCGGCTCTCGTAGAAGATTTCCTCAGCAGTACCGAACTCGACGGGACGGCCGGCGTACATAACCATGATCTTGTCGGCCATATCGGCGACGACACCCAGGTCATGGGTAATCATGATAATGGCGTTGCCGTTCTTCTCCTGCATCTCCTGCATGAGCTCGATAATCTGAGCCTGAATGGTAACGTCCAGAGCCGTCGTGGGCTCGTCGGCAATCAGAATATCGGGATCGCAGGCAAGAGCCATGGCAATCATGACTCGCTGACGCATACCGCCAGAGAACTGGTGCGGATACTCATTGACGCGCTTCTCGGGCTCGGGGATACCCACGAGGTCCAAAAGCTCGGTGGCACGCTTGAGCGCCTCCTGCTTGGAGTAGCCGCGGTGCAGACGAAGGCCCTCGCCCACCTGCTTGCCGATCTTATAAACCGGGTTCAAGGAGGTCATAGGATCCTGGAAGATCATCGCGATATCGTTGCCGCGAATGTGCTGCATCTCTTCCTCGGTCATTTCGAGGATGGAGCGGCCGCGATAGCGAACGTCACCGCCCTCAATCTTTCCCGGAGGCATCGAGATAAGGCCCATGATGGTCATGGCGGTCACGGACTTACCGGAGCCGGACTCACCGACGACGCCCAAGGTCTCGCCGCGATCGAGCGTGTAGGACACACCGTCGACAGCGCGAACGACGCCATCCTCGGTGTGGAAATACATCTTAAGGTCATCGACCTCGAGCAGATGCTGGCCCTCGGGAACCGGCTGGTCCTTCAGGTCCACATAGTTCTTGTTCTTCTTCATCCTTATGCGTCCTTCATCTTGACGTCGAGGGCGTCGCGCAGACCATCACCCAACAGGGTGAAGGCGAGCACCGTCGAGAGAATTGCCAGACCGGGCATGATCATCATCCAAGGAGCAGTCAGAAGATACTGCTGACCGTCCTGAATCATGGAGCCCCACGAAGGCGTAGGCGGAATAACGCCCATGCCGAGGAAGGACAGAGCGGACTCGGTCAGAATGGCGCCACCAATGTTCATGGTCGCGTAGACCACGATGGAGGCGACGGAGTTCGGGAAGATGTGACGCACGACGATACGAGCATCAGATGCACCCATCGCGCGCGCAGCATCAACATAGTCGTTTTCCTTGACGGTCAAGATTGCAGAGCGGAAGACGCGCGCAATCGAAGGCCAGCCGAGAATACCGATGGCGATAAAGACGTTCTGAAGACCACGGCCGATAACGGCGATCATGGCGACAACGAACAGCACGTACGGGAACGCCAGGAAGATGTCCGCACAGCGCATGATGATCGTATCCCAGATGCCGCCGTAGAAACCGGCCAGAGCACCCATGACCAGACCAATCAGCGTGGAGATCGCGGTGGCCATAATGCCGACGGAAAGCGAAACGCGCGCACCGTAGATAACGCGGACGAGAATGTCACGACCAAGGGCGTCGGTGCCAAACGGGTGCTCTGCACACGGAGCCAGCAGCGACGTCTCGGCCATAGTGGTCGAGTCGGAAGCCGTCGGGGAACCGAGCCAGGGCTTAGCCCACAGATCTGCGGTCAGGGCAACCACAACGACGATGATGATCCAGCAGACACCGATAACGGCGAGCTTGTTCTTGCGAAGACGCTTAAAAGCGTCGCCCCACAGCGTGCGGGACTTGGCGGGAGCAGATGCGGCCTTGGTGGCGGTAGCCTGCTCCTGAGACTGAGAATCAGTTTCCTGCATGAGACGTACCTCCCTTAGGCCTTATCCGACGGACCGCCAAGGCGGATGCGCGGGTCGAGGAATGCATAGCTAATGTCGACGAGCAGGTTGATCACCATAACGACGACGACGATGAGCGTAACGCCGCCCATAACGATGGGCCAGTCACGCATGCTAATGGCGCGATAGACCTCATAGCCGATACCGGGCCAGTTAAAGACCGTCTCGGTCAGGATGGCGCCCGAAAGCATGCCGCCAAAGTCGACACCAATATAGGTAACGACGGGGATGAGTGCATTCTTAAGCGCATGCTTGACGATGATCGCGCGATTGGAGAGACCCTTGGCCTTTGCCGTACGGATGTAATCCTGGTTCATGACGTCAAGCAGCTGCGAGCGCATGATGCGCGCAGCATAAGCGGTCGAAACCGAAGCCAGCGTAATGGTCGGAAGCACATAGTGCATCCAATCCTGATACTGAGAGCTGGAACCGCCGGCACCCGAGATCGGCATGGAGATTGCACCGCCCGTGGCGTCCTTGAGGATGACGCCAAAGAACAGCTGCAGCAACATACCGAGCCAGAAGGCCGGGACCGCAACGAGGATCGACGTGGTGAGCGTTACCAAAATATCCCAGAAGGAATAACGCTTTACCGCCGAAATGATACCCGCACCGATACCCATGATTGCCTCAAGCACGATGGCGCACGCGGCAAGTTTGACCGTATACGGATACTTCTGGGCAAAGATTTCCGTAACCGGCAGCTTGCGCTGGTACGAATTGCCCAGATCGCCATGAAGCAGGCCGTTCATGTAATACAAGTAACGGTCCACGAGCGACGTTTGAACGGGGTCGCCGTTCTCGTCAAGGATCGCGTTGCCGTCCTCGTCCGTCTGGACCAGGTGATAGCGGACGCGAAGTTGAAGCTCCACCTCGGGGGACAGAGCCTTGTCTCCACCGATCAGTTTGATCGGATCTCCCGGCACGATATTCTGGAGGGCGAACAGAATCAGCGTAACGCCCAAAAACACCGGGATGAACTGAAGCACACGTTTAACGATGTACTTACCCATACCACTCCCCTATCTAGGGATTAACCTAAATGGGATGCCGATCGCCAGACCGGCATCCCAAAGTTACCATCAGCCAGTTTACCCCAGGTTAGGGAGAACTGTATGTTTCCCATAAGGTCTACGTAAATACTTGACCCTCACGGAAGCTGCAAACTCTTAGGCGAGCTCAGCGGTACCCAGATCGGCGTGCTTCTGCGGATCGACATAGAGGTGCTTAATGCGATCGGAGCCGGCGATGGTGTGCGTGTAGAACATCACCGGGATGACCGGGCAGTCGGCAGCGACCATTGCATCGGCCTCCTGCATCTTAGCGACGCGCTCCTCGTCGTCAACAATAGTACGAGCCTCGTCGACCTTGGCGTCGAACTCGGGGTTGTTGTAACCGGAGCGGTTGTCGCCACCGAGGGAGTCGGAGTGGAACAGCGGATACAGGAAGTTGTCCATGATCGGGTAGTCGGCAATCCAACCCAGACGACCGAACTGATAGTTAAAGTTCTGATACTGCTCGAGCAGGGCAGACCACTCAGGGGTATCGGAGACAGCGGTAACGCCAACCTTGGCGAGGTCGCCGATGATGGACTCCATGATCTCCTTGTGACCGCCGTCCTGGTTGTAGGAAAGGGTCACGCTAATGCCACGATCGCCGTTAGCGCCAGCGGGAGCAACCTTGTCGAGGTACTCGTTAGCCTTGTCGACATCGTAGGCGCAGAACTCCCATGCGCCCTCCTTGTAGCCATCGATGCCCGGAGGAACAATGCCATCGGCAGGGGTACGGGTACCCTTGAAGATGGTCTTGCAGATGGCCTCACGGTTGATAGCCAGGGAGATGCCCCTACGCAGGTCGGCGTTGTTGAACGGCTCGGCCGTGGTGTTGCAGGTCAGATAGTACGTGGAAGGCTCGGCGCCGAGCAGCATGCGCTCGCCGTCACCCATGGTGTAGCCGTCCTTGGACACGCCGCGATCCTTCTTGGCGGCGTCGATCTGAGCGACGGGAACGTCGCAGACATCGAGGTTACCGGCCTGGAACTCCTTGTAAGCGGTCTCCATGTCCTTGATGACCTGGAAGTGGATGCCATCGATCTTGGCCTTGTCGCCATAGTAATCGTCGAACTTCTTGACGTTGATCTCCTGGCCATCTTCCCACTTGCCGTCCATCATGAACGGGCCGTTACCGACCGGGGCAAGGTAGAAGCTCTTGACATCGGACTCGGCGCACTCGGGAACCGGGGCCAGAGCCGGGTGAGAGGCGACGAAGGGGAAGTCGGCGTAAGCGGAAGCCAGCTTGACGACGAGGGTCTCATCGTCGGGGCAGGTAACACCGCTGAGCTCGGTAGCGTTACCGGCAAGCAGATCGTCATAGCCCTCGACCATGGAGAGGTGATAGGAGACCTCGGAAGGGCCGTACTCGGTAGCGACAGCCGACTTGGTGTTTACCAGACGCTCCCAACCGAGCTTGAAGGACTTGGAGGTAACGTCGTCACCGTTGTGGAACTTGGCCTTCTTGATCTTGAAGGTAAACTCGGTAGCGTCGTCGTTGGACTCAAAGGACTCGCAAGCCAGCGGAACGATCTCGCCCTTCTCGGCGTCGTAAGAGGTCAGAGCGTCAAAGAGCTGGTACTCGACCTGAGTGCCCTGGTCCTCCTGGACGTTGTAGGGGTCGATGCAGACCGGGTTGTTGATGTAGAAGTTCAGCGTCGAACCGGACTCAGAACCGGAAGCGTCGCCGCCCTTCTTGCCGCATGCGGCAAGAAAAGCCATGGAGCTCGCAGCAAGGGTGCCGCCAACAAAGGCGCGACGACCCATAACGGGCTGGTGGAACATAGAATCAGCCATGCCATCCTCCTTATGAGATAGGACAAAGAAATGTTCAGTCGGACATATGTCGAGACAATCCGATCAGAACTATCAAAACGCCGCCCGCTGCTATGGCTGGTTATGCACAACAGGCTAACGTTTTGCAATACATTAGCGCATTTTATTCACGATTTGGGGCTAATTCCGGTTAACGGTCGAGAATTTCTTTAGTTGGGCGAAGTATGTGGGGATATTTTGACTCTGTTACAAATATGTAAACAAAAAGGGTCCCGCACTTACGGGACCCTTTTTGAATATTTATGCGGCTCGTGCTTAGTAGCCGACGATGCCCTGCGGGAAGAAGAACATGCACAGCACGACGCACACGGCAAACACGACAGCCATGATGACGGTCAGGCGGTCGAGGTTCTGCTCCATGACGCCCGTGGCAGAGCTGGAGTTATACAGCGAGCTAGCGATCATATCCGAAACGCCGGTGCCCTTACCGGAATGCATCAGGACGAGAATCGTCAGCGCCACGGCAGAGACAGCCCAAACGACAAACAGAAGAATCTGGAACGGACCCATAGATAAGCTCCTTAATAGAACAGTTTAAACTCCAGTACTGTACCACAATCCCCCGCTCTCCCCTACCTGCCACTCAAGGACGGGGTGGAAATGGCAGAAATACCAAAAAGGGGGTTGTCCGGTTGTGGACAACCCCCTTACTAGAAAACGGTATTTGTTTTCTATTAGGCCTCGGTGGCGAGCACACGGCCCGTCATCTCGGCGGAAGGCTCAATACCAGCCATGGTGAGCATGGTCGGAGCGATATCGGACAGACGACCGTCCTCGATACCGGTGAGCTGTGCCTTCTCATCAACGATGATGAACGGCACGCGGTTGGTGGTGTGCGCCGTAAACGGATGCTTGGAACCGTCGGAAGCAACGTCAAACATGTGATCGGCGTTGCCGTGGTCGGCGGTAATCAGCGCAAAGCCGCCCTTAGCGAGAATCGCAGGGACAACCTTGGACAGGGCATCGTCAACAGCCTCGACGGCCTTAACGGCGGCGTCGAAGACACCGGTGTGACCAACCATGTCGCAGTTCGCGAAGTTCACGATGTAGAAGTCAGCGCGATCTTCGTTGATGGCGGCGACGAGCTTCTCGGTAACCTCGGGAGCGCTCATCTCGGGCTGCAGATCGTAGGTAGCGACCTTGGGGGAAGCGACGAGCACGCGCTCCTCGCCCTCCTTGGGCTCCTCGATGCCGCCGTTGAGGAAGAACGTCACGTGGGCGTACTTCTCGGTCTCGGCGGTGTGCAGCTGCTTCAGGCCATTGGCGGCGATGACGTCGGCCAGGACGTTCTCGGGGAACGTCTTGGGGAAGGCGACCTCGACGTCAAACGTCGGATCGTACTCGGTCATCGTCACAAAGTGCGAAAGCTTGATCTGCTCGCGCTCAAAGCCGTCGAACTCCTTGTCCGTGAACACGCGGGTCATCTGACGAGCGCGGTCGGGACGGAAGTTGAAGAAGATGGCCGCGTCGCCCTCGTGAATGCCCTCGTTGTGGGCAGCGAAGGGCTCGACGAACTCGTCGCCGCGCGGGTCCTTCTCGTAGTAGGCCTTGATACCGGCAACGGGGTCGGTATCAGCATCGGACGCGTTGACCATGACGTCGTAGGCGCGCTGGATGCGCTCCCAACGGTTGTCGCGGTCCATCGCCCAATAACGACCAGAGACGGTGGCAACGCGAGCGTCGCAACCGGTCTCCTCGGAGATCTTAGCCAGGAAGGCGCAGAACTCACTCATGTAACCGGCACCGGACTGCGGGTCGACGTCGCGGCCGTCCATAAAGGCGTGTACACGAACGGTCTTGACGCCATGCTGGGCAGCCATCTTGACCAGAGCCTCAACGTGGTTCATATGAGAATGAACACCGCCAGGGCTCATAAGGCCCATGAGGTGGAGGGTCTTGCCGTCAGCCTTGACATCGTCCATAGCCTTGACAAAAACCTCGTTCTTGGCGATGGAGCCGTCCTTGATGGCGTTGTTGATGCGCGAAAGCTCCTGGAACACGATGCGTCCGGCACCGATGTTGAGGTGACCCACCTCGGAGTTACCCATCTGGCCATCGGGAAGACCCACGTCCTCGCCCGAAGCGCCGAGCGTGGTGTGGGGGTACTTCTCGTACAGACTATCAAGAAAGGGAGTCTTGGCAGCGGCGACGGCGTTCTCGCCATCGGCCGGAGCAAGGCCGCAACCATCCATGATGATCAGGAGTGCAGGAAGATGACGCTGTGCCATATGTCCTACTCGCCTGCCTTGACGACCATAGAGGCGAAGTCGGCAGCCTTGAGCGAAGCGCCGCCCACGAGGGCGCCGTCAACGTCGGGCTTGGCGACGAGCTCGGCAATGTTGCCGGGCTTGGCGGAACCGCCGTAGAGAACGCGGATGCCGTTGGCGAGGTCCTCGCCGAACATCTCCTTGAGGGTCTCACGGATAGCGCCGCAGACCTCCTGAGCGTCCTCGGCGGTAGCGGTCTTGCCGGTGCCGATGGCCCAGATGGGCTCGTAGGCGACGACGACCTGCTTGGGGCAGGTGATCTCAAGGCCAGCAAGGCCAGCCTTGACCTGGTTCACGACGTGCTCGACATAGGTGCCAGCCTCGCGGACCTCAAGGGACTCGCCGCAGCAGAAGACGGGAACAAGACCGGCGGCAACGAGAGCCTTAGCCTTCTTGTTCTGGTCCTCGTCGGTCTCGTGGAAGTAGTCGCGACGCTCGGAGTGACCGATAATGCAGTAGGTGCAGCCAGCGGACTTGAGCATGTCGCAAGAAGACTCACCGGTGAAGGCACCCTTGGCCTCCCAGTACACGTTCTGTGCACCGAGGGCGATGGGGGCAGCCTGAATGCGGTCATGAACCGTGGTGATGTCGATGGTCGGAGGGCAGACGAGCACCTCGACGCCAGCCGGAACCTCGGGCAGAGCCTGAGCCAGCTCGTCGGCGAGCTTGGCGGCCTCGGCGACGTCGTTGTTCATCTTCCAGTTACCAGCGATAAGAAGGGTGCGATTAGGCATCGAGAAGCGCCTCCACTCCGGGCAGGGCCTTACCCTCGACGAGCTCCATGGAAGCGCCACCACCGGTGGAGATCCAGCTCATCTTGTCGGCCAGGTTGAACTTGTTGACAGCTGCGACGGAGTCACCACCGCCGATAATCGAGGTGCAGTCAGCCTCGGCGAGAGCCTCGGCGATAGCCTGGGTGCCGTGAGCAAAGTTGTCAAACTCGAAGACGCCCATGGGGCCGTTCCAGAACACGGTCTTGGCGCCCTTGACAGCCTCGGCATAGAGCTCCTCGGTCTTGGGACCGATGTCCATACCCTCACGATCGTCGGGGATAGCGTCGGAAGCGACAACCTCGGGGACAGCGTCCTCGCCAAAGTGATCGGCAACGCGGTTGTCGATGGGGAGCAGGATCTTGACACCCTTCTCCTCGGCCTTCTTGAGCATCTCGCCGGCGCGCTCGACCCAGTCCTCTTCCTTGAGGGACTGGCCAACGGACAGGCCCTGAGCCAGGAAGAAGGTGTAGGCCATGCCGCCACCGATAATCAGGGTGTCAGCGGAGTCGATGAGGTGATCGAGAACGCCGATCTTGGAGGAAACCTTGGAACCGCCGACGATGGCGACGAAGGGGCGCTCGGGCTCGGCGAAGATGCCGGTCAGCGTGTCGACCTCCTTCTCGAGCAAGAAGCCGGCGACGGCAGGCAGGTAAGCGGCGGGGCCCACGACGGAACCCTGGGCGCGGTGAGCGGTGCCGAAGGCATCGAGAACGAAGACGTCACCATAGGAAGCGAGCTTCTTGGCGATCTCGGGATCGTTCTTCTTCTCACGCTTGTCAAAACGGACGTTCTCGAGAACGAGGACCTTACCCGGCTCGACGGCGGCGACAGCCTCAGCAGCCTTCTCGCCGTAGGTGTCAGCGACAAAGGCAACGTCGAGACCAGAGAGCTCAGCGAGCTTCTTGGCGACGGGCTCGAGGGACAGCTCGGGCTGGAAGCCGGTGCCCTCGGGACGGCCGAGGTGGCTCATGAGGATGACGCGAGCGTTGTGCTCAACGAGGTAGTTGATGGTGGGCAGGGCAGCCTTGATACGGGTGGTGTCGCCAACGACGCCATCCTTGATAGGCACGTTAAAGTCAACGCGGACGAGAACGCGCTTTCCGTCGACATCGATGTCGCGGACGGTCTTCTTGGTAAAGGCCATGTTTGCTTCTACCTTTCGTACGTGTCTGCCTCCCATTACGGCAGACGATTTCTTATAAAAAGGGCGCGACCCTAGGGTGTAAGCCCTATAAGGCCGCGCCCTTCTTTAGACGCTCAACGAGCTATTCGCTAAAAGCTAAATTAAGCAACGAACTTCTCGAAGTACTTGATGGTGCGGACCATCTGAGAGGTGTAGGAGTTCTCGTTGTCGTACCAAGAGGTGACCTGAACGAGGGTCTGGCCGTTGCCGAGGTCAGAGCACATGGTCTGAGTGGCGTCGAAGATGGAGCCGTGGGTCTCGCCGACGATGTCGCGGGAGACGATCTGGTCCTCGTTGTAGGCGAAGGTCTCGGGGATGGTCTCGGCGTAGGCCTTCATGGCAGCGTTGACCTCGTCGACGGTGACCTTCTTGTCAACGACGGCGTAGAGGTTGGTCAGCGAGCCGGTCGGCGTCGGGACGCGCTGGGCGGCACCGATGAGCTTGCCGTTGAGCTCGGGGAGAACCAGGCCGATGGCCTTGGCAGCGCCCGTGGTGTTCGGGACGATGTTCTCGGAGCAGGCGCGGGAGCGACGGAAGTTGCCCTTGCGCTGCGGGCCGTCGAGCGGCATCTGGTCGCCGGTGAAGGCGTGGATGGTGGTCATGATGCCGGACACGATGGGAGCGAAGTCGTTCAGACCCTTGGCCATCGGGGCGAGGCAGTTGGTGGTGCAGGAAGCAGCGGAGATGATGTTGTCCTCAGCGGTCAGCGTCTCATGGTTGACGTTGTACACGATGGTGGGCAGATCGCTGCCGGCCGGAGCGGAGATGACGACCTTCTTGGCGCCAGCGTTGATGTGGGCCTGAGCCTTAGCCTTGCTGGTGTAGAAGCCGGTGCACTCGAGAACGACGTCGACGTCAAGGTCGCCCCAAGGCAGGTTGTTAGCGTCGGCCTCCTTGTAGATCTTGATCTCCTTGCCGTCAACGGTGATGGAATCCTCGCCAGCAACGACCTCGTGATCGCGAGCGTAGTTGCCCTGCGTGGAGTCGTACTTCAGCAGGTAAGCGAGCATATCGGGAGAGGTGAGGTCGTTGATAGCGACGATCTCGGAGCCCTCATGACCGAACATCTGACGGAAAGCCAGACGACCGATGCGACCGAAGCCGTTAATAGCAACCTTTACTGCCATTGTGTCTCCTTTCGTAAGGCCCCCGCGAGCTACAGCGCCCGCCGTTGAGGCCCACAAACTAACCACTCGCCTAATATACCTTTTTTTTGACTTGAATTTCACGAGAATGCTCGAAATTGAAAATCAAATTTACGTTAAAACGTTTTAAAGACTAAAATAGCAGCTAAATCCATACATAAGTCGTTACTTCAAACTACCTGTTTGCTTCAATGAGCTTTTCAAGCCGTAAAACACGATGGTAGAGGGCTGACTTCGACAAGGGAGGGTCAGCCATCTCCCCCAAATCACGCAGCGACAGATCAGGATAGCGCTCGCGCAGGTCGCAAAAGACCGCCAAGGCATCCGGAAGAGCATCGCGAAGGCCACGCTGCTCGAGCTCATCGATAAGCGCAAGCTGATGTTGGGCAGCACCGGCGCTTCTGGTCTGGTTGGCGAGCTCGGCATTCACGCGACGGTTCACATCGTTCTTAACCAACTTGACCGCGCGCGCCTCCTCAATCTCGGCAACGCTGCGCTTGGCACCAATCAGCTTTAATAGATGCTCGATTTCCTCGGCGCTCTTAATGTACACGGCATATGACCCCCGCCGTGCATTAACACGAGCATGGACCCCAATCTGCTCCAACAGATCGCAAAGTCCCTTGGCATATTGCTCGCCCTGCACAGCGATCTCCAAATGAAAATCGCCGCGTGGATCGGCCACGAAGCCGCCCGCGATGAGCGCGCCGCGGATATAGGCAAGTCTACAGCAAGGACGGGCAACGATATGTCGGGGTACGCCGGCGACAAGTCCTCCCCTACGGTCGAGGATACCCAGCAGAACCAAGGCCTTATCCAGGTCTGGCTGATCAGGCAAGGTGATGAGGTAGTTTCGAACCTTATGCAAGACAGATTTGCGGACGGTGAACTCCGTTTTGAGCTTAAGGATACGATGCGTCAGCGTGATCATCGTGCGCGCGACGGCTCCCGTCTCAGTCGCAACCGTCAAACGATACCGCCCAGAGCCGGCAAGCGAGAGCGTACCACTCACGCGCGTGAGGGCGGCGAGCGTCGACAAGTCGCAGTATTCACATTCGGGTTCGCAGCGCGCAAGCTCGTCGCGCACCTCAGCGGTAAACGACATGCAGGCCTATGCCTTCGTGTTGGCGCGCGACAGGTCGCGGTGGGAGATGCTCACATGATACTGAGCGCCTTCCAGGTAACGGGCCGTGGCCTCGGCAATGGCAACGCTGCGGTGCTGGCCGCCCGTGCAGCCGATGGCGATAGAAAGCTGCGGCTTGCCCTCCGCGATATAGCCCGGCATCACCGTATCGAGCAGCTGTGTCCAAGCCTTCCAAAACTCCTGCGTCTTGGGATGGTCCAGAACAAAATCGGAGACCTTTTTATCGAGACCGGTCATCGTGCGCATCTCGGGATCGTAGAACGGATTAGGCAGGAAGCGGACGTCGATCATAATGTCCGCCTCGACGGGCATGCCGTGCTTAAAGCCAAACGAGAACACGTGGACGTCCATGAGCTGCTGGTCGGACAGCTCGGAAAATGCCATACGTAGCTTGTTGCGCAACGCAGAGGTGCGCAGACGGCTCGTGTCGATAATCATATCGGCTCGGTCGCGCACGCCCTGAAGCTGAAGGCGCTCGCGCTGAATGGCATCGGCCGTAGTCTCCCCCGGCTTGGCAATGGGATGACGGCGGCGATTTTCGCTGTAGCGACGAATCAGCACCTCGTCAGAAGCCTCCAGGAACACGATGTCGCAGCTCATCTCGCGCTCTTCGAGCGCGGCGACCGCATCGAGCAACTCGTCAAACAGTCCCTGGCTACGCAAATCGCAGGTGACGGCGAGATGCCTGCCCACGCCCGTATTGATGCCGACGAGCTCGGCAAGCTGGGCGATGAGACGTGGAGGCAGGTTATCGATGCAAAAATAGCCCATGTCCTCGAACACGTGCATGGCCTGCGTGCGGCCCGATCCGGACATTCCGGTGATGATGACGATATCGGGGATGCGCTCCGAGCGCTCCGCCGCATCCATGGCATCTCCCTTTTGCATGTGCTGCCTCCCGAAAACAAGCGCGGGACCCAGCAACCCGGATCCCGCGCGGTCAATTGCCTATATTGAGTATACCGCCCCGAGCGGATACGAGGCCTGTCTTACGCCTCAAGCGCAGCCTTGAACCAACTCGTAATACTCGTGGGGTGCGTGATGGCGGTGCCGACGACAACGGCCCAGGCGCCAGCATCGATCGCGGCGCGAGCCTCCTCGGGCGCGTGCACGCGGCCCTCGCAGATGATGGGAAGACCGGGGAATTCCTCGGTCGCCTGACGCAGGAGCGGCAGATCGGGGCCATCGGCCATGGTGCAGTCGATGGCAGCGACACCGTGAGAAAGCGTGGTAGATACAAGGTCGAAGCCCATATCAACCGCACGGCGAATGTCCTCGATGGTGGCACAATCCGCCATCAGGAGCACACCCTCCTCGTGCAGCGGGCGGAAGGTATCCTCGACCGACTTGCCGTCGGGACGAGGACGATCGGTGGCGTCGATCGCCACGATATCGGCACCCGCAGCAACGCAGGCGCGAGCGTGACGCAGCGTCGGCGTGATATAAACGCCCTCGTGCCCATCCTTCCACAGGCCGATGACGGGGACCTCACAGCGACCCTTAATGGCGGCAATGTCGGCAAGGCCCTGGCAGCGAATGGCGGCGGCGCCGCCAAGCTCGCAAGCGCGAGACATTTGAGCCATGGTCTCGGGCGTACGAAGTGGCTCGCCCATATACGCCTGAACGCTCACGACGAGCTTGCCCTTCAGGGACTGGATCAAAGGATCAACGGTCATGTTCGACTCAACCTTTCTCAAAACAGCCTTCTGAGACACCGCACCTTGACGTTCAAACCGTCGCTCGCGTACCGAAGTACGCTTCGCTCCTCTTTCACGTCAATCTGCGGCACCTCAGAAGGCGCACTTGGTAGTTATGTTTACTTCAACGATGCAAGAAGGTGTTCGGCGGCACCGATGAGCGGAGCATCGCCCTCCAGAGAACCGATGAGGATCGGCGTGCCCTGAAGCGGATCGAGCGCCTGGCTGGCATAGCCCTCGTGCACCGAATCCTTCCACGTCTGTGAACGCCAATCGGGACCTTGGTGAATCACGCCACCCGAAAGCACGATGACCTCGGGGTCCAGGATGTTAGCGAGCGAGCCCAAGCTGGCACCCAGCGCAAAGCCGGCGTCATGGATAACCTCGGTCGCCTTTGCGTCGCCCGCACGGCACAGGTCGTTCACATCGCGACCGACCGAAGGACGGCTGGGGTCGACGCGACCAAAGCGCTCATCGTACATACGACCAATGGAAGTGCCCGAAGCAACCGACTCAAGATGGCCGGAACGCCCGCAGGCGCAGGGAATGCCGGCGGCAGCCGAGCACTCGATGTGGCCCATATGGCCGGCAGCACCATGGAAGCCCTGCATCACGCGGCCGTTCTCGACATATGCGCCGCCGATGCCCGTGCCGATGCCCAGGCACAAGACGGAGAACTTGCCCTTGCCGACGCCCCAGTGGGCCTCGCCCAGAGCATGAGCCTGCACGTCGCCCACAACGGCAACGGGGAGACCAAGGTCATCGCGCAGACGCGGCCCCAACTGAACGCCGGACCAGCCGGGCATGATCTCGTTGGCATACGCGATGGCGCCCGTCTTGGGATCGACGACGCCGGCAGCACCAATGCCGACGCCAAGGACCTCGACATCGGGATTCGCCTCGAGAGCAGCCTTGATGGACGCCTCGATACGCTGGAAGACGGCCTCGCCGCCCTCCTGGGCCTCGGTAGGAACCTCGGCCTCAAAAACGGGATGGGGCACACTACCGTCAGCCGGATACTCCATGATGGCAGTCGCGATCTTAGTTCCGCCGATATCGACAGAGCAGACGTACTTGTTCTCCATGTCGCTCTCCTTAGGAGATAAAAAACAACTACAGGAAATGCGCCGTCAGGCTAGCCGTCACAGCGCGGTAAAGGTTTTCCAGGTGCCCGAGATCGCCGAGAAACCGTGTGGCCATTGACCTAATGGGTCATGGCCGCACGGTTGAACGGCGAGGTCGGGTGCCTGGGAAGCTTTAAAGGAGACCGTTGTCCTGGAGGACCTTCTTAATCGCCTCGACGTTCTCGCCGGTCATGGCCTTCACCGGGCGCGGCATGGTCGGGCTGTCGAAGATGCCCATGAGGTTCATAGCGGTCTTGAAGGCGCCGACGCCACCGGCATAGCCCTGGACGCCCGAGGTGACATCCCAGATGTGCGAAATCTCATTAAGGCGATCCTGCTCGGCCTTGACGGTAGCCCAGTCACCAGCCTGAGCGGCCTTCCACTGACGCACGTAGCCCTCGGGCTCAACGTTGGCGAGACCCGGGACAGAGCCGTCGGCGCCACCGAGGTAAGCGCCGTCGACAACGACCTCGTGACCGGTGAGGATGCTCATCGGATGGCCGTTCTTCTCGTTCTCCTGAACGAGGTAGCGGAACGAGATGTCATCACCCGAGGAATCCTTGACGCCAGCAAGGACGCCCTCGGCGCCGAGCTTGGCAAGGAGCTTCCAGGGGAGTTTGGTGTGAACGCAGACGGGAATGTCATAGGCAAAGATGGGCAGGTCGAGTTCCTCGTGCAGGATGCGGAAATGCTCCTCGACCTCGGTCATGCCCTGCAGGGCATAGAACGGGCAGGTGGCGACAAGCGCATCGGCGCCCAGCTCCTGAGCGACCTTACCGTGCTCGATCATGCGCTCGGTCTCGGTGTCGATGATGCCGACCAGAACGGGAACGCGGTGGTCGACGATACGGACGGCCTCGGAGATGATCTGACGGCGACGCTCGTCGGTGGAGAAGACGACCTCGCCCGAGGAGCCCAGGAAGAACAAGCCATCGACGCCGGCATCGATCATGCGGTTGATGCTGCGCTCAAAGGAGGCAACATCGAGCTGGTGGTCTTCGGTATCGGGAACAACGACGGGAGGGATAACGCCGGTGAATTTCTGAGTTGCCACAAGAATCTCCTTAGTTGTCTGGTGGGCAGCCCTATGCCGCCCACTCTTGTTGGCAGTGTCCAGGCCGTCTAGGCCAAAGAACACGAGTAGAACGTTTGGTTAAAAAAGTCGACGACTTCGTTTTCGAACGCATTGATGCGCTCGTGAGCGTATTTGGCATAGATGATATGTCTCCGGTCACACTCAAGACCGTTGAATACGGCAAACTGGCCCTTGGGATCGCTCACGGTATCCATGAGCGATGTGCCCATGAGCACCGATCCGCGCACCCGAGACGACAGCGCCTCGAGGCCGCCAGGAAGCGGATTGGCAACCGCCGTGCAGGCGAGACCCCGCTCGTCCAGAGCAGAAACCGCCAGCGCGACTCCGCCGCCTAGACCCTCGCCCCATGCAAAGATGCGGTCGGGGTCCATGCCATCAAGATTGCGCGCCACCTTCGCCAGCGCGCAACCCCAACGGACGCGCTCGACAAAAGCGGGCGAAGAAATCCCCCGCTGCAGGTCGTCCGCACCAGCAACATCGTCATCCAGCGCGAGGACGGCATACCCCATGGCGGCAAATCTCGTCATGTGATGCCAGCCGCGCACAGGCCGATCGATATCGTGGAACATCAGGCACAGCGGCACGCGCTCAGACACTCGGGCACGACCGACAGGCTCGATCAAACGAGCGTGAATCGCATCGTCACCGAGCTCAAAGGAGACCTCCGAGTAACGGGCGCAGGGGTTAACAAAGTCAATCGCCGTAATGGCCAGGCCTTGAATCTCAAGATTCGAAGCGCATGTCTCTAAATCAGAAACATCTGCTTGGACATCACCGCGCCAGTCCCGATATTCTGCGAGCCTTGACGAAACCGTTCCAGGAATTCCCACGAGCCCGGGGACAATCAGCTCATTAACATTGCTCTCGCACTTAGACATGAGCCTCCCCTCCCTTGCAGAAAAACGGAATGATCAGATCGTCAAAATCCTGAATCTCCTCGTGGCCAAAGCCTTCAAAGAACTCATGACGCTTTTCGCAGGTCAGGTTGTTATAGACCGCAAACTGCGTCGCTGGCGGGCAGACGATATCGGCTGTGCCGGTGCCAAACAGCACGGGGCATTTGACCATAGGGGCAAAGTTCTTGGAATCGAAGTACGCCAGCTTGGCATAGGCTTCGTCAATACGAGTCGAGTCCTCGTCAAACCAGCGAGACCAATAGCGCAGGCCCTCGTAGGCAATGTCGTCTGCATCCAAATCCCAGACTAGGCGGAAATCTGACAGGAAGGGATAGAGGATGGCGGCACGATTGATAAGCTCGCTGTTAAGCGCACAGGTCGCAATGCCCAAACCACCACCCTGCGACGCGCCGTTCACAAACACACGGGAAAGATCGATGCCCTCGAGCTCGCGAACAATACGGCACAGGATGCGAATATCTTGGTGCAAGCGGACATAGTAGAGGTTGGCCGGGTCGCCGTCGATGCCGGCGACGATATGCCCGGCAACCGTTGTGCCCTCAAATCCACCAATGTCCTCGGAGGGACCTCCTTGGCCGGGGCAGTCGAGGGCGATGAGTGCCATGCCCATGCCCGCAAACGACGCCTGCTCAAACCAGCTGCGGCTTGCACCCGGATACCCATGGAACTGAAGCACCAATGGCACGGGCTCGTCCGAGACGGGTTTAAGGTACTTGGCATGCAGGCGAGCGCCACACATGCCGGTATACCAGAGGTCGAAAAGTTGGCAGGTCGCGGCATCGGTGACCGATGCCGTGTCGATCGCATAGTCAAGCCCGACGGCGTCGGCCTCGGCCATGCGATCCTTCCAAAAGAGATCGAAATCTGATGGACGGGGCATGGCGCCTCGATATTCACCAAATTGATGTTGTAGCTCCTGAGCACTTGGCATGGCTCGTGAACCCAACCTTTCGAAATCGCAACGGAGGTGCGCCCGGCAAGGGAACCGGGCGCACGGGAGGGAAAGCGAGGCTATTCGCCGAGCTTGGGGTGCAGCAGCGACGGCGCAGCGCCGAGCAGCATCTTGGTGTAGGGGTCCTGGGGATGCTGGAAGACCTGCTTGGCCTCGCCCTGCTCGACGATCTTGCCGCCATTCATAACGATGATGTCGTCAGAGATATAGCGGACCGTCTGGATGTCATGGCTGATGAACACCATGGCCAGGCCGAGCTCCTTCTTAAGGTCGGTCAGCAGGTTCAGAATCTGCGCGCGGACCGAAACGTCCAGAGCCGAGGTGGGCTCGTCGGCGATGATGGCATCGGGGTTCAGCGACAGGGCACGGGCAATTGCGACGCGCTGGCGCTGGCCGCCCGAAAGCTGACCGGGAAGAACCTCGGCGGCGGAGCTGGGCAGACCGGTGAGCTCCAGGAGCTCTTTGACGCGCTTCTCCTGCTCGGCCTCGGTACCCAGGTTGTGGACGCGCATGGGGTCGAGCAGTTGCTCGCGAACGACCATGCGGGGGTTGAGCGCCGTGGCCGGGTTTTGAAACACGACCGAGATGACGCGACCCATGTGGCGACGGTCCTCGGCGGTACGTTTGGTAACGTCCTTGCCCTTAAAGTAGACCTTGCCGCTCGTGGGGGCCTGCAGGCCGCACATGACGTTGGCGGTGGTGGACTTACCGCAACCGGACTCGCCGACGATGCCGATCGTCTGACCGGGCATGAGCTTAATCGTTACACCCTGGACGGCGTGAACCAGGTTGGGGTGCAGAATCGAGCCGGTACGGGTCCTAAAGGTGACGTGGACGTCATCAAGGAAGATGATCGGCTCGACGCCGTTGACTGCGGTCTCGCTCATCTACATCACCTCCGCGTGAGGGGTCAAACCATTTGCCTTGAGCACCTCGTCGGGGAGCTCGGAATAGAAGTGCTCGGTGCCGGGTACGCGCTTGAAGACCGGACGGGTGTCCAGGCCAATACGCGGATGGCTCGAGCGGGGCGCGAAGCGATCGCCCTTGGGGAAATCGCGCGGACTCGGAACGGCGCCGGGCACCTGGTGCAGGCGGCCCGAACCGCTCTCGATGGACAGAACGGAACCCAGAAGACCGCGGGTGTACTCGTGGATCGGGTTAGTGAGCAGCTCCTTGGTGGGTGCCTGCTCGATAACCTGGCCAGCGTACATAACCGTGATGTTGTGGGCGACCTCGGCGACCAGCGCCAGGTCGTGCGAAACGAAGATCATGGCAAAGCCGAGCTTGGCCTGAAGATCGTTGAGCAGCTTGATGACCTGCTTCTGGACGGTAACGTCCAGAGCGGTCGTGGGTTCGTCGCAGATGACCAGCTTGGGGTCGCGGGTAAGGGCCATAGCGATCAGGACACGCTGACGCTGGCCGCCGGAAAGCTCGTGCGGATAGCTCTCGAGCGTGCGCTTGGGATCGAGGCCGACGAGCTCCAGGAGCTCCTCGGCGCTGCGGGTTCCGCCGCGCTTGGTGAGCTGCTTCATCTGGGCAGAGATGAGCATGGAGGGGTTGAGCGAGGACAGGGCGTCCTGATAGACCATAGCGATATCGGTACCGCGCAGGCCGAACCACTCCTTCTTGCTCATCTTGAGCAGGTCACGGCCCTCCCAGAGGACCTCGCCGGAAAGGTGCTCGTCATCGTCGGTCAGGCCCATGATGGCCAGCGTGGTGATGGACTTACCGCAACCGGACTCGCCCACCAGGCCCATGGTCTGACCAGGACGGACGTCAAAGTTGACATGGTCGACGACGTTGATATCACCGTGATGCTCAAACTGGATGCAGAAGTCACGGACCGAGAGAATCGGTTCAACAGACTCGTCGGGCACATGGCGATCGTCACGCTTGAGCTCGACATCGCGCAGGGCGCCAAGGCGAGCGGAGAGGGACTGGGCCTGCTCCTTGTAGGCTCGAACGGGGTCGGAGACCAGCAGGTCGGCCTCGCGACGCTTGGAGGAATCGGTGGGATCCAGGGCGGCGGAGGGAGCAGCGGCCATGGCGTCGGTAATGCCCTCGGAGAGGATGTTGAGCGCCAGGCAGGTGATCATGATGGCCAGGCCCGGGAACAGTGCCTGCCACCAACGGCCGGCGAGCACGCCGCCGCGGGCGTCGGCGAGGATGTTGCCCCAGGTAGCGGTGGGCTCCTGGATACCAGCGCCGATGAAGGTCAGCGAGGCCTCGAAGATGATGGCGTCGGCGACCAGGGTAACGGTGAAGACCATGATCGGGGCGATGCAGTTACGCAGAACATGCTTGATCAAAATCCACGGAGCCTTGGCGCCGGAAACGATGACCGCGCGGACATAGTCCTCGCCGTACTCGGACACGATGTTGGCGCGCACGATACGGGCAATCTGCGGAGTGTACATAAAGCCGATGGCGAAGATGATCGACGGCACGGAGTTGCCCAGGATGGAGACAAAGACGGCCGCGAGGGCGATGCCCGGGATGGACATGATGATGTCCAGGATACGCATGATCGTCTCGGAGACGGCCTTGCGCGAAACCGCTGCAAGGGCGCCCACGACCGAGCCGCAGACCAGAGCCATGGCGGTGGCGCCAAAGCCGATAATCAGCGAGTAACGACCACCGTAGAGCATACGCGACAGAATGTCGCGACCCTTATCGTCGGTACCGAAGATAAATCCGTTGCCGGGAGCCTGGCGAGCCGTAAAGATCTCGACCGGGCTATAGGGGGCAAGAAGGGGCGCCAGAATCGCAGTCAGGGCGACCAGCACCAGCACGACGGCGGCAATCTTAGAAGACAACGTCATCTTCTTCCAGCCACCGAGCTTGAGCCCCTTGGAGGCAGCCTTCTCGAGCTGCTCGGTTTGCTTCTCTCGAATCTTTACCATAATCTACACCGTCCTGATGCGCGGGTTGATGAGCAGGTAGAGCATGTCAACCACGATGTTGATGATGATGAAGGCAAGAGCAACGACGATAACGACGCCCTGAACCAGGTTCGCCTCGTTGCCCTGAACGCCCTGCAGAATCGCAGTGCCCATGCCGGGGAGGTTGAAGATAACCTCGATGACGACGGCGCCGCCCATGAGGTAACCGATCTTAAGACCGAGGGTGGTGACCGGGGTGATCAGCGCATTGCGAAGAACGTTGATGCCGACGACGACCTTCTCGGGAACGCCGGCGCCGCGAGCCATACGGACATAATCCTTGTCGAGCTCCTCGACCATGGCGGTACGCACGATACGAGTCATCTGGCCCGTCAGCGGAAATGCCAAGGCGATAGCGGGCATGATCATACGTCCCAGATAGCCAACCGGATTCGTGGTGAAGTGAGGCAGAGCACCCGATGCCGGGAGCACCTTAAGGTAGGAAGAGAACAGCAGGATCAACAGAACGGCAAGCCAGAACGACGGGGTTGCCAAGCCGGCGATGGAAAACACGCGGATCACTTGGTCCGGCCATTTGTCGCGATACAGTGCCGCGATGACGCCGAGCAAAAACGAAACGACCGCACCGATGGCAAGACCGATAAAGGTCAGCTGCATCGTGACGGGCAGGGCCGTGGAGATGCGCTTGGCAACGGAGTTGCGAGCAGCACCATAGGTGCCCATGTCGCCATGGATCAAATCGCCCATATAGCGCACGTAGCGCACGGGCCAGGGGTCGTCCAGACCATACTTCTCATGGTACTCGGCAACCGCCTCGGGCGAGGCACCGTCACCCAACGCCGTGTAGGCGGGGTCGGTCTTGGAGAACGACATAAGGAAGAACACCAGGACGGTGACGCCCAATGCCATGATCGGCAGCGCCACAAGACGCCTTCCAATCAAACGTAGCAAGTTGTTCACGTTCTCTCCCCTTTCTTTTGTCGGTAGGACCAACTGGTATATGAGTACGGGTACTCATTACAAGACCCGAGCGACATCGTTGCCGCCCGGGTCTTTGTTTCAACTATGAGGATACGGCCCCAATGACCGACATCCTGCATACAGACTCAAGCGAGTCTTACGCCTTGACGGTCGCAACGCCCCTGAAGGACATGCTCGTCGTGCCGATGCCCTTGAAGCCATCGAGGGCCTCGCCGTTGGGCGCAGTGGACGGATCGTCCCAGGAAGCGGAGACGGTCTTGACGTGGACAACGGGGTACAGAACGGCGTTGTCGGCAATGATGTCGAAGCACTCGTTCCACTTCTTCTGCTGCTCGTCGCCCTCGGCGGCAAGAGCCTCGTCCATGAGACTGTGGAGCTTCTGCCACTCAGCGGACTCCTTCCACGGGCAACGGGTCTGCATCCAGACGTTGTCGCCGTACCACCAGTTGAGCAGCAGGTCGGGGTCGGCGCCGAAGCAGGAAGGATCGCCAGGGGCAAGGAGGATATCGTAGGCTTCGCCGCCGTCGATGGCAGCGTAGGTGGCCGGCGAGGTATCGGTCTGGATGGTCACATCGAAGCCGAGAGCGTCGAGGTCGTTCTTGACCTGGGCGGCCATGCCCTTAATCTGCTCGTTGTCGGTGGTGCGCAGGGTGATGGCACCCGGGGTGATGCCAGACTCCTCGATGAGCTTCTTAGCCTTCTTGGCGTCGGTCTTGTACACCGTGGAAGCCTCATGATAGTTGGTGAAGCTCTTGGGCAGGTAGCAGCTGGCAGCGGTGGCAAGGCCGGCGAAGGTGTTGCTGACCATCTTCTCGGTGTCGAGCGCATACATGACAGCCTGACGGACCTTGACGTTGTTCCAAGGCTCCTTGGCGACGTTGAACATGATGAAGCGGGTGCCGAAACCCTGAACGTTATCGATCTTGCAGCCGGCGCTCTCAAGCTGGTCGACGGCGTCAGCGGTAACGAGCTCCATAACGAGCGTGGAGCCCTCCTGCTGAGCGGTAACGCGAGCGGTGGGGTCGGTCAGGATGCTGTACTGGATCTTCTTATCCTCGGCAGCATACTCACCGTTGTACTCAGGATTGGGAACCAGGGTAATCTCGGTATCGGAGATAGAGTCGTACATCCAGGGGCCGGAGCCGATCGGCTGCTTGGCGCGATCCTCCTCGGTCTGAGTGGCCGGGGTAACGCGGACGATGGCCAGACGATCCTTGAGCAGGGAGAAGTTGGGGACCTTGGTCTTGACCGTCACGGTGCTGGCGTCCTTGGCCTCGATGGACTCGAAGGGCTGGAAGAACGGAGCATAGGTAGCGGAAGCGGCGCAAGCGGTGTAGGAGGCAACGACATCGTCAGCGGTGACCTCGGTGCCATCGGAGAACTTGGCGCCCTTGCGGATGGTGACCTCGAAAGTGGTGTCGTCCACGGACTTAGGATCGTCGGTGGCGAGCTCGTTGAAGGTGCTGTAGTCGTGGTAATCGATGCCGTAGAGGCCCTCGACGACGTGCCAGTTAGCACCCAGGCCCACAGCGGAGCCGGTGCTGGCGGGATCGAAGCTGGACGGAGCGTAAGCGGAACCAGCGGTGATCACGCCGCCGCCACGGTTAGCGGAATCGGTGGAACCGGAAGCGGAACCCTCGTCGTTAGAGCTGCCACCGCAGCCGGTGAGACCAAGCCCTGCGACAGCAGCGACGCTGCCGGTGAGGCCGAGGAACGAACGCCTGGACATACCCTTGTTGATGATGGCCATGTCTTCTCCTATCAATAGAGAATCTTACTCGGGAGCATCTAGACTTGCCCCCGCGCAACTTACGGACGATATATACCTTACCTACCGACGAACCCAACTGAGGTGCCGCGCTCGGCGACCGATACATACATACGCTTGAACGGTATTTACTACCGTTCACCGAATTCGTTGACAAACGATTCGCCAGACAGTATGTATCGGCGAGGTGAGATATCAGTCTTCGTCAACCCGCAGGATAGCAGGGTTTTCGCTTGGGTTAGTCAAACGTTTTAGCGTTAATAAAACCCGAAACCAGCAGGCAATCATGGCGAAATAAATGGTTGAAAATCGCGCAATCATGTATATCAGTTGTTTAGGCTCGTGTTTAGCTATCGGAATGGCCAGCCGCCGCCTCGGCGCGCTCGGCATTCCACGCAACGAGCGCCTCGTGGACCGCCTTGGCAACATCGGCAGGTATGCCGCGAACTTCCGCGATTTCTTGCTCGCTCGCCGCGCGCAAACGTTTCATCGAGCCAAAATGGCGCATAAGGGCACGTTTTCTGGTGGGTCCCACGCCTGGAACGTCATCGAGTACCGAAACTGTCATGGCTTTATCACGCAACTCACGATGGAATGTGATTGCAAAACGGTGCGATTCATCGCGCACCTGTTTAATTAGATAGAGCGAAGCAGACCCGGTCGGCAGCACGACGGGAGTCTCGTCCCAAGGCACGAAAACCTCCTCATCGGCCTTTGCCAAGCCACAAACTGGTATATCGAGCCCAAGAGCCTCAAGTTGCTTGATCGCAGCGGTCAATTGCGGCTTACCGCCATCGACAACGAGCAAATCGGGGCGCGAGCCAAAGCGCTCGTCGGCCATGCGCTCGGGAGCATAGCGTCGTCCCAAAACCTCGGACATCGACACGAAGTCGTTTGCCTCGTCCAATTCGGCCTGAATTTTAAAACGACGGTACTGGCTCTTGTCGGCGCGTCCGTTGGTAAACACCACCATCGAGGCGACGGTAAAGGTTCCATGCAGCGTCGAGATATCGAAGCACTCGATACGCATCGGCGGCGCCGGCAGCGCCAGCGCGCTTTCGAGCTCCAGGAGCGCTTGATTGGTGCGGTCGTCAGCGTACCCCGTTCGCATCATGTAGCGCATGAGGGCATGGCGCGCATTTTTGGATGCCATATCGAGCAAACGGTGCTTTTCGCCACGCTGCGGCCTATGGAGATGGCAGGAACGCTCGCGCTTGCCTGCAAGCCACTCCCCCAGCGCCTCCGCATCCTCAAGCTCGACAGAGAGGTTTATCTCAGCTGGAATATCAGCCGTCTCGTCGTAATAGCGCTTAAGAAAGCCCGACTGGAGCTCTTCCTCGTCAACATCAAGACCCTTGTCAAGAATGAACTCGCAGGTGCGAACTGTTCGGCCCTCACGCACGACAAAGACGCAAGCGGCAGAGATGGTCTCCTCGCGATAGAAACCGATGACATCGATATCGACACTGGAGGGAAAAACGACTTGCTGACGGTCGTCCAGACCCCTGATGACCTCCAAACGACGCTTGACGCGTGCCGCGCGCTCAAAATCGAGTGCCTCGGCGGCATCCGCCATCTCGGAAGTCAGCTCGTCGACGACATCCTTGCGATGGCCCGACAAAAAGCGCTCGACACGCTTGACGTTCTTGGCATAGTCTGCCGGGGAAATCGCGCCGACACACGCACCCGGCCCGCGCCCGACATGGTAGTCGAAGCAGGGACGCCCGTTTTGTGCGCAAATCATATTGACGATGTCTTCCTCGCCCTTGTGGGACTCGATGATACGGCGACAACGACGCCACTCCGCACAGGATGCAGAGCAGATGGGGATAACCTTGCGCAGCGTATCTATCGTCTCACGTGCCGCACGGCTATCGGTATAGGGTCCAAAATAGCGCGTTCCCGGCTTATGACGCTCACGCGTATATTTGATAGCGGGATACAGGTCGCCCTTTGTAATGGCGATAAAGGGATAGCTCTTGTCATCCTTGAGGTCGACGTTAAAGTACGGATGGTACTGACCAATCAAATTGCGCTCGAGCACCAACGCCTCATGCTCGGTCTCCACCACGATATAGTCAAAGCTCGCCACCAGCTGCATCATCAGCGGAATCTTTTGACGCTCATCCTGCAGTGTCACGTATTGACGCATGCGGGCGCGTAGGTTTTTCGCCTTGCCCACGTAGATGACATCGCCCTTGGCATCCTTCCAAAGGTAGCATCCGGGCTGTGTGGGAACGCGCGAAACCTGCTCGGCAAGCGTTGGAATGTTGTCGTGACCGGCCACGCGCACCTACTTGCGACGAAGCAGCGCCGAGACCTCGGGCATCTTAAGGACGACGGCAAGGCCAAAGGTAACAGCAAGCGAGACGACACCCGCAACGCAAACATAGCCAAGAGTAATCAGAATCGAACCGCCAAGTGCCCCGACAAAGTGCTCAAGCGCCCACATGACGCCGGCGCCTGCGGCAGCACCCAGGCCACCGAGCAAAAGGCCAAAGAAACCGCCATGCAGGATAGATTTGACCTGAAGGCCACGCAGACGACGACGCAGCCACCACAGCGAACAACCGACCAAGATCACGTAGTCGACGACATACGAAAGCGCGATTGCCGGCATGCCGAAGCCCAGCACAACGCCAAACAGCAGAACCGAGCCGGCCTGGCCGATGGCGGAATACAGGCAATAGCGGCTATAGGGCTTCATGTCGAGCAAGGCAGAGAAGCTCTTCTGCATCAACACGACCACGCCGTAGAGCGGCAGCGAGAGCGCCAGGTAGACAAGATACTCGGACACCAGCGTCACGCCGGATTCATCGAACTTGCCAGCACAGTAGATCATGTTGAGCGGACGCGCGAAGACAATCAGGTACAGCGCGAACGGAATCAGGAAGAACAGCATCTGGGCGACGCCACGCGAAATGCCCGTGCGAACGCTGTCGTAATCCTTCTCCTGTGCGTCGTGAGAAAGCTCGGTATAGAGCGCCGTCGAAAGCGAGGCGGCAATCAGCGCGTAGGGTAGCGTGTACCACAGGCGCGCATAGGCGATGACGGAAGGACCCGTCTCGGGCTGGACCACCAGCGCGGCAGCATTGGTGATAGAAGTCGAGACAAACATGCACACCGTGGCGAGCAGCGTCGGGATACCGAGCGCAATCGTCTGGCGCAGCGCGGGGTCCTTAAAGTCGATATGGATATGGGGATGCACGCCGTGCTTGCTAAGCGCGGGAATCTGACATGCCATCTGAACAAAGACACCGAGGGTCGTACCGGCCGCAATCAAGATGATGCCGGCACGTTCGCCAAACTGTGCGGACACGGGCGCAAAACCCATAAAGCTCGCAATGACGATCACATTGTTGAGGACCGGAGCAAACGTCGACCAAAAGTAGTCGCGGTGTGCGTTGAGAACGCCCGAAAACACCGAGCCCAAACCATAAAACAGAATCTGGATGGCAAAGAAACGGAACATGAACGCAGCGGTATCCATGCTGCCGCCGTCACCCGAAAGGAACGATTGCGTCCAGATAAAGCCCGGGGCGAACACGGTCCCCAGCAACGAAATGCCACCCAGCACTAAAAGCAGAATGCCGAGCAGGTTGCCCACGTACTCGTTCGAGGCCTCGCGACCCTGCTCACGCCTCACGCCCATGTACACGGGCAAAAACGCCGTCACGAGCATGCCGCCCATCACGAGTTCGTAGAGCATATTGGGCAGGTTGTTGGCGACCTGATAGGAGGACGAGAGTAGCGACATGCCAATAGCGGCCGCCATTGCCCACGTTCGGATAAAACCGGTAACGCGAGACACGATGGTCAGGATGGTCATAAGCCCGGCGGAACGACCAACCGTGGAGTAGTCCGACGAGCCCATGTCGTCAGTGTCATCTCGCGACGAAGAAGCTTCGGATGAGGGCGTCTGAGGCGCAGATTCTTTTGCAAAATGAGCTCCGCACTTCAATTCTTCCTGCGGCATCGCTCAGTCCTCTCTCGTAATCGCGGCAACCGTCGCCCCGCAAAATGCAATTAAATCATCGGGTGCAAGCTCGAGCTGATAACCACGCTTGCCTCCCGAAATAAAAATGGTATCCCAAAGGACACACGTCTCATCAATGAGCGTCCGGTAGCGTTTTTTCATACCGACCGGGCTGCAGCCGCCGCGAACGTAGCCAGTCGCCGCAAGCAAATCCTTCACATGCATCATGGCCAAGGACTTCTCCCCCGCGGCACGCGCGGCGGACTTTAGATCGAGCTCGTCGGCAACAGGGATACAGCACACGACATAGTCGTTGGACGGTGTCACGCAGACCAAAGTCTTAAATCCTTGACCGGGCTCCTCGCCAAGCTGCTCCGAAATCGCGACCCCCAGGCCCACCGACTCATCACCATCGTCTTCGTACGTATGTAGAACATAGGAAATGCCGGCGCTTTCCAGCTCGCGCATCGCATTGGTTTTTGGCGTCTTTACAGCCTTTGCCATGACATATCCTTTCCCTCGCATTCGGACGCGAGGATTAAGTATATGTCCAATTCGGCTGCATACGTCACTTCGACACAGCAAGCGCCATCGAATCACAAGGAGTCGATGGCGCCCATAAACTGAATCGCCTATTTATTGAGCATCAAGTTGAGCCTGACGCTCCCGGTCGCGCCTGAGCAACGGCGCCAAAAACTTGCCCGTATAACTCTGCGGACAGTCCGCAACCTGCTCCGGTGTGCCCGAAACCACAACGGTTCCGCCGCCGTTACCGCCCTCGGGACCCATATCGATCAGGCGGTCGGCAACCTTGATGACATCAAGGTTGTGTTCAATCACCAGCACCGTGTTGCCCGCATCGACCAAGCGCTGCAGCACATCGAGCAGCTGGCGGACGTCCTCAAAATGAAGGCCGGTCGTCGGCTCGTCCAAAATATAGAACGTCTTGCCCGTCTGGCGTCGATGAAGCTCCTTGGCGAGTTTCACACGCTGCGCCTCGCCGCCCGAAAGCGTCGTGGCGGGCTGGCCCAGGCTCACGTAGCCCAAGCCTACATCGTACAGCGTCTGAAGTTTGCGCTTAATCTGCGGGATATTCCCAAAGAAGGCCAGTGCCTCGGCCACGCTCATGTCAAGTACGTCCGAGATGGTCTTGCCACGGTAAGTGACCTCGAGTGTCTCGCGGTTGTAGCGTTTACCGCCGCAAACATCGCAGGGAACGTAGATATCGGGAAGGAAGTGCATCTCGATCTTGATCTGTCCGTCGCCCTTGCACGCCTCACAGCGCCCGCCACTCACATTAAAGGAGAAACGACCCGGCGAGTAGCCGCGCGCCTTCGACTCCGGCGTACTCGCAAACAGCGCGCGAAGATCATCCCACAGGCCGATATAGGTAGCAGGGTTGGAACGCGGCGTGCGGCCAATCGGCGACTGGTCGATATCGATAACCTTATCGATGCACTCGATGCCCTCGATTTTCTTATATGGACCCACAGGGCGCGTCGAACGGTGAATGGCATTCGTAAGGGCAGGCGCAATGGTATCGGTAACCAGGGAGCTCTTGCCCGATCCCGACACGCCGGTAACAACCGTAAGCGTACCAAACTCGATCTTGGCAGTAACGTTTTTGAGGTTGTTGGCTCGAGCGCCCGTAATTTTAAGGCAGCCGCGACCGGGCTTGCGCCGTTCATCAGGCACCCGGATCATTCGTTTGCCGGTCAGATAAGCGCCCGTCATCGACTCAGAACACGCCATGATATCGGCAGGCGTTCCCGCCGCGACTACGTGTCCGCCGTTGACGCCGGCGCCGGGCCCCATGTCGATCACGTAATCGGCGGCACGGATTGTATCCTCGTCGTGTTCGACGACGATAACGGTATTGCCGATATCGCGCAGGCGCTCGAGCGTCTTGATCAGGCGCTCGTTGTCACGCTGATGAAGACCGATCGAGGGCTCATCCAGAATATAGAGCACGCCCATGAGACCCGCGCCGATCTGCGTTGCCAAGCGAATACGCTGTGCCTCGCCACCGGAAAGCGTCGCCGAGGCACGATCGAGCGTCAGATAGTCGAGTCCAACATCGACCAGAAAACGCAAGCGCTCCAGAATTTCCTTGACGATACGACCGCCGATAAACTGTTGGCGCTCGGTGAGTTCCAGGCCCTCAAAAAACTCGAGCGATTCACGGCACGACAGGCAACAAACCTCGTAAATGGACTTGCCGCCCACGGTGACGGCGAGCATCTCGGAGCGCAAACGAGCGCCGTGGCAGGTCGAGCACGGCTCCTCGCGAATGTACTTCTCCAGGCGCGCCTTGGTGTTCTCGTTCGTCGTCTCGGTATAGCGTTCGTACAGGATGTTGCGAACGCCCGAAAACTTGGTATCCCACTGGCTGCGACGTCCGTCGAGCTTTTGGTAGTCGACCGAGATCTTCGTATCGCCCAGGCCATCCAAGAATGCACGACGCACGCGAGGGGGCAAGTCCTCCCACGGCGTATCGGCGCTCACCTTAAAGTGTTTGCAGACCGCAGCAAAAATCTGCGGATAGTAGTTCGAATTGCCAAACAGGCTACCAAAGACTCCGTCGGCAATGGACTTCGAGGGGTCCTCGATCAGCGCCTCGGCATCAACGGTTTTCTTAAAGCCCAGGCCGTCGCACTCAGGACATGCGCCATAGGGAGCGTTAAACGAAAAATCACGCGGCTGAAGATCGTCAATGGAGTGTCCATGCTCCGGGCACGCCAAGGCCAACGAATACTCCAGCAGCTCGCCCTCGGTCCCCTCGGGAGCATCACGATCGGGCAGCATGTACACGTTTACATTGCCGTGAGCCAGCGCGGTCGCCTGCTCAACAGACTCGGCGATACGGCCCAGAGAATTCTCACGGATCACGATGCGATCGACCACGACCTCGATATCGTGCTTGAATTTCTTATCCAAATCGATCGGATCGTCGAGCGAGCGCACTTCACCGTCGACACGCACGCGGCTAAAGCCCTCGGCGCGAAGGTCCTCAAACAGTTTAGTGTACTCGCCTTTTCGCCCGCGCACCACCGGTGCCAGCACAAACGCGCGGCGGCCCTCCCCCGCCGCCAAGACCTTGTCGGCAACCTGGTCGGTCGTCTGGCGCTCAATGACGCGGCCGCATTCGGGACAGTGCGGGGTGCCCACACGGGCGAACAGCAGGCGCAGATAGTCATAAATCTCGGTTACGGTGCCAACCGTCGAGCGAGGGTTTTTAGACGTCGTCTTTTGGTCGATCGACACCGCCGGCGAAAGGCCGTCGATTGAATCCAAGTCGGGTTTGTCCATCTGGCCCAAGAACTGGCGCGCATAGCTCGAAAGACTCTCGACGTATCGACGCTGGCCCTCGGCATAGATAGTGTCAAATGCCAGCGAACTCTTGCCCGAGCCAGAAAGACCGGTAATGACCACGAGTTGGTCACGCGGAATGGAAACATCGATATCACGGAGGTTGTGCTCACGAGCGCCGCGAATAACGATAGAAGAATCAGACATGGAAGCTCCTTGCCTCCTATTGCATCGAATCATACTGTCGATGAGTTTAGCGCACTCGACGCGCACAGATGTTCGTAATACAAGATTCGCAGACCTTTAGCTTTGCGTATCGGGTGCTTTGTTTCTCGAAATGCCGTGGAAAGGTTACAGTAATCTACTACTGAACTTAATTTGCTGTAACAGAGGAACGTCCATGACCGAAGATATCCCCCTTGAAATCACTTCGAGCGACATGGCCAATCTGCCCATATTCATCGCCGTCCTTATCGTGGCCACCGTCGTCGTGCGCGTGTATTTCTCAATCAAACACAATGAAAAGCCGCCCATTGCCCGCGTCTTTTGGTGCGCGACGCTCCTCATCCCGCTCGGCGTGGTAGCTGCATGGATTACGAATCAATTGCTCGTAAATGAGGACAGTTCCCTATGGGTCCTTTCTTATTCGGCGCTCGGTGCTGCCGCCGTCATACTTCTTGTCGAGCCCTTGGTTTCGGGACTTATTGACCAAACCGATCTTGAGACGGGAACGGTTGCCTGTATTTGCCGTGACATCCTTGTCATCGCCGCTGTTTCAGCGCTCTCGTTCGTTTCACTCGAAATTGCCTGCAATGAAACGTTCTATCACATTCCCGCCAACTCATTCGGGTTTTCCGTCGGGCTGCTCGCGACGGTTCTGCTCTCCCTTTATCTGCTGGGACAGCGTCATGGGGGCGTCATGGCCCTCGTGCCCGTCGTCTGTTGCATCCTTGGCATTGCCGAGCACTTCGTCATAACGTTTAAAGGCGAAGCCATCCTGCCAAGCGATATCTTGGCCCTTGGCACTGCAATGGAAGTGAGCGAGGGATACGAGTTTACCTTTACCGCCGGAATCGTAACCTCTCTCGCCCTGCTGGAGATTTCCCTGGGGCTTCTTTCGCTTATCCGACCGCGAAAGCTCCGTACGCCCACCCATGTCTTCCCCGCAATCGCCGCTAACCTCTGCGCTTTTCTGCTAGTGACCGTTGTGGGGCTCTCGGGCTTTTCCAGCATCGACTTGGAGCAGGCGCTGGATTTTGGATTTGACCGTTGGCAGCCCATCACCACGTATGCGTCTCAGGGTTTTATCACTTCGTTCACCGAAATGGTCAACGAGTTGCCTATTGAGAGGCCCGAAGACTATACGCCCGATGAGGCGCAGAGCATCGAGCAGGAGCTCGCCGCCGCCTACGACAACACGTATGGCTCGAGCGAGCAGCGCGCGGCGGCCGTTGCCCAGTTCAATGAAATCAAGCCGACGATTGTTGCCGTCATGAACGAGAGTTTTAGCGATCTTTCGTGCTTTGAGCAGCTCCAGGCGGCCGGGTACACCGGCCCCGCATTCTACAACTCGCTTCCCGACACACTTGTTCGCGGCACCATGCTCGCTTCGGTCGCCGGTGGCGGAACGGCGAACTCCGAATTCGAATTTTTGACCGGAGCGACAACGGCCTTTGTCGGATTAGGCAAAATCCCCTATCAGCTGTATCAGATGAATGGCGTCAACAGCCTGGCAAAGGACCTTAAGGAGCTTGGGTATACCGCTACCGCTATGCACCCGCAAAACCCCGTCAACTACCATCGAGATAAAATCTATCAGCAGCTGGGCTTTGGAGACTTTCTTTCAATCGGCGATTTCGAAGGTGCGCCCTGTTACCATTCCGGCGTATGCGACTACGCCACCTACGACAAGATACTCGACCTGCTTAGAACCGACGAAGCCCCGCAGTTCATCTTTGACGTCACGATGCAAAATCACGGCGGCTACGACTATGGCACCGTTCCCGCCGAGGAGCTGACAAACTATTGGGTCGAGGGAGCCAGCGAGGGCGCCAATAGCGCACTCAACACCTATCTTACCTGCATCAACGCATCCGACCGGGACCTCGAGTACTTTATCAACGAGCTCCGCAATATCGGCAGACCGGTTGTCCTTGTCTTTTTTGGCGACCATCAGCCGAGCGCCGCAACGGCTCTCAACGACGAGCTGTACCCTCAGGAAGATACGGCAAGCCACGCTTTCCGTATCTATCAGTCGACATATTTTGTCTGGGCTAACTATGAAATCGCCGGCAATACCGAGCTCAACGTCTACGACACCGTCGGGGCAAACGAGATTGCAGCCATTACCCTTAATAAGATCGGCGCCCCGCTCACCGACTATCAAAAGGCTCTGCTTGCAACAAGGTCAGATGTGCCCACTATCAATGTCGCCGGCTACCTTGGTGCCGACGGGCTGCGCTACGACTTGGAATCTGAAGACAGCCCATACGCCTCGACGATCGACAAGCTGCAGCGCATACAATATCTCGAGTTCGCCAGCAAAGTTCAGTAAGCCCGCCCATTCGCTTGGACCCATCGTATTGCAAGCACGCTCGGCCCAAATGCATCGCAAATGACTCCCGCTCGCAAACGAGGGTACAATGACGCTCGTGTCACATCACGGGGCCCCGGCCCCAACATATACAAAGGAGTCATACATGGGTTGCGAGCACGCACAGGCCGCCGGCGGACAAACGTCGCCGTCGCAATTTGAGGAGAACACGCTGTCCGAGGTCAAACGCGTCATCGCCGTGCTTTCCGGCAAGGGCGGTGTCGGCAAGTCGTTTGTCACCGGTGCCATCGCCACCGAGCTTGCCCGTCACGGCCACAAGGTCGGCGTCCTCGATGCCGACATCACCGGTCCCTCTATCCCCAAGATGTTCGGTATGAGCGGACGCCACGTCCATGCCCTTGGCAACCTTATGCTGCCCGAAATCTCCGAGCACGGCGTCAAGGTCATGAGCTCCAACCTTCTGCTCCAAAACGAGACCGACCCCGTCCTTTGGCGCGGTCCGGTCATCGCAGGCGCCATTAGGCAGTTCTGGAGCGAGACCTCGTGGGGCCCCATCGACTACCTGCTGGTCGACATGCCTCCGGGAACAGGCGACGTCGCGCTCACCGTCTTCCAGTCGCTGCCCGTCGACGGCATCGTCATCGTCACGAGCCCGCAGGATCTGGTCTCGATGATCGTCGCCAAGGCGGTCAACATGGCCGAGAAGATGAACGTCCCCATTCTGGGCATCGTCGAGAACATGAGCTATATCGTCTGCCCCGACTGCGGCAAGCACAT
>DBEZHA010000033.1:0-21559 GCA_048189585.1 Collinsella sp. | reverse complement strand
GCGTGCACAGACTGTCGGTTCGACGTAGAAGCCTCAGCCGTAGCAACGGATTGCCCAGCGAGAGATCGCCGCGGGCGGATATTAAACTGCAAAGACGAGCGTCGGTAAGACACGCCGAGGTCGCCGCGGACGGGCTGATATAGGGAGAGGGCCTGACCCCATATCGTTGGGGCCAGGCCCGATTTTGCCTCTTGACAATGTCCTGCTCATATTAAAAGGAACGTCCCCAAGTGCCGCCTTCCCAATGACTACTTCAGCGATGGCAACGTCGCAGGTAAAAGTGCCACTTTAAGCCAACCAAGGGAACGACGTTGTTTTGGCAACGACAGCGAAAGCCCGCCAGAGCGAGCAAGGTGCCTTGAAACGAGGCGGCATTGACCTTTTGGTCATGCCGCCGAAGTTGAAAGGCAGATTGCCGCTCTGGCGGGCTTGCAGCGTCGAGCAGTTGCGGCGTTTGGTAAAACGCCGCAACGAACTAGCTCAGCATTGCATCCATCATCTCGGAGTTGACGGAGTCGTCGGCAGACCACTCGCCATCGTCGTTGCAGGTGTACTTGAAGATAACCGTGGTCTTCCTGGGCTCGGTGGCCTTGGTCACATCGACCATAACCTGACCGGCCATCTTGTACAGCTCGTCATCGGAAGGAACCGTGTCAAGCGCAGCAACCTTCTCCTGATACTGGGTGGAGAAGTCCTCGACGATCTTGTTCATAGATTTGCATGTAATAGAGACCTCGGCGGTCGCGACACCCTTGTCCTCGTCGACCGTCACGTCGCCGATCTTGTAGTCAAAGCCCTCAAGATAGGTCTTGGCGTACTCCTTGGGATCGATACCCAGCTGCTCGAACTCGTCGCCCGAAGCCTCCTCCAGACCAGAGAGGAAGTCGTCGCCACCGTTCTTGACCTCATCAAACTGCGTCGTAAGATCCTCGGTGATGAGCTCCTCAACCGAAGGACCTCCACAGCCGGAAAGCACGACCACGCATGCAACCAAGACGGCCATGAGGGGCGCAAGCAGCAGCTTCTTTTTCATGTTGTTCCTCCCAATGAGCGGCACCGCGCTTCCCGGACGCGGCACACGTTGTAATAAGTAAGCCCATACTATCCACTTATGAACACCCTCGGCAACGCGAAGGCGTGGTCGGTTCGTTTTAGCGTCCGAACGGTTTGCAAGCCCGCCCAACGTGCAATAAAACGCTTTCCCGCGGTGCAATAAAAAAGGTGGCCGGAAAACCCGACCACCCTCGCACAGCCTTTGGATGCCGCAGTTTACTTGCGGACGACCTTGACGATGGCGTCACCGGCGGCGACGGCGGACTCTGCCTCAACGGTGAGCTCGACATCGGCAAACTCGGCGGTGTTGGACACGGCCACGACGACGCAGTCCTTGTAACCGGCAGCGGCGATCTTGGCGCGGTCGATCTTGAGTATGGGCTGGCCAGCCTTCACAACGTCGTCGGCCTTGACGAAGCCCTCGAAGCCATCGCCGTTCATGTTGACGGTATCGACGCCAACGTGCACCAGAACCTCGATGCCGCTATCGGACTGCAGGCCCACGGCGTGACCCATGGTGACGGTCACCTTACCGTCGCAGGGAGCGTAGACCAGATCGTCCTCGGGCCACACGGCACAGCCCTTGCCCAGAACCTCGCCACCAAAGACGGGATCGGGCACGTCGGCCATCTTGATGACCTTGCCCTTGACGGGCGAGCACAGCACGTCGGCGCCGGCAGAAGCAGAGATGGAGGCCGGAGCAGCGGCAGCCGCGGGCTCAGCCTTCTTCTTGAACATATCAAACAGACCCATACGTTTTCTCCTCTTGATTAAGCGCAACGTTGTGCGCATGCCTACGATAATTATAGTGCCAAATGGTTCAAATGCTAAGGTGGGGACTCGAATCGCAAGCCCTTCCCGGTAGTGCTCGTGGGATGAGCATCTCCTTTGCATCGCGGTTCGATAAGCCGAGCATCGCCTGCGCACGGGACGGGCAGAAGCGAGCGCACCAAGCCCGATACTTCTTTTCGCTCTCGAGTCCTGCCGCCGCCCCGTCCCTGACACTTCCTGATACCGACCGAAACGTGCCAAAATAAACCCGTCCCTTTTTGGTAGGTTTGGCGAGTGTGGTTTTTCGGACGCTTAACTAACGAGCGTGGATAATCTCCCACTTTGAGGCCGTCACCGAGCCAAAAACGGGAGATTATCCACGCTCATTTTGGATAACCCCCCCCCTGTACCAAGCCGAGCTCCATGGTCAAGTAATAACGACTTCTCATCATTAGATTGTTTACATCAATTCTAATAACTATTTAATCCTTAAACTCGTTATTAGAATTGATATGATTAGCCTAATAACGAGTTTCCGGCACTAAAGATATGGAGGGCGCGATGCAAATCGAGGAGAACGGCCAGGGAACGCTCCGCAATAATCTATCGGGGAAATTGGCTTACTATTCGTTTTTTCCAACGCCCTTGCAATCATTGAGGCAGCTAAACCTCACCGAGGAAACCTATCGCACACTTTCCGCATGCTCACGAATGCTTGGAGAGCTTGAAGGCATGCTCTACTTTGTTCCCAACGCCGACATGTATCTGACAATGTACGTGCGCAAAGAAGCACTCCTTTCTTCGCAAATTGAGGGAACCCAGTGCACGTTTGACGACCTACTTAGCCCATCGCAAACACAACTCCATCATAAAGATGTCGCAGACGTCGTGAATTACGTCCGTGCTGTCGACCGCGGCGTAGAACTGCTCAAAAAGATGCCCTTGTGCACGAGACTTCTTAGGCAAGTTCATGCGGTCCTGCTGGACGGAGTGCGCGGAACGGAGAAGAATCCAGGCGAGCTGCGCTCCTCACAAAACTGGATTGGCCCCTCAGGCTGCACCATTGCAACCGCATCGTTTATCCCTCCAAACATTGAAGATTTGAGCAACACGCTCCAGGACCTCGAACGCTTTATCAATGAGCCTCAAGTCGAAATGGATCCGATTGTGCGGGCGGCGCTCGTCCATTACCAATTTGAAACTGCCCATCCATTCCTAGACGGAAACGGTCGCCTGGGCAGGCTTCTCATTACACTTATGCTCATCAATGATGGCGTTCTTCATTCTTGCTTGTTCTATCCATCGTTCCAGTTCAAGAAAAACCGAAGCGAGTACTACCGGCAACTCACATCCGTAAGGGAGAGAGGCACTTACGAGGAATGGATAGAGTTTTTCTGCAACAGTCTTCTCGAGAGTGCGAAGGACTCGGTAGGGTCTTTAAAAAACCTTGTTGACCTCCATAACCGTTCCACAGCAACCATTACCGAAAATCTCGGAAGGACTGCTGCAAACGGGCAAAGGCTGTTGGGCATTCTTGAAGAGCACCCCATCGTCGACACCGCATTCATCGCTGCCCAACTCGATATCGGCAGGAGTACCGCGAGCTCGCTCGTCAAATCATTTGAAGAATTGGGTATCCTCCGTCCGCTCGACGAGTCAAGACAGAGATACCGGCAGTACGGGTATGAAGAGTATCTTTCGATTCTCAGGGAAGACGCCGAGCCGATTAGATAGGCATCGCAGCCCAGGCAAATTAAAGCGATCGCGGATAATCTCCCACTTTGAGCCCGCACACAGGCCAAAACTGGGAGATTATCCACGTTCATTCCTGACTAGTCATTTAAGAACGTCCCCAATGACTACTCCTTCGGAGCAAGACGACGCCGCAGGTAGAGAACGGACAGCGAGCGGGTCGCATTTGAGACAAGGTGACGTGAAACGAAAGGGCGCTGACCTTCTGGTCGCGCCCTTGAAGTTGAACGTCAGATTGTCCAAATGCGGCCCGCGCAGCGTCGAGCAGTTACGGCGTTTGGTAAAACGCCGTAACTAACGTGCTCCGTACTGCTCGTAGTAGGCGTCGATGGCGGTCTTGAGCTCGTCGTCGATGACAACCTTGCCGTCGATCTCGTGGTTGTAGAGGGTCTCGACGACCTCGGCCATGGAGACGATGCTCGCGACGGGGAAACCGTACTTGGCCTCGATCTCCTTCTGCGCGGTGGTCACACCGCCCTTGCCGACCTCCATGCGGTTGAGGGACACGATCAGGCCCTTAATCTCGACATCGGCAGCAGCCTTGACCTTGGGATAGGTCTCGTCGATGGACTTGCCGCTGGTGGTGACGTCCTCGACCATGACCACGCGGTCGCCGTCCTGGGGCTCATAACCCAGCAGGTTGCCCTTATCGGCACCGTGGTCCTTGGCCTCCTTGCGGTCGCAGCAGTACTTGACCTCCTTGCCGTACAGCTCGTGGTAGGCAATGGCGGTCACGACGGCCAGCGGAATACCCTTGTAGGCCGGTCCAAACAGCACATCAAAGTCGTCGCCAAAGTTATCGTGGATGGCCTGAGCGTAATACTCGCCCAGCTTCTTGAGCTGATAGCCCGTCACGTAAGCGCCGGCATTCATAAAGAACGGGGACTGACGGCCGCTCTTGAGTGTAAAGCTGCCGAACTTAAGAACGTCGGACTCAACCATAAACTTGATGAACTCTTGCTTGTAAGCCTCCATGCGGGCTCCTCTCGTAATTGCGTACGTGCCCTCCAGTTTAGCGCAGGCGAAGCGTCGATGCGGGCGCGCTTTGAGGCCACGGCATTCTGTAAAGGCTTTGTCAGGGGGAATGGTTTTCCGAACAATGGGGTTGACATGTCAAACCCCCTCATCAAGAATACGGGCGGATTAAAAAGGGGTACGAGATACCCAAAGCGCGCTGCGCTCAGCCTTTAGGAGGTGTGCCATGGAAGGCAGTCCTAGTCGAAAAACCTGCATGTCGCCCTCGGCACGCCGCGAGGACTCCGCACACGCATAAACGCCACCGGCAGATCGCCAAAACCACCGCAAAGGCGCGCTGCACCCTTTGTGGGCTCAAGAGCTTGACGTGAGCGACATCTAGGTTTTTGAAGCAAATACGACACGTACGCTAACTCCCCTCAACAAGGAGGACCCTATGCTGATGCTCAAAACCGCCACGGTTCTCGAAGCCATCTCCAAGCGCCGCCGCACGGCACGCCCTGCCGCTCACACCGGCCTGTCCAAGAACACCATATTCGCCACCACCCATAGTGCCGATGACGCTCTCGTACTGCTTGACGCCACGGCAAACGGCCTCACCGCCGAGCAGGCAACCGAGCGCCTGTACGCCTCCGGCCCCAACACCATCGAGGCACCGACCAAGACGCTCGCCCGCCGCATCGCCGACGCCTTCATCGATCCCTTCGCCGGCATCCTCGCCGCGCTTGCGCTGGTCTCGCTCTACATCGACGTGCTCGCCGTGCCCGAACCGCAGCGCGACCCCTCCACGGTCATCGTCATCGGCATCATGCTGCTGGTATCGGGCGGCATGAAGTTTATCCAGGAAGCCCGCAGCGGCAATGCGGCCGAGGCCCTCAAGGACCTGGTCTCCAACACTTGCACCGCCCTGCGCGACGGCGAGCGCATCGAGATCCCCTTCGACGAGCTCGTCCCCGGCGATGTAATCCGTCTCTCTGCCGGCGATATGGTGCCGGCAGATGCCCGCATCATCACCGCGCGCGACCTGTTTGTGATCGAGTCCGCACTCACCGGCGAGAGCGAGGCCGTCGAGAAGACCACCGCCGTCACCGTCGTCGAGGGCGCCGACGGCTCCGCACTGCCACTCTCTGCCTGCAAGAACATCGTCTTTACCGGCACCTCCGTGCAAAACGGCGCCGCCATGGCGCTTGTCGTTGCCACCGGCTCGGACACCTACCTGGGCGGCATCGCCAAGACGCTCAACGGGCGCGGCGAAAAGAGCGCGTTTGACCGCGGCGTCTCGAGCGTCTCCATGCTGCTGGTGCGCCTGATGCTCGTTATGGCGCCGGCCGTCTTTGCCATCAACGCCGCCACCAAGGGCAACGTCATCGACGCGCTGCTGTTCGCCACGAGCGTGGCCGTGGGCATCACGCCGCAAATGCTTCCCGTCATCGTGACCACGAGCCTGTCGCAGGGCGCCAAGGACCTCGCCCGTCGCCAGGTTATCGTCAAGGAGCTGCCGGCAATTCAAAACCTCGGCGCGATGGACGTCCTGTGCTGCGACAAGACCGGCACCCTCACCGAAGACCGCATCGTGCTCGAGCGCTATCTCAGCACCGACGGCAACGAAGACGCACGCGTGCTGCGCCATGCATTTTTGAATAGCTTCTTCCAAACCGGCCTCAAAAATCTTATCGACCTGGCCGTAATCGACCGTGCCGATGTGACGCCCTCGGCCGTCGTGCCCGATTCTATGCTGGGCCAGAGTCTGCGCGACCGCTATACCAAGGTCGACGAGGTTCCCTTCGATTTTTCGCGCCGTCGCCTGAGCGTAGTTGTCGCCGATGCCCAAGGCAAAACCCAGATGGTCACCAAGGGCGCTGCCGAGGAAATGCTCGAGATCTGCTCCTTTGTCGAAGTCGATGGTGTCGCCCGACCTCTCACCGAAGATAAGCTCGCCAAGATTCGCAAGCAGGTCGCCGATCTTAACGCCGAGGGCCTGCGCGTGATTGCCGTGGCGCAGAAGACCGATCCGCGCTGCGTGGGCGAGTTTGGCATCGCCGACGAGTGCGACATGGTGCTGATGGGCTTTTTGGCCTTCCTCGATCCGCCCAAAGCAAGTGCCGCGGGCGCCGTCGCCACGCTCGTGGCCAAGGGCGTGGCGGTCAAGGTCCTGACCGGCGACAACGACCGCGTCGCCGCCACCGTCTGCGAGCAGATCGGCATCGATGCGAGCAACGTCTTGCTGGGCTCCGAGATCGATGCGCTCGATGACGCCGAACTTGCCGAGCGCGCCGAGAAAACCCACCTCTTCGCCAAGCTCTCGCCGCTGCAAAAGGCGCGCCTGGTGCGCGTCATGCGCGAGCTGCTCGGCCACACCGTGGGCTTTATGGGCGACGGCATCAACGACGCCGCCGCCATGCGTGCGAGCGACTGCGGTATCTCGGTCGATTCGGCCGTCGACATTGCCAAGGAATCCGCCGATATCATCCTGCTTCAGAAGGACCTGGGCGTGCTCGAGCGCGGCATCATCGAAGGCCGCCGCACCTACGGCAACCTGCTCAAGTACCTCAAGACCACGGTGAGCTCCAACTTTGGCAACGTGCTGTCCGTTACCGTCGCGAGTCTGTTCTTGCCATTTTTGCCCATGAGCGCCCTGCAGCTGGTACTGCTGTCGCTGGTCTACGAGATCGTGTGCATCGCGCTGCCGTGGGACACCGTCGACGACGCCTGGACTGCCCGTCCGCGTGCCTGGGATGCCGCATCCATCAAGGGCTTTATGCTCGAGCTGGGCCCCGTGAGCTCGCTGTTTGACATCGTGACCTTCGCCGCGCTCTTCTTTGTGGTGTGCCCCGCCGCCGCGGGCGCGAGCTGGGCCGAGCTTGCCGGAACGGGCAATGTCACGGGCATGGCAGCCTTTGCGTCGCTCTTCCAGAGTGGCTGGTTTGTCGAGTCCATGTGGTCGCAGACGCTCGTGATCCACATGCTGCGCTCCCCGCGCCTGCCGAGCCCGCGTGACCACGCCGCGCCGGCACTGTGCGCTCTCACCGTGCTGGGTCTGGCGCTCGTCACTTGGCTACCGGCAAGCCCCATCGCCGATGCGCTCGGCCTCATGACGCTGCCCACGAGCTTTTTCGCGCTGCTCATTGGCATCGTTATCGCCTATATCGCGCTCACCCAGCTGGCAAAGTGCCGCTACATTGCCCGCCACGGCGAGCTGCTGTAGCAAGTAGACGGAAAACACCCTGCCAGCTGCCGTTGCCACTACCACAGCTGCCAACGCCGCTGCCGCTGCCTCTGCCGCCGCCGCAGTCTATCCCCCCAGCAGTTGCGGTGAAATAGTTCCTGTTTAAAGCCCCGTGACTTTAATTTAGGGACTATTCCACCGCAACTTATTGGGGGATTAGCTAGTCTTGAGGCGTCCAGGACCAGTAGAAGTTGATAAGGGCCACGCGCGAGGCGGTGCCGGTCTTTTTGTTGATTGAGGAAATGTGACGGTAGAGCGTGGAGCGCGAGAGGAAGAGCGTCGTGGCGATGTCCTGAACGCTCTGGTCCGAAACGACCAAGGCCTCAAGAATATCGCGCTCGCGCTCTGTAAGCCCAAAGGTGGCGACGAAGGCATCGAGGCGTTCATCGGACGTGAGCTCCGCTGCCTCCACGGGCTCGGGGTCGGAGCATGTGGGCGCAAGATCCCCACCAAGATCGTCGGTGGCAAGCGGCAGGCCATCCTGCATCACGGCATCATCGGCTCGTTGCCCCAACTGCCCCAGCAGCGTAATCGCAATGCCCACAAACATCACGAGCGCCGCACCGACCGCAGCCAGCACATTTTGACTCGAGATAATCGCCACTGCCGGCGCCGTCACGAACATCGAGCACACGTTGTTGACGACGCGACCCATGCACGGCCAAAAATATGACCAGCGCGCATAGAGCGAGACGGCGGCATATTTTGTGGTAAAGAACACCACGAAAAAGCCCGAGCCCAGATAAAAGATGATCGTGGCAGCGAGCTCGTTGCCGCCATTGCCGTCGACGATGAGCACAAAGAACGAAAGCGTGGACAGTATGGCGGCGCATGTCATGCCGATATTCATATACGAACGGCCGTGCAGGTCAAATAGTGCGCCAGCGGCCAACGAGCTCACGACAAGCAGCAGGCGCGGCCAATCGCCCAAATCGACGGCTCCGACAGCATGCAAGGTCGTGAAGCCCGCGTTGAGAGCGGCGAATACGCCGGAAAGATACGCCGTCGCCACGGTCAGGCGAACTACGGCACGACGGAATGCCGCCTTTGCCTCGGGATCGTCTTGCCACTTGGCGCCATATTCCAAAGCATCTACCGAAAGCCCGGCAGCACTGGGTTCAAAGTTGGGATCGGACTCGTCGCGCAGCTTGGCGCGTCGGGCACCGTGGAGCAACGCCACCTGCGCGATCGCACAGACGACCAGAACAGCCTGCTGAGGAATGCCGACAGGCATCACCATGTGGTTGAGAACCTGCACCAGAACGCCCATGGCGTAAGAAAGTGCGGTGGCGCGCGCCAAGCAGGGCGTTCGCGCAAAGCGCCTCGCAAAATTTGCATGAGCAGTCGATCCGCAGTAGCCCAGCGCGCAGCACGCCACCAAACCGCCGGCAATTACCACCTCAACCTGAACCGCCATAATCAACAGCAGCAATGCCGCCACCAGCAAAACGCCCGTGACGTCACTCGTTGCGTCGATAGCATGGGGACGGCGATAGTACAGAATGGGACGCACAAAAAAGCCAATCACGCTCGCGCCGATGACAAGGCTCTCATAAATAACGACCTCGTTCGGAGACACGAACTCGGCCATGCGCACATCAAAAAGATACTCGCACGCCAAAAACGTGAAGAAGAACAGCGCCAGGCATATAATCTCCCGAATGCCCCGACGCAAATATGCGGTTGTGTCTCCCATGCCCCTCATGGTTAACCCCCAGCTGCTCAATTGTCTGGAAATCTATTTTAATAAAGAACCAGTCTCAATATCGAAGCCGAGCTCGAAATGCTGCAAATTTGACCCCAGCCGTCCACATCACGCCGCGATTTTGAGCCGCATGGACCAGAAGGGACGCGCGCGATCTCTAGCTCGGCCAGGAGTGTCTCCAACTACCACTCATTTAAGTACGTCCCCAATGAGTGGCCGAAGAGTGTCCCCGGCGTCCAATCAAAAAATGGGCCATGTGTCCCAGTTGTGGAGACTCGTTGAGCCGTCTGGGTATCGTGAAAGATCGCGCGCTCGCCCATCATCAAAAGTGACACACGCTACCTGTTGATGGGAGGCAGCCATGGGCTTCTTTGACAAGATGTTCGAGAAGAAAGAATGCGCGATTTGCGGTACCGAGCTGGGTCTTTTGGGAAAGACCAAAATCAACGAAGGCTACCTGTGCAAAGAGTGCGCCAGCAAGCTCTCCCCCTTCTTTAGTGGTTGGCGCTCCAGCACCGCGGACGATATCCGCGAGCAACTCGCCTACCGCGAGGCCAATGCCGAGCGTCTGGCGTCGTTCAACCCCACGCGCACGCTCTCTGCCGGGCGCACCAACATCATGCTCGACGAAGACGCGGGCCTGCTGATCATTACCTCGCAGAGCCGCTGGCGCGACGCCAATCCCGACATCATCGAGTTCTCACAGGTACTCGGCTGCGATATGGATATCGACGAGCATCGCACCGAGATCTATCGCGAGACCAAGGACGGCGAGCGCGAGAGCTATAACCCGCCGCGCTACGACCTGGATTACGACTTTAATCTGACCATCCATGTCAACACGCCGTACTTTACCGAGATCAACCTGCGCGTGAACGACTCCACCATCGATCAGCGCGGTTCCATCGAATACCGCGAGGCCAAGCGCCAGGCAACCGAGGTCCGCGACGCGCTGGTGCAGCTGCGCCAGGAGACGCGCGACAGCGTCGTGGCCGCCAAGGCCCCCAAGACCGCGGTCACCTGCCCCTTCTGCGGTGCAACTACCATTCCCGATGCCAGTGGGCGCTGCGAATACTGCGGTGGCGCCATCGGCGCATAGCCTCCGGCACGGAAAGGACCGATCATGGCCTTCGAGAGCGTCAACTATCAGTGCCCCGCGTGTGGCGGCCCCCTTCACTTTGCCAGTGCCGAGCAAAAGCTCGTCTGCGACTACTGCGATTCGCGTTTTGAAGTCGAAGAAGTCGAGGCCCTCTATCGCGAGCGCCAGGACAAGGCAGATGCCAAAGCCGATGCCGCAGCCGCGGCCCCCAAGCCTGCTGTCGACGATGCCGTGCAGGAGCTGGCTCAAAACGCCGGCTACATCTGCTCGTCGTGCGGTGCCGAGCTGGTCTCGGACGGCACCGTCGCCGTTACCACCTGTCCGTACTGCGGCAACTCTGCCGTGGCACCCGGCCAGCTCTCGGGCGACTTCTCGCCCGACCTGGTGATTCCGTTTAAGCTCGGGCGCGACGACGTCATGACCGCACTCAAGGAGCACTACAAGGGCAAGATTCTGCTGCCCAAGAGCTTTGTCACCGGCAACCATATCGACGAAGTCCAAGGCGTTTACGTGCCGTTTTGGCTTTACGGCGCCCGCGTGGACGGCGAAGTGTGCTTTGATGCGACCAACGAGACCGTGACCGAGGAATCCGACCGCACCGTCACGACCACCGACCACTACGATGCCTATCGCAAGGGCAATATCTCGTTTAAGCGCGTGCCCGTCGACGGATCATCCAAGATGCCCGACGGCCACATGGACGCCATCGAGCCGTTTGACTACGACGCACTGCGTCCGTTCTCGGTCGCATATATGCCCGGCTACATCGCCAACCGTTACGACGAGGACTGCGAGACCTGCAAGGCGCGCGCCGAGCGCCGCATGGAAGAAAGCACGGTCTCGGCCCTGCGCGAGACCGTCGTCGACGAATACGACGATGCCACGGTCGAAAGCAAGCAGCTCGACTACACCTGGGAAGACAGCGACTACGCCCTGTTCCCCGTCTGGATGCTCTCCACCTCGTGGAACGGCAAGAGCTACCTGTTTGCCATGAACGGCCAGACCGGCCGCTTGGTCGGCGAGCTCCCCTGCTCCAAGCCCAAGCTCGCCATCGCCTCGGTGCTGTTCTTTGTGATCGGATTTATCCTCTCCCAGATTCTCTTTATGGGTGAGAACGCCTTCGATCCGGATTACCTCACCTTTGATATCGAGGGCATCCTCATCAACGTCATCGCGCCGCTGATCATCGTGATTATCGGAGACGTGCTACTGGTAGGCCAGCTCAAGACGGCCAACGAGGCCACCCACGCCGATTGCTACTGCGGCGAGCTCGACCTGACCGAGAAGCACGACACCTTCAGCCACACCGAGACCACCGTTGTCATGAAGGACAACAAGGACGATTAGCCATTCTGACCAATACCACCCGGCCTTTGACGAGAAAGGAAGATCACCATGGGACTCTTGAAAGCTGGATTGGGCGCTGCCGGCGGCGTCATGGCCGACCAGTGGAAGGAATTTATCTATTGCGAATCGATGCCCGCTGACGTCTTGGCCTGCAAGGGCAGCAAGCGCACCGGCGGTCGCAGTTCCAACACGCGCGGCGAGGACAACGTTATTTCCAACGGCTCCGTCATCGCCGTCAACGACGGCCAGGGCATGCTCGTGGTGCAAAACGGCAAGATCATCGAGGTCGCGCTGGAGCCTGGCGAGTTTGTCTTTGACACCGGCAGCGAGCCGAGCGTCTTTAGCGGCAACCTGGGCGACTCCATCAAGGAGACGTTCGCCAATATCGGCAGCCGCTTTACCTTTGGCGGCGACGCAGGCAAGGACCAGCGCGTCTACTTCATCAACACCAAGGAGATCGTCGGTAACAAGTACGGCACCGCCTCGCCCGTGCCTTTCCGCGTGGTCGATAACAACATTGGCCTGGACGTCGACATCTCCGTTCGCTGCAACGGCGAGTATTCGTACCGTATCACCAACCCGCTGCTGTTCTACACCAACGTGTGCGGCAACGTGACCGATAGCTACACGCGCGATAAGATCGACAGCCAGCTTAAGTCCGAGCTGCTCACCGCTCTGCAGCCCGCCTTTGCCAAGATCTCGGAAATGGGCATTCGCTACAGCGCTATTCCCGGCCACACCACCGAACTCGCCCGCGCGCTCAACGAGGTCCTCTCGGCCGACTGGCGCGACCTACGTGGCGTCGAGATCGTGAGCTTTGGCGTCAACTCCATCGCCGCCTCGCAAGAAGACGAGCAGATGATCAAGGACCTGCAGAAGGCCGCAGTCATGCGCGATCCCACCATGGCGGCCGCCAACATCGCCAGCGCCCAGAGCGACGCGATGCGCGCGGCAGCGGCCAACCCCAACGGCGCGATGGCAGGCTTTATGGGCATGGGCATGGCAGGTGGCATGGGCGGCATGAACGCTAGCCAGCTGTTTGCCGCCGGCCAGGCACAGCAGCAGGCTGCCCCGCAGCCGTCTCCGGCTCCCGCCCCCGCACCGGCACCCGCTGCCGCACCTGTGGCCGGCGCATGGACCTGCAGCTGCGGCGCCACCAACACCGGCAAGTTCTGCTCCGAGTGCGGCAGCCCCGCACCCGCCCCGGCACCGGCCAAGTGGTTCTGCCCCAACTGCGGCAGCGAAAACGGCGGCAAGTTCTGCAGCAACTGCGGAACGCCCAGGCCCTAACCCCTCTATCTGGTAATTGGCGGGGGATCCGCCACCCCCGCATTTGCTTCTATGGGTTTCGTTCGATAAAGGAGGACACCATGAAGACAACGTTCAAAAAGTCCGCGCTCGCATTCCTGACATGTATCTTGGCGCTCGCCTTTGCCCTGACGGGCTGCAGCGGCGGCGGCAAAGACCCCAAGGCCAACTTCGTCGGCAGCTGGCAGTACTCGGGTGGAACCTTGGACGGCGAAGAGCTCACCGATGAGTACATGAAGATGCTCGAGGATTGGGGTGTCCACTGCGTCCTGGTTCTCGATGAGGACGGTACAGGTGCCCTCGACCTGTTCCTTGAAGTCATGGACCTTAAATGGGAGGCAAAGGACGCCACCACCGTAACCATCACCGCCGAAGACGAGTCGCATGACATGAAGCTCAAGGACGGCAAACTCATCCTCGAAGAAGATGACGGCAATCTTGTCTTTACCAAGTCCGACAAGGACCTGTCCGGTACGGTGAAGAAGGATCGCGAGAACGCCGAGAAGGAAGAGGAGATCGATGAGGCCGTCGAAGACGACGATGTCCAGAGCGTCGAAATCTCCCCCGCCGTCACCGTCGCCGATGACGATCTGTGCACCATCACCATTACCGAGAAGTTCAAAGACGACTGGGGCGACATCGGCTTTGTCGTCAACATCACCAACAAGAGCGACAAGGACCTAACCTTCTACGCTCCTTCCGGCAAGACAAACGTCAACGGCACCATGAAGGAACCCTGGTTCTCGGCTCATCTGATGCCCGGCACCAACGCCACCGAGGAATTCACGTTCTCGAACGGTGAGCTTGACAGCCTTGACGACCTGGTCAACACGACCATCGGCATCGACGCCTACCTGACCGATTCCTACGAGGACGTCGCCTCTTACAGCGCAACCATCGCGTAACGGCACGTAACATCAGCCGCGGATTGGCGGACACATCCGCGCACATGCCAGACGGGGCCGCAGGAGATAATCCTGCGACCCCGCCGCTTTATGCCGATGCGTAACGAGCGCTAGCGCTCCATGTTGGGAACGATGCTGCCCTCGGTCACCGCATGCACGGCAAGGCGCATGATGTTGTCGTAGCCGGTCTTGCTTAGGATCTCCGAAATGCGGCGCTTGATGGTGCCCTCACTCATAAACAGCTCGGCCGCGATCTCGCGGCGGCTTTTACCCTCGCAGGCAAGGCGCAAGATCGACAGCTCGACATCGTCGAGGGCCGCTGTGCCCGAGAAGATGCTCTCGGGCGGCTTGGGAAACGTGCAGTAACCCGCCAACGTGGAGCGCATCACGGCGAAAAGCTCGTCGATACCGACGTTCTTGTACACAAAGCTGTCGACGCCCGCCTCGCGCGCCTGGTCCACAAAGGTGATTTCGGGCATACCCGTCATGATAATGACGCGGCACTCGGGCAGTTGTTCTTTGATGCGCGCCGCCGCCACGATGCCGTTGGAATCATGCTCGGTGCATACGTCCATCAGTATCATGTCCGGACGCTCCTTGAGCGCAACGTCCAAGGCATCCGAGGCGTCGGCGATCGCGGCGACAACGGTCATGTCGGGCTGGTCACCGACGGAGCGCGAGAGGCTCTCGCGCAGAATGGCCTGGTCTTCGACTATAAGGACGCGAATCATGAGCTTCTCCTTTGGACCGTGGCGCTGGAGGCGAGCGGGATGGACACCGTAAGCGTAAAGGGCGGGGCGGTGTGGACTTCCAGGCTGCCGCCCAGATTCTGTGCGACATGCCTCATACCTGGGATACCCGTTCCCTCGCGATACGATACGGGTGCAGGCGCGCCGTCGTTAGAAACGGCCATTCGCGCAACAGCGCCGTCTTCCGTCCCCTCCTGCCACAGGCGCACATGGACCTGATGGGCCTGTGCATGCTTGGTGGCATTGGTCGAGGCTTCGCGGATAATCTGCAAAAATGCTGCGGCGACACGCGCGTCGTTTGGCAGCTCGCCCTCCACATCGATCTGCACGCTCACCAGGCCAAAGGCATGGACGATATCGCCCAATTGCTCTGCCGGTTCGGTGTCGCCCCCGCTGCGCAGATCGGCAGCGATTGAGCGCAGCAACGGATCAATCTGCTCGAGTGACTCGTCGTCCAGGCGCCCCTCCTCCAGATAACGATGGAGGATGGACAGGCGCTGCCCGATCACGTCGTGCACGCGAGCGCGCATACGCAGATAGGCCGCATTGTCAGCAACTTTTTTGACTTCTTCGATCTGGGCTTGGAGCTCTTGGCCCGCAAGCTCAAGCAGGTGGTTGGCTTGCGCTAGGCGATCATGGGCATGCGCATACTCTGTTACATCCAGACCGATAATGCGCTCGAAGAGGCGGCCCGAAACCATAACGTCATCGTGCACGAACAAGCGAATCTCGGCGGGAGAAACCTCGACCACAACGCGCGCCTCACCAAAGCGGTCCAGATTAATCCGCACACGGTTCCTGCTGCTTTCGGGCATTTGCATGCTGAGTTTGCGCAGGTCGTTCCATGTACCGCTCATATCGCCTAGGTCGGTGGGCATATGAAGCTCCACCAGGTTTTTGCGCATGCAGCGGTTCATGAGCAGCGGACGGCCCCTCGGGTCCAGATACAGGATGCCCACGGGAATCACGTTGATGGTCTCGATCGTCGAGAACATGGTGATATCCTCCTGGCGGTTACGGACGTCCATCAAGAGCGCCGCGATGGAACGGAACAGGAAGAACGCTCCCTCTGTGATAAGGACCGTGGTCCACGCCGAGCCCATGGCAAAAACCACCGGCGGTGTAACGGTGACAACAAGCAGCAGCTCGACCAGCATGACGGGGCGACGATAGCGCACCATAAGCACCACGCCGTAGGCAAAGATCACGGCATTGAGCCACAACGCTCCGCCCATTGCCCTGGCGCAAACGTCAAGCGGCGCCACCAGATATGAGCCAGACGACGCGAACAAGATGAGCGCCGAAATAACTAGGTGAAGCACAAGGCTCGCCTCGTAGGCACAAATCACCTTACGGTTATAGGACGAGCGGCGCGATGCGATGAGCGGGACGTGGATCGTCTGCAGACACACAGCCAGGGCAAAGACAACATCGAGCGCAACGATTTGGGGAAGAATGAGCGAAATCTGCATCGTCACTCACCCGCCCTCGGCATCAAGACGATCATGCGCAGCTGGCCGGGCTCGCCCTCAAGGCGGTATGCCACGTTGCGCCCTTGCAGAGCGCTTTCGAGCTCTTGCGCAGCGGGCGTCTGCGAAAGATCTTCATCATCGTTGGAAAAAAGCGTGGCGCGCAGCTCGACACTGCATCGGTCATGGTCGCCCAAGTGATACATAAGCGCCGGATGGTCGGTGGTGTAGGCAAAAAACGCAAAGTCATACACGCAGTCGTACAGGGCGCTTACCGTACTGGCGTGCATCGGGCGCCGTATGGCGATAATCGAGGCGCAATCGATATCGATGGTGCGCAGGTCGCTTGCGAGCTCGTTGGCGATGAGCTGAATGCGGTCGCGATCAAAACCGCTCTCCCCGTGTTGTGCCAACGTGAGCGATCCCTTGCGCTTGCAATAGGCGACGAGCATCTTGGCGCGCTGCAGCATGCGGTAACGCTCGTGTGAAGACGCTTCGTCGGTCAACGGCGGCAGCGAACTCAGCAGGTCGTACATCCCTTCGAGCGCGCGGGCAAGCGCCTGGTCCACGTCTTGGACCAGCAAGGTCTCGGCCTCTTGATCTGCCAGGTGCGTCTTAAGGTCGTAGTCGGCAGCGAGCAGCTCGTTTTGACGCTGCAGCTCCATGCGACGGTGTGCCAGTTCACGGTTAAGCTCGTTGAGATCCGACACGTCTTGGGCAAGCAGGACCGATCCGCCCAGCAGTGGAAAGGCACGGTACATCACATCGGGATCGGACGCCACGGCAAAGGCATGGGCGCGGCTGTGCGCCTGGGTCCGCAACTCCTCGCGCACGCCTACCGGCATTGGCTTTGACACTGGCGTGGCATAGACTTCCTGCAGGTCGCGCGTTAGAACTTTGAGGTCAAGCGGCAAGGTGTCGAAAATGCCGGCGATGTCGTGATATGACGGAACGACACCGCAATCGAGACAGATTTCCATCGCCACCACGCACAGGACGCAATAGACGAGCGAGAAGTTGAGCCTCCATGCCCAGGGCACGCGCAACGCATACGAGATGGCAAAGAATGCGCCACCCAGCAGTACGAGCGCCGCCGTGCCCGAGAAACGCTGGATGCGAAAGAACGAGGACCGACCGACCAGGATAAAAAAGGCCACGAAGTCAAAGGCCGTCCACACGAGGACGGCGAAATAACCCCAGCCGTACGTGTAATCGTTGCTCCAGGTGTCGCTCGTACGGTCAAAGCGGAAGACCTGCTGGTGAAAATCGTTGGTGAGCACAAATCCGATAAGCAGGATGGCCACAATCCACAGCGCAGCGCAGTAGCGGCGACCCAGGCAGTGCTGCTCCAGGCCCGCAAGGCGCAAACCACACAACTGGTAGAGCAGCGGAATGAGCGTCATGGGCACGTAGTACAGGTACCACAGCACGGTGGCATAGAACGGCGTGAACGACTTGTACTTGAGAATGACTTCGATCATCCACAGGGCGCAGATGGAGGCGATGGCAACAAGGCGGCGGCGCAACACATAGTCCAAACAGCGCAGATAGACCGATACGCCCCAGATCGAAAATATAATTGCGGCGACAAGCAGCGGGAGAGAGCTCGAATGGACGAGCGCATCCATGACCTCTTCGGACACTTCGCTATAGGCGGGCACGGCGTTAGAAAGTTTGGGGTCGAAGGCGAACAGCGACGGCAAGACTGCCAAAAGCATGAGGAACAGCGCGGTGATGGCACCGGCGATAGCGAAGACGCGGTGACGGTACACCTGATGTGTTATGCCAACAAGGAATCGCGGCATGGCGAAGAGCCTGCCGCCCCTGGGATCCGCCACGGGAGCGGATCGGGCGGCCGCGTGGCCGATATGTCGCTCGCGGGTACCCATAGTGCTTTTAGTGTACCGACAGATGGGTCGAAAGAGCGGGCCGCATGTCCCAAAATCCGCAGACGGCAAGGCGCCCGGCGAGCATTAACTACTCGCCGGGCGCCTTGGTTAGGAGACTCTGAAGTTGAGTGTCTCAGCTTCCTTAGGAAAGGTCCTCACCATTAGAAGCAATAACTTTCTTGTACCAGTCGAAGCTCTTCTTTTTGGAACGCTTGAGGGTACCGTTGCCGGCGTCGTCGCGATCCACATAGATAAAGCCGTAGCGCTTGGACATCTCGCCCGTACCGGCGGATACCAGGTCGATCGGGCCCCAGGTGGTGTAGCCCAGCAGGTCAACGCCGTCCTCGGTCACCGCATCGCGCATCGCGGCGATATGCTGGCGCAGGTAGTCGATACGGTAGTCGTCGTTGATGGAACCATCCTCCTCGACAACATCCTTGGCGCCCAGGCCGTTCTCAACCACAAACAGCGGCTTCTGACAACGGTCGTACAGGTCGTTGAGCGTAATGCGGAAGCCCAGTGGATCGATGGCCCAGCCCCACTGGCTCTCCTGCAGGTAGGGGTTCTTGGCGCCGGCGAAGGCGTTACCCTGGGTGCGCTCGACATCGGGGTTATTGGCACCGGCGGAGCAACGGGTGCTGTAATAGCTAAAGCTGATGAAGTCGACGGTGTTAGTGGCCAGGATCTCGCGGTCCTCGTCCGTCATGCCCACATCGATGCCTAGACGCTCGAGCTTCTTGACGGCATAGGCCGGGTAGTAGCCACGGCTCTGAACGTCGACGAAGAAGTAGTTGTCCTGATTGTCGAGCTGCGCCTGGCGCACATCGCCCGGGCGGCAGCTGTAGGGGTAGTAGCTACCTGCGGCGAGCATGCAGCCGATCTTGACCTCGGGGTCGATCTCGTGGGCAATCTTGGTTGCCCAAGCGCTGGCGACGAGCTCGTTGTGGGCGGCCAGGTACTCGACGGCCTCCTTGTTCTCGCCTTCCTCAAAGACCAGACCGGCACCCATAAACGGCAGGTGCAGAATCATATTGATCTCGTTGAAGGTAAGCCAGTACTTCACCAGGCCCTTGTAGCGGGTGAAGATCGTGGTCGCGAGGTTCTTGTAGAAGTCGATGAGCTTGCGGTTGCGCCAGCCGCCGTACTCCTTGATGAGGTGAATCGGGCAGTCGAAGTGCGTGATGGTCACGAGTGGCTCGATGCCGTGCGCCTGACACTCGCGGAACACGTCCTCGTAGAAGGCCAGGCCAGCCTCGTTGGGCTCGGTCTCGTCGCCGTTGGGGAAGATGCGGGTCCACGCCAGGCTCATGCGGAAGGTCTTAAAGCCCATCTCGGCAAAGAGGGCGATGTCCTCCTTGTAATGGTGATAGAAATCGATGCTGGTCTGCGCGGGATAGTAATAGCCGTCCTCGAAGTCGAGCATTTTACGCTGGCCGGAGACCACCGCATAGCGCTCGGGGCCGTGCGGAGCCACGTCCACGTTGGCAAGGCCGCGGCCGTCCACGTTATAGGCGCCCTCGCACTGGTTGGCAGCTGTCGCGCCGCCCCACAGGAAGTCATTGCGGAAAGCCATGTATCAATCCCTTCGCACGCTGTTTGTCGTGGTTTCAGTATCCCCGCAAATAGGGCCTCGCTCAACGACAGCGACGCAGGCCGATACTTCTTTTCGCACGCAGGTGCTCGACAGCCGCCCCGTCTGACACTTTTTGATACCCGCCTGCCAATCACCACAAAGGGGACAGGCACCTTTGTGGCGGTTGGGGGCGGTTTGTCTCGATCTGTAACAGGTAGGCAGCCAAAACCGGGCCTGATGTTACAGATCGAGATTGTTCGGTCAGCTTCTGCAGTTTGTCTAAATCTGTAACAGGTAGAGACGATTTAGCCCGCTAGATGTTACAGATCGAGACAGAAGATTCTAGTCGCAGGTGATGCCGAGGTTTTGCCGACGAGGCCTACGTAACCGCCTTCGCTCAGCAATTCATTTGACTGAATAGGAAAGAAAGGAAAAAATAGGAAAAAAGGGAAGGAGACTTATGACTGAAACCATCTTCTCCCCCTCATTTGGAAATCGCCCGTCCTATCTGGTGGGTCGCGGGAACGTGATTTCGACATTCATCTCCGGTCTTGAGCAGGAGCCGGGCAATCGAGACCGAGCCATGCTCATGCTCGGCCAGCGAGGCAGCGGCAAGACGGTTCTTCTGTGGGAACTTGCCGACCGCGCACGCAAGCTCGGTTTTGTTGTCGCCACACCCACCGTAGCCTCCGAAGATATGCTTGAGCGCATTGTTGAAAAAATCCAAGAAGCAGGCGAGCCTTATGTCAGCAAGCGTCATCTCCCCAAACTTTCTGGCGGTAGCTTGAGCGTCTTCGGCTTCTCAGCCGGTCTCGAGTTCACACGCGATGTGCAGGAGACCAAGAGTTTCCAGTTCAAACTCACGCAGCTGGCGCGCAAGCTGACCGAGCAGGGGCACGGCATCCTCATCCTTATCGATGAGCTCCAAGCTAATTCACCTGAGATTAGACAGCTCGTCACCGCCTATCAAGAGCTGGTCGGTGAGGGACTCAACGTCGCGCTTGTTATGGCAGGTCTCCCGGGAGCCGTCTGTGCAACGCTCAATGACCGCGTGCTGACATTTCTCAACCGCGCTCGCAAGGTCACGCTCGAACCGCTTTCAGTCGGAGATGTCGATGCCTATTATCAGCGGGCTTTCGAAGAGCTCGACCTTGATATTCCAGGCGATCTTCGCCTCCGTGCCGCTCGCGCAACCCAAGGCTCGCCCTATATGCTGCAGCTCATCGGCTATAACATCGGCAATCGCTGCAAGACAGGAGAACACGTAACGCCAGAGCAAGTCGACGGAGCTATCGAAGCGTCAAAAGCCGATTTCGAAAACGATGTTTGTGAAACGACGCTCGCCGCGCTATCGGACCAAGACGTCGCGTTTCTCGACGCAATGACTGATGACGAAGACGCCGTTTCGCGCATTTCCGATGTAGCGAAACGTATGTCAGTCACACCCGACTATGCGCAATCAGAACCACCCTTAAAAAGGGTGGTTTGCTCTTAGGGTATAACCCACGGGCCCCGGGCTCGCGTCTAAAGGCGCGGGCCCGGACTTCGTCCAGGCCTAGTGCATCTTGACCCGTGGCGCGCCGGTCGAACCGGCGGGATCACCCCCTCTTGAAGGGGTCCTCGTACTCCTTCACGCTCAGCTTGTCCAGCGCGATGTCGTGGGACTCCTGCTCCCTGATGTACTTGGCGATCGTCGCCTCGTTCAGGCCGACGGTGGACACGTAGTAGCCCTCCGCCC
>DBEZHA010000032.1:0-22355 GCA_048189585.1 Collinsella sp. | reverse complement strand
GGTTAAGTTTGCTGCTCTACAGTCCTGCGCAAGACGGAAAGCACATTAAGTGCTTTCCTTTGCGTGCGGAACTCGCGACAAACTTAACCCCCGCCCTCAGCCCCGGAGACCCTCCCTGCCGTCACATTGTTCAATCAGTTTTGCGGGCGTGCGCCGCTGCGCGGCTAGCCCGCATGCTCCTCGGCGGGGTTGGTCTGATGGATCTTGTTGAACTTCTTACTTTGGCTCAAAGAAAAACGGGAGATGCGTTGTGCATCCCCCGTTTTTGTTGCGGTTAGTCTAGGTCGATAAACTCGGTGCTTAGGATCTTGCCGTCTTTTACTAGCATTCTGGCCATGGTGGGGCCTCGGGTGCCTCTGGGGTAGCTGGCGCTGCCCGGGTTGAGGACTAAGCAACGGCCCACTTGGGCTTCTTTGGTTACGTGGGTGTGGCCGTTGATGGCTACGTCTACGGATCCCACCGGAAGGTCTTCGCGGTAGTGGGCTACGGCGAATTTAAGGCCTTCGTAGGTAAAGAGCGCAAGACGGTCTACATCGGGGCCGTAGTCGCGGTAGTAATCGTTGTTGCCCAGTACGGCCCGCACGGGGGCGATAGTGCATAGGTGCTCGTAGTCCATCTCCGACGTAAGGTCACCGGCATGGATAATCAGATCCGCGCCCTTAAGCTCGTCCAAGAGCGCAGGCGAAAGATAGCCGTGGGTGTCCGAGATGATGTCGATACGCTTGGCGCTTGCACTGTTCATGGGATCCCTTCCGCAAAAAACGATTCGGCAGATACATACAAAAAAGGCCCCACGGCTCCGCAGACGATGGGTCTACAGGGCTGCGGGGCCAGTGTGCTAGAGACTCAGAGCCTTCTTGAGCGGCACGACGCGGCGGCGCGAAACCGGCACGCGTTCGTCGACGCCCGTAATGCCCAGCTGGATGGCGCCCGAGGGCACCGTCTCCACATCCGTGACGCACGCCAAGTTGACGATATAGCGGCGGTGAACACGGAAGAAGCCAAAGTCGCAGAGCTTGGCCTCAAACTGCGCCAGCGAGGTCGTCGACAAAAAGCGATCATCGACGGTATAGATGCAGGAGTAATCGTCCTTGGCCATGATAAAGCGAATGTCGTCCACGGGAATGAGCACCTTGCGGTCGCCCTTTTCCACCGGGATACGCTCGATGGTCACCTTGCTGTCCGTAACCGGCTTGGTGCGTTGCATGACCTTCTCGATCGCGCGATCCAAGCGAGCTTCCTCGACCGGCTTCATCAGATAATCGACGGCATCCACGTCGAATGCCTCGACCGCATGGTCACTATACGCAGTCACAAACACGATCGCCGGCGGATTTTTGAGCTTATGCAGCGCCTCGGCAAGTTGCAAGCCCGAGGCACCGGGCATCGAGATATCGAGAAACACGACATCCACGCGACTTTCCATAAGCATCTCGATGGCGGAGCGGACGCTCGACGCCTCCGTGATCGTGCCGATCTTGCCCGTTTGCTCGAGCAGGAAGCGAAGCTCCGAGCGAGCCGGCGCCTCATCATCCACAATCATCGCACGCAGCATAGGGATAAAACCTTTCGTCAACTAACTACGCCGGGCATCTGTCGCATGACGTTGAGCCCGTACCCTTTCATTTTACTCTTGAATGTCAAAGATGCTCTCTGACAAATCAAGATGAAGGAGCACTTTGGTGCCCTTGCCCGGCGCCGATTCGACACGCGTATAGGAGTGCGGCCCATAAAAGCGATGGATGCGCTCCGAAATATTGTGCATGGCCACACCGGCGCCGCCACCCTGGGGAGAGCTGGCGTCGGGACGGGCAGAGCGCTCGTCAAACAGTCTGGCGGCGGTACCCTCATCCATGCCCACGCCATTATCGGCCACGGCAATCAAGATTGCATCCTCGCCGTCTTGGTGAACGGTCACGTCGATCCTCAGGGCGTCGTCATCGCCCATACCATGACGCACGGCGTTCTCGACAATCGGCTGGATCACGAACGCCGGCACCAGCGTATCTTCCACGTCCTCGGACACATCGAACGTCGCAAGCACGCGGTCCTCGCCAAAGCGGGCCTTCTCAAAGGTAAGGTAGCGCTTGGTCTGTGCGACCTCGCGCGAGACCGGAATAAGCGATCCCGAGTTGTCGAGCGTGGCACGATAGAACGATGAGAACTCACGAAGCAGTTCGCGGGCCCGCAGCGGGTCGGTGCGCGTAAACGATGCAATGGTGTTCAGCGTGTTGAACAGGAAGTGCGGGTTAATCTGCGCCTGCAGCGCACGCACCTCGGCGCGCGCTGTGAGTTCCTTTTGCACCTCGAGCTCGTGGATGGCGAGCTGCGTGGACAAGATCTCGGCAAAGCCCGAGGCAAGCGCATACTGGGTACGGTCGACGGCGCGCGGGGTCTTGTAGTAGAACTTGAGCGTGCCGACGGTACGATCGCCCACCTTGATGGGGGCGATAATGCCGGCGGGGACTTGGTTGTGCGAGCCGTCCGAGCCCACGACATCCACCATACGGTTGAACGACTGCACGATGCCATGTTCGATAACGTAGCGTGTGGCAAGCGTGTGGATGGGAGTATCGGGCAGCAGTTTTTCCTCAAACTCGCCCGCGCAGGCAAGCACGTTGTCCTCGTCGGTGATGGCCACCGTCATGGCGCGCGTCTCGGGCAAAATGCGCCGGCACACCAAACGCGCTGACTCCTGCGTCAGACCGCCCTTAATGTCCTCGAGCATGGCCGAGGCCACCGAGAGCGTCTCCTCGGTGTACTGGGAGCGCACCGAATCGGGATTGAGCGTCAAAAAGATAAAGATGCACAGAAAGATGCACAGCAGCGCGCAGGCAATCACCGTGGCGATCGGCTCGATACCGGTCACCAAGGCAAAAATAAAGTACACCAGCACGCAAATGGCGCAGGCAACGGCAATGATGCGAAAGATTGATATTGAACTATCGCGCTGGGCGCGGCGGTCGATCATTCGGCCCCCTCCAGGATACTGATCAGTTGTGCGTCACGCCAAAGCCCGTCCATGATCTTGGGCCAAAAGCTCTGGAAACGCAGGTAGCTTGCAGCGTTTTGGCGCGCATAGGCCTTTGCCTCGTCGATACCATGGCGCCAGATGCGCAGGTAGCCCTCATGCTCGCGGGTAAACACGCTGCGGACCATAGCGGTCTTGCGCACGCGGTCGTCGAGCTCGCGCGAAATCCACGGGCCCGGGTAGGGCATGAGCGATGCCGCCGTAACGGGAATGAGCTCCTTTTGATGCGCGGCGAATGTCAACTTGGCCCGTTCGTAGTACCAACGGTATACATCCTGCATAAAGCGCGGTGAGCGCTTTTCGGACTCCGGAGGCAGATGGCGCACGGTCCACTCGTTATCGAACCACACGTCGTAGCCAAACATGCGCATGTTAAAGAGGTAATCCAAGTCCTCGCCGCGGGTGATAAACGGGTCAAAGGCCACACGCGTAAAGGCGCGGGCGTGCAGGGCCATCAGGCCGCCGCACACGTAGTTGGAACGCGAGATGCGGGTGCCCGAGAGCGCCTTTTTCATCCAACGGTTGAACTCGATGCGCTTGGTCCACCAACGATGGCAGATGCCCGCTTTGTCCGTGGGAGCCAGCGGCGAGCCGTCGCGATCGTAGAAATAACCGCTCTTGACCAAGATCGGCAAGCCCTGACGCGTCTGCTGCCCCAACGCATAGGTCGCGCGCTTCATAAAGTCGGCGTCGATGACAGTCTCATCGTCATCCAAGAAGATAACCGCGTCATGCCCCAGCACAGCGGCACAGGCTAGCCCCATATTGCGGATGGCACCGTAGCCTCGCAGGCTCACGCACTCGCCCGAACCCTTGGGCGCGATCTGAGCAACCCGGTCTGCGATATGCGAGGCCTGGGTGTTGGTGACAACGGTGACCTTGAGCGTGGGATGCGCGTCGACAATCTCGTGCACGCGCAGCGACACATCGGCTGTGGCAGAAACGGGACAGACCACCAAAAGGATGATGCGCGGGATGTCGCGCACCTGCTCAAGCGAGGCCAGACAGCGGTCGAGTTCGGGATTGTCGGCGTTGAGTCGTGTCGAATGGTCATAGGTGCCAGGGGCGTTTGCGCAAGCGTCATCGCCCGCCCAATACGTTGGAATCACGACTGTGGCGTTCATGCCTTACCCTCCCTGCAACACAAAAACGGGACGCCGCCAAACACAGGCGACGCCCCGCGACCTAGCTGATTCCATCATACCCACTTGGGCAAATCATTGCTCGCAAGTCGCAATGTTTATTGCGGATAACCCCAAAAGAGTACCGTGGACAGGCACAATAGCTGCTCGCTCCTATGCGGCATGCTCTGCCGCCCGAGTCATGCGGGACAGGCGGACCAGCAGCATAAAGCCAACGATCAGCAACACGCCAATGGAAAGGACGCCCAGTGACGGGTTGCCGGTCAACGAGGTGACGACCGACACCAGGAAGGTGCCCATGACGCTTGCATAACGACCAAAGATGTCAAAGAAGCCGTAGTACTCGTTGGATTTTTCCTTAGGGATAATGCGGCCAAAGTAGCTACGGCTGAGCGCCTGCACGCCGCCCTGGAACAGGCCGACCATAATGGCAAGCACCCAGAATTCGAAGGCGGTCTTTAGGAAGAACGCGGCAAACAGCACAATGCCCATGTAGGCGGCGACGGCCACCAGAATCATGTTGAGCGTGCCCACGCGTCCGGCGAGCTTGCCGTAGATGATGGCAGACGGAAAAGCAACAAACTGCGTAACGAGCAGCGCCAGCACCAACTGCGTCGAATCGATGCCCAAAGCCGAGCCGTAGCTGGTTGCCATGGAAATGACCGTGTGCACGCCGTCGATGTAGAAGAAGAACGCGACCATGTAGACCAGCACGGTCTTGTTGTGGGCGATCTCGCGCATGGTGTGTCCGACCTCGGAGAACACACCGCCCACGATGTGGCCGATGGTGTCCTCGGGACCGCGCTCGCGACCGTACTTTTGCTTATAGGTGCGAATGAGCGGCAGGGTAAAGATGAGCCACCAGGCACCAGTGATGATAAACGACAGACGCGTTGCCAGCATGGTAGGGACGCCAAGAGCGGGGCCACCCATGATGAGCGCCAGGCAGATGACGAACGGCACGGTGGAACCGATGTAGCCCCAGGCATAACCCGAGCTGGACACGGCGTCCATGCGCTCGTCGGTGGTAATGTCGGGCAGCATGGCGTCGTAGAACGTCATAGAAGAGTTAAGGCCGATGGTGCACAGCACGTACACGGTCAAAAATGCCATGGCGGACATTGGGATAGCCTGCGCCAGGCAAAGCACCAGGCCCGTGAGGAAGAAGCCCAAGAAGAACTTGATCTTGTTGCCAGCGTAGTCGGCAAGCGCGCCCAGAATGGGCATGAGCATGGCGATGACCAGCGAGGCGATCGTCTGCGCATTGCCCCAGGCGACCACCAGGTCGGCCGAGGAAGCGCCGATATTGATGGCGTTAAAGTAAATGGGCACCACCGAGGTATTGAGCAGCACAAGGGCCGAATTGCCCACATCATACATAACCCAGTTACGCTCGAGCTTGGTGTATTTCATGGACAGGGACCCTTCGTATTCGCCCGATATGCAGTTAGTTCATCGTACCCCAATTGTCCAGAAGCACCGGTAAGGATTCGGCAAAGGGGCACGCACAGGCCCTATTCCTCGCGGTCGAACTCCTCATCGGCTTCGAGCACGCGACCGCTGTAGTTGATGTGGCCGGTCACGGCATCCATGTCACCGGTCTCGATAAAACGTGCGACCGTGCACTCGTAATCGACCAGCGCGCGATCAAAGACCTCGGGGAAACTCTCGTTCGAGACCTCGTCGGTAAAGGGATTCTTCCATGTCAGATGGCCCAGGTTACCGGTGCGCTCGGGCAGCTCCGTCGTCACGCGATGGGCAAGGCCGTCGAGCAGCGAGTAGTCGTGCACCAAGCCCTCAACCAGCGAGATCGCGCGCGTCTTTGCGGAGCCGGCCGGCTCAATCGCGCGGTAAAGTCGCTGCATATTGGCAACGGCGGCACCGTACTCCCCCGCCGGAATGTCAATGCCGTACACGCGTCCGGCAACATAGCTCATCAGTACGCCGGCAGCGCGATTGATACGGTCGGTGGTAACGATCTCGCCCGCCGGCGGGTAATCGTCAACCGTAGCGCCATCGCGTTTAAGCTGCAGCATCAGTACATCCAGATCGCTCTCGATCACGGCATGGACCTGACTGCTCGAATCCTCAAGCTCTGAATCGGACTCCACGATGCCAAACTGCTGCTCATAGACAAAGGGATGGGCGTTGCGGTCGAGCACGTAATGAGACAGCAGGCCCAGCGCAAAGGCGCGACCCAAGCTGGCGTCGCGCGGCAGCAGATGTGACACGCCGTCGCGCAGGCACGCGAACTGGCGAGACATGCGCGAGCGATGCATGACCTGCGCCAGCAGCGTGCAGTCGGAAACACGCGGTGTCAGAATGTGAAAGAAGAACGGGTCGGGGCCTTGGTTGCCCAAGATAAAGGCAATGCGCTCTTCATCGGACGTGATGACGCCCTGTGGAAGACGGTCGATGCTTTCCTCGCCAAACAGATGATGGGTGATAAGCGCGGGCATAATGATCCTTTCGATTTCATTCGATGCCACCCATTATGCCCACCGCGCGCCCATGCCAAACCTGCGATGGTAAACGACGGCACGCAAGCCTTTTACGCAAGCCCCAGGTGCGACTTGACCTCGGCGGCACGACGACGGGACACCGGTACCGTCGAGCTCACGCGGTCGAGCCTGAGCTCCATCAACCCCGTGGAGCCAATCTCAACATTGTGCACGTCTTCCAAATTGACCAGATAGCTGCGATGAACGCGAATAAAGCCCTCGGAGCCCAAGCGACGCTCGAGCGAAGAGATCGACTCATTGATCAGGTACGTTCCCTCGGCGCAGATGGCGTTGCAAAAATCGGCGCGCGCCTCAAAGTAGCAGACGTCTGCGGCGGGAATGAACACCTTTTTGCCCCTGCGGTCCACCGTCAGACGTAAAGGCTGGCGCGGAGCGTGGATAACACGACGGGCACCCAAGGCTGCCTCGATCTTGTCGAGTGCCTTTGACAGGCGTGCGTCCTCGACCGGCTTGACGACATAGTCGACCGCATCAAGGTTATACGCATCGGCGGCAAACTCGGCAAACGCCGTCACAAACACCACGACCGGCGGCGTCTTTAGGTTCTGCAGCGTCTCGGCAAGCTCAATTCCCGAGCGACCGGGCATGGTAATGTCTAAAAACAACACGTCGGGCTTGTTCGACAGAATCGACTCCACGGCTTCGGTGACATTGCCCGCCTCGGCAATCTGGCCCACACGCGCATCCTTTTCCAACAGATAGCGTAGCTCAGCCCTAATGGGAGGCTCGTCATCAACCACCAAGATGTTCCAGCCTTCGGACATATGTGCTTCCCCTCTTTTTCTCTCAATCCAACCGCGTGCTACGCCGTCAACGGCGCGGGCTCATGCGGCTCGCCGTTCAGCTCGACGATGACCTGCGTTCCCACGCCCTCCTGGGACTTCACGCGCATGCCGGAATCTTCTCCGTAAAAGAAATGGATGCGCTGAAGCACGTTGAAGAGCGCCAGGCCGCAACCTCGCTTGACGGAGCCGTCAGCGGTAATGCTCTCGGGCTCCTCTCGGCGATGTTGCTCAAACAGATGCGCGCAGACCTCTTCGCTCATACCGATGCCATCGTCCTCGACGATGATCTCCAAACCGTCATCGGTCTCGAAAGCCCTAACACGAATAGAAAGCGGCTCGGTCTCGCGCTGCGCGTGCTTGATGCAGTTTTCGAGCAACGGCTGCAAGATAAACGGCGGCACCATGCAATCGCGCACCTCAAAGTCGATATCGACCGAGACGCGCAGACGGCCGTCACCATAACGAGCCTGCATAAGATTGATATAGCGAGTACCCTGTTCCACCTCGTGCTCGAGCGTGGTGAGCGTATCGGAATCAGAAAGCGTCTGACGATAGTAGTTGGAGAAGTCGATCAGCAGCGATCGCGCCTTGTCGGGCTCGGTTCGCACAAGCGACACGATCGTGCTAATGGTATTGAATAGAAAATGAGGATCGACCTGCGATTGCAAGGCGCGCAGCTCCACACGGGCCGTAAGCTCGTCCTGGCGCTCGAGCTCAAAGCTCGCAAGCTGCGTGGAAATGAGGTCGGCAAAGCCCGAGGCAAGCGCCGTCTGGCGCATATCGATGCTGCTCAGACGGGGATAATACAGCTCGAGCGTGCCCACGCAATGCCCGCGCACGGTAAGCGGTGCGACAATACCGGCGCGCAGGCGCGGAAAGTAGCCACCCGTCTCGGTCGAGGCATCGCGCGAGAACACGCTTTGCTCACCGCTGTTGATCACGTTGAGCGTAGTCCGCAGCACCACCGGGGTGCCCGCGGGGCATTTTGCCGAGTCCTCGCCCCAGCTTGCCAACACCTGCTTGCCGTCGGTAAAGCAGATGGCAGAGGCGATAGTTTCGGACAGGATGATCTTAGAGGCGCCCAGGGCAGCTTCGGGCGTAAGGCCGCGCGACGTGAAGGCGAATATTTTCGACGCGATGGCGAGCGTGCGGTCGGTAGCGCTCGATGTGAGGTCGTCGGGAACGACAAAGACGTACGAGAAGAAGAAGCACAGCATGACCAAGCCGGCAATGACGACAACGGCCGGAACGGGATTGGGATTATCGGTTAGATCCCAGATGAGCAGCAGGATAAGCAGCGGAACGACGATACCGAGCAAGATGGCTTGAACCACATGCTGAGCGGTACGAAAGACCTTGGTAGAGTTGTAGCTCTTGCCCAGAATCAGCCTATTGAGATCCACCGTCATCTCCTTCTTACTGACGCACCCCATAGCAATAAAGAGGGCCGCAAGCGACCCTCTCCATTGCATTATGCAATCAAAAACTGTGTTTTACATCCAGCCATCGACAAACGGTATCTTAGGCGCTGTATTTGTTGGCCTCGCCAAAGGTGCCAGCCTCGACGATCCAGCCATCCTTCATGATGACGTCCATGTTGTCGGTGTTGAGCACGTGGATGTCGGCGGCGACGTCACCGTTGACGACCAGCAGGTCGGCGCACTTGCCGGCCTCGATGGAACCGGTCTCGTCCTCGATGTGGCACATCTTGGCACCGTTGAGGGTGGCGCAGGTGATGGTCTCGACCGGAGTGAAGCCGATCTTGTCGACGAACTCGTACATCTCCTCGATGGAGCAAGTGCCGTACGGGGTGACGAAGGAGAAGGAGTCGGAGCCGATCGTCATGACGACGCCGCGCTTCTTGGCCTCGCGCAGGCAGTCGTAGTTGCGCTGCAGCTCCTTCTCGACCAGAGTGCCCTCGTACTTGTCGTGCAGCTCGGGAACGTAGACGGGCGGATAGGTGGCGTACCAGGTGGGCAGGAAGGCGATCGTCGGAGTGAAGAAGGTGCCCTGCTCGGCCATGAGGTCCATGGTGCGCTCATCGATATCGAAGCCGTGAATCAGCTGCTCGCAGCCAAAGCGAACGGAATCGTAGGCAGCGGCGTGGTTGTTGTAGCAGTGGCTCCACACGGGGATGCCGACCATCTTTGCCTCTTCGACCACGGCCTGAATCTCCTCGGAGCAGTAGTGCTGGTCGCGGCCGGAGTCCCAGCGCCAGATGCCGCCACCGGTAGCCCAGATCTTGATGGCATCGGGGTTCTCGCGCAGGCGACGGCGGACGGCCTTGCGCAGATCCCAAGGACCGTCGACCTGATCGCCCCAGGGGTGCGATTCCTTGTTGAGCTCCTGGCTGCAGTGGTGGGAGTCGCCGTGGCCGGCAACGCGGCAGAAGCCAAGGCCGGTGGCCAGAACGCGCGGGCCCTTGAAGACGCCCTTGTCGATGCAGTCACGGATCTGGATACCAAAGCGGCCGATCTCGCAGACGGTGGTGAGGCCGTGGGTGAGGCAGTCGTAGGCCTGCTTGACGGCGACGGCCTGTTTCTCGAGGAGCGGCTGCATGACCCAGTCGGTGTCATCGTCGGTCAAGTTGCCCGAGAAGTGCAGGTGGGTGTCGATCAGGCCGGGAAGGACGGTCTTGCCGGCGGCGTCGATGACCTCAACGCCCTCGGGAAGGTCCTGCATGGCGCCGGCGTACTCGATCTTGCCGTTGTCGTCGACGAGAACGAGGGAGTTCTCGACCGGCTCGGCACCGGTACCGTCGATGAGCTTGCCGCCAACGATTGCATACTTAGTGGACATGGTTCCTCCTTATGGATCCATATAGTGGGCGAGGCCGTGTTGGGTTAAGGCCTCACAAAGCTACCCAAGTGGTGCCGGGTTCGGTGCGCGGAAGAGAGGGTCCCGCGCACCTGATCCGCCCCGGCTCGGCGTTACTTTTTGCGGGAATTGGTGAAGGCCATGAGAGCCAGGCCGACGGCCAGCCAGCCGATCACGATGCTCCACTCCACCATGTTGAGGGAGGCGGGAGAGAACGGAATCACGAGCAGGCCGATGATGATGGCGCAGGCAGCGATAGCGAGGCCGATGCCAAACTTGCCGCCGGGCACCTCGTAGGGACGAGGCAGGTCGGGCTCGGTGAAGCGCATGCGCAGGCAAGCGAGGGCGACCATGCCGCAGGAGAAGATGAAGGCGAGAGCCGACACGTTGGTCAGAGGGATGAGCATGTTCTTGCCCAGGAACGGACCGACGACGGTGATGGCGCCCAGAACGACGCAGGCGAGCTTGGGAGCGCCGGACTTGGGGTCGACCTCGGCGAACTGCTCGGGCAGCTGGCCCTTGCGGCCCATGGCGAGCATGATGCGGCTCGTGGCGCCGTAGAAGGAGTTCATCGGGCCCATGGGTCCAAGCGTGGCGATGACGAGCATGGCCAGGTACAGGAGCATGTTGATGCCCTTGAGGCAGGCGAGCGCGGGAACCGGGCTCTTAACAAACTCATGCCAGTCGAGGATGGTGCCGAACGAGTAGATGCAGACCATGTAGAAGCCGCCGGCGGCCAGCAGAGCCAAGGAGATGATCTTGCCGAACTTGTTCCAGTTGAGGCCCTCGGCTGCTTCCTCAGCCTGCTGAGGAATGGTGTCGAAGCCGGCGTAGAAGAACGGCGTCAGAACCAGGACCGACACGATGCCGGCAAACAGGCTGGAGCTCTCGGTAGCGGCCTTGCCGCCGCCAGCGCCGGCGACCTGGGAGAACACGGGCATGGCGTTGTCCGGCGAGCCGGTGAACAGCGAGACGCCCATGGCGAGCAGCATGCCGCAGAGCAGAGCCTTGGTCAGGAAGGCCTGAAGCTTGGCGGCCGAGCTGGCACCACGGAAGTTGAGGAAGATGACGTAAACTGCAAAGCCGAGCGCGATCAGCGTCGGGAACAGGTAAACGTCGGCCCCCAGGATGGTGTAGAGCTTGACGGCGCGCAGCCACTCAAGACCGGGCAGGCTGCCGAACATCTCGGACACGAGGGTCGAAATGGCGATGGCCTCCCACGGGCACAGGATACCGTTGCCCAGGGCCAAAAGCCATCCGGTGATGTAGCTCAGCGTACGGCCAAAGCTACGATCGACATACTCGACGATGCCGCCCGAGATGGGGATAGCAGCCGTGAGCTCACCGAAAACAGCTCCGACGGGCACGAGGAAGATTGCACCCAAGAGGAATGCGATCATAGCGGGAACGGGACCGCCGCCCACGACCATCCAGTCGCCGACCTGCAGAACCCAACCGGTACCGATGATGGCACCGAAACCGATGGTGAAGAAGTTCCAGAGCGAAAGCGTTTTCTTCATGCCGCCGTTATCCTCGACTGCAACTTCTGCGTTCTTGTCCGCCATTGTTCCCCTCCTTTCCTTTTTGACGCCCCTTGACGTCACCCCTTGCGCGGTCTGTTTTGCCGCGCGCTTTTATTCCATGGCTTTAAGATACGGCCTTGGCGCAGCAGCGCCGCTCGCAGCTCGACCGAAGGCAGAACTGCAAAACGAGCGGCACCGTTTTTGGGACGAACGGCACGGTTTGCCGCTCATTGTTGTCGCCCGTCCGACGGGCGTACGCTCATCGGACGCATATAGAGATGTTTTTGAGGCCGTGTGTTTTGCGCCTTTCGTACCGTTTACCGAGCTTTTGACGCGCGGACCCATTTGTTGCACATCTTTTTTGTAGGATAGACAGGTTATACATGAGACAAGGCGGTACGAATGGCATACGGATACAACGACGGTGATCAACGGCGACAAAGCGTTCGCCTTGCTGGCCGCACCACGCCGACGCCCAGAAGTGCCACGAGCAGCAATCCGCAACGCCCTCAAGAGCAACCCAGGCCTTCGTCTCGGCAGCAGACAAACAGAACACGGCAGAGTGGCCGTCCGAGCACGGGCACAAGCGCACAGCAAGATAGCCGCTTGGGCGCGCGCACTCGACAGCGCCAAGCCGAGGTTCCGCAACTGCGCCGCAACGGCGCACGTCAGCCCGGCAGCCATATCAACCGCTTCTTTTCGCATCCCCAAGGCGGACGCGACGGCAAGCCCTACCGCTCGACATCGTACGTGAATGCCCCCGCCCTGCCGGCTCGTCGGCTTTGCCTCGCACTGTGCTCTATCCTCATCTGTCTGGTCTTTGTGCTTATGAGCTCCTGTATGTCCCACGGCTCGGCCGGTCTCGAGCCCACCGCCGAGGACAAGCTGCTCAAGGCCCCCGTCGCGCCCGGTTATTCTTTCGCCTTTTCGACCCCGCGCTCGCAATGGCAAGCCGGCACGATGCCCCATATCTATCAGATCGACCCTGCATGGTCGGAGCTGCCTTACGCCGGCGGTACCATCCGCCAAAATGCCTGCGGGCCTACGTGCCTCACCATGGTCTATATCTTTAAGACAGGACGCACCGATATGACCCCCGTCAATATGTGCGCGCTTTCCGAGGCAGGCAATTACGCCCCCACCGGTGCAACCGAATGGTCGTTTATGACGAGCGGTGCGTGGCAGTTGGGACTTAACGGAACGGAGCTTCATAACGATCGCGACTCGATGACTCAGGCGCTGCGTTCGGGAGCGCCCGTCATCGCCGCCGTTCGGCCGGGCACCTTTACCAACGTGGGCCACTACATTGTACTTTACGGTATTGACGACGCCGACCAGATTGAAGTCTTCGATCCCAACTCGGCCAGCCGCAGCGCCCGACGCTGGGGCGTCGTAGAGGTCCTCAACGAAGTCGAAGCCATGTGGGCCTACTACTAGTCGTTGGGGACAGACTTAAATGAGTGGTCTCTGGCTGCCCGGAACTGCTGGCACGGAAAATGCATCCCGCTTTGAAGTTCGATAGCGAGATGCACTTTCCGCGCACGGCCTGTTTGGGAAACTACGTTCCACTTTCCGGCAACATTCCGGGATGCATTTTCCGGTTGAGGCCCTCAAGGGAAACCATGTCCCATGTTGGACGCTCATTCTGGGATGCGCTTTCCGCAGTTGATTGATGCGGGCTTTAAGGACTGTTCCAAGCTGCCGGCAGAAAAGGAACGTCCCCAGGTGCCGGGTTTCCGCAGTCATTGGGGACAGACTTAAATGACTAGTCGTTTAAGAACGTCCAATGACTACCCACAGAATGAGGGTCTCATCGGGGACTAGGTAAATAACAAAAGCCCCCGCGGCCGAAGCGGACCGCGGGGGCAACAGACCTGCAAGAGTTAACTCAAGTCCTCGCCATTTGATGCAATGACCTTTTGGTACCAGCAGAAGCTGTCCTTTCGGTAGCGATCGAACGTGCCTTTGCCCATATCATCGGCATCAACATAAACAAAGCCATAGCGCTTCTTCATCTGCCCCGTCGAGGCCGACACCAAATCGATACAGCCCCACGGCGTGTATCCCATCAGGTCAACACCGTCCTCGACAATTGCATCGCGCAGCGCAAGAATATGCCTTCGCAGGTAATCAATATGATACGCATCGTGGACTTTGCCGTCTTCCAGCGCATCGAGTCCGCCCACACCGTTCTCGGCGATAAAGAGCGGAAGATGGTAACGATCGTGGTAGCCGGCAAGCGTCACGCGCAAACCCAGCGCATCGATCTGCCACTTCCAGGCAGTCTCTTTATCCTTGAGGTACGGATTGCGCAACGTCGGGAACACGTTGCCCTCCGCCTTCTCGGCGATCACCTGATCATCGGCGCACACCAAGCGCGAGCAATAGTACGAGAACGAGATGAAGTCGACCGTATGCTCTGCCAGATACTCCGTATCGCCCGGCTCAAAGGGCACGTGAACACCCTCTTTCTCGAGTGCACGCAGCTTCCAAGCAGGATAGGCGCCCGCAGCCATCACGTCTGTGTAGAAGTAGCGGCCGCGGTCCTCCTCATACGCAAGCCATACGTCCTCGGGCGCACAACGGTACGGATAGGTCGCACCGGCAGCGACCATGCAACCCACCTTGTTTGCGGGATCGATCTTGTGCAGAATCTCGACAGCGCGAGCGCTCGCCATAAACATATGGTGCGAGAACGCCGCGGTCACGGCTGCACGGTCACGCTCATCCTCGAGCGTGACACCCGCGTTGAGATAGGACAGCGCCACGCTGTTGATCTCGTTGAACGTAAGCCAATAACGCACGAGGCCCTGGTACGCGCGTCCGACGGTCTCGACGTAGTGCGCATACCGCTCGATCATCTCTCGGCTTTGCCAGCCACCATAGCGCTCGACCAGAGCCAACGGATAGTCGTAGTGCGACAGCGTCACAAGCGGCTCGATTCCATGCTCGCGCAGCGCCTCGAATACCTGACGGTAAAACTCCAAGCCCTCGCCGTTGGGCTCGGTCTCCATCCCTGTGGGAAAAATACGGCTCCAGCAAATTGAAAGACGCAGGCACTTAAAGCCCATCTCGGCAAAGAGCTCGACATCCTCGTGCCAATGATGGAAGAAGTCGTTGCCCCAGCGGCATGGATACAGCCTGTCCGGATCGTCCACGGGCTTTTGCCTGCCAAACATTACATCCCAGCGGTCGGAACCCTGTGGGATCAGGTCGGAGTGCGACATGCCGCGGCCGCCCTCGTTCCAGCCCCCTTCGGCCTGGTTGGCGGCGAGGGCACCACCCCACAAAAAGCCCTCGGGCATACCGGCGGCAGACGTTCTGTCAAAGTAACTCATGCTACTCAGCATCCTCGGCAGAAGCTGCCGCGGCGTTCTCCTGCTCCTGAGCCAGGAGCTGGTTATCGTACACCTTAAAGAACGGGTACCAGACCACAGCCATGACCACGATCAAAACGATCGTAAACACCCAGATGCGCGGGTCGAGGCACTGGACAAAGCCCTGAACGAAGATGGGGAACGTGCCGCTCACCAAGATGTAGAAGTTAGAGACAAGACCCAGTGAGACCGCACCCCAATACAGCAGGGCCGAGATCATGCCGCCTAGCACAAACGGAATCATGAGGATCGGGTTGAAGATGATGGGCGCGCCGAAGATCGCGGGCTCGGAGATACGGAAGAAGCTCGGCACGATCGATGCCCTGCCAAATGCCTTGAGCTGCTGCGACTTTGCCCTAAACGCGCAGAGCGCCACAAAAGAGAACGTATTACCCGTGCCGCCGATGAGGTTGATGGCCAACGACATGAGCGCCGGGTGGAACTCAAGCGGCTGCCCGGCAGCATAGAGCGAGGCGTTGGCGGCAAAGGCGGCAAGCGTGACCGGGGCGGTGATGGGCATTACGATCATGTTGCCGTGGACGCCAAAGCACCAAAACAGCAGCGTCATGAAGCAGATAAGCAGTGCGCCGGGCACAGAGTCAACTGCGACGGAAAGCGGGGCAGCGAGCAGCTTCTCGATAACCGAGGGGATGGACAGCGCGGGATCGATCATCTGGATCAGCAGGTTGCCGCCAAAGAAGATGAGGATGTTGGCGAGCATAGGTACGATGGCGCCAAAGGTTTCGGACAAAAACGGCGGCACGCCATCGGGCATCTTGATGGTGATGCCCTTGGTCTGGCAGAAGCGCGTGACCTCGACGGAGACCAAGGCAACGATGATGGCGGTAAACAGGCCCTGCGCACCCAGATAGGTGCAGGGGACCGCCTGGAGCACGGACTCGTCAGCAAGCTGGTAGTAGGACGACGGCGCCGCGGCGATCAGGAACATCACCAGCGAGGTCATGCCGGCGTTAAGCTTGGGCATCTTGTAGGTGCCCGCCAGGTTATAGGCGATTGCGAACGTCACGATCACCGACAGTATGCCCATCGTCATGTTGAAGGGAATGAGCAGCGTGAGCTTATTGGCCGTGGCAAAATCGAGCCAAGGGCCAAAGACGGACCAGAACCCGCCCTGCGCCACCAGGTCGGCCGTGACCGGCGGGTTGGCGAGGATCATAAAGACGGCAGATACCAAGATGAAGCTGATCGCGCTCATAAAGCCCTTTTGCATGGAGGCAAAGTGGCGCTCGGTGCCGCAGAAATTGGCGATAGGGGTCAGTTTTTCCTGAAGCAGGGTCATGAACTTCTCCATGGTTGCCTCCTAACCCAACAGCGACTGGGCGAGTGCCAGCACGTTGGCGGCGTTGCCCATGCCGTAGTCCTGTGCGGGGATGACCGCGGTCGGCTTACCGCTCCCCTGCTTGACGGTGTTGAGCTGGTAGGACACCTGCGGCCCCAAGAGCAGCACGTCATAATTGGCGCACGTCTCCTGATACTCGCCGATACCCACCGCATCGATATCGAGCTCGATGCCGTTTTGCTCCGCATATTTCTCGAGTTTCTTCATCAGAATGCTTGTAGACAGACCAGCTGCGCAAACAAGAAGGATCTTCATAAGGGATTCCCTTCGCATTGATTGGTTGGATAGTCACCGCACGCCGCTAGGCGTTCTTGGTTGCAGTGCGCTCATACAGGCAGATCAGCTCCTGCACGAGCTCCTGAGCAAGCATGGAGCACATGAGGTGGTCCTGAGCATGGACCAGCAACACATCCACCGACAGATGCTCGCCCGCTGCCTCAGTCGAAAGCAGCTGCGTTTGGATGTGGTGAGCCTTGATTCCCGCATCCTTTGACTGCTTCATGAGTTTGGCGGCGGCGTCAAAATCCCCCGCCTTTGCCTTTTCAAGGGCTTCGAAGGCAAGGCTGCGTGCCTCTCCCGCTGCAGCGACCAGCTGAAACGAAACCATCTCGGTTCCCTGATCGTCCATAACGGTCTCCTCTCCCGTGATGTTTGGTTTGTACTTGAATATTCGAAACGCCTATCTCCCGCCCGCAATCCTCGAGGTTTATTGCAGGTAGACTGACAGGGTCATCGACAAAAGAAGTCTTAAGCCGTATGCGCTTGCACAAGCGCCATCAGCTCATGCCAGGACCGGCGCTCGCGTAGGCGCTCGACCCCCTGGCGGTCCATAAAGATCTCGGCGAGCAGTGAGCTCAAGATCCGCGCCTCATCGCCGCCCGACCGGGCAAACGACACCATAAAGACGATATCGACCTCATGGCCGTATTCGTCCCAAAGAATGGGATGTTCGAGCAGGCCCACGGTAACAAAGGCCTCGGCGCTCAAGGGATGCATCCCATGGGGCATGGCTACCCCATTGCCAAACGAGGTGGCGCTCGCGCTCTCGCGCTCGGCGACCTCTTGGGCAAACTGGGCATCGACACGGCCGCTCTCGACGGCGCGCTCGGAGAGATATCGGAGAACGGCCTGCTTCGACGACGCCTCAACGCGGTTGAAGAACAGGGCACGGCTAAAGAAAGAGCTCACGGAGTCCGATTGCGCAGTGTCGTCGCTCAGCACCTTGCGGATAGCGTTGACATCGCTCGTCTCCAAGAAGAAATCGGCCTCGCGGACGGGCACGGGCAACTTGACGTTGAGCGGCACCGTTGTGAACACGTAGTCGATATGCGAAAAATCGAACGTTCCCACGCGGGCGACATCGCATGTCTCAATCGAATCGATATACATGCCAAACTGCTTGCGGTACTGGTGCTCGAGCATACGGGCGCTTCCCGCTCCCGAGGCGCACACGATCAGGATGCGTTTGCGACGCGGCTGGTCGGCTTGCTGCTCGAGGGCCAGGGCAAATGCCATGGCGATGTAGCCGAGCTCTTCATCAGAGGGCTGGCTGCCAAAATGACGCTCGAGTACCTGCGAGGTGCCAGCTGCCATCGAATAGGCCAACGGAAACCTCGTCTTGATATCGGACAGCATGGGGTTATCCATATGCATGTGATATTCAAGGCGATAGCCCAGAGGGCCGATATGCCGAGCAAGGTTCATGCGAAGTTCAAGATCGCCGCTAAAGTCAAACCTAAACTCATCGTTGACCGCACGTACCATCTCGGAAGCAATCTCCCACATCTCGTCCGAGATAACGGCAGAGCCCTTCTCGGGCACGCCCGTGCCCCTGCCGAGCAAATGGATTGCGATAAAGGCAACCTCTTCTCGGGGCATGCTCACGCCCAGGGCATCCTTGATGTTTGCGGCAATCTGGAAAGCCGCGGCGTATTCGCGCGTTCCCTCCAGTTTTTGAACGTCCGATTCTGCAGCTGGGACATAGCAGCCCTGCTCGATGCGGCCAAGAGCAATGTAAAGATGCATGATGAGATTGCGGGATGCCAGCGAGCTCACCGTGACGGGCGAGGCCGTCAGAGCATCGTCCACACATGCGGCGATGGCCCGCAGGCGCTCGGCGAGCTTTGCATCGTCGGTGTCGGGCAACACGGGCCTCACCAGCGAGGCCAGGCACAGGCGCCGCTGCGACTCCCCGCCCGCAACGCGGATTCCGTAGCGTGGGCGCTTTTCGAGCGTTAAGTCAAATTGGGCGAGTTTCTGCTCTACCAGACGCATGTCATTGGACAGAGTTCGCGCCGAAACGTAGAGTAAATCCGCATACTCCTCAATCGTCACCCACTGGGACCGCATGAGGAGGTCGTTAAGAAGGAAGGACACACGGCCGTCGCGCGTATCAGGAATGCCCGGATGGGCCAGAGCCGCACCGTCTAGCAAGCGAGCAAGCTCATCTGCACGTGCAACATCGATACGATACTGCCCCTTGCTGCCAACGATGCGTGCAACCCCTGCAAGGTTGTCGTTTGCGCGATGGATATAGTTTCTCACGGCGCGCTCGCTTACCTCGAGACGCTTGGCAAGTACCGCGACAGCGACAGGCTGAGCGTCCTCGATCATATTTACAAGCTGCTTGACGCGAGCATCCATGTCCTCCTCCTTTCCCTGCGTCTAGTCTAACGCGGTAAAGAATGACACTCCACGTCGCGCTCGTTCCGCCAACTCGGAACAGGTTGCGGGGAGTCCAGCTGAGCTATGGAGAGCCTGGGGAGAGGGCCCGAAGGCAATGCGTCGGTGTGGGATGCGCCTTCCCAGCCATTGGGCAGTCATTGGGGACAGACTTAAATGAGTAGTCGTTGGGTGTTCCTATAGTTTTGTCAACCGTCGGGGCTACTCCCGGTAGGGCACCCGGTCGCGCATCACGGCGTATATCGCCCTGAGCCGCTTCCTCGCGACGGCCTTGAGCGCCCGCCCGTGCCCCATGCCCCGTGCCCTGCAGGCCCGGTAGTACTCGCCGTAGCGCCCCGAGGACCTCACCAGGCTGTTGCACGAGAAGATCAGCAGGGACTTGAGCCTCGCGTCGCCGCGCCTGGACGCCCTGACCGACCTCACCGACGTGCCGGAGCTCCTCACCCTCGGGGCTATGCCGCAGTACGAGGCCAGGTGGTCGTGGTCCGGGAACCTCCCGATGTCGACCGACACCGCGAGCTGCGCCGCGGTCCTCGGGCCGATGCCGGGCACGGTGAGCAGCTCCAGCCACCGCCGGTCCGACAGGTCGACCGCGGCCTCGAGGGCCGGGCAGGACTCGAGCAGCACCGCGCGCAGGCGGTTCTTGTCCCTGGTCGCGCAGGCGACGACGTGGTCGCGCTGCGACGAGAGGGCGCGGGCGGCCTCGAGGGCCTCGCCGCGGCCCGGGACCCCCGACAGGGAGTCCGGCACGCCCAGGGCGGTCCGCGCGATCACCGCGGCGTCGCGCTCGTCGGTCTTGGCCTCGCCGGCGAACAGGCCCGCGGCGCGGCTGGCGGCGAGCCCGGGCAGGTAGGCGACCCCGAGCCCCGCGGCGCGGGCCCGCCTCACGGCGAGGGACCCTATGTTGCGGAACTGGTCGACGACGACGAGCGTGCCGGCGGGCGCGGAGGCGAACAGCGCGTCGAGCTCGGCCTCCCTGTTGCGGACGGGGGCGCTGGCCAGCACCTCCCCGTCGCGGTCGATCAGGCAGGCCCAGTGCGACGACTTGCCGACGTCCAGGCCGAGCACGGCCGCGGGTCTGGTGGATGGCGCTTTCACGGTGGTATCCTTCCGGTAGTCGTTCGACCGGATGGCCTCCCCCTCGGCACTCACATTACCAGCCGCGGCACCTGCCCGGCACTTTCCTATCAGCCGTCGGGGGCGGCGCGCCCCGCGCCGGCAGCACCCAACAGGCCCTCTCGGGGGCAGGGACGTTCGGCCGTGCGCGGGCGCCCGGTCGGCGGCCCGTTCTGGGCGCGCCTCAATCGTAGCCCGAGATGGTCCCAGGCTGACAATTTCGACTGTAATGGACGTTCTTGTTTGGCTAGTCGTTTAAGAACGTCCCCAATGACTATTAAGGACTGTCCCAAGCTGCCGGCAGGAAAGGACCGTCCCCAAGTGCCGGGTTTGTCCCCAATGACTAGGTGAATAGCAAAAGCCCCGCAGCCGGAGCGGACTGCGGGGCTCAGGAAGAGAGGCTAGTTTGTGGGCGCTTTGCCTGGCGCCCACGAGAGAGGCAACAGAGTAGAGACTACTCGTGAATGCGGGTACCGGAGAGGCCGGCCATGGTCTCGGCGGCCTTGTCCAGAGCGCCGATGATGCAGGTGCGGCCCTTGCGGGAACGGGCGAACTTGATGGCAGCGCGGACCTTGGGCTCCATGGAGCCCTTGCCGAACTGGCCCTCGTCGGCCAGGCGCTCGGCCTCGTCGGCGGTGAGGTCCTCGAGCTCCTCCTGGTTGGGCTTGCCAAAGTTGATGGCGACATGCTCAACGGCGGTCAGCAGGAACAGAACGTCGGCGTCGCAGTCCTCGGCCAGCAGCTCGCCGCCCAGGTCCTTGTCGATGACGGCGGGAACGCCCTTGTAGCAGCCCTTGTTCTCGTAGTCGCGGACGACGGGGATGCCGCCGCCACCGCAGGCGATGACGATGAACTCGTTGTCGAGCAGGTTGAGGATGGAGTCAGCCTCGACGATCTTCTTGGGATCGGGGGAAGCGACGACGCGACGCCAGCCGCGGCCGGAATCCTCGACGAAGACCTTGGAGGGATCCTCGGCCATGAACTCCTTGGCCTGCTCCTCGGTGTAGAAGGGGCCGATCGGCTTGGTCGGGTTCTTGAACGCGGGATCATCCGGATCGCACTCGATCTGGGTGACGACGGTGGCGGCGTGCCAACGCTTATAGCGCTTGTGCATCTCGCGGCCGATGCCCTGCTGCAGGTGATAACCAATGTAGCCCTGGGACATGGCGCCGCACTCGGGCAGCGGCATCTCGGGGGTACCGATGGCGTCGTGGGCAGCGGCGAAGGCGTTCTGGATCATGCCGACCTGCGGGCCGTTGCCGTGGGTGATGATGATCTCGTTGCCCTGCTCGATGAGACCGAGGAGAGCGTGGGCGGTGTTGCTCACGGCCTCGATCTGCTCGACGGGGTTGTTGCCGAGGGCGTTGCCGCCAAGGGCGACGACAATACGATCGGGCTTGCCAAGAGGCTTAGACATTGCTGGAATCCTTTCTGTAAAAGGCCTACAACCCATTAATAACCCGCGTCCGTGCGATACGCGAGTTTATTAAGGTTTATATTCTCTTTATCGCTCATTTTATTCATTTTGAAAATAGCGGAACGGTGAACGGTCGTTTTTGTCCGCTCAGCGTACAGAACACCAGCTCAGACATATCTACGCCATTTACGTGCAACTTTATTTAAATGCAGCAAGGATTATGTCGGATTATGCAAACTACATCTCTGCTAAACACAAAACGGACAGCGCGATATCTTACTCGCGCTATACGAGATTCTATGCACTTATAAGTCGAGTATGCACCCCTGCAAAAACAAGGGGCTTTTCATCCAGCATAAGGAATAAAGAAGGGCTCCGAAAAGGCGGCAACAGCCAAGTCCCCCATCCATCCCCAAAGTGGCGCGAGGTTTCGCGGCAAAGCCGCGAAACAGCGAAGGGGACGGAATACCCGGCCAACTACGTCCTTCATCCGCCCACACAATCCGAGGACGTAGTCGTAGCAGGATCTGAGGGCTAACCTTCGCGGACACTCCGCAGAACGAAAGAACCCCCGCCGCAGTTC